>JAUNJN010000025.1 GCA_030533235.1 Eubacteriales bacterium | reverse complement strand
GGGGAATCATGACGTTAGAAGAATATAGTAATATTATTGATATGGCATTTAAGATTGAAGGCTGGAACTATTCAAAAATAAAAAAAGACAATTTGATGATTTTTTCTATCAGATTTACTGAGAATGGAAAGATACATACAGACTGTAAGGTATTTGTATATAACGATGGAATTTGTGATATGGACGTAGGGTTACCTTTTATTTGTCCGGAAAATCGCAGAGTAGAATTGAGTAATATCCTTACAAATTATAATTATTCAAAAAGATATGCAACAATTAGGCTTGATTTATCTAATGGAAAAATTGTAAATAGTTATAGTTTCAATATGCTTCCGTTTATGCCCCCAGAATATGTGCTTAATATATTTAATGGGGTTAGGGAGATTGAAAAAGACATTTATAAATCAATCCAGGATATATGCGAATTATCGATTGAGGAAGAAATACAACCAGAAATAATCTCTGTATCCTCAGACAAAAGAAATAAATTCAAAATTGAATTATAATTATCAAAATCCCGTCCCTCGAGATAGAGGAATGGGATTTTGTAATATTGACATATATTTTATTTAAGATAATTTCGCATAGTCTTCAGTGCATTTTTCTCAAGGCGACTGACTTGTGCCTGAGATATTGCAATTTCATCTGCAACTTCAGTCTGAGTTTTACCTTCAAAAAAACGAAGTCTTATGATATTGGATTCCCGTTCGTCAAGCTTTTTCATTGCTTCTCTTAAAGCAATATTTTCCACCCAGTTTTCTTCCCGGTTCTTTTTATCGCTCACCTGATCCATCAGGTAGAGAACATCCTGACCTTCCTGATATACCGGCTCATATAAGGACATGGGAGTGGCAATCGCATCTAATGCATTTACGATTTCTTCTTTTGGAATATCAAGCTCCTTTGCAATTTCGTCTACGGTTGGTTCGCGGTCTAAACTTTTGGTGAGAATATCTCTTGTGTAAATTGCTTTGTAGGCAATATCGCGAAGGGATCTCGAAACCCGTATTGCGTTGTTATCGCGTAGGTAACGTCGACACTCACCGATAATCATCGGAACTGCATAGGTGGAAAATTTCACGTCTAAGCTTCGGTCAAAATTATCAATTGCCTTTATTAGTCCGATACAGCCAACCTGAAATAAATCATCTGCATTTTCACATGCATTTGCAAATCGCTTTATTACACTTAATACAAGTCGCAAATTTCCGTTGATAAACTGCTTCCGTGCATCCATATCCCCCTCGGCTATCTTTTCAAATAAAGCCTGCTTTTCTTCTTCTGATAACAAAGGTAATTTTGAGGTATTAACACCACAGATCATAACTTTGTTTCGTGCCATTTTATGCTCCTCCGGAAGTGATTTTGTTACTGTAAAGGATTTACAGTTGCGTAAGATTCTATTCAGAAACGAAGGAGGTATTTTATGGTTGCTATTCGCTTGTTTATCCATTAAAATATAGAAGTGTTCAGACGTAAATTTTGAAGGGGGATATGTGTAGATGACGGATTATTTTGCAATGTTGACCGTTGCAACGGGAGATGACAGTAAACCGATATTTGTAGCAATCTGCTTGATTGTTTCGATCGTATTGTTGGCGGTTCTTCTGATTGTTGGGAAAAAATCCTCATTTCAGTCAGAGGATACACCGGAAGATGAGGTTGATGACGACAGTCAGGATATGGAGGAATAGTCATGAAAAGGGAACGAGGTCGCATCTTCTGGATAATACCGATTCTTGCTGTGGCTGTTATACTTGGTTACTATTTTTATGGTTGGGAGATTGGTTCCAAAATGCATCCGGAAGAGACTGCTTATGATATGGAGACACTTACGATGCTTGTGAGTCGGCAGATTGATGAGGGTAAGATGCACGGAACCTTTTATATAAAAGGAATCTCGGAGGAAGAATTAAAAACAATCAATAATTATGTTTGCAGTATGAATGGCTCTGTCGGTCAGTTTTCCGTACTGGAGAAAACAAGAGGCGGTATGCGGATTCGATTAAAGTATGAGATTTCCGATAACTATTATGTGTATAGGTATTATACAACCGGTGAAAAAATGCCGGGAGACCGGCCGGATGCAGTGGAACTTTATGATAAGGTTGAGGATATTCTTTCAACGATTATTACACCCGGTATGTCGGATTATGAGAAGGAACTGGCAATTCATGATTATTTGGTCACTAATTGTGAATACGGTTATATGGAATATGCAAAGGACTATGCATTTACATCGTACGGTGCGCTTGTACATAAAAAAGCGGTATGTAACGGATACGCAGAGGCCATGGCGCTTTTGTTGTCTTGCTGTGATATTGAGAATGCGATCATGACAGGTACGGCGGGCGGTGAGCTTCATGCATGGAATCGTGTCAGACTGGATGATAAATGGTATCAGGTAGATGCAACCTGGGATGATCCGGTTCCGGACCGGGGAAGCTTCGCCGGACATATGTATTTTAATGTTTCGGATGATGTTATGGATGATACGCACATATGGGAGTCGGATGGTTATGAACCGTGCAACGATCTTGATAAAAATTATTTTGTGCTAAATGGACTCGTCTGTGATTACAATCAGTTTGTTAATGAAGTAAAGTATCAGGCATCCTGGGACAGCGGGGCGACTATCGAGGTGTTGCTTTCTGATTACACGGATGCATACAGCTATGATTTTTTGCAGGATATACCGGATCTCATGTATTATAAAATGAGCTCATATCCGGAGCCGTACGGGGATTACCGGTATCTAATCATTTATTTAAATCAAAGGGACTAGTCGAATATGAAGAGTTTTTCAATTGAGGATGTCAAGCTGTTTATGAACGAGCTGCTTGTACAAGAAAAATTTGATAGTTTTTATTTGTTTGATGCGCGCGTAAAAACGGCAGTGGACTATTATGTGAACGGTAAAATACATTATGAGTTTTATGAAGGGGAAACGGATGAAGCAATGATTCCCGACACCGAATATGTCATGTGGAAGGATATGAAACAAACGATATTTGATTTTATGAAGGGAACAAGACTTCCGCTTCGATTCAAGATTGTTCTTATGTTTAATCGAGACAATATCACAAGACTTGTGGAAATGAATCATTTGCCGATGGATTCATCGGATGTAGGGGCACTGTTTATGAATATCATATATGAGGATGGCGCATTGTCTGTTACGACCGGAACGTCGATGAAGGTGTTCACAATGGATAAAAGTTTAGAACATATTTGGGATGAAACAGTAGAAAAATATTATATTTAGCGTATTATTAGCACTCTTTGTAGATGAGTGCTAATTTTTTCTTGACATTGCTATTTTAAGGTATTATTATGAGTGTATGGCGTAGTAGAGGACGCGAAATTCATAAGTATTATGCTTTTATTGAGGGATAAAAGCTACATTATAGGAGGTTTTATTCAATGGAGAAACAAGGTTCATTATCAATTAACAGCGAAAACATATTCCCTATTATAAAAAAATGGTTGTATTCCGACCATGACATTTTTATTCGTGAGTTAATTTCCAACGGATGTGACGCAATTACAAAGCTTCATAAGCTTTCACTTATGGGTGAGTATGAGGAAGCAGAAGGTGAAGAGTACAAGATTGAGGTCTATGCATCTGCAAAGGATAAGACTCTTACATTTGTAGATAACGGTATTGGTATGACGGCTGAGGAGGTTGATAAATATATCAATCAGATCGCATTTTCCGGTGCGACAGATTTTATCAATACGTATAAGGATAAGACAAATGAGGATCAAATTATCGGACATTTTGGTCTTGGTTTTTATTCAGCGTTTATGGTTGCAGATAAGGTTACAATCGAGACATGTTCTTACAAGAAGGATGCGCGGCCTGTATTCTGGGAGTGTGACGGCGGTACAGAATTTACAATGTCTGAAAGCGATGATGACACGAGAGGTACTGCAATTACCTTGTATTTAAACGAGGAAAGCTTTGAATTTGCTAACGAGTATCGTGTGCGTGAGGTTATTCAAAAGTATTGTGCGTTTATGCCATACAATATCTATTTTATCAATGAAGATAAGATGGAGGAGGAAGCAGCGAAGAAGGCTGCGGAAGACAAAAAGAAGGTTATTGAGGTTGACACAACCGAGGAAGATGATTTGGTAGGTGATGAACCAAAGAAGACTGACGATGCAAAGGAAACTGAGGATGAGACACCGGAAGACAAGGGACCGAAGCCGTTAAACGATACACATCCGCTTTGGATGAAAAATGCGAAGGATTGTACGGAAGAAGAATACATCGAGTTTTATCAGAAGGTATTCCTTGACTTTAAGAAGCCATTGTTCTGGATTCATTTAAATATGGATTATCCGTTCAACATTAAGGGTATTTTGTACTTCCCGAAGGTGAATACACAGTATGATCAGTTAGAGGGGACAATCAAGCTTTACAACAATCAGGTATTTATCGCAGATAACATCAAGGAGGTTATTCCGGAATTCTTACTTCTTTTGAAGGGTGTTATCGATTGCCCGGATCTTCCGCTCAATGTATCAAGAAGTGCATTACAAAATGACGGATTTGTAAAGAAGATTTCCGATTACATCACAAAGAAGGTTGCAGATAAACTTTCCGGTATGTGTAAAACAGAAAAAGAAGAATATGAGAAATATTGGGATGATATTTCTCCGTTTATCAAGTTTGGCTGCATTCGTGACGAGAAGTTCTGTGAGAAGATGACAGATTACATGCTATTCAAGAATTTGGAGGACAAGTACGTTACATTACCGGAATATCTTGAGGCAGGTAAGGAAAAGTACGAAAACAAAGTATTTTATGTTACAGACGAGCAGGCACAGTCTCAGTACATTAAGATGTTTAAAGAAGAGGGCATGGATGCGGTTTATCTGACACATAACATCGATAATGCATACATTACACATTTGGAGGGTAAAAACGAAAATGTAAAATTCCTGCGAATTGATGCAGACTTGTCAGAAAACTTTGTAGGTGAAGCCCTTACCGAGGAGCAGACAAAAGAATATACAGAAAAACTGTCTGAAATCTTCAAGAAGGCAACCGGAAAAGAAAAGCTTACAATCAAAGTTGAAAATTTGAAGAATGAGGCGGTGTCCTCTATGCTCACACTGTCAGAGGAATCCAGAAGAATGGCAGAGATGATGCGTATGTACAGCATGCCCGGCATGGATCCGAATATGTTCGGTGCAGAAGGAGAAACCCTTGTATTAAATGCCGGAAATAAACTTGTGAAGTATGTGTTGGAAAATCCTGAAGGAGAGCATGTAAATACAATTTGCTGCCAGTTATATGATCTTGCGGTGCTTGCAAATAAGCCGCTCTCTTCTGAAGAGATGACAGCGTTTGTAGCACGTAGTAATGAGATACTTGGTATGCTGATTTAAGCTTATAGAAATACAAATAAAAAAATGCGTTCCCGGTTTTGGGAACGCATTTTTTATTCATGCTCGTTGTCTTTCTTGATACGATTGTTCACAAATTCATAGATTGCTTCGCAATAATCTTTTTTCATAGTAAAAGGAATCGTATATACATCACGACCGGCTTTGATATTTAACATATAATAGATAAGACTTGCATCCGGAATGACCATGGTGATGAACTCTATGTCATCAAAGCTGTATTGCTTTGCACCATAGCGGTGGGTAACCAACATGCCTTTATCATCAAAACGATAGGTAATATCAAATGCCTGTTTTCGAAATGAAGATGTAATGAGGTATAAACCATAAACCATAAGAACAAAAGCAAACATGAACGTAAGTAACATATGTTTGATATGGTTTGTTGTAAGTAAAACAAATTGCAAGACGGAAATGGCAACAAATACGCCACCTAAAATTCGATATGAAACGCGATTGGCGCGACGCTTTGGTACGGTATATGTGTAGCTCATGGGCATCTCCTTTCGTTAATTCTGTGAATCAATGTCATTATATCGGGTTTTATAGCTATGTGCAAGTAGGTTATGTGCTTGTCGGTTTTTGGCAAATATGATAGGATACAGATTGTTGTTATGCGTGATATGTATAGTAGTAAAGGTGGATATAAAATGATAAAACTTGTTGCAAGTGATGTGGACGGAACATTGGTTGCGGACGGAACCTTTGATCTGAATCCCGAAATGTATGAAATAATTCGGAAATTAAAGAAAAAAAATATTGTGTTTGCTGCAGCGAGCGGAAGACAATATGCAAGTCTTCGTCGTTTGTTTGCGCCGGTTGCCTCGGATATATTTTACATACCGGACAATGGCGGATTTGTACGTGGTTCAAATGGAGAGACATTAATGAAGCAGTCAATGGATAAAGAACTGATTTTGTCAATCGTGTCGGATATTCTTAAAATAAAAGATGCAGAGCCTATGCTTTGCGGAAGGGATTATGCGTATGTGCGCGAAGGTGCAGATGAACTGTTTTGCTGGATGCGTGATTCCTACCATTATGATATAAAGCAGGTACCGGATGTTTTTTCGATTGACGATGATATTGTAAAGATTTCGATTTATCATCCGACGGATGCGGAAGGTAATGTAAAGAAATGGTTTTTTGACAAGTGGAGGGAGCGTGCCCTTCTTGCGCCTGCGGGGATTCATTGGGTGGATTGTATGCGGTTTGATGTTGGCAAAGATGGAGGTCTGTCATTTTTAATGAAGCATCTCGGCGTTTCAAGTGATGAAGTTATGGTATTTGGTGACAATATCAACGATATTGGTATGCTTCAATGTGCAAAGGAAAGCTATGCGGTGGGAAGTGCCAGAGAAGAAGTAAAACGCACAGCAAAATATATTGCGGATACGATGCAAAATCAAGGTGTACTTAAAGTAATAAAGGAAAAGCTTCTTGCGTAAAGGCGTAGCTTTATGCTACAATGACAGATGGTTTTAGGCAATATTGAAATAAGGAGGAGTACATAAATGGAGAAAATTATGATGAAGACGCCACTTGTTGAAATGGATGGCGACGAGATGACAAGAATTCTTTGGAAGATGATTAAGGATGAGCTTATTTATCCTTTTGTTGATTTGAAGGCTGAGTATTATGATCTTGGTCTTGAACATAGAAATGAAACAGATGATCAGGTGACATTTGATTCTGCATATGCAACGAAAAAATATGGCGTTGCTGTAAAGTGTGCAACAATTACTCCAAATGCTGCCCGTATGACAGAGTATGACTTAAAGGAAATGTGGAAGAGCCCGAACGGAACCATCCGTGCAATTTTGGATGGTACTGTATTTCGTGCACCGATTGTTGTAAAGGGCATTGAGCCATGTGTAAAAAATTGGAAGAAGCCGATTACTATTGCAAGACATGCGTATGGGGATGTATATAAGGGATCGGAGATGAAGATTCCGGGACCGGGAAAGGCTGAAATCGTATATACAGCAGAAGATGGAACACAGACGGTCGAGCTCATTCACGAGTTTAAGGAAGCAGGTATTGTACAGGGTATGCATAATATTTGCGGTTCCATTGAAAGCTTTGCAAGAAGCTGCTTTAACTATGCACTTGATACAAAGCAGACACTTTGGTTTGCAACAAAGGATACTATCTCTAAAAAGTATGACCATACATTTAAAGATATTTTTCAGGACATTTTTGATGCGGAATATAAGGAGAAGTTTGATGCCGCAGGTATCGAGTATTTCTATACATTAATTGATGATGCGGTAGCTCGTGTAATGAAGTCAGAGGGTGGTTACATTTGGGCATGTAAGAACTATGACGGTGATGTTATGAGTGATATGATTTCATCTGCATTTGGTTCTCTTGCCATGATGACTTCCGTTCTCGTATCACCGGACGGCAACTATGAATACGAAGCTGCACATGGTACGGTTCAGAGACATTATTACAAGCATTTAAAGGGTGAGGAGACATCTACAAACTCTGTTGCTACAATTTTTGCATGGAGTGGCGCTCTTCGTAAGAGGGGTGAGCTGGATGAGATTCCGGAGCTTGTTGCATTTGCGGATAAGCTGGAAGCGGCAACGATTAAGACGATTGAAGATGGAAAGATGACAAAGGATTTGGCACTCATTACAACACTTGAGAATGTTACTGTGTTAAACAGCGAGAATTTTATCAAGGCAATTCGTGAAACATTGGAAGCAATGTTATAATTTGTCAATTTACATCCGATTGGGACTATTTTGGTGCAGAAAGGCTGTCCTTGTGCGAGCGAAGTAATACTTCGCTTGTTGGGACAGCTGTTTTACTTTCTTGCAAAATACATGAAACGTCACGGATTGTTGTATAGAGGTATATATGGATATTTGGAGTATACTTGGAATTAAACAAACAAATAAATTAGAGGAAATAAAACGGGCTTATCGAAGCAGACTACAGACCGTAAATCCGGAAGATGATGCGGAAGGATTTATGGAGCTTCGTGCTGCCTATGAACAGGCAAATAAGCTTGCCGTGTCGTCTTGTGCTACGGAAACGAAGGAGGACGTATCAAAGCTGCAAAGTCAGATAGCGGCAGTATATATGGATTTTTCGAGTCGAATATCTGAGGAAGCATGGCGAATGCTTTTGGATATCGATGATTTTGTTGCGCTTGATACATCGATGGATGCTTTTACAGAGCTCATGAGGTATTTGATGGAGCATTATAATTTACCTCGGCGGATATGGAAGCTTTTGGTTGAGCAGTTTGATATTCGAGAGAGAAAAAAAGAATTATCGGAGCAGTTTCCGGCAGATTTTCTCGATTACATGATAAATAATTCTATATATGAGGATGTGCTTTCCTATGACTGTTTCAGCGGGGATGAGACAGATTATGATACATTCATCGAAAATTATTATCGGTTGGATGCCTCAATCCGAAAAAGAGAGTATGAGGAGCAGTTAAAGTATTTAAAGGTTTTGGAGGAGCTTGATGTCTCACATCCGTATTTGGATGTTGCACGTATTCGCAGAGAACTTCAGCTTATGCGAGATGAGGCAGATGAGAAAAAAAGTGAATTGACCGATTTGTTTCAGGACAGGCTTGCGGCAATCGAAAAGTCAGCACAGACACTCCATGCCATGTATCCGGAGGATATTACAATTATTCATATATGCGGAGATTTAGCACTTGTACAAAACAAGCTTGACCAGGCAAAATGTTATTATGATAAATCCTATGCACTTGCACCGGATTTATATGTGGTGAAGGGAAAGCAGGCGGAATTATTATACAGTATGGGTGAATATGCGAAATCAAGAGATCTGTTCCTCGAGCTTTTACGTATCAATCATTATGATAATAATGTTCGGGCGGGAATGATTCGTGCCAATGTCGGATTACTTCAAAATTATCAAAAGCAGCTCGATGAAAATCCCGAGGATGCACATACGAGAATCGAAATGGCCTGGTGTTATTACCAAAATTATCATTTTAAAGAAGCGGTTGATATTTTGGAGGGTGTTGTACCTGTTGGAAAACAGGTTTTTGAATTGCATAATGTGCGAGGAAGAAGTTATCTTTGCATGGGAGAATATGACAGGGCAAGAGAGGATTTCTTTATATGGAAGGATGCCATTTTAGGAATTGATGACAATGATTGCAGTGAGGAGGATTCAAAGCTTCGTAAACGGTTGCCGTATGTTCATTTCTTGATAGCAGATTGCTATTTGAAACAACGGGAGTATGATGAAGCAAGAAAATATCTTGACGTTGCTCTTGCAACCGAGCACGACGAGATGGTACTTGCCTGTGAAGCTAAGTGTGAATTAGAGTATAAAACCGGCGATTTTTCAGCATGTTTGGATGCTTGTGAAAGCTTACTTATGCGAGATGACAGAAGTTATATTGCGTATATGTTTCAGGCAAAATCTGATTACCAATTAGAGTACTACAAGGATGCTCTTACTTCGTGTGAGCATGCGATTGCATTGTATCCGTATGTGGCAGAGCCGTATTGTCTGGAAGCGCATATTTATTTGAAGGCCGGTCAGACGGAAGTGGCAAAACAAATGTTGGATCGTTTTCGCGCGTTTGGTATACCGAGTGATGAACTTGACTACCTGGATGCATGCATTTTAGAGCTTGATGATAAGCATGAGGAAATCGTTTGTTTGCTTGAAAAAACATTGGAACGCACAGATTGTGAAACAAGTGATATGGAAGCCTTTGATGATATTTATATGATGTTGGGCTTTCATTTGGAAAAACTTGATCGGTTGGAAAAGGCAATTGAAATGTATGAAAAAGCTCTGGAGCTTGATAAGAACCAGTTAATTGCAAATGGCAGACTTGGTTACATATATAAGAAACAGGGGAATTTTAATCAGGCACTTCTTAGTTTTGAGCGACAGCTTGAGATAAAAAAGCATCCGGCGTATTTAATTGAACAAGGAATTTTGCTTGAATATTTCGGCGAAGAACGAAAGGCCTTTGAGAGCTATAAGGAAACACTTGCTTATGATGAAAATAATCGATTTTGTCTTGTGCGTATGGGACTAATTTTAGAATCATCGAATAAGTTTCAGGATGCCATGAATTGTTTTGAACGTGCATACAAGCATACAGAAAGCCGGTATGAAGAAGAGAGGAAAAGTCTGCTTGTTTATATGGCAAGAGTATTGCAGATTACAAAACAGTTTGACCGTAGTCTGCGACTATATAACCAATATATGGAGCTGTATGGCAGCGATGCAGACGTTGTTTATGATTACACAGAACTTCTTGTGCGATGTGGCAGGGGCGAAGAAGCAATTGATATTTTGATGGCATTTTTTAAGAAGAATAACCTGCAGGACGAACAGGTACATGCATGTATCAGACAGTTTGTCGGAATCTGTGGTCAAGAGGGAAAAATAAAGTCTGTGCAGGAATTGTTTGATTGGTTGACGAAGGAAGGGGTAACGCTTTCTTCCAAAACATATGCGGCGATAGGACGTGCGTATTTTGTCAATGAATGTTATCAAGAAGCTGTTTGTTTTTTGGAGAAGGCTGTCACGCTTGACAAGGATTCAAAAGAAAATTATTATAGTGATTTAGTAGAAGCAGTGGCAAATAAAATACATTTTCGTCTCAAGAAAATGCCGGATTTGTTAAAACATGCGCAGGAAACATACGTGGATCGTAAGCTTAGTATGCCGATGGATTTTATTCGGTTGTCCCGGTTGCTTCGGTGTATGGGAAATCTGGAGAAAGCAATGAAGGTTTCTGATAAGGCATTGCATGTGAAGCGATGCAGCGGTTGCTTTTATAGCCGCTGTCATGAGGCATTATATGAAAAAGCACTTATATATGAGCGAAAGCGTGATTATGATATGGCGAAAATGTGCCTGCAGGAGGCAATTCGTCTGTGTGGGCATCATGCAGTTTATGAGAAACGTTTGAAAAGGATTAATAAAAAATGATAGTAGGAATTGATCTAGGTACGACAAACAGTTTAATTGCATATATGAGCGATGACAAAGTAACGGTAATTCCGAACAAATTGGGAAATACACTTACGCCTTCCGTAGTAAGCGTTGATGAAAACGGAATCTTCTATGTCGGAGAAACTGCTAAGGAACGTGGTTTACTTTTCCCGGAACAGACAGCTTCTGTTTTTAAGCGCAGTATGGGAACCGGAAAGCTGTTTACGTTGGGTGACCGTACGTTTACGGCAGAAGAACTGTCAAGTCTTGTGCTGAAATCTCTGAAGGAAGATGCTGAGGCATACTTAAATCAACCGATTACGGAGGCTGTGATTAGTGTCCCGGCATACTTTAATGATGCACAGAGACGTGCAACAAAAAAAGCGGGTGAGATGGCCGGCTTCGTTGTTGAGCGTATTGTAAGCGAGCCTACGGCGGCAGCAATTGCATATGGTCTGAATTTAAAACATGCAGATACAAAATTTCTTGTGTTTGATCTTGGTGGCGGTACGTTTGATGTATCGGTTCTTGAGTTGTTTGAAAATATTATGGAAGTGCGCGCGGTTGCAGGTGATAATTTCTTAGGCGGAGAAGATTTCACGGAAGTAATTGAGCAGATGTTTTATCGCGAAAAAGAAATAGACAGGGATAGTATCGACGAAAAAACGAGGGCAAAGATACATAAACAGGCAGAAGCCTGTAAGCTTGGGTTTGCTGACGGGAAAACCTCCGTTATGAAATGTAGGATCGAGGAGGATGTCTATGAATACGAAATTGGCATAGACGAGTATGAGCGTGCCTGTCAGTTGTTGCTTGCAAAGATAAAAAAGCCGATCGAGCGAAGCTTTCGTGATGCTAATATTAAGATCGCGGATATTGAGGAGATTATTTTGGTCGGAGGGGCGACAAAGCTTGCGGTTGTCCGAAAGTTTGTAAGCCGTTTGTTTGGACGGTTACCGAATACGAGTATTAATCCGGACGAGGTGGTCGCTGTGGGTGCGGCTACGCAGGCTGCAATGAAGGAACGCAATGAGGCGGTTCGGGAGATGATTCTTACGGATGTCTGTCCGTTTACACTCGGAACAGAAATTGTAGTTGTAAGGGCAGGCGGTATGAAGGAAAACGGACATTATTTGCCGATGATTGAGCGGAATTCAGTAATTCCGGTCAGTCATACAGAACGCTTATATACGGCGGCAGATAATCAGAGCATGATTCGGGTTGAAATACTACAGGGAGAAAGTCGCTATGCACGGAACAATGTGTATCTTGGAGATATTGAGGTCCCTGTTCCGGTGGGACCTGCAGGTCAGGAAGCAGTTGATGTAACCTATACATATGACGTAAATTCAATTTTAGAGGTCATGGTTACGGTTGTTTCGACGAAGGTCAAAAAACGAATTGTAATCAAGAATGAAGCAACCGATATGTCAGATGAAGAGATTGATGAGCGTTTGGCATCCTTGGAGGCGTTGAAGATTCATCCGAGAGAGCAGGAAGAAAATAAACTCGTGTTACTGCGCGGTGATCGGTTGTATGAAGAGGCAACCGGAGATGTCCGTAGAATGATTGAATTAAAATTGCAGGATTTTGAGGCAATATTGGATAAGCAGGATCGCTCGGTAATCGGAGAGGCCCGTGCAAATCTTAAGACATTTTTGGATAGTATAGAGGAAGAATTACAATAGTTTTTCCCGGAGGAAGTTATGGCATTTGATGGAATTGTAGTTTCTGGAATAGTAAGTGAGATAAAAAAACGATTGGTTGGCGGAAGAATTTATAAAATATACCAGCCGGAGATTGACGAGATATGCCTGGTTGTGAAAAACCGCTTGGACGATCAAAATATAACCGAGCGACTTTTGCTGTCTGCAGATGCCAGTTTGCCTCTTATGTATTTGACAAAGGACGTTAAGGAAAATCCTCAGATTGCACCGAATTTCTGTATGCTGTTGCGCAAGCATATCGGAAATGGTCGCATCCTTGATATCCGACAACCGAATTTCGAACGTATTGTGGAGATTACGATTGAACATTTAGATGAAATGGGCGATCTCTGTCATAAAAAGCTGATTATGGAAATTATGGGAAAACACAGCAATTTGATTTTTACGGATGTCGAAGGTCGCATCATTGACAGCATTAAACACGTGTCCTTTCAGATGAGTTCTGTAAGGGAGGTGCTTCCGGGAAGAAAATATGAATATCCGCCGATGCAGGATAAGAAAAATCCGCTCGAGATTGATATAAACTACTGGGTGAATCATGTGATGAGTAAACCGCTTTCGGTTGCAAAGGCAATATACACCTCGCTCACCGGTATATCCCCGGTCGTAGCAAATGAGATTGCATATCGAGGAAGAGTGGATGGCGGAATTAGTACGGCAGCACTGACACTGCCTGAAAAGGAACGCTTGTTTGAGAGCTTTCAGGCGATATTCGACGATGTGAAAGCGGGTGTATATACACCGTGCATTGCTTATGCTGGATATGAACCGAGAGAATTTTCAACAGTTTTATTGTCGTCGTACGGAGATGTTTTTGCAGACGGTTTTGTTATGTCAAAAGAGGCAAAGGGACTTCTGCAATTTGATTCCTGTTCGGAGGTTGTCGAGACATACTATCGTTCAAAAAGTATTGTGACAAGAATGAAACAACGTGGATCGGATTTGCGAAGAATCGTTGCAAGTGCAATTGAGAGGACCTCCAAAAAATATGATTTACAGCTCGCGCAGCTTGATGATACTAAAAACCGTGAAATATATCGGGTATATGGAGAGCTTATCACAGCGTACGGATATAATTTGCAGCCGGGTGATAAGGAACTTGTCTGTGAGAATTATTACGATGGGAATAACATTACGATTCCGATTGATCCGACGATTCCCGTTATGGAAAACGGAAAACGATACTTTGCAAAGTACAATAAGCTAAAACGTACATTTTCCGCACTTACGGAATTATCAGAGCATTCTAAGACGGAGCTTGATTATCTGTTGTCTGTACAGACATCATTATCCTTCGCCACTTCCGAATATGACCTGCAGCAGATTAAGGATGAATTGATTGAAAGTGGATATATTCGTGGTAAATCCGGTGCGAAGAAAGGCGGAAAACCGGAAAAAAGTAAACCGTTACATTATATTTCCTCAGATGGTTACCATATGTATGTTGGAAAAAATAATTATCAAAACGAAGTACTTACCTTTCAGCTTGCCGGCGGAAATGATATTTGGTTTCATGCAAAGCAGATTCCGGGATCGCATGTGATTGTGAAACTGGAAGGAGCAAAGGAGCTTCCTGACCGAACATATGAAGAAGCAGCAAGACTTGCAGCTTTTTACTCATCCGGGAAGCAGGCACCGAAGGTGGAAATCGATTATACGGCTCGTAAAAATTTGAAAAAGCCGCCGAAGGCAAGGCCGGGATTTGTGATTTATCATACAAATTATTCAATGACAATTGAACCGGATATTCACGGAATTGAAGAAGTTAAGTAAAGAATTGATTTTTTTAGATAAATATACTATAATAATACTCGTGCTTTTATGGGTACATGTAGGAAAATGAGGCATATTATAGTAGAATACAGGTGAAAATTTTTGATTAAGAGTATGACCGGCTTCGGAAGAAGCGAAATAATTACAGAAGAACGCAAAATCGTTGTGGAGATGAAGGCAGTTAATCACAGATATTGTGATATGAATCTTAAGCTTCCGCGCAGATTAAATTGCTTTGAAAACACAATCCGTAATCTTTTAAAGGAATATATCCAAAGAGGTAAGGTGGATGTGTTTATTACATATGAAGATTATACAAAGTCAAATGTATGTGTAAAATACAACCGAGAGGTTGCTGCAGAATACATTGCATATATGAAGAGTATGGTAGAAGAATTTGGTATCGAAGGAAGCATGTCGCCGGTTGCCGTCGGCAGATTTCCGGAGGTCTTTTCTTTGGAAGAACAGTCTGTAGATGACGAGGAAATTTGGCCGCATTTGGAGGCTGCAATCAAAGAGGCGGCCGATATATTTGTAGCATCTCGTGTTACAGAGGGACAGAGATTGTGTGACGATCTTCTTGCAAAGCTTGACGAGATGATATCGATGGTTGATTTCATTGAGAGCAAGGCTCCATCCATTATTTCGGAATACAGAGATAAGTTGATTGAGCGTGTGAATACACTTGCTGCAAATGTTCAGATCGATGAACAGCGTATTGCAACAGAGGTTATATTATACGCGGATAAGATATGCGTGGATGAAGAGATTGTTCGTCTAAAGAGCCATATTACCACAACAAGGGATATTTTACTTGCCGGCGGACCTGTAGGACGTAAGCTCGATTTTATTGCACAGGAGATGAATCGTGAGGCCAATACGATTCTTAGCAAGTCCAATTCTCTTGAAATATCGGATATCGGAATTGAGCTTAAGACAACGATTGAAAAAGTTAGAGAACAGATTCAGAATATGGAATAGGCTGGAGGAGACAAGATGGAAAACAAAGGATTGCTGATTGTTATTTCGGGTTTTTCCGGCGTTGGAAAAGGTACAGTAGTGAAACGCCTGGTTTCCGAATATGGCTATAGCTTGTCGGTTTCCGCAACAACGAGAGCCCCGCGTGAGGGGGAAGTCGATGGCAGAGACTATTATTTTAAATCCGTAGAAGATTTCCGCAACCTGATTGACTACAATGGGTTTATTGAGTGGGCGCAATATGTAGATAATTATTACGGAACCCCTCGTAAGTTTGTAGAAAGTGAGATGGCAAAAGGTCATGATGTCATTTTGGAAATCGAGGTTCAGGGTGCGATGCATGTGAAGGAGCAGTATCCGGATGCGGTACTTATTTTCCTGACAGCACCGGATGTAAACAGCTTACGCCAACGTCTAAAGGGACGCGGTACGGAAACGGATGCTGTGATTGCCAAGCGAATGAAACGTGCGAAAGAAGAGTCAAAAGACATGACGGTATATGATTATATTGTCGTGAACGATGATTTGGATATTTGTGTTCAGACAGTTCATTCCGTCATAGTTAGTAACAAGTGTTTACGTGAAAACAATATTAAATTTATTGAAGCAATAAAGGAAGAGCTGCAGGAGCAGTAGAAGGGAGAAATAGTATGTTACATCCATCATACTCAGATTTAATGGAAGTTGTTAATAGTGAGGTGGAACCGGGCGAACAACCGGTCGTTCAGAGTCGTTATTCAATCGTTATGGCAACGTCAAAGCGTGCGAGACAGATTATCGGAGGCGATGAGCCGCTTGTTCCGGGTGAAGGTAAGAAGCCGCTTTCTATTGCTGTTGAGGAATTATATAACGCAAAGGTTAAGATTGTCGGCGACGACGAATAAGAAACAAAAGGGTTGCTTCCCGTGAGTGAGGGCAACCCTTTTTTCTCGAATCATATTTTTACCCCGGCTGTAGTGAAAAGCACTATCGGACCCTTGTACTCCGTACATACCATCTGAAATCAAAAATGGTTTGTTAGGAGATGTGCAAATGGTACTTGAAGATTTGTTTCAAGGCATGGAGTATGAGGTGTTACAGGGAAATGTGAAAGGATCAATTAATGGATTATGTAGTGATTCGAGACGGGTGGCAGAGGATGATTTGTTTTTCTGCATCGATGGTGCCAAATTTAAGGGTGAGGATTTCCTGGATGAAGTGTTTTCCCGTGGTGCATGTGCCATTGTATCAGAACGGCAAATATATGCGCCGGTGAATGTGACAATCATTTTGGTTTCAAATGTACGATATACAATGGCGATGGTGGCTTGCGCTTTTTTTGGCAATCCGTCGTCAAAGCTTTTGATGATTGGCGTAACAGGTACAAAGGGAAAGACAACAACAGCTTTTATGATTCAACGAATTTTGCAGGAGGCAGGATATAAAACCGGCTTGGTCGGGACGGTTGCGGTTGTAGATGCAAACGGTGAGCATCCGGCAAAAAACACAACGCCGGAGTCTCATGTGTTACAGAGAATGCTTGCACAAATGTATGAACAGGGGATAAGAGCAGTTGTTATGGAGGTTTCCTCACAAGGACTCAAACAAAATCGGGTTACCGGAATTACATTTGATTATGGTGTATTTACAAATCTGACCCCGGATCATATCGGGCCTTTCGAGCATGATGATTTTGAAGAATATAAATATTGGAAAACACAATTATTCAGTCATTCACGAGTGGGCATAATTAATATGGATGATATGTACGGAACAGATATGTGTTTTGCGGGAAATAATCGTTATGTCACATATGGAATCAAGACAGCCGGCGATTATATGGCCGAGTGTCCGGAGTATGTCATGGAAAAACGAAAGTACGGCATGAGATATCAGCTGCTTTGTCGAAATAAAATGGGTACGTGTATTCATGCGGATTCCAAGCTTATGGTTTCAATGCCGGGCCTTTTTTCGGTGTATAATTCACTTGCTGCAATCGCCGTATGTGATCAGCTTGGGATTAGTCGGAACAAAATGTGTGAGGCTTTGCAAAAAATCAGTGTTCCCGGACGAATGGAAGAAATCCGTGTATCCTTTGCGTTTTCTGTTTTTATCGATTATGCGCACAATGCGTGTGCATTAAAAAACCTTTTGTCGACACTTCGGATGTATAACCCCGGACGTATTATTGTGGTTTTCGGATGTGGAGGAAACCGTTCGAGAGACCGAAGAAATCAGATGGGAAGAGTTGCAGCGACACTGGCTGATTTATCGATATTAACGAACGATAATCCGAGATTTGAGAAACCGGAGGATATTATTTCCGATATAGAACAAGGATTCCGCAATACAGACGCCGCATTTTGCAAGATATATGATCGGAAAGAAGCTATTCGGTATGCGCTAAAAGTTGCAGGTAATCGCGACATTGTCATTCTGGAAGGGAAGGGGCATGAACGATATCAGGAAATTTGCGGAGTGTGCTATGATATGGATGAGCGTAAGCTCATAGATGAGATAATGGAGGAAGAAAATGTCACAACAATATGCGGATATAATCATCGATATTTCGCATGAAGCAATCGATAAGACATTTCAATATAAAATACCGGAAGAACTTTTGTCCCGGGCGGTAGTAGGTGCGCAGGCACTTGTACCGTTCGGAATGGGAAATCGTCGCCGAAAGGGATATATTATCGGAATATCTGATAAACCGGAATATGACGTTGACCGTATAAAGGAAATCATTGATATTCCGGATAAAGCGCTTCAAATTGAAGGAAAGCTTATTAAGCTTGCCGTGTGGATGAAGGATACATATGGTTCTACGATGAATCATGCGCTGCAGACAGTAATGCCGGTAAAAGAAAAAATACGTGATACTGCGCAAAAGGTTCCGGAGGCAAATTACGAATTGGAACGCCAACCGGTCATATGTTTAAATAGGATGCAGCAATGCCTTGTGGACAGCTTTGCCGAGGATTATAAAAAAGGTATGCGGGACACATATTTATTACACGGAGTGACCGGGAGCGGAAAAACAGAAGTTTATATCGGATGTATCAAAAAGGTCATTGAGGAAGGTCGTCAGGCGATTGTTTTAATTCCGGAAATCGGACTTACGTATCAGAATGTTGCAAGGTTTAAGCAGCACTTTGGTGATCGTGTTGCACTGATTCATTCAAAGCAGAGTAAGGGTGAAAAATACCGTGAGATGATGCGGGCACAAGATGGGACGGCAGATGTGATTATTGGTCCCCGTTCCGCATTGTTTGCCCCATGTCGTAATTTAGGATTGATTATTATTGACGAAGAGCATGACATGGCGTATAAAAGTGAACAGACTCCGAAATATCATGCAAGAGAGACTGCGATTGCAAGAGGCAGATTTGAACAGGCAGCGGTAATTTTAGGGTCTGCGACACCGACTATCGAAAGCTACGCATATGCAAAGCTTGGAAAGTATCGGCTTTGGGAACTTAAGGAACGACCGGAGGGGGTTTTTATGTCCGAGGTTTCGGTTGTTGACTTAAGGGAGGAACTTCGTCTCGGCAATCGAAGCATTGTGAGTAAGAAGTTATATGATTTGATTGAGGATCGTTTGCAAAAGGGCGAGCAAATTATGTTGTTTATCAATCGTAGGGGATATAATAGTTTTGTATCCTGCAGAGAATGCGGGGAAGTCATTACGTGCCCGAAATGTGATGTATCGTTATCGTTGCACGACAACGGATTTATGAAGTGCCATTATTGCGGATATATGATGCGCGCACCAAAGCAATGCCCGAAATGTACATCGAAGCTGATTGGCGGCTTTGGAACCGGTACTCAAAAGGTTGAGGAAGAAATACACAGATTATTCCCGAAAGCACGTACACTCCGTATGGACAAGGATACAACGATACGCAAAAATGCACATGCAGAAATAATTACCGATTTTTTAAATCGCAAAGCAGATATTTTAATCGGTACGCAAATGATAGTAAAAGGACATGATTTTAATAATGTTACTCTGGTTGGAGTAATGCTTGCAGATATATCATTGTTTGCAAATGATTATCGGGCAGGAGAGAGAACCTTTTCTCTTTTAACTCAGGCAGCAGGACGTGCAGGAAGAGGGCAAAAACCCGGTCAAGTGCTGATTCAGACCTATCGACCGGAACATTATGCAATTGCTTCAGCGGCAAAACAGGATTATAATAGTTTCTTTGATATGGAAATGTCTTACCGAAGACTGATGAAATATCCGCCGATATATCATATGATGGTAGTACTTATCGTTGCCTCTGATTATGAGAAGGCGCAGACTGCGTCCGAGCAACTGACGGAGATGTTGAAGCAGTTGACAGATAACGAAGGAAAAACTCGAATCATTGGTCCGTCGGATGCAACGATTGTTCGATTAAATGATATGTATCGGCGTGTGATATATATTAAATCGATGGAGGATGACATATTACGAAAACTGCGAGAATGTGCAGAGGCATATTCCTATGAACAGACAAGCATTCAGATCGATGTTGATCCGATGCAATCATATTAATTTTAGGAGGACAAAAAGATGGCAATTCGTAAAATTCGTGTAGATGGTGATGATGTATTAAGAAAAACATGTAAGCCGGTTGATAAAATGACTGACCGAATCAGGACTTTGATTGGGGATATGTATGATACGATGTATGAGGCAAACGGAGTGGGACTTGCAGCACCGCAGGTTGGAATACTAAAGCGTATTGTCGTCATTGATGTATGTGACGGCGAGGCGTATACATTAATTAATCCGGAAATTGTTTCCGTAGATGGAGAGCAGGTCGGAGAAGAGGGTTGCTTAAGTCTTCCGGGACTTTCCGGTCAGGTTACAAGACCAAACCATGTTGTATGTAAAGCGCTTGATATTGATATGAATGAAATTATCGTAGAGGGTGAGGAGCTTTTTGCACGAGCAATTTGTCATGAACTTGATCATTTGGACGGTATTTTATATAAAGACAAGGTTGAAGGCGGACTTCATCGTGTTGATATGGAAATAGAAGAATCAAACGATAAATAGAAAAGGTTGGGTGT
Source organism: Eubacteriales bacterium (assembly GCA_030533235.1). Lineage (GTDB taxonomy): Bacteria > Bacillota > Clostridia > Lachnospirales > Lachnospiraceae > Coprococcus_C. The sequence goes on along the minus strand of JAUNJN010000025.1, from coordinate 14,534 downwards.
TTATATGAGAATCGTATATATGGGAACTCCGGATTTTGCTGTACATGCACTTTCATCACTTGTGGATGCCGGACATGAGGTAGTTGCGGTATTTACACAGCCGGATAAGGCGAAGGGGCGTAGCAATAAACTTGTTCCTACACCGGTAAAGGCAAAAGCATTCGAATTGGGAATACCGGTTTATCAGCCGGAGAAACTAAAAAGTGAGGAAAATATACAACGGATTGCAGCATTTGCACCGGATGTTATTGTGGTTGCTGCATACGGACAGATTTTGCCAGAGAGCATTTTGTCAATACCGCCGATGGGATGTATAAATATTCATGCATCCTTACTACCAAAATATCGCGGAGCGGCACCAATCGAATGGTCGATTATCGATGGAGAAAAGCAAACCGGAGTTACGACGATGTATATGGAAAAGGGACTTGATACGGGAGATATGTTAGATGTTGCAACCGTTGCAATCGAGCCGGAGGATACGGCAGGTACGCTTCATGATAAGTTGGCGCAGGCAGGCGCAAAGCTTATACTTATGACGTTGGAGAAGCTTGCGGACGGTACGGCTGTTCGTACAAAGCAAAACGATGAAGAAAGCTGTTATGCAGTTATGCTGAAAAAGGAAATGGGCAATATTGATTTTACAAAAAGTGCAACGGAAATTGAACGCTTGATTCGAGGACTGAACCCATGGCCTTGTGCATATACAGTCATTGACGGGAAATATGTAAAGTTATTTCGGGCACAGGTTGTTTCACACGATGGTGAAAATATAACACCGGGTAAAATTATCAATATTACAAAGAAGTATTTTGAGATTGCATGCGGAGAGGATGTACTTCGTATTCTTCGTTTGCAACCGGAAGGAAAAAAGGAAATGGATGCCGCATCTTATTTAAACGGAAATAAACTTACTGTAGGAATGATTTGCGGGTAAACAGGTGATTCGATGGATGCACGGGAAATAGTGTTGGATATTTTGATGGATATTGAGATAAACGGTACCTTCTCCAATATGGCCTTGACAAAAGCATTGAAAAAAAATCAGTTTGAAGATAAACAAACACGGGCATTTGTGTCAAGACTTGCGGAGGGAGTCACGGAATCAAAAATCACGCTGGATTATATTGTGAATCAATATTCAAAAACAAAAATTAATAAATGCAAGCCTATGATTCGTACGCTGCTTCGTATGGGAGCTTATCAGATTATGTATATGGATGCGGTTCCGGATCATGCGGCAGTTGGTGAGAGTGTTAAACTTGCGCGAAAGCATGGTTTCTCGGGGTTGTCCGGTTTTGTAAACGGTGTGCTTCGTACGATTGCCAGAAATAAGAAACAAATTGTCTATCCAAATCAGGAAAAGGATCCGGTTCGGTATGCGTCTGTACGGTATTCGATGCCGGAATGGCTTGTTGAAAAATTTGTTTCGGATTACGGGGAACAGGCGATGCAAATCATCAAGGGTTGCTTTTTGGATCGCCCTACAACAATTCGCATAAATACTTGTAAAACAGATAAGGAAACTTTAAGGAATATGCTTGTTGATGCAGGTATTGAAGTTTTGGACGGGGATTATGATGAGGCTGCACTGAAAATCAGGCGATATGATTTTATTCGAAAGGTGCCCGGCTATAAAAAAGGATTATTTACGGTACAGGATGAAAGCTCGATGTGTGCCGTTCGTGCTGCAAAAATCAAACCGGGAGATATTGTAATGGATGTATGTGCCGCACCGGGTGGAAAAACAACGGCGGCAGCAGAGTATTTGCAGGGAGACGGGCATATTTACTCTATGGATGTTTCTATGGATAAGCTTTCTCTTATCGAAGAAAATGTAGAACGTCTCGGATTTTCCAATGTAACTATATCAGCACATGATGCAACGAAGCCGTTTGATGTGCCGGATGCGGATGTCGTGATTGCGGACGTTCCTTGCTCGGGTCTTGGAATCATAGGCAGAAAAAATGATATTAAATACCGATTAGAGCCGGATGGTATCAAATCGCTTGTTACACTACAAAAAGAAATACTGGAAAATATAAGCGGATATGTAAAACGGGGTGGAACACTGCTTTATTCTACCTGTACGATAAATAAATCTGAAAACGAAGAAAATGTTGAATGGTTTTTAAAGGAGCATCCGGAGTATTCTTTAGAGCAGATGCGATTGTTTTTGCCGGGAAAGGATACGTGTGACGGTTTCTTTTTTGCAGTTTTGAAAAGAGGATAAAATGTATGAGTATTGACATAAAATCCATGTATTTGACAGAGCTTGCGGATTGGTTACAGTCGGTGGGACAGCCGTCGTTTCGTGCCAAGCAGGTGTTTGGTTGGATGCATCAAAAATATGTTGCTTCCGTTGATATGATGACAAATCTTCCGAAGCAGTTAAGGGAGCAAATTCATGAATTATCATTCACAGTCATTGAGGAGGAAACACGTATGACGTCAAAGAAAGACGGGACAATCAAATTTTTGTTTCGTCTGCAGGACGGTCAGATGATTGAAACTGTTTTTATGAGGTATTCCTATGGAAATTCGATTTGTATTTCTTCTCAGGCAGGATGCAGGATGGGATGTAGCTTTTGCGCCTCAACTATCGGTGGGCTGGTGCGTAATTTGACCGCATCGGAAATGCTGGAGCAGGTATATGCGGTTATGCGTGCAACAGGAGAACGCATCTCAAATATTGTTGTTATGGGAACGGGAGAGCCGCTTGATAATTATGATAATCTCATCCGTTTTGTGAAGCTTGTTTCCGATGAGAACGGGTATAATATCAGCCAGAGAAATATTACGGTGTCAAGCTGTGGGATTGTTCCGCGTATTTATGATCTTGCGAAGGAAAAACTTACAATTACTTTTGCACTGTCTCTGCATGCACCGAGCGACGAGGAACGAAAGGAACTGATGCCGATTGCACACAGGTACACACTACAGGAAACAATAGAGGCATGTAAGGCATATTTTCGTGAAACAGGACGTAGAATTACATTTGAATACAGTTTGGTAAAGGGGAAAAATGATTCGATTGACCATGCAAACCGTCTTGCGGATTTGCTGCGGGGAGTCAATTGTCATGTGAATTTGATTCCCGTAAATCCGATTGATGAGCGCAGTTATGAGAAAAGTGACGAAAATTCGGTTCAAAAATTTAAATTAGCTCTTGAAAAAAAATCAATAAATGGTACTATAAGAAGGAGTGTGGGTAGCGATATAGACGCTGCCTGCGGTCAGTTGAGGAGAAAGTATGCAGCACAAAGTGATGTGCATCGGTGATTGTTGGAGGGTACGAATGAGATCGTTTGGAAAATCAGATACGGGAAACAAGCGAAGCAACAATCAGGATAGTATTTTCTTTTCTGATAAGCCGGTAGGACCGTTGCCGAATTTGTATATTGTTGCGGACGGAATGGGCGGGCACAGAGCCGGCGATAAAGCATCGCGCATGGCGATTGATATTACGATTGATTTTGTAGAAAAATCAACATTGGAAAATCCAATAGCCATCCTAAAACGAGCGATGATATTTGCAAATAATGAGATTTATAAGGCGGCAAGTCATGACCCTGACTTAAACGGAATGGGTACAACGATGGTTGCAGCCGTTGCTGAGGAAGGAAGATTATATGTTGCAAATGTCGGTGACAGCAGGTTGTATGTGATCGGGACCGAGATTCAGCAAATCACAATGGATCATTCTCTTGTAGAGGAATTGATCCGAAGCGGCGAACTCGAACGAAAAAAAGGTCGGAATCACCCTGAAAAAAACATCATTACAAAGGCGATGGGATCCAGGGATGAGGTCATACCTGATTTCTTTGAGATAGAGATAAGTGCAGATGATAAGTATTTGTTATGTTCGGACGGTTTGTCTAACATGGTAGAGGATGACGAAATACGTGACATTGTAGTGGAACATCACAACCTCGAACAGATTGCACAAGCGTTGGTTGACAGAGCCAATTATTATGGTGGGTCGGATAATATTTCCGTTGTCATCTTATCAGAATAGCAAATCGCTACATAATTATGTAGGATATAACAGAAAGGATAGATTGTTATGTTGAAACCAGGAATGATGTTATGTGACAGATATGAGATTCTTGCGGTTGTTGGCGCAGGCGGTATGTCTATTGTGTATAAGGCACGTGATCACAGACTCAATCGAAATGTTGCAATTAAGGTGTTAAAGCCGGAATTTTGCAATGATAAAAACTTCGTAACGAAATTTAAGACAGAGGCTCAGGCGTCTGCCGGCCTGACACATCCGAATATTGTAAATGTATATGATGTATATGATGACGAGGGTATCTATTTTATTGTTCTTGAACTTGTGGATGGTATTACGTTAAAGGAATATATTCAGCAAAACGGAAGGCTTGGCATGGAGCAGGCCATAGATTTTTCAATTCAGATTGCATCAGGTCTTGAGGCTGCACATGAAAATCATATCATACATAGAGATATTAAGCCTCAAAATATTATTGTTGCCAAAAACGGAAATATCAAGGTTACGGATTTCGGTATTGCGAGAGCTGCGTCTTCAAACACGTTGACTTCCGGTGCAGTCGGAAGTGTTCATTATATTTCTCCGGAGCAGGCAAGAGGTGGATACAGTGATGAGCGTAGTGATATCTATTCACTTGGTGTGACAATGTATGAGATGGTAACGGGACGTGTTCCTTTTGAAGGGGATAACAATGTATCCGTTGCTTTGATGCATATTCAAAATGATATGATCCCGCCGAGACAGTATTATCCGGATATTTATTCCAGCTTTGAGAAGGTAATTATGAAGGCAACGCAGAAGAAACCGGAGCGCAGATATCTTACGGCAAGTGCGTTAATTGCAGACTTAAAGCGTGTTCAGAATAATCCAAATATCGATATTGTTGTTGCTCCGACAGCTATTACGAACAGCCCGACGCAGGAGTGGACGAAGGAGGATGTTCGTGCGATCCGTGACGGAAGCGCGTACAAGGATCCGTCTACGGATACATATGACACAAATGCTTACGGAAATGCGGCATACAACAATGCCGGATATAACAATCCATATACAAACAATCAGCTTAATACATTCAACAACCCGCCGGTTCAAAATGAGATGGGAGAAATCACCGGGGGAACTGCAGGTGTATCCGGTATTTCCATGATGCCGGTTAATAACCAGAAAATCAACAGTCTGTTAAATGAGGACCCATGGGAGGATGCATTTGAAGAGGAAGAACCTGTTCCGGTAAAGAAAAACAGTATCAAAAAAGTTGCGGATTACGAAGATGACGATTATGAAGAAGATGAGGGAAACGGAGAGATTGATCCGGGACTTCGAAAAGCAGTCACGATTGCAGGTGTTGTAACAGCCGTTATTATTGCTATCGTGCTTATGGTTGTACTCGGTAAGTTGACCGGTATCTTCAAATTTGGTAAAAGCAAGTCTACAGAAGATACGGATACGGAAGAGCTTGTGAGCGAGCTTCCGATGATCGATGTATTAGGTTATTCGGAGGATGCCGCTGTCAAGATGCTTAAAAATATGGGATTCCCGGAAGATAAGATTAAGATTGTCCAGGAAGAAAATGACGAAGTGCAGGAAGGTTATGTCTTTGATCAGAATTTCAAAAAGGATGAGATGGTCGACATCAATGAAGAAATTGTGTTAAAGGTAAGTGCAGGTGCTGAGGCGGTTGAAATACCGGATGTATCAAAATATACCGATCAGCAGGCGTGTACCATACTTGAAGAAGCAGGCTTTAAGCCTGTTCACGGATATTCCTTCAGCGACGAGGTAGAGAAGGATCTCTGTATTAAGACGGAGCCGGAAGCAGGCAGTATGGCACCAAAGGGTTCCGAGGTTAAGGTTATTATCAGTAACGGTTCCGAGGTTAAGAAGGTAAACGTACCAAACTTAAATGGTTTGACAGAGACACAGGCAAGACAATCATTGGAGGCTGCAAATCTCAAGCTCGGTACAATAACATATGAAAATAGTGATACGACTCCAAAGGATCAGGTAATAAAGCAAAATCCGGTTGCGAATACAGAGGTTGCAGAGGATACAACGGTTGATATCGTAATCAGCGAAGGTCCGGAAGAAAAGACCGTGACATATACATTGAATGTAAGCGGTTCTGTATCTATCTCAAATGAATCCTATGATGGTTATTCCGTAACTGTGCAGATATTATTTAATGGTGTTCCGATTGATGAGCAGATGTGGAGTATCGGTCCGGATGCAAGAACACATACATTTAATATTTCGAGAGCAGGTTATACGGATAAAACAGGTTCCGCTCAAGTTGTTATTTTATATGAAAACAATAATGTAACAAATGAATTTGGATCATCAGTGGGCTCGAATTTCAGTGAGGAAACACAGTAGTATATATGAAGGGTAAAATCGTTAAAGGTGTCGGTGGATTTTATTATGTGCATTTGTCGGACGGACGTATATTTGAGTGTAAGGCGAAGGGCGCATTTCGAAGTCAGGGAATGAAGCCGGCCGTCGGTGATGACGTGGAAATTGAGATTTTGGATGAGGATGCGATGACGGGACATGTTGTGTCGATTCTCAAACGGCGGAACAAACTGTTGCGTCCTGCCGTTGCGAATGTTGATCAGGCGGTTGTTGTCTTTGCACTTGCTGATCCAAAACCGAATTACAATTTGTTAGATCGATTTCTGATTCGCATGCAGTTTGAACATGTACCGACCCTCATTTGCTTCAATAAGTCCGATCTTGTTTGTGCGGACGATGCAAACAGAATAAAGGAAATTTATGAGAATTGTGGTTATGATGCTGTCATAACCACAACTTCTTATTGCATGACAAATACATTCGATGCAGGAGTTGAAACTCTAAAAAAATTAATTGCAGGAAAAACAACGGTGTTTGCCGGTCCCTCCGGTGTAGGAAAATCAACCTTGCTAAATGCAATTATGCCGGAGGCTTCTGTTCAGACAGGTGCAATCAGTGAGAAAATTAAACGTGGTAAGCATACGACCAGACATTCAGAGCTTTTGGGATTAGGCAGTGATACGTATATAATGGATACACCGGGCTTTAGCTCTCTTTTTTTAGAAGAGGTTATGCCGGAACAGTTGCAGAACTACTATCCGGAATTTGATGAGTGTCAAGGGAAATGTCGATTTGTCGGTTGTGTTCATGTGAAAGAACCGGATTGTCTGGTGAAGCAATTTGTGGAGGAAGGGAAAATCAGTTCCTTACGTTACGACAATTATTTACAGCTTTATGAAGAGCTGAAGAATAAAAGGAGATGGTAATATGAATATATTAGCACCATCATTATTGGCAGTTGATTTTAACAACATAGAACGAGATGTCAAATTATTAGAGCAGTCAGGGGTTGAATGGTTACACCTTGATGTTATGGACGGATGCTTTGTACCGAATATTTCGTTTGGTCCGCCTGTGATTTCATCACTTCGAAAGATTTCGAAGCAGTTTTTCGATGTGCATTTAATGATTATGGATCCGATTCGTTATATTGAGACCTTCAAAAAAGTGGGAGCGGATTCCATTACTGTTCACTATGAAGCGTGCGAGGATTTAAATAAAACAATAAAAGCAATACGAGATGCAGGCGTAAAGGTTGGAGTGTCAATCAGTCCGGAAACACCGGTTTGCGTTTTGGAACCATATATAGATCTTGTTGATTTAGTTTTGATTATGAGTGTCCGGCCGGGATTTGGCGGACAGGAATTTATGCCGGAAGCATTTGAGCGTGTTCGGACCGTGCGTACATGGGCAAAAAAATATAATTCATCACTTCATATTGAGGTGGATGGAGGAATTCGTTTGGAAAATGTCGGACAGGTTTTACAAGCGGGTGCAAATGTAATTGTAACCGGATCGGCCGTATTTAACGGGGATATTATGCGAAATGTACAAGCATTCAAAAATATTTTGGAAGCATAGAAGGTTGTGTGGTGAAGGTTCATGAATAAAGATACCGTAGTGGTTGTTACGGGAGGAACCGTAGAAGAATCCGTATTGTCAATGCTTATGGGACAGTATAAAGGTGCATATGTGATTGGCGTAGATCGCGGTTTGGATACACTTGAAAAATTTAAAATAAAACCGGATCTTGCGGTCGGTGATTTTGATTCTGCAAGTGAGCAAACAAAGATTGCTTACGAGAATTTTGAACATGTTATCAAACTGAATCCCATGAAGGATTATACAGATACGCATGTGGCTGTGGAACAGGCACTTTTGAGGCGTCCGAGTCAGATAATTCTTGTTGGCGCTACCGGTACGAGATTTGATCACATGCAGGGGAATCTTGCATTGCTAAAGCTCTGTCGAATGAGCGGTATTGAGGCTGTTATATATGACAGTCATAATAAAATACGAATGATAGATCGCATGCTAACGTTGTACAAAAAAACGCAGTATGGAAAGTATATTTCGTTGATCCCATATTCGGATACGGTGAAGGGAATTAATCTGACCGGTTTTTTGTATAATTTACAGGATGCAACTATGATAAAAGAAGAAACACTGGGTATCAGTAACGAGATGAGAGAGGAGGAATGTCGCATTACCATTGAAGATGGGTATTTGTTGGTAATGGAGACAAAAGATTAACGTATGAATGCATGGGTAATTGCAGCGTTTTCCTGTTATATGGCGGGAATGCTATTAATTGGAGCAACAAGCGCAAAAAAAAGTAAAAACGCCGATGATTATTTCTTGGGCGGACGTAATTTAGGAGGATGGGTGGCAGCGCTTTCTGCGCAGGCATCTGATATGAGTGGATGGCTTTTAATGGGGCTTCCGGGATGTATCTATGCACTCGGTGCCAACCAGGCATGGATTGCAATCGGTTTGTTTATCGGAACCGTACTTAACTGGCTGTTTGTGTCGGGAAGACTCCGCAGATACACAATTAAAGCAGGAAATGCAATGACAATTCCGGAATACTTGAGTAATCGTTTCCGCGATAAAAATCATATTTTGATGGCTATTTCTGCAGTTGTGATTGTTATCTTTTTCCTTGTATATGCGGCTTCTGCATTTGCAGCAGGCGGTAAGCTGTTTTCTTCGGTTATGAATATCGAGTACAAGTGGGCACTTACAATCGGTATGGTCGTTATTTTAGCATATACGTTTTTGGGCGGATTTATTGCGGTATGTAAAACAGATTTTATTCAGGGTACATTGATGTTGGTAGGTATTCTTGCCGTTCCGATTGTGGCTGTTATGCTTATGGGGGCGGGCCAGATTACACCAAATCTGATTGCAAGCAATTTAAATGTCGATGCAAAGGATTTTCTTAATATTTTCTATGAAAACGGAAAACCGATTTCAGCAACAAGTATTGCTTCACAGCTTGCATGGGGACTTGGTTATTGTGGTATGCCGCATATTCTTGTTCGCTTTATGGCAATTCGCGACGAAAAGGAATTGTCAAAGTCCAGAAAGGTTGCAATTGTCTGGGTTCTTATTTCACTTGCAGTTGCTTGTGTGATTGGTGTCATCGGAAGAGCGTATTTGTATCCGATGGTTTTGGATTCTGCAGGCAGTGAAAATGTATTTATTGAGATGATTAAGAAAATTTTCATGGATGAGACAAACTTGCCGTTTGTCGGAGGTATTTTGCTGTGTGGTGTTCTTGCGGCAATTATGTCAACTGCAGATTCGCAGCTTCTCGTATCGTCTTCGGCAGTTGCTAAGGATCTTTGTAGCGGGATTTTCTTTAAGAAGATGTCAGATAAGGCAGTTCTTTGGGTTAGCCGAATCACAGTACTTGTTATTGCGGCGATTGCGTATGTGATTGCACTTGATCCGAATTCAAGCATCATGGCATTGGTGTCGGATGCTTGGGCAGGACTTGGTAGTGCATTCGGACCTACAATTCTTATGTCTCTTTACTGGAAGCGCATTAATCTTGCAGGTGCTGCCGCAGGTATGGTAAGCGGCGGACTTACAGTAATCATTTGGGATTATGTAAAAGCATTTACGATGTCAGGAGTGGACGGAAAGGTTACACTTGCAACCTATACAGGAATATATTCATTGCTTGTCGGGTTCTTTGTGAGTCTGTTCTTTATCGTTGTTGTATCGCTGCTTACACCAAAGATGGGTGATGATGTCATGAAAGAGTTCGACGATGTGAAAAACGGAAATGTATAGAAAGCGTAATAGAAAAAATAAATAAAAAACAAAAATGCCGGAAAACAACAAAACCGGCATTTTTGTATGTGTGTATAATTTAAAGAGAGGATTTATGAAAAAAACTATACTTATACTATACATCCTAAATATGAACAAATTATGACAAGAGTAACAACAATATGTAAAAATATATTGAATAAAAGGACAAAGTGAATGAAAATCAAATTAATTGCAGTGGGAAATGTTAAAGAAGCATACTACAGAAATCAGATTGAAGCTACAATAAAACAAATAAAGAGACGACATGTGTTTTCCTTAATTGAAGTAAAAGATGAGAGTATTCCGAAGAATGCAGGTTCGGCGCAGGAGGAAAAGATTCGGGAAATTGAGGGAAAGCGAATTTTGGGGAATATAAAGCATGATGATTATGTATATGCTTTGTGCATTGATGGTTTGATGCTTACAACAAAGCAACTAAATAGGCATATGACAGAACAAAGCCGGCAGACAGACGGTGATCTTGTTTTTGTAATCGGAGGCTCTCTTGGGTTGTCGGAAATGGTAGCACGGCGTGCAAACTATAAATTAAGCTTTTCAAAGCTGACATTTCCTCATCAGCTCATGCGTGTGATGCTGCTTGAACAATTGGAAACGTTATCCTGATTATTTGTGATAGGTGATATTGTTCAGAATTGTAAATGCACGATATAGCTGTTCAGTCAGCACAATTGCGGTTGTATTGCGGGACATGGAAAAGCAGGACAGATTTAAAATGCCGGATTTTTGGAAAAATCCTTGTCCTGTTGAAGCATCTTCACACACGTAGTAGTAAATGGAGGAATAACCATTTACCTGTAATTGCTTTATTTGCTCGGCCAGTGTAGGAGAACTTGGCGTATTTTTTCCGGGAGCCACCACGAAGGATATACTGTGCGGACTGTCTGATATGGGAAACTCTTCGTATGTCTTGCAGAAATTAACAGAAACCTTACAAAAAATCGATATGCGCTTGCAGTATTCGGCAAGTGCTTGCATAGAATTGTTATCAAATTTTTTAGCTTTTAAACAAATCGTAATATCCATTTATTTCACCATGTATCTTTCATTCATATTTCAAACAAATTCACTATATCATGAAAAGTTCACTATGAAAACATACATATTTATGATATGATATTAAATGAGGCAATTTGGTCTTTAATATATAGATGTGAGGAAGAAAAATGAACAAAAAACTATTGGTTCTTGATATAGACGGAACACTTGTAAATAGCGAAAAGGTGATTACACCGAAGACGTTGGAGGCGCTTATCAAGGTACAGGACAGAGGACATATCATTGCACTTGCGTCAGGAAGACCGTACCCGGGACTTCGCCCTTTTGTAAAACAGTTAGAACTTGAAAAAAGAGGAGGATATGCACTTTCCTTTAACGGCGGTAAAGTTGTTTGCTGTGCCACCGGAGAATCGGTGTACGAGGCGGCTGTTCCAAAGCATTTTGCAAAGGTGATTTATGATTATGCAATCGAAAACGGATTGGGACTTGTGACATATGACAAAGAGGTTGTTGTTACCGGAACTAAAATTGATTCGTATATGGAGTATGAGGCAAGATTAAATGGTATGGAGTTATTATATGTCGATGATTTTGTTTCCTACGTGGATTTTGATATGACAAAATGTCTTCTTACCGCGTCGCCTGAATGTGCTGTTTTCCATGAAGAGCAAATGAAAAAAATGCTTGCACCGAAGTTAAATGTTTTTCGTTCGGAACCATATTTTATTGAGATAACAAATAGCGGCGTGGATAAAGCAAAGGCAATTGAAGGTCTGCTTAAGGTGCTTTCGATTTCAAGAGAAAATACCGTATGCTGCGGAGACGGATTTAACGATTTGACAATGGTACAGTATGCCGGTGTTGGCGTGGCAATGGGAAATGCGCAGGACATTGTAAAGGAACATGCGGATTATATTACGGGAAGCTGTGACGAAGACGGCCTTGTTGCAGTTGTTGAAAAGTTTTTTTAAAGGATTAGGGGAGGAATATGTAGTTTGATGAATCAGCCGATGATGTCAACAAAAGCAAATACATTATTATCATTAAAACCGATTGTAGCAAAGTCATACATTGAGGATATGATGGTATTTTGCGTGCGTGATTTTTTGCGCGGAAAACGGGCGACCTTTCATATTATCGCAGAACGCTTTAAGGGAGAACTCGTTGTGGTTCGCAGCTCATCTACCTTTGAAGATACGAAGGAAGGGACCGGTAGGGGACACTGTGAGAGCGTGCTTGATGTAGATTCAAGAGATGTTGAAGCAGTATGCGGAGCGATTACTAAAGTTATGAACTCGTATATCGATGGGGAAGTGACGGAAGAACGCTTAACAGAAATTGCAGATGAACAAATTTTAATCCAAAAGCAGAGTAAGGATGTAATTATGTCCGGTGTTGTTTTCACGAGAGATATTATCTATAATCGGCCATATTATATGATATCCTACGAAAATGATGAACGAACGGATTTGGTAACCGGCGGAATGAGCGGTAAAACGAGATGGATTGCAAAAAATGTATCCAGAGAGTTTTTGGAGGAGCGTTTTTTAAAATTGATTCAGGCGGTAAGAGAGCTTGAAGAATTGTTTCCTGACGTAGATGCCTTGGATATTGAATTTGCGATTGATAAGGAGGAACGGATTATTATTTTTCAGGTAAGACCGCTTTTGACCGTACTTGATCAGCCACATATCATATCTGATCGGGAACTTCGCGATACAAAATCATTTGCGAAATGCCTGTATTTAGACACCGGTCATATGTTGTCGGATACTGCATATTGGAATCCGGCAAAGCATCTTGGGATGAATCCGAGACCGCTTGACTGCTCCTTGTATCGCGAGTTGATAACTTCGTGTGCATGGAGCGATGGTGTATGCAAGCTGGGGTATGTACACGTTGCCGAGGATCTTATGCAGAAAATCGGAAACAAACCGTATATTTCAATGGATTACGCATTTGCAGGATTAACACCGGCAGGATTAAATGAAACACTTCGTTACAAGCTGTTTAGCTATTACAAAGAAAACCTGCGAAACAATAAAACCGGACACAAAAATCTGGAATCTTCGGTTGTGTTTCATGCATTTGATTTTATGACGGAACATCGTTTGCAAAGGCTTGCGGAGGCCGGTTTTACATCGGAGGAAATCCGACAAATCAAAGACATCTTGTTTTCGACAACAACAAATATGATTCGGTCATATCGTGAGATATGTCAGGAGGATATGTCCGATGTAGCAACACTTACGGAGTTTCGTCACAATGTGCGTGCAGAGCTTCCTTTGCAGGAAACTAATGTTATGAAACTGTATAAGTATATCAAAGAACTTATGGACCACTTGTTAAAGTATGGAACAACGCAATATGCGAGACAGAGCGGGTGTGCGTACGTATCAAGAAATATTTGCGACAGTTTGGTTGAGGCAGGATATTTTTCAAAGGAAGAAATAGACTTGTTCCGTAAATCCATTCCAACCATATCAAGAGAATATGGACGGGATTATGACAAATATATTCATGGGGAATTATCCAAAGCCGATTTTGATAAAAAATTTGGACATTTGCGTGTCGGGACGTATGACATTCGAACCGATTGCTGCAAGAACATTACGATGGAACAGCATAAGCGGGTAATGCCAAAGGAAGAAGAAGCAGATGAAATTATATATTTGGACCGGAAACGCTTGAAAGCAGCGATTTCGGATGCGGGCATGGATTTCGATGAGGAACAGCTGTCTGATTATATTGTTCAAACGATGATAAATGAGTCGTTTTACGAGTTTGAATATCAAAAAACTTTATGCCTGATTCTTGAAATCATTATAAGACTCGGGGAAATGCTTGGTATCGCCAGAGAAGATCTGTCATATTTGGAGATTCCGGATCTGCTTAGTTATCATAGCAGAGATACCTACATTCAAATTATTGAAAGCAGACGTGATATGTATCATGCGAATACATATCTTGTCCTTCCGGATACGATCTATGGCGTGGGAGATATTGATGTCATTGACGTGGATAGCTCAAAACCAAATTATATTACAAACAAATATGTGGAGGCGGAAGCCGTTAATTTGGACATAAATCCGAAGGCGGATGTTCAAGGAAAGATTGTTCTGATGAGTAGGGCAACACCCGAATTTGACTGGATTTTTCAGAAACAGATTGTGGGTTATATCACGGAATACGGTGGAGCAACCTCACATATGGCACTGCATTGTGCAGAATACGGGATACCGGCTGCACTTGGCTGTGGGGAACAAACCTATGCCGAGCTTGTTATGAAAAAACGAATAACTTTGGATTGTGCAAACGGCAAAATAACTTT
>JAUNJN010000024.1 GCA_030533235.1 Eubacteriales bacterium | reverse complement strand
ATATTGAAATATATGGCTGTTAAATATTGTGACATTTAACAGCCGAAGTAATATTTCCCCATCATCCAAGCTATCCAGTCCCCCAAGCATGTTAAGCAATGTTGACTTTCCGGAGCCGGACGGTCCAAGAACAACACATACTTCACCTTCTGCAATCTGCAGATTTGCCCGGTCTAATGCATACACCAACGACTCGCCCTCTCCATACTTTTTTACCGCATCCTTGACCATAATATACGCTTCGTTTTTGTTTTTCATGTTTTTACCTCCTAAAATGAAAAATCGGATACGTTACTGTATCCGACAAAAAAAGACCGGGTACAGTAAACCTGTACTCAAGTCTCAATATTTAAGACAAGCCAGACTAAATATATAGTCGAGGTTGTTGACTTGCCACGCACATATGCGCCATCTACTCCCTTAAGTTTCTGTCATTATGCCATCTAGTCTCTATGATGTCAACCATATTTTGACAAAAAAATAAAGATATGACATTTGTCACATCTTTATTCATCCATAGTAATATCTGCGGTTTCAAACCGAATGACCTTACCTAAATCCTGCAGGGACAGTTCCACCTGGTATCCAATCTTACCTCCGCTAAACATAATCGTATCAAATTGATTTGCACTTTGATCAACAACTGTGCGAAATGCCTTTTTCATACCTATCGGCGAACAACCGCCGTGAATATAACCGGTTAATCCGAGCAAATCCTTTGATTTTAACATTTCAATTTTTTTCTCACCGACACAGGAAGCTGCCTTTCTTAAATCAAGTTCTTTACATACCGGCACAACAAATACATAGTTTATGTTTGTCTTTCCGACTGTAACAAGAGTCTTAAAGGTCTGATTTGGATTTTGTCCAAGTACATTTGCAACCTCCAGACCACTTATTACACCGGTTTCCAGATAACAATAGCTTTTGTAGTTTATTTTTTTACCATCCAATATACGCATGACATTTGTCTTTTCTTCACCTGCTTTATGATTTTTTGCCATAGTCACCCATCCTCACTGTTCATTATTTCCAAGCTGCCAAAACGCAACTGCACTTGCGGCTGCAACATTTAAAGAATCGACTCCGTGCGACATCGGTATACATGCTGTATAATCACACGCATCTATCGTTTTACTTTGTAAACCGTCTCCCTCAGCACCCAATACAATTGCTAGTCGCTCCTCTGCCATGAGCTTGGCATCCTTGATTGTGCACGTATTATCCCGCAGTGCCATGGCAACCGTCTTATATCTCATAGCATGCAGTTTTTCCTGCCAGTCTATCGAATCCGCCACAACCGTCCATGGAATTTGAAAAATCGTCCCCATGCTGACTCGAATTGCACGTCGATACAACGGATCACTGCAACCACCTGTAAACAAGACAGCATCCATGGAAAGTGCAGACGCAGAACGGACAATCGCTCCTATATTTGTTGGATTTACAACTGACTCCAGCACAACAATACGTCTTTTCCCAGCACATATTTCCTCCGGTGATGGTAACTTTTTTCTCCGCATCGCACAAAGCAAACCGCGTGTAAGCTGAAAACCTGTCAATTTTGTAAGCACATCAAATGGTGCAACATATATAGGAATCTGACCGCACATATTTATGACCGGTTGACCTTCGCCTTGTACATGCTTTTCTTCCATCAACAAAGAAATCGGTTCGTATCCGGCTTCTAATGCACGCATAACAACCTTTGGACTTTCTGCAATAAAAATCCCCGGGTTTGGTTCATAATACCGTAACAGCTGTACCTCCGATCTGCAGGAATATATCGCAAGTTCCGGAGAATTCATGTCCGTAATATTAATAATATTATAAGATTTCATATTGTAAGAATTCATACTTTAGTTTCGTACCTTCATTAATCTCCGTTGGCAACAACGCTCTCGCCACACATTTTTCTCCAAGCTCCGGCATTTCATCTGCAACTAACATTGCATAATCTCCATCAATTCTTATAACTGTATAAATGATTGTTTCCATATTCTTTTAATCCTTATGATGTATGTGACATGGAGCTTGCCGTCACGAGCATCGAAGTTGCCGTATCGCACTCTCATATTCCATACATTTTTTTGCCTTTCTGATATTTTTTAGCTCTCTATTTCTCTCCGGAAAACGTATTTCCCAATATGCCCATAACTCCTTCATATGATGCATAATCTGAATATCCGGTGAAAACACCTGTTTATATGCATAAAAAATTGAATCATGCATCTTCCAAAATTGTTTATCAGAAAAAGATTTCTTTTCCTTCTCCCCTGAGACAAGCTCTCTTGCAAGCCCCGGATGAAATAATAATCCTCTTCCAAGCATGACGCAATCCATCGAGGTCTTTATCTTGTTTTGCATCACCGAATCCGATTGAATTATTTGCAATCGGTTTACCGTCTGTGTATAATCCTCTGTGCAAAATATATTCCCATTATAAATCAACGGATTTTTACTGTGCGAAATCGCATAAGAAAAATATTCATATCTTGGCAAACCTTTATAGTAATCTGTTCGTATTCTCGGATGAACAATCAATTCCTTGATTGGATATTGGTTAAATATTTCTATCAAATCATAAAACTCATCCGGATGAAAATATCCCAAACGCGTCTTCACAGATATGGAAACTCCATGTGCAGCTCCATATGAATAGATATCATAAAGAAAATGCTTAAGCTTATCTGTTTCCGGCAAAAAACCTGCGCCCTTTCCCTTTGCGCATACTGTTCCCGAAGGACAACCAAGATTCAAATTCACCTCCGTATATCCCATTTCCTGCAACACTTTTACCGTATCGATAAAATGATGGGATTTACAAGTTAGAATTTGCGGTACCAGTCTGATATTCTCATTATTTTCAGGTAAAACATCCTTTCGTTCCTTCGGGTTAATCGCACAATTATCGGCCGGCGAAATAAACGGTGCGAAATATTTATCAATATATCCAAAATGTTCCTGATAAATCCGACGATAGATATAACCAGTAATTCCTTCCATGGGTGCAAAATAAATCTTCATAGCAACATCTCATTCTGTATTTAATCTGTTAAATATAATTATATCGAACGAACGTCTTTGCATCAAGTTTTTATTTATATATGCATTTATGGGCAAAACAAAGGGATTGAAAAACTCCGACATTTTTCAATCCCTTTCCATTTCTCCTATATTCCCCTTACTCTTTCATCCTTCAAATTAAAATTATGCATTCAATGCTCCGCCACAATATTCGCAGCATCCGCTTGCATCCGGCATTGTAGTTGCTCCGCAGCAAGGACATGTAACTGCAACCTTTGGCATACTTGCACTCATCGCCGCTTCACGTACCTGCTCACGCACATCTGTTAATACGCTCTTAATTTCTTCGCCGATTTCATAACATTCTTCCAATTCACGACTCATATGTTTTGGATCACGCCCCATCATGGTCCCCACTCCGTTGATATGGATTTCATGTTCATTGATTCTAAAGCGAATTTCATCAAAATATGGATGATTCACATGAATGTTTAAGAACAAATCGTAGCCGTAATTATATCTTGGCGGTCTAAAGCTGACTCTCTCAATTGTGCCGTCCTCTCTACGAATTTCCTGTTTCTCCTCCGTAGAACTCTCATCAAGGTCAAGCGTACAACCGGTCACCTGAGAAAAATCCAAAACATCCGGGTTTGCTTCCGCAAGATTTCTTGCACGCGTAACCAGAAATTTTTTGTTATCCTCATCTAAATAGACCTTCATTCCGTAGCCTAAGGTTCTTGTCGCATGAAACGCTTCGACAGCCGCACGGTTATTTTCACGATATTCAAGCTGGCTTTTTATTTCTTCTACTGTACTATGTCTTCTTTCACTAAACCACGGAGAAAGCTTTCCGGCACATTCTTTACAGCAATTACCGTCATCCAGCTTTTTGTTGCCAAGAAGACCAATCTTCTCTCCGCATAAATCACAATACTTTTTATCAAATAATCCCATACTTAATTTCCTCCTTGAATATCACCATCATCGAACGGATCGCCGCATTCCGGACAAAACTTTGGTGGATTTGTCGGATCAGCAGGTTCCCAGCCACACTTATCACATTTATATTGTGGTACTCCGGCCGGTTTCTTTGCACCGCACTCAAAGCAGAACTTACCTTTGTTTGTAGCTCCGCAACTGCAAAGCCAGCCAACACTGTCGCTTCCGCTTGCTTCCGGCTTCTTTGCGCCGCACTCCGGACAAAACTTTCCGCTTACAATATTTCCGCAAGCGCATTTCCATGAATCAGCGGCAGGCTGTGGTTGAGCAGCCGGCTGTGTCTGTTGCTGTGCCTGTTGTTGCGCCTGGCCCATGGCAAACAAACTCTGTGGATTCATACCGCCGGCATTTCCTGCCATATTCATTCCCATGAATGCGCCCATTGCACCCATACCGCCCTCGTTTTTTGCAGCAGCCTGCATAGAAGCAGCCTGTGCACCTACAAGATGAGCGGCAGCCATTGTCGGATCACGGAAGGTTGCATTTCTCTGCAACTCTTTAATCATGGCCTCATCTTCATCCGATGCTTTAATTGAAGATACACCGATGGACGCAATCTCTATTCCACGTGTATCGCGCCACTTTGCAGACAATACTTTATTTATTGCATCCGCAAGCTCCATTGTATGACCCGGCAGTGCAGAATATCGGATACCCATTTCGGATATACGTGCAAAAGCCGGTTGTAATGCTGTAAGCAATTCTGACTTCAGCTGACTGTCAATCTCATCTCTGAAATATACATCCGGTACATTGCCACAAACATTTGTATAAAATAAAATTGGATTTGTAATTCGGTAGCTGTATTCTCCAAAGCATTTTACGGACACATCCATATCAAGTCCGATATTTTTGTCTACAATTCGAAACGGAACCGGATTTGCAGTCCCGTATTTATTTCCAAGAAGTTCTTTTGTGTTTACATAATATACTCTTTGGTCCTTTGGAGGTTCACCTCCATATGTAAAACGTTTTCCGATATTGCTAAAAATTTGCGGAATTGTTTCACTTAAGGATCCACTGAAAAGGGACGGTTCGGTTGACATATCGTATGTATATTCACCCGGTTCTGCGCAAATATCCACTACCTTTCCCTGATCCACAATTATCATACATTGTCCATCGGCAACTGCTATCGTTGAACCGTTTGAAATAATATTGTCCTGTATATGCGTATTGGATGAATTGCCACCTGCACGCTTCATGCCCTTTACAACAAGAACATCTTTTTCCATTGACTCACAATAGAAATATTCTTTCCATTGCTCTGCCATTACCCCGCCAAAAGAGCCAAATGCAGCTTTAATCAGTCCCATAATACACCTCCAAATCAAAATAGTAACCAGGTGAAGCCATAAGCTTCACCCGGATGAAATATTTTATATAAAAAGGGAAATAGTTTTTTTATCTAAAATTCAAGATCGCCACTCATAAATGCATCCATAAGTGACTTACAGTCATCGCAGATCCATATCTTCTCACCAAGGTATTCCTTCTGCTTACACTTTTGCTCTGTTTCGCAAACCTCACATGTTGTCTTCTTTGCACAACCTGCAAGTGTTGACATCATAACTGCCATTAATCCAACAATTGCTCCAAACTTACGTACCTTTTTCATAATTAAATCCTCCTAAAAATTATAATATTGTAAGCTTCTCGCTCTCCGAATCACTCGGTTCACACTGCTATCATATACAGAAACAATAAAATGGTAAATAGTACCAAGAACACTCTTTCCGCGTTTTTCCGTGATATTTTGATGGTATACCAGGTATACCAATGCGTTTCCTGTTTTTTTTGCGGATTAAAATATAATAAAATTGTGATCATCAAAATTCCCGATAAAAAAAGAAGACGCATTATTCATCTGCGTCTTCTTCGTTTCGAATAACTAAATTTCGTCTGTCACATCGTTCCAGCATATCAAGATAAAGCATAAGTTCATCGTAAGATGATACTCCCAGTTTTTCATATATACTGCGATTATGCTTTTTCACCGTACTCATACTGATAAATGCAACCTCAGGCACCTGTGCCACCTGGTAACCATCCAAATAACATTGAAAAACCCGGTATTCCGCTTTGCTCAGTTTATCAACTCCCTGAACAAATCGATCAAATAATTCCTCAACCCCATTCGGAAGTTCCTTTTGCTTTATCTCATCGTTTTCCATTTTATCGTTTAAATATTCAATCAAAGAATCAAACTCTTTAATACCAAACGTTTTCTGATTAATAATTCCTTTTTCTTTAATATCCTCAACACCTTTTTGAATCGGTCGTACAATTCGCCGCGATAGAATGATTGATAATACAACCATAACGATTAACAATACAATGAGCAAAACCGTATACTTCATATTTCCTGTCATAATTACACTCTGACAGCTTTCTTTTGGAATCAATACCACAACCTGCCAGTCTTTTCCTTGGCAGCTATTGATTGAGATTGACTTTTGCAATCCAAAATAAGCTGTTTCCTCGGATTGATAGATATTATAAGGTTTTGTTTTACGGTATTTCAGGTTATCGTCTGCACTTAACCATGTACCATCTGTTCCGCCGGTCATGCCCTCCGAGGTCATAAGCACACCATCTTCCATAGGAGCCAACACCATAACTACTTTACCAAAATCACTATCCACAGAAGGATACTGATTTTGAAAATACAATGCACTTAACTCGATTCCACACATCCCATATAATGTTCCCTGCGCACTGTAGATAGGAAAGCACAATAAAATTACATTTTGCCATGTTCCCTCCAGCTGTATGCGTTCCGTCCAATAATAATCAACTTCCGCATTTCCTCCCGATTCCATCATCTCTTTGTAATACGGAAGATTATCGATATTAAATTCAAGATTCCATCTTGTATTCATTTCGATATCATGCGAATGCGCAACATCCGGAATGCCTCGGAAGAAACTATATGTTTGCTTAAACGCGACATCATCCCCAACATTTTTCAAACGTATGTATAAACCACTTCTGGAATTCTCAGCATTTGGAGCCTGACTGTTTGTCGTCGTATCCAAAACAACAAACACGCCGCTGCTTCCTGCCATTTGCAATGTTGTATTTATCTCACCAAACATCTTTTCCTGCAATTCCAGCAATTTATCTGCATTGTTATCAAGACTTGAAATATCCTTAATTCCGTTATACAACTCATTATCAAGTATTTTTCCAAGTGTTCTTGATAAAGCAAGTCCATAACCCTCATATAAATTTATTTCATCTTCTAATTGACTGTATGTTGCTGCAAGCTCATAACGAAGATGAGAACCAATGGTCTTTTTCTCAATATTCCATGATCCTGTAGCTACAAGAAATACAACACCGATTAATACCGTTACAAATGCAACCAGCAGCATATAAATACGTATCTTCTGACCTAATGTCATGTTATCCCGAAACTCAGTTTTAAATTGTAAAACAATATTACGCAATCGCTTCTTCATATCTAAATCCTCGTTTACGGCGTTATCGATTTAAATTCCTCATAACTAATATCAATAATATGTTCAATATCCGTATCAGTTTCCGAAAGCAGATTATCTCGTTCTGCAAGCATCTTTGATCGACTAAAGCTTTCTACCTTTGTTTCAAGACTTAAATAATCATCATATTTTGGAGCAGAATAAAATGTATAGTTCTTCTGTGTTTCTACAAATGCTTCATATAAGCTTCTATATTTTGGACTATCAATTGTAAGAATAGCTTCCGGCATCCTGTCAAATGCCTCGTTTGTAACCGGCATATAGCCAAGACTTGTCACTAACGGAACGTTATTTTCAGGATCCGTCAACCATTCAAGAAAAACACATGCCGCACGTTCCTTTTCAGGTGTGGATTTCACTGTACAAAATCCGGCGCCACGCTGCATGACCAGTTTTTCGCCACCTTTAAAGACCGGAACCGGCATAGCAATAAACTCCACCTGTTCCTTCGTGTTATCCGGATAAACAACATAATCGTCATAATACAAGACACTTGCTGAGGATGCAACACTACATACGACATCTCCGGTTCGCAATGCCTCTGTTGCAAAACCATTCCCTAACCATACAGCACCACCAATTGCCGCGTCTGCATACAACCTGTAAATCCGCTCCAGTGTATCGCTATCCTTAATACCTGTTCCCTCACCTTCAAAAAAGTTCTCTCCAAGTGAAGCTACACCAACCTGATAGTAATTGAAATGATAGTCATTTACTAAAAATGTCTTACCGTCGTTTGGAATATCCGGCGTCTTTGCATCCGTCCATTCATAATACTGTTTTGATACCTCAAACAATCCCTCCCATGTTGAAAGATCTGACAGGGAAACATTTTTTTCCGCAGCAAAGCGATCAAAAATTGTCTTGTTTACGAACAGAACCTCGGTCGACTTCGCAATCGGGAAAACCATCAGCTTACCATCAATTTCTCCCTCTTCAATAAACTCAGGAATATAATCCGACAAATCATCTTCCGAAAAATAATCATGATAATCAACAAGTATATCTTTATCCGGAAGCGCCAGCACTGTCTTTGGATACGAGATAAACATATCCGGCAGTTCCCCGGCTCCGGGCTCATGATTTGCAGCACGAAGTACACTTTCATGAATATCGCTTGTATTGGAAACGACATTTACCTGCACGCGGATGCCTTTATCTCTTCCAACCGTTTCATTAAACGTATCAATCATGTCATTTAACGGAGAGTTCGTCTGTTCCCCATATACGTGCCATACCGTAATTGTGATCGGAAAATTCTCCGTCTCCTTTTTATTACATGCCATCAAAACCTGTGTCAGCGATACAATTAGCACAAGGACAATGACACGCCTCCATGTATTCATTCTTTTTTTTCTATGTTTCATCCTGCATTCTCCTTAAAATATTGATAATGCTCTTCTTACATATTTTTAAATTATTAGGCATTTTCTCCTGTATTATAATACACTACCATGTCTTTTCCATCAAGCAAAATCTTCCATCATCCGACAAAAACACCGATATTCAGTTACATAGTTAGTTAATTTTTTCATTCGTTTTTTTTTCCAAATACCGATTGTATGTCAAATCAATCGCAAAGGCACCAAGCGGAGCGGTCAACAGGATTGCCACCACCGAAACTGTCAGTACAATTTCTCCACACGAAAGTCCCATCGCAAGAGGGAGTCCGCCGATTGCAGCCTGAACCGTTGCCTTCGGTGTATATGCCAGCATACAAAACAATCGTTCTTTGACGCGAAGTTTTGTATGAATAAGACAAATCCATACTCCAAGCATACGAAATACAAGTACAAGCAAAATAAGTATTACTGCATCTACCCCCGCCATGCGCAAGCTATCAATTGCTACCGACGCACCAACCAGTACAAAAAGGAATAACTCTGCCGGCACCCAAAGCTTATCAAATTTTAAAGATAATCTTACTGCCAGCTTACGATTCTTGCGCTTTATCATTAACCCAAGAGCCATAACCGAGATTAACGACGCAAACGGAAACACCTTGCCAAATATATCTTCCGCAAATGTAAGAGAAAACGTAACTCCAAGTATTATCAGAAGCTTGACACTATCTCTGATATGTACGTTTTCAAAATATTTTACAAGTATGTATCCAACAAGTAACCCAACTGCAATACCTGTTACAATTGAAATCGGTATCTTTACAAAGCTTCCCGCATGAACTCTTTCCCCTTTTGCCAGTGAGGTAAACGTGGTAAACAGTACAATCACAAACACATCATCCACCGATGCACCTGCAAGAATCATCTGCGGAATGGCTTTCTTTGTACCATACCCTTCATCAATCAGTTTTATCATCCTGGGAACAATAACCGCCGGAGACACTGCCCCGACAACTGCTCCAAGTATTGCCGCCTCTCTTAGTGTAAGTCCGAGCATTCTCGGTGCCAGCAACAGCATTCCAAACACCTCAAATACAGCCGGTACAAAACACATTAAAATCGCAGGTCTTCCGACCTTTTTCAAATCCTCAAAGGAAAGCTTTAATCCCGCACGTATCAAAATGATGATAAGTGCAATTTTTCTTATTTCCGCCGATATATTTAGTATGCTGTCATCAATCAAATCAAGCACATATGGTCCAATCAAAATTCCTGCAAGAATCATCCCAAACAAACTCGGAAATTTTATTTTTTTACATAAGAAACCGAAAAACATTCCGGAAAACAAAATACAAGTAATACTGATTAACATATGACTACCTCCAAAATAAAATGCCTGTCAGGATTCACAATTAACGCAAAAAGATCAAAATCTTATACATCAAAAAAGCTGACACTTCTGCATCAAAAATAGACGCAGAAGTCATCAGCCATAACAGACGATTCAAGAATAATCTTAGGGAGACCTCATTCCCTGTTACAAACGCATCATACCACATAATATTAAATGATACAAGCATTCATTATTCTTCCATTCATGTTTATTTCTTTACAATCAGCTCCGCATATGAAATAAAGTGTAAGATTTCAAACTGCTCCGGTGCTTCTTCACAAAGCATCTTGAAATGCTCCGCATCCCATGCTGAAAGCTCATCCGCTGTCATCGATGCTCCGACACCTCTGCAGGCGCGCATTCTTCCATGCCATCCCTCTCTTGTAAACGGAATCCGTACATCAAACACCTCGCGTCTTCCAACCTCAAAATATTCCTTGTATTCTTCCGGCACCCACATATCTTTTCTTGTTTCCCCTGCACCGGTCCATGCCGGATTATATTTTAATATAATATCTTCACTCCGTTTTGCGACAGCATCCTCAAAAGGCAACCAGGCTGTATATAAAATGAGGAATCGACCACCAGGCTTTAAGATATGATAAAAATTCGGTGCACAAACCTTATGATCCGGATACCAAATACACTGACAAGCCGTAATCGCATCCAATGTATTATCCGGATATGTAATTTGCTCTGCCGGACACATATAAAATTCAATGTCCATATTTTGTTGTTTCGCAAGTTCTCTTGCCTGTTCAATCTGATTTTCCGAAATATCGGTCCCAATCCACTTTGCACCATAGGAATACATATTTCTCGGAAGTACTCCCGTACCGGTTCCAATATCAAGTACGGTTTGTCCTTCCATACCTATTCCAAGCTCCGCTATTTTCTTATAGAACGTCTCCGGATAAATATCTCGATATTTTGCATAATCCTTTGACGTACGTCCCCAATCAAATACCTTTCCTCCATCGATTCCGTTAATTTGCATAAGAATCAGCCTCCTTCCAACAAGCTATAAAAAAGAACAATGTCCAAGAAATTGCTAACGATTATATTTTACCGACATTCATATGTCAACTACTAAAATTGTGTAACATCCGCCCGGCTCATTTTTTTTGCTTTTGCAAAGATAAGCGGAACCACAATCAATGTTTCACATATTAATAATCCAAAGAAGCCTGCTTTTGACGCATAAAGTAGATGCAACCCTTTTTGCGTATAATAAAGTTCATTGACTAAATATGTATATAGAAACATTACGCAAAATCCTAGTGCACATGCAAAAAGATTCATAATAAGTATTTCTGCCGCAACCTTTTTCCATATATCTTTTTTACTTCGTCCCAGAGCTCTGTATACACCAAACTCATAAGTTCTCTTTAAATACTGTCCGGTAACAACCGAATTCACTGTCACGGCAAGCACAATCGCTATCAAAATATCTACGATGTAAAATACGATATAAAATATGGATAACTGCGGAAGCACAACGTCTCGTTCCGTTTCCGATATCTGAACCCTTTTGTCACCTGCAAGATTTCTTACATAATCATATAACTCTTTTCCTTCCATAGAATCACTGTAAATATAAAGCCGTACCAAATTATCATCGTCTTCAAATATGTAAAATGTACAATAGCCTCCGTCATCAATCAACGCGTCCACTGTATATGCTCCGTCCAAATTCGGATCAAACGCATGATCAATTGTATCTCCAAGCTCTATCCCTCTGTTTTTCGCAAGTTCCTTGCTTATAATAATACTTCGATGTCCGCAGGATGAAAAATCACCTTCAATATTAAGACGTGCAAACACATTTTCCATATCTTCCAAAGACCGAAATACATACGATCTCCCACTCATCTCAAATCCAAGCACCGTACTATGTGTCAGGCTACCGAATCCATATCCGGTTACTTTTACGGATTTCAGCCTTTCATCCTGCTCGACCATCTCAGAAAATGCCTTAAAATCCTCTTGTTTTACATCGGTACTAAGCATATTTACCCGAACGATTGTATCTCCGTACAAAAAATCCTTGTCAAATGTTGCAAGCACCGATTGAATATAGTTTCCTGTCAGAAACATAAGTGTTGCAAGAAACATCATAAAAATACACAAAATGCTTTTCCCTTTATTTTCTTTTATATAATATAATGCTGAATACGGATTCCCTTTACTCATTGTCCATTCCTCTCTCTTCTGCCGAAGAAACCTTACTTAGCTTTCCATCCCACATTTCAACCAATATATCCACATCCGATAACACGGAACGATCGTGTGTTACAACGATTACGAGCTTATCCTCCGCATACTTCTTCAAAATTTTCATAACGTTGAATGCGTTTTCATGATCTAGAGAAGCAGTAGGCTCATCTGCAAAAACGACCTTTGGATTATTGATCATTGCTCTTGCAATCGCAACTCTCTGACATTGTCCTCCTGATAGTTTTGAAGGCTTTTTCCCAAACTCTCTTTCCCCTAGTCCAAGTGCCTCCAGGTAATTTCTTGCCTTCTCCTGTGCCTCTTTCTTATCACTGGTCGAAGCCACAAGAACATTATCCAATGCGTTCATATACGGAACAAGATAATGCTTTTGAAACACAAAGCCAAATTCATTTCTTCGGATATCCTCTCTCTGCTTATTCGTAAGTGTTGTAAGCTCCTTATCGTTATAAATAATACTACCCTCTGTCGGGTTCTTTAATGTGGACATCACATACATAAGTGTACTTTTTCCACTTCCGGATGGACCAACCACTCCAACAAGTCCTGTATCCGGAAGCTTTAAATCAAATCCATTTAAAGCATACATTTTATCATCCGAATTCATATCATATATCATACTCACATTACTAATATTAATCATTGTGTTCCTCCTAACCTTATTCCTCTACTTCATCTACAGTTTTTATCTTATTGATCGTTAAAATCATCGGTATTTGCAAAAATGCTATAATTGCCGCATACGCCGCAAGAATTCGAAGTAAATGCTCCGGATAAAAATAACGATATAAAAGTCCTATATTATCTAACACAAAATGACCAAAGGCAAACATTACCGGTAACGAAATCACGCTGCCAAGAACAATACTTACTCCAAAGATGATCCCGACTTCTTTCATCATCATTGTATAAATATCCTTTCTTGAATATCCGATGGAGATATATAGACAATACTCACTGACCCGACTTCTCATAAATGATACATAAGCAACCAAAATCGATATTGCTAAAATAATCATGACGACAAGCAAAATACCGAGCAAGGATGCATTTAATTGCGACATCCACTCATTATAATCCTCCTTCCAATGAACCACGTCACAAATCCCATCATACTCTGTCGGTTGTATTCCTATCCGGTTTAATAAGTTTTTCATATTGCAGGTATCTTCGTTACATAAAACAACCATATACCAACCGGTATTTGTAAATCCGTCCGGTATTCCGACACAAATCATGTAGTCTGACTTTACAACACCGACAACCCGAAACACCTTTCCAAATGCATCCTCCATAAAATATCCATCCAGCTTCATATGCTGATTTTTGTAGATTATTTCATCAACTAATATTTCACCTGCATTTTGCGGCATTCTTCCGGATACAAGCTTTGCATCCATATGGTCCAAATAGGATTGAATTTGAGATGCCTCAAGGAGCGGAAAATCATATCCGATACTTCCGACAAGTCCCTTATATTGTGCATTCAGCGTCTGCGTATAAAACACATCCGACACTCCGTCACATAACCGAATTTTCTCCATAATTTCATTTTTCCTGTCATTATATCGACGATTCCAGTCCTCATCCGACAAATCATCACTATACGAAAGCCCCATCGTCTCAAGACTTAAATTTACAAATGCAACCTTTTTGGGTTGTTCGAAGCATAATACCTGATAGCTTTCCTGCGTTGTCATAAACAAAAAATTTATCAGATACATCGTCATAAATGTCATAGATAAAGCAAGCATCATGACCCAGACCTGCTTTTTATTGTTCGCAACAAACTTTGTTGCTGATAATTTGCTCTTCATAGCGATTCTCCTTTTTTGTGTTCTGTGATTATCTTAACGATTCTTCCAACAAAAAAAAAGTGACTGCGGTCATATTTTCCATATGACCACAGTCTTATTTGCGAAGCTCTACTATTAATTTTACTCTGTCATGAATGCCTGTTTTATCATAGATGTTTGATATGTAATTTTTGACAGTTCCTTCTGAAATATATAAGCGATCCGCAATTTGCCGATTTGTAAGTCCTTCTACCATAAGTGCACTGATTTCCTGTTCCCTGTCTGTAAGCTCATAGGTCATAGTACTCGGATTATCATTTGCCGTATGCCTCATCATAAGCTCCGAAAGTCGTGCCATAACCTTCTGGTCAAGCACCGTACTTCCTCCCATAATCTGATGAATCGCTCCCAATATGGCATCCTTCCCGCTGTCTTTCAATAAATATCCTTCTGCACCGCCCGCAATCGCATCTGTAATATTTTTATCATCGTAAAATGTCGTAAGTACCAACACCTTAATCTTTGGAAATTGCTTTTTCATAAACGAGATGAGCTCGATTCCACCCATGCCCTTCATATTAAGGTCTACAAGCGCAATGTCACATGTTCCGCACGTTTTCTCCAAAATCTGCAACGCCTCGTTTCCGTCATTTGCCTTTCCGATAATTTCCATATGATTTAACGTAAGAATGATTTCCAAACTATCCAATAATAGATTTTCATCATCCACAAGAAGAATTCGATACTCTCCCATGTTTTCCTCCTCAAAAAACAATCGGCAACTCAATAATAGCCTGAAAACCCTGCTCGTTTTTAAACCTTGCACATCCTCCGACCTTTTCAACATAAGAAACAATTTTTTTTAGTCCAAAACCATGCTCAATTCTTTGGGCATAATTTTGATCATTAAAATCACTTCGTCCATTATCAGATATTTTCAGGCTTACATGTGCCGAATCTCCAAATAAAACGACAAGAAATTCCGTTGCATTTCCATGCTTTACACCATTTGTAAGTAACTCCTGCAAAACACTCGTAAGAAATACAACATAATCATGCGGCATTACTACCTCATCCTCCATATCATGAAAATTACAATATATTTCAATACTGGTATCCATCATAAATTCCGAAGCAATCGTACCAAGCTCTGCCTTCAAATCTCTTACAAAAAGTGTTTTATTTTCCTCATCCAGTACACGAACCGCTCTTCGTATCGACTCTAAGCTTCCGCGGATTCTTTCATTTGCATCGTTCATCTTCTTTCTTGCTTCATCCGGCTTAACTTCATAAAGCATGTCTGCTGCATCCAAAGTCATAATCGCAGCCGTAATGGAATGGCCTACACTGTTATGAATATTTCGACTAATATTTTCACGTTCAACAAGTCTTGCATTTCGTTCAGAAATCCTATTTTGCATAACCAACTGCTCATTTAACCGTTTTTCATGCATCTCACTAATATTCGCCAACACGATTTTTTTTCGTTCCTGCTGTTTTCGCTCCAATATACGTCTTGTCATAATCTCCGCGAACGCAAAAACAACAAACATCAAAAACAAAACAAGTGATAATAATATATGAAACGCCAGAGAACGATTGTGTTCTGACCAAAGGCTGATACACCAAAATGCTGCCATCCCAAGTCCCATTCGAAAAGGTATTTTAATATCCTTTAGGAAAAACAGAATCAAAAAACCGGTAAAATTGGACGATACAACGCAAAATGCCAGCATCAAAGCAATTTCGCTAACCGTAAGATACACATTTTGTTCCTCAAAAAATGAATGGTATACCATTACACCAAGCAAAGCCGATACAATCAAAATCAATACAATCGAATTGGCACCTGATACAATTGCCACCATTGTAAGAAGTATTATCAAAATTATCTGAGATAGTATACCAAGCATCATATCATCCCTATTCCAAGAACATTTCACTTTTTTCACAAGCTTACATTAACACAATATAAATCAGGGTAATCGTAATTCCGACGCAAAACAGCAAAAGACCGAAGGATAAACTTCTTTGGATAATCGAATGATTTTCCTTTGCTGCAAAGTGCTTCATTGCCATAAGATGTACATAATCCTTTTTTTGCGGTGACTTCTTGTGAAATGTCTTATTCATAATAATCTGCCAACCATTGCATATATGTCCGAGCAATTCCGTAAATGCAGTTCCTTCCGTCCGCTCATATGGCAAAGGACTGTCTTTAAAAAGAGTCTTTCGAAAAGCAACTACAATCGTGTCAAGCAAACAATCTATACATCGACAAATTACGCCAAAAACAAACGGAAGAAAACGAAGTAAAATCGGTCTGTATAACAGATCTTCCAAGTCAAGACGTTTTGGCCATCTGTTTACATACTCTCCATCCTTTATAAGCAGCTTACGGACTACAAACAAATACAAGATTGCTCCGATTGTAATTGATATTGCCGCACCTTTCAGATTCTCAAGGGAGAAAAAATCTACGACACGATGTTGCTCATACTCTGCTCCGAGGAAGAATTCGCCGGAAATCGCAAGCTTTTCCATAATCCTGTTTGGAAACAACCCAATTACAAATAAAATCAAGCTGCTTGCGCATATCGCAGTCATAGAACCTTTTGACATATATTTGGATTTTAAATCATAATTATGTTGAAGTTCCCGGTCATTGTTCTTCTCAATAAATATGGCAACAAACAGCTTCGTCATATAAGCAATCGTCATACCACCTGAGACTAGAAATACCCATTCAATCACATGAAACAGCATGCCGCCGCCATATTCCACAATACTTTCATGAAGTAATGTCTTGCTGATATACCCACCAAACATCGGGATACCCATAATGGCAAGTGCACCTATAAGAAAACTTACCATAAGTACCTTCTTTTTACAACCATATCCGCGAACGACATTTAAATCAAGCGCATGAAGATTCATATAAATGACACCTGCTACCATAAACAAAACAAGCTTTATGAGCGAATGATTCATCATATGAAGCATCGTTCCGTGTAAGGCAAGCTGGTTTTCCTCCTGCAGTAAATCCTGCATACCGATACCGATCAGAATAAAGCCAATCTGCGACATGGAAGAGCATGCAAGAATACGCTTCACATCAATCGAGAAAACAGCAAGTAATGCACCGCCAAACATCGTAATCACACCAAGACATAATATAAGCATGCCCCACTGTGCATTATTATGGAACAATCGACAGCTTAATATAAGTGTTCCGTATATACCCGTCTTTGTTAGAATACCGGACAATAACGCAGAAGCCGGTGCCGGTGCGACCGGATGTGCCTTTGGCAACCATATATGAAGCGGGAATGCACCTGCCTTCGCACAGAATCCAAACAACATACATCCGCCTGCAATCATCGTATATCGGTCAGACATTCCAACGAGAATCAGGTCATCAATTCGCAAAGAACCGATTCTTGCATAGAGCATAAAAATACCCATAAGCATCACAAGTCCACCGATGACCGCAACCGCCAGATAGGTTTCTGCCGCACGCAGCGACGCACGGTTTTCTTCCTGTGCAACCCAGACATATGATGTAAATGACATAATTTCAAAGAACACAAAGGTTGTCATCAAATCTCCGGATAAAAATACTCCGAGTGTTGCACCAAGTGTAAACAGGTAAAATAAGTAAAATCTGCTTGTGTGCTTGTGATGGCAGAAATACTCCTTACAAAACAAAGCCGTCATCGTCCACATTAAAACTGCGACAGAGGCGTAAATCGCCCGAAATCCATCCATTTCAAAGAAGAGACCAAAGCCGCATATTTCCGGTATTTCTACATAAAGAGTCTCACCGCTTGAAACGATATTATACGCCAGATACAACATCCCCGTCAGCATACATAGCATATAACCGATTGTAAGATAATCTCGCACGGTATGGTGTTTCTTGCCCACAGCGAAAGCGACTATTCCCATCACGAAGGGTGAAAAGATTAAACTGATTAACATATTTTCATTCATCTTCTTTCCCTCCTATACAAAATCAATTCCCGATAAGAAAGTAAGTACATACTGTGGATGTATACCAAAATAAATTACAAAAGCCAAAAATACGCAAAGCGGAACAATCATAAGCATATTCGGATCCTTCACATCCGAAATCGTACTGTAATCAAACTCTTTTCCCGGGAAAAAAGCTCGTACGCAGATTGTCAGCATATAAATCGCTGTAAGCAACGCCGAAACAAGTAATGCTCCTACACCGACATAAGCCAGAATATTCTCCGATGCAAATGCGGCCCTCACGAGTGACCACTTACTAATAAAGCCTGCCAGTCCCGGAACTCCCATCAATGCCATTGCCGAAACCGTAAAAATACAAAATATCTTTGGCATTTTTTTCCCAAATCCATTTAGTTCATGTACATAATTTTTACCCGTTTTGTAAATAATGGCTCCGGCGCAGAAAAATGACGTAATCTTCATAAACGAATGGAAAAGCATATGGCATAACGCACCACATGCACCCTCCGGTGTCATAATCACTACACCGAACAAAATATACGATAAATTACTAACCGTAGACCATGCAAGTCTGCGTTTTAAATGCGTTTCCTTTACTGCCCTGCTGCAACCGTACACGATTGTAAATATAACAAAAAGCATGACAACATCCTGTGCCCATGTTCCACGCAGTAAATTGGTTCCAAAGCTGTAATACGTAATTCGCATTACAGCAAAAGCGCCTGTGTTAACAACCGCAACTGCATGTAGTAACGCCGTAACAGGTGTTGGTGCAACCGAAGCCTTCGGAAGCCATCTGCCAAACGGAAAGATGGCAGTCTTGATTCCAAATCCAAAGAAACTGAATACATATACAAGCAGCATCATATCTGTCTTTCCATCCAGCTTTGCCATGTCGATAATGCCGCCCGGCAGAAAGCTTGAGGTTGTGCCGTACGAAAGGATAAACACCATCCCGATAAATGCAAAGGCCGCACCGCCTAACATAAAATACAAATACGTCCTACTTGCCAAAATTGCCTCTCGCGTATGCGTATGCATCACAAGCGGAAGTGTTACAAGACTCATCATTTCAAAGAAGAAATACATAGTCAGTATATTTTCCGACAAAGCCACACCGAGTGTAATTCCATAGGTTATGATGTAAAACATAAAGAAGCCTTTTTCTCTTTCCTCATGCTTCATATACTCAAATGAATAAAGCACCGCAAACGGCCACATAATGGCGGCCAATGCACAAAACATTTTACCCGGTCCGTCCAAATGAAGTGTCACGGATAAATCTCCGCTAAACCGAAACAATGTAAACACCTCATTCGGCTGATAGAACAGCATAGAACATACAAGCACAGAATTAATTACGCAAAGTGCCTCAATATAAAACATCATACGTTGTCTTGTTTTAAACGGTAATATCGGAATCAGACTTCCTCCGATAATTGGAAGAAGAATGACTGCAAACATAATGATTCTGTTCATACAATCCCCTCCTTACCATTGTAATGCCGCAATTTTATCGGCATAATCTATAAGTCCATTTGGAAAAACACCAAGTACAAACGCAAATACAGTCAGCACCACAATCGGAACCAACATCCAAAGCGATGTTTCTTTTACTTTTTCGGATGCCGCTTCCTCTCCCGGGAAAAATCCTTTCATCGTAATCGGCATCAAATATCCGGCAGTAAGCAGAGCACTCACAAGTAAAACAATCGGTCCGATAATTTCAAACACACCGGTACCACTCACAAGCGCGCCCTGTGCCAAAAACCATTTACTGACAAATCCACTCATCGGCGGTATACCGATTAATGACAAAGAAAGAAATGTATAACTCCAAAGTGTAACCGGAATCCTTCGTCCGATTCCGACCAGCTCATCGACACGCTTTACATGATGCTCATACAAGAAAACACCCGCAACCAGGAACAATCCGCATTTTACAATTGCATGAAAAGCGACCTGCAGCAAAGCACCGGTCAGAGCCTTCGGTGTAAGCAAAAAAATACCAAACAGTATATAGGACACCTGACTGACTGTAGAATACGCAAGTCTCTTTTTTAGAACCGGCTCACGAAAGGCAAGCAATGATCCCATAAATACCGTCACAAGCGACAAAATTAATAATACTGTGATTACCCATGTTCCGCGAAGCATCTCAGGTCCAATCAGATAAAAAATCACACGGATAATTGCAAGCACACCGGATTTCACAATAATACCGGATAAAACCGCAGATGCCGGTGACGGAGCTACCGGGTGCGCAGTCGGAAGCCATGCATGTAACGGACAAAGTCCGGCCTTTACCGCAAATCCAAGTATCATAATAAAAAATGCAACTAACATCAATGCTTTATTTTCATCAAAGAAAGCACGTCCTATCGCACCACCTGCAACAAAGGTAAGATCACCCATCATATGCTGCAGATAAAATATTCCGAACAAGCCCATATAAGCACCTGCCATCGAGTAGAACAGGTATTTTAATGCCGCCATAATTGCTTCTTTGCTTCCATTGTGTAAAACAAGTGGGAATGACGTCAATGTCATCAGCTCATAAAACAGATACATCGTTACTAAATTTCCGGAAAAATCCAAACCGATCAATACACTATACACAAGCAAAAAAAAGCCAAGAAACCGTTTTTGCTCGCCTTCATGACGAAGATACCTGATGCTGTATATTCCGACAAGTAACCATACAATCGTTACAATCAACACAAACCATCGACCTATTTCATCGATTTTGAAATAAATCGGAATGTTATTCATCAGATAGAACAATGTCACGCTTCGTTCCTTGCCCAACGCAAGATAAACAACAATTCCTGCCGAAACGAACAGTGCAATCAAAAAAATACTTTGCGCAATTCCTGTATGTTTTTCTTCATATACTCCCTTACACCGAATATGCTCAACAAATGACCAAATGAGTAATACAAGACCTGCAATTATCAATATTGCCATAGGGATAATTAAAATCGTACTCATACATATGCCCCTCTTTCCATTTTCTTAGGAAAAGATTTCCAAACCACGTCTGATACAGTCAATAATCGGTTCCGAATTAAGTCCCATTACAACGTTTAATACAATAAACAAAATATATGCGACAGATTTCAACGGCTGCTCATAAAATTTTACGCACGTATATTCTTCGCCCGCATTTTCGTCCTTAATCGGTGAATAAATACGAATAACTGTTTTCATGAAATAAAGCGCATTTAGGATTGTACTGATTGCAAGTGCAATCAGGGTTGGAAGCATCTTAATCGTATGTCCGACTGCAGCCTTTGAGAAAAGAAGCTTAGATATAAATCCTGAAAACATCGGAACACCTACCATAGATAGTGCACCTACCGTAAAAGCAACACCCGCCAGCTTGTTTCGGTATCCTGCTCCGTTTATTTCATGAATATTTCGCTTTCCGTTCGTACAATCCGTCAGTCCGGCAGCAGTAATAAACAACAACGATTTTGTTGCCGCATGTGACAACACGTGGTAAATACTCGCAATCACGCCTTCAGTCGTTCCAAGACCAAATCCCATATAAATATATCCAATCTGTGCAACCGATGAATACGCAATCATTCTTCGGATATCGTTTTCACGTATGGCATCAATCGATCCCATAATCATTCCGGCGATACCGAAAATAAACAAAATATGAATCACCTTGCTATTAAAAATTATATCGCTGCCTATCACCCGATAAAATATTTTAACTAACAGGAAAATGTATCCTTTCGAAACGAGCGATGACAGAATTGCCGCTGATGACACCGTGGAATATCCGTATGCATCCGGAAGCCATGTATGAAACGGGAACAGGGCGCTCTTTATCGCAAGACCGACCGCCATCAGACATATCGCCACCATAAGCGGTCTTTGATATAGACCGGATGCCATAAGTCCATGTACCGCCACCTGAATATTACTCATCAGAAGATGACCGGTAATCGAATACAGGAAGCAGATTCCGAGTAATAACAGTCCTGAACCAAGCAAGCTCATAATCATATATCTTGTTGCAGCCTCGATGGTTCTTCCGTTTTGACGAATCATAATCAGACCGCAAGCCGAGATTGTATTAATCTCAACAAACACATAGGCTGTGAAAAGATCGTTTGTGTATATTAATGCAAGCAAGGAACAAAGCAATAAATTTACCATGATGTAATAAAGGTTCTGCTTTGTGTCCTCAACCTCAAGTGCACGCTCTCGTTCTCCGCCCACCATGCAAAGTAACATAATCACGCAGAAAAAAGTTGCCATAAAGGCTTCCAATATACCAAATCGGATTTCATTTCCCCATGGTGCCGGGAAATGTCCCATAATATACACATATGCCTGCCTTGTTTCTAATGTATAAGCAAATACCATTGCAGACATTGCACCGATTACAAACAATATGAAATAATTCACCCGTTTCGCCCATTTTTTTTCTAAAATCGCGGAAAACGGACCGGAAAACAATGATAAAATAATGCTAAAAAAAGGAAAGTTTTGAACAAAATCCATTATTGTTCCTCCTTTTTCATAAGTGCGGATATCTCATCCAAATCAAGTGTATGGTAACGTTTAAATAAACGAATCGTAAGTGCTAACATAAGTGCGGTTACCGATACGGACACAACAATTCCCGTAAGAACAAGACCACTTGGAATCGGGTTGATATATGACTCCACACTAAGAACTCCATCGACAACAACCGGAGCCTTTCTCCCTGCGATATATCCTTTCAGTGCAAGAAACAAATAAGTCGCTGTGTCCATGATATTCAGGCCGATAATTTTTTTTATTAAGTTTTTCTGCAGAAGCAGATTTGAAAAACCGATACCAAACAAGATTACGGAAACAACCTCTGCATAATTATTCAGTAAATTCGATATATTCATCTAAAAATCCCCCTTTCGGAACATACAATAGAATGCATACATCGTACCGGAAACAACAATTCCAACACAAATATTTAATAACAAAATAAGACCGCTGCTCAATATATTTCCCGGTATTCCAAGTGGAATAACACTTTTAATATGATTAGCTCCCGTATAAAACGAATACGTTTTTGCCAAACTATAGCAGGCAAGCGCACCAAAGCTCATCCACTTGTAAGTACTTGCCCGAAAGAATTTCTCTGTCTTTTCAAATCCAAATGCATTCAAATACATGATAAGACCTGCACCAATCACAGCTCCACCCGAAAAACCACCACCGGGTCCTAAGTGTCCGCACAAAATAATATACACACCAAAAATAATGATAAGCGGAACCAAAAATCTTGCAGCAGTTTGTAAAATTACATCATTTTTCGGCTCATGCAAACGATCATCTTCCTCATCCTCGCGTTTTTTCTTATCCTTGCGCAGAAGAATCAAAACCGTACATGTCGCGATAAACAAAACATGAGATTCACCAAGCGTATCAAAGGCACGATAATCAAGAATCATACCGGTTACGATATTAACTGCTCCTGTTTCTTCCATACCATTTTCAATATATCGTTCTGCAACTTCATTATTTACCGGATTGTCTTTTTCACCAAATGATGGTAAGTCTGATACTCCCAAAAGGAGCACGCCTACCAAAAACAGACAAAAAACGACACTGAAGACGACATAAAGCTTGCCAAAACGCTTAATCTCAAGATTATGTTCCAAATCATAAGCACGATGTTTTTCTTTTAATTCATCGATATGATGTTGTTTTTTTACTTCTTCCGGCTCTTCCTTCAATATCTGCGGTTTCATTTCAACCCGATCCATATACGGATCCTTATCACCCTTTAACCATACAGAAAATCGATAGGAAAAAGTTTTTTCGTATTCCTTTTGCGAAAGTTTTCTACTCATGCTCTTTTGCTCCTTCCCGTTCGTCTTCTGTCGTTTCATCCACGGATTCGAATACGTTGTCCTCTTTATTTTCGTTCTTTTTTTCTTCCTCAACAACCGCATGAATCTTTTTCAAAGTTATCACAAACAGAACTGTTGTTACTCCTGCTCCGACAGCCGCTTCCGTAATCGCAAGATCCGGCGACTCTAATACAACCCAAATAATTGACATAACCATACTGTACGTCATAAAAATCAAAATTGTGTTTAATAAATTTTTTGAAAAGCTTGCTGCAATCGCACATACAATCAGGAAAAATAATAATATGCCCATAAATCCCGTCATTTTTTATTCCTCCTTCTTATTCAGTGTCACAGTATCAAAATGCGGCTTTTCATCATCGTTTGTCGTAACCTCCAGGCGAGCAATCAAATGTGATGCGGTCGGCGATGCAAACCAGAGAAAAATAATAACCAATATCAATTTAAGGGATGTAAATGTAAATCCACTGATCAAAATTAATCCGAGAAAGCTAAGTCCGATTCCAAGCGTATCTCCAAGTGCAGCTGCATGCATACGATTCAACACATACTTAAACCGAAATACCCCGATTATCTCGATAATAAAAATAACAAGTCCGCATATGATTAACAATGCGCCTATACAATACCGAATCCATAACCATGCATCCATATCCTACACGTCCTCCTCATCATCCAAAATATCAATCTGATCAATATCCGTAGTTTGATTTTTCTCTTTGGCATCTAAATAAACACCTGTATAAACCTTGGTAAATACGACAACCGCAAGAAAACTGATCATGGCATAAATAATACATATATCAACGAGATAACCTTCATCTAACACAATCGCCAGTATTCCTATCATAACCATAACCATAGTGCCAAGCATATTTGCAGCTATAATACGGTCAGTAACTCTCGGACCGATAATCGCCCGGAGCAGACACAAAAGCACAAGGAGTGCCAAAATTACCAAAACAACCATAAAAAACATATGAAATATTTCATTCATAACAACCCCTCCCTTTCACTACTCATCAACGACCGCCTTTACAACCTCTTCAAATGGGTTATCCTTTAATCCATCCACCAGACTGTCATCCAGACAATGTACGACATACGTATTTTCCTCTTGTGAAACCGTAATCGTTCCCGGCGTGAGCGTAATAGCATTTGAAAGCATTGCCTTTCCGACCGGAGAAGAAATATCCGATTCAAACGTAACCAGTGTAGGCACAATCTCTTCCTTTTGAGACAAAATCAATCGAATCGTACTAATATTTGCCTTTCCTACCTCAACAATTAGTAAAACAATATATCGAAGTGCTTTTCCTATTTTTGAATAAATCCTTAACTCTTTTTTCAGACTATAATCCATGAATTTGCATGTAAAAGCAAGCATTATCGTTGCAATTACAATTCCGAACAAAATAATTTCAGGTGTTATCTTTCCGTTAAAAATAATCCACAAAAGAAAATATAATATACACATGATTCCATACCTCCGCAACATTGTATTATATCACTTTTTTTGCGGCATTCCATCCTTTTACCTACGAAAAAGTGACTAAAATATATGCTATAATATGATTTTTTAATATAAAATTATACAAAACCGAAAAAACAACAAAGCTGTCACAAAACGATTCCTATCGTCTTGTGACAGCTTTGTCATCCAAATATCAATGATTTGATACTATTTGTAAATATTGTCCTTTTTGAAAAACTTTTTGGTTTCGATTGCGGTAACACCACTTAACGCGAGAAGTGCAATCAGGTTCGGTACCGCCATAAGTACATTAAAGATATCTGCAATTGTCCAAACCTGCGTAATTGTAAAGTACGGACCGATAAATACCGCAAAAATATAAAGCCAACGATATACAAGCACCGTTGTTTTATTTCCCGTCAGGTACTCTAAGCACTTTTCACTGTAGTAATTCCAGCCAAGAATCGTTGTAAATGCAAAGAAAATCAAGCACATCATCAAAACAAATGCAATCAGGCTATCGGAAAACGGTATCCCGTTTTGGAATGCATCCGTCGTAACCGCAACACCCTCGAGACCTTTGTCCCATGCGCCTGTGATAACGATTGCAAGTCCAGTCATCGTACAAATTACAATCGTATCAATAAATGTACCAGTCATAGTAACAAGGCCCTGACGAGCCGGCTCCTTTGTCCTTGCTGCCGCTGCAGCAATCGGTGCGGACCCAAGGCCTGCCTCATTTGAGAAAATACCTCTTGAAATACCTTTTTGCATGGAGATGATGATTGCACCGAGCGCACCACCCGCTGCAGCACGCATACCGAATGCCTCCTTTACAATCAACTGTATCGCACCCGGAATCTTATTCAGATTAAACCCAAGTAAAATAAGACAAAAGATAATATAAATCACTGCCATAAACGGAACAACGACCTGCGATACAGTCGAAATACGCTTAATACCACCGATAATAACAAGTGCAACTACTACAGTTAGCACAACACCTGCAATTACTACTGCAAGCGAAATATCTCTGTCAAAAAGACGAATGGTATTCATACTATCCGGATCAAAAAAATTACCGACAGCACTTGTAATACCATTTACCTGTGTAAATGTACCAATTCCCATCAGACCGGCACACACGCCAAAAAATGCGAATATCTTTGCAAGCCATTTAAAGCGTGCACCCATACCGTTTTCTATGTAGTAGAACGGACCGCCCAGCACGTGACCTTCTGAATCGATCACACGATACTTTACTGCTAAAAGTCCCTCTGCATACTTCGTTGCCATACCAAACAATGCAGCGATTTCCATCCAAAACAGTGCCCCCGGACCACCCGCTACAATTGCAGTTGCAACACCTACAATGTTTCCGGTACCGATTGTCGCTGAAAGAGCCGTACATAAAGCACCGAAGCTGGTAACCTCACCCTCACCGGTTTCCTCATCCTTAAACATAAAACGAAGTGCCTTACCCAAATGTCGAAACTGTAATCCCGCGAGTCGTATCGTCAAAAAAATGCCGGTCGCAAGTATCATCACAACGAGAATCGGACCTTGCACGACCGTACTGATACGCTCCAAAATTGTGTCAAAATTAGTCATCCGTATATACCCCTCTTTATTTAATCAATTTATAATTACATTTTATGGTTTTTTTGTCAAGTATTTACAACTAAACACTAATTCTGCACAAGAATTGTCACAAAATATCCCGGATTTTCGGGTAGTTCCCTTATATTTTCATATACCATCTGTGTATCAAGTCCGCAATCACATACCGCTACCGATTTATCAAGCAATTGCTTTTTGTTGAGTAATTCCTTTATTGCCCCAACTGCAGATGCCGGCTTCATAATAACCTTCGTTCCTTTTTTTTCAAGCATCTTTTCGAAATCCGATAGTCCTCCGGGAATAATCGTCATCGGCATATCCATTACCGTAAGGCTTTTTCCCGACAATGCGGCAGCAGCACAAAAACTTGTGACTCCCGGTATTGTTATAGCATCAAATCCATCGTTTTCTACAATATCATGAATATAGGAATACGAACTGTACAGGGATGCATCTCCAAGGTTTAACATTGCCGTATCGATTCCATCCTGCAAATACTTCTCAATGCAATTTGCAATCTTCCTATGCGAACTAGTCAACGTCTCTGTATCCTTCTTCATCTCAAAATCCAAATATACGATTTCCTTTTTCGAAAGATCTACCACTTGTTTTACAATATCAAGCGCCATTGTTTTTTTTCCGCCGGTTCTCGGAGCTGCAATTACCTTTACCTGTTTTAGGATGTTCATTGCCTTAATTGTAAGAAGCTCCGGATCTCCCGGGCCGACACTGACACCATACAATATGCCCTTATTCAAAATAGCCCCTCTCTTTCTCGTAAAACATATGCAACCGGTCGAATCACATTTAAACGCACACCTTCGAATCAATGTATTTCTTCGACCGAATAAACCTAAAACTCCTTTTTTTCCATTATTCTTATGCTGACTCTGCATGAAAACAAAAGTACCAAAACAGCAAACACATAAAACAAAACAGCAATTCCCCATACTGAAACCATCGATAATTTTTTTATTACTGCCCCGAGATCAATTCCAAATAATTCTGAAATCAAAGATACACCAAACACAAATAAGAATGTACAGCCAATCGTAATAAACATTACCATCCGACTTTTTTCAGCTCCATATTTCAGCTGAAATGGCATCATAACCGACAGAAACACACACAATGCCGGAAGAAGCATAACCGCACTCAATAATATATCCGTCGATATCGCGTTATTGTTTATATATGACGATACCACAGCAACCATTGTTGACAACAAGAGCGCACATCCTCCAACGATAAGACCAAATATATATTTTTCAATTGCATAGATTTTTCTTGTAATCGGAAGAGAAAACAAGAAAGCATTTCCGTTATCGAACTCGTCATAGCTCACGGTGCTTAATGTAAACATGGCCGCAAAAAAACTCATATATCCGATAACAAAAGTCACAGTATCGCTCATAGATATGGACATAATTATACAAATAATGAAAAGCATGGCAAAATAATTTTTTTGTCCCTTCATCAATTTGAAATCCTTGATTAATAATCCTTTCAT
Organism: Eubacteriales bacterium; assembly: GCA_030533235.1. Taxonomy (GTDB): domain Bacteria; phylum Bacillota; class Clostridia; order Lachnospirales; family Lachnospiraceae; genus Coprococcus_C. The sequence continues at coordinate 6,725 of JAUNJN010000024.1, read as the reverse complement.
ACCATATCCCCCCTGATCATCATATAAATTACTTCATCAATAGTACCCTTTTCTATCACAATTTTCGGATAATTATCCATGTAGTATTGTTTTTCGTTTGTCAGACAGCGATAACCATAACCTTCTTTTTTAACACGCATAATATATTGTTTATCAATTTTTTCATAGGTTTCTTTCTCAAGCTTCATCAATGCATAATTACTAAGTAATACATCGGTATCCTCATGCAAAACAATCTTTCCTTCATGAATCATATAAATATCATCACATATTGATTCCAAATCACTTGATATATGAGAGCTAATCAATAGTGCATGTTCATCATCCTGTTCCATGTATTCACGAAGCATATCAAGCAATTCATCTCGTGCGACCACATCAAGACCGGCAGTCGGCTCATCTAATATCAGAAACTTTGCATTATGTGTAATCGCAACCAAAACCTTTAGTTTTGCTTTCATTCCGGTAGAAAACTCTTTAATCTTCTTATTGCGTGGTAGCTTAAAAGCATCAACCTTTTCAAGAAAAAGGTTATTATCAAATTCATCATACATACTACATAGTATCGGCAAAATGTCATTTATCGTCAAATATCCGCTAAAACCGGAATCTGACAGAACAACTCCAAGCTTTTGTTTATCCTTCGTATCAAATGTCCGAATATCCTTTCCGAAAAGTGTAATTTTACCGTCCTTTGCAGCAATTAAATTCAATATTGCTTTAAATGTCGTACTCTTACCGGCACCATTTTGACCAACCAAACCTGTTACACAGCCTTTTTTAACCTTGAGCGAACAGTCTAGCGAGAAATCCTCATATTCTTTTCTTAAATGTTCAATTTCTAACATATTTAATCCTCCAAAACCAATTCAAATAAGCTTCTGATATCCTCATCGCTGATTCCAAAGTTTCTCCCCTTTTGTACGGCATGCTCCAAATCAGCTTCCAACTCCTTTTTTTGTTCTTCAAGCAAAAACTCCTTATTTGTCGCTGCCACATACGTCCCTTTTCCATGAACAGTCACCGTAAATCCTTCTGTTTCTAAGGCATCATAAGCTTTTTTTACCGTCAATGCACTGATTTTTAAATCTTTTGATAATGTACGAACCGAAGGTAATATATCATTTTCTTTTAATTCTCCCTTTCGAATCATCGTTTTGATCTGATCCATAATTTGTTCGTAAATCGGTATCATACCGGATGCGTTTATTATGATTTTCAAACAGTATTCCCTCCTTTATGTCGTAAACAGTATATAACAGTATAAAACTGTTGTCAAGTGTTATATACTGTTTACTTCAAAGAAGGTGTCAAAGGTGCGAAGCACTTTCCTATGCAGATTCGGGTGTCAAAATCCCCTGTTGATACAGTGCCTCGGCAGATTGTACAAATAAAAAAGGACTGTCAAACAGTCCTTTTTCACTATCGATGAATGTACATTCTTGTCATTTTGGGTTCATCATCACCCTGTACCATACAAAAGAATTCCCAGCCGTATCGCTCGTAAAAGCTTGTATGATCTGTAATTAAATAAATCGGAGAGATTCCCTTTTCTCTTAAATCTTCAACAACCATATTTAAAAGTTTTCCGGCAATACCATTTGAACGGTATTGTTCATCTGTATATACCGCACACACATTTGGCGTCAAATCCTTTCGATCATGAAAATCATTTTCGATAACACCAAGCCCACCGATAATTTTATTATTATCCAAACATACGTACCAACCGTACTCTGTCTTCTTATCAAGATAATCCTTCATACACTCGAAATAGGCTTCCTTCGGAACACCCCACTTACTATGAAACCATTCGGCTGCTACATCAATCAATTCCGGTTGTTTACGCAACGAAATAAATGTATATTCTTCCATTCCTCCCCCTTATCTCATGTTAATTTACTCTGCTGTATCAAACTTATATTCCATTACAAGACAATTCCAATTTTCGTCTAATATCGGATATACTTCTTTTTCTGCCGAGATATCCTCAACAAAGCCTGCGGACTTGTAGCAATAGTATGCCGGCTCATTATTTTCAAATACGCCTAAAGAAACTTTTTTTACTCCATAGATTTCTTTCGCATATGTAAGACCAAGCATAATCATCTTCTTTCCGTAGCCTTTCCCACGTATATTAGGATCAACAACCACAAACCCAAATCGAAGTTCTTCAAACGTCTGTCCCGGATCTCTCAATGTAAAAAATCCAACGATTTCATTGTCATCGATTGCTGTAAATGCCATGAGGTTATTTACCTGCTGAAACGTTTCTTCATCAATTGGAAATTCACCCAAAATACCGGCTGTCCACTTATAAAATGCTTTTTCATCCTGTATCCAGGATATAATTGTTTTAGCATCGTTTTTATTATATGGTCGTAATCGTAACATCCGAGACTTCTCCCTAAATTATCGTTCAAATCGCATAAGCATCTCTTCAAGCTGTTTTGCCAATTGACGATTTTGCTCTGCCTGTTCTTGAATTTCCAGTGAAATATTGGAAATGTCTTCAGTTTTTTCAACGATACCTTCAACTGCCGACTCGTTTTCACCCGTAATCGTATGCACATCGTTCATATTGTTGGATATCTCTGTAACCGATTCGCACAACTCATCGACGTCCGCACTGGTAGTATCAAGCTTCGTCTTAATTGTGTCAACAACCTTGCTATAGGACGTAGACTTATCAACGAATTCCTTAAACTGTCCCATCACATCCTGCTCGATAAAACGAATAATGGAATCAAAACAAGCATTTACAATCGTAATACTTGAATCCGCATCTTGACATAATGACTGAATAATTTCCGCCGTATCCCTGGATGTCTCGGCCAATGTGCCGATTTCCTGTGCAACAACCGCAAATCCGCGACCGGACTCGCCTGCCCGTGCCGCCTCAATGGAAGCATTCAGAGACAGCAAATTGGTCTGTCCTGAAATGTTTAGAATTTCGGAAGCCATCTCATTTATTTTTGTAAGATTATTCAAACTTTCAAGTGCTTCTTTTATAGAAGATTTCGTCTTGTCCAGCGTTATCTGTCCATTCTTATAGGCAGCCTCTGCCTGCCCTTTCATAGACTTTGCACTTGTAATTACAGCTTCGCTTACCCCGACTGAATCTGTAATATTTTGATGAACGGAGCTAACCGCACTGTTAATTTTATCAATCTCATCATTAATATTAACAACTATACCATTCGTTGTAGATATCGATGCCGAAAGCTGTTCGGTTGTTGCCATATTATCAGATACGGTATCTGTAAGAACTGCCGAGAGCTCATGTAAGCTATCCGCTTTTCCTTCTAATTCTCCACAACAGTTTTGCAAGGTTCCCGTAATCTTTCTAAGGGACTGTAATAAGCTTTCTGTCGCCTTTGTGATACTTCCAAGCTCGTCATTGCGGTTCAGATAACGTTTGCCTGCTTCCTTTTCGGAAATATCCAGATTTTGTAATGCAACAATACTGTCCTTAATCGTATGTATCGGGTGTGTCATTCTACCGACAATCAGCAGAGTGAGCACGCACATTACCACGATTGCTATGAAACTGATTACAATTAATGCAATTTTCAGGTTGTTTGTAGATGCGTAAATTTCCTTTTCTGTATTGTCCAGGAAAAATAACCATCCATAATCTGCCATATAATAGTAAGTTGATATGTACTTTGTTTTTCCATCCTTGTAATGCGTATAACCGGCATCATCTTCTGAGGCATTTGCATACCGGGCACAAAGTGTTTGAATATATTCCTCTTCCGCAACCGTAGAAATCTTTTCGCTGTCTTCCGTAAAAATATACTGTCCGCTCTTTACATCAACCATGCAATATCTGGAATTATTCATACCATTCAGTTCCAAACTATCCAGTATGTCAATCAGTCCTTGTGTAAAGATACCTCCGCCAACCAGACCGAGAGGTTGACCATTCTCATCAAATATCCCCTGATAAAGAGAAACAATCTGCTGCTTACTTGCCGGCGAAATAATAATACCTGTATTATACACTCCCTCTGCCGCAACGAGTGCATCCTGCAATGCTTTAAGCGGATCATCCTTACGCGTTGTTATACCGACAACCGCGGGATTTGTATGAGCCAGCACATGCGTATTCCATTCACTAATATATAAACCTTCCAGATTCGCTACATCAGCTGAAAAATTTTCTGTATATGCTTGTGCAGACTGTATAGCCTGAGTATCTGTCGGATGCTTTAATAAATCCTTCACTTCGCCTGCACGGCTGAAAGCCGTAAGGGTACTCTCCGTCTCACGTACATAATTTCGAACAATCTGTGCACGTTCCTGTGTAATTGTTTCCATATTGTTGATTGTACTTTCCTTCGTCTGTCGGGATGTTTTTATGCTAACAAATAAAGAAAGAACAACCATAATCACAATCTGAATTGACAATACGCAGGCTATAATTTTCTTTCCAAATGTGACCTTCATACTACTCCCCCTCCGTCTAAAAAAAGCTTAATAAAACACAATAACATTTTACAACATTAAGTATGTTTTGTCAAAATATGTCTAACAATTGAAGGCCATCCGACTACCTACTAAACCCCTTCTTCGAATGATGTATTTATATATTTTGATGCTTCTTTGATGCCAAGCAGATTCATGCGATTCCGATATTTCCCGACAAAATCCGTGACCCATTTCGGATTTATTTTGCTATAATCCCTAAGATAAGTTGCATAAGCTTCGGCTTCGGTATCCCCACAAACGGAAATCGATTTTGCATATATGCTTCCTTAAAACAGTTATCAACGGCAACACCGGACGAACTATATGCCATCCTTCCTTTTGAAGTCTTCCGATTTCATGATACAAATCCGCTTCATCCACAAAAAGAGAATATCCTCTCTTTATTTCTTGCATATTCGCACATCCATTAACTCGATCATAATGCCAAATACTCCATCGGAACATATTTTATACCGCCATTCTCCTGCACATCCGCTGTTTGATTTAATTTACGTAATTCAATTTCCATGCATAATCCTCTGTTTCTTATCGCACATATAGTTAATTTAAAATAACTTTAATAAGTATAACATGAAATAAGAAAGCATTCCACCTACTTCTTGCCATTTTATGCCTTAAATTATATAATGGAACAAAAATCACTTGGGGGATTTCAAATATGAAATTATACACCGAACGAAAAGCAAACGATTACGAGCGAATCGTCGATATTTATATTGATAAATCTGAAAACAGTTTGCCTTATATTAATGACACTTCAACATGTAAGCTTATCATCTTAAAAAAGGGAACGATTTCTTTTTGTATCAATGACAACTTTGACGGTGAAATCCCATCTCCATCTGCAATTTTTCTTTCAAATACAGACAAATTTTTAATACATAACTGCAAATTCAAGGCAACTACCATCTATTTCAAACCTTCAGTAATCAATGATAGCTTTGAATATGACAATCTCACGGATAATGGCGAAAACTATGATACAATGTATGCAACAACCATTCATCAGGATTATCTTCTAATCCGTAATTTTTTAAAAAAAGAGTCACATCCAATAAAGAGCACCAGACTATCCGATGATTCTTTATTGAATATAACTCGTTTAATTCGTCAGATGGAAAAAGAACTATCTGTTCAGTACGACGGATTTTGGCCTTGCCGAAGTCGTTCGTATTTTATTGAGCTACTCTTTACCATCAATTTTTGCTATTCAACAAATCCATACACATTGGAGTCTTATTCGAAGCTCACCACACAGATTATTGATTATCTGAATCAGCATATCAGTGATATTATTACGCTTGATACACTAACCAATCAATTTCATATCAATCGAAATACATTAAATGATCTGTTCATACAAGAAACCGGCATGACATGCTTAAGCTTTTTATTGTCACTTCGAATGGATCTTGCCAAATTATGGTTACGTGAAACAGAAATCCCGATTGCCGAAATTGCCCAACGTCTCAGCTATCTTGACAGCAATTATTTTACAAAGGTTTTTCGAAAAAGCTGCGGATGTTCTCCCAGCGAATATCGTAATCAATAAACTACTCGCTTATTACGATTGTATCTCCGTATTCAAGTACTAAACGTGATTTCGGCAGGAAATTATCGGATTTGCGCACATTTCCTACGTCAAATTCATGAATCGGTATATTGTATTTTGCATTTACGAGATTGGCGACCTCCGTTGCCTCTTCTGCATCCATGTTATAGCTTCCATCGATTGGATACAATGCGAAATCAATTTCCTTTCCCGCCAAATCCCCCATCGTATCAAGCATTGATGTGTCACCCGCATGATAAATCTTTATTCCGTCAACAAAAATGATATATCCCACACAGCTTTTTATACTATGATTTGAATTTGATGCCGGTACGGCTTCGATTTGTATGTTACCAATCTCAAATGTCTCATAAACATCCGGATCCGGATGTGCTTCTTTCCATGTTATTGTTGTCGTATCATCCTTTACCTGAAGATTGCTGCATGGTGTATGATCATCATGCCCATGTGTCACCAAAACGATATCCGCCGCATCCGAATAATCCGCATCCCGGTAATTCGGATCGACATATATAACTGTTCCGTCTGCGGCCACAATTTTTACTGTCGCATGACCGCCATATGTAAGCGTTGTTGTTCCATCTTTATGTGAGCCATCTGTTTTTACAAATGTCCGTTCTCCCGAAATTATCTCGTTTGAAACCGCTTCTGTTGTTGC
>JAUNJN010000003.1 GCA_030533235.1 Eubacteriales bacterium | reverse complement strand
GGAAGGAATCAAGGTAGGAATCAAAGAAGGGGTTCAGCAGGGGAAGGCTTTGATACTTGTCAAACAAATCTGCACCAAGCTTCAAAAATCACAATCGGTAGAGCAGATTGCAGATGCACTAGAGGAAGACCCGGAAACCATTGTAAGAATTATTGCAATCGCAAACGAATATGCACCGAATTACGATATGGAAGCTATTGCAAAGCGGTGTATGCAAGAAATCCATTTGTCGACATGTCGATAAACCATAAATTTACTATTTGCAATTGAAGGTTAAAATAATACAGCTATGCATATTTATTCGTTAATATACATAGCTGTATTATTTTTTTCAAAAAACAAATCATAATTTGGGAATTACCACATATATATAATTTAGGGGTGACAATTTGACGGATACAATTATGAAGATCCTGCCACCAAAGCTTCGAACATTATTGCAACCAATGGAAAAGAAAATGCAGGAGCTGGAGGAAATTCGCCTGCGTGTGTGTGCACCGGTTTGTCTGTTGTTTCATGACGGAGAATACTATCTTGGACGGTGGGGAGGACTTACTTTGGATATGAGTGAGGCCTATCGAATTACACCACAGGAAATAAAGCTTGTGTTGGAGCTTGTTTCGGATTATTCGTTGTATGCGCATGAGGAGGAACTTCGTCGCGGATTTCTGTCGGTGCAGGGAGGCCATCGTGTCGGACTGGCAGGACAGGTTATTATGGAACATGGGAGTATTAAGAGTGTGAGTCATATTTCTTTTATGAATATTCGTGTTGCACATCAGATGAAGGGATGCGGGATATCTGTTTTCCCATATATTATACATAAGAATCGTATGCTGCATACACTCATTATTTCTCCGCCCGGATGTGGAAAAACAACACTTTTACGTGATTTGGTTCGTATGCTATCAGATGGATATGGAAGCTACAAAGGGGGGAATGTCGCAGTTGTGGATGAACGCTCTGAAATTGCAGCCTGTTATCAGGGAATGCCACAAAATGATATAGGCATGCGGACGGATGTTCTTGATTGTTGTCCGAAAGCAGAAGGGATGCTGATGTTGCTTCGTTCCATGAATCCGAGCGTGATTGCGGTCGATGAGATTGGAAGTCGGGAGGATATTGATGCAATCGCATACATTATTCGTTGTGGATGTGGGATTTTGGCAACCGTACATGGAGAATCTATAGATGATTTACGGACGAAACCGGTACTTCGAAAGCTCTTGGAGGAAAAAATGTTTGACCGATATGTATTGCTTGGGAAAAGTCATGGTGTAGGTAGTGTGGAAAGTATTTTTGATGAGAGGGGCAATTCGCTATATATGCAATCATTATGTGCGGCAGGATCCTAGGAATCATCTGCGTGATAGGGGGAGGAACAGCCTATGGAATCGGCTATGCAATGCGGTGCAAACAAAGAGTGAAAGAATTATTGGAACTGGAGCGTATTCTTCAATCAATATCGGGAGAACTTAAGTTTCGACATGCGATTCTGAGTGAGATATTTGGACATGTTATGGAGAGGTTTGGACAACCTTTTCGGGATTGGCTGTGCTGTTTACGGGATGATTTTTCGTCATTAGATGCAGATGCAGCGGGGCAAATCTGGACAAGCTCCTTACAAATGTTGAAGGAAAACTCTTCCCTCAGTCAAAATGATATTTTGATGATTGAGTCGCTTGGAGCATCGCTTGGTTGTTCGGATCTTGAAATGCAGCTTACGGAGTTGTCTTTTGTTACTGAGCTTATACGTTGCGAAAGACAAAACGCAGCAAGAGATCTTGCAAATCGGTCGAAGGTAGCGGTCACATTAAGTGCTGTCGGTGCGTTGATGCTCGTTATTATTTTGCTGTAGTAATACAGAACAGGAGGATCGGTATGACAATTGAACTAATATTTAAAATTGGTGCAGTTGGCATCATTGTATCGCTTCTTAATCAAATTTTAAAACATTCGGGCAGGGAGGATCAGGCATACTTGGTAAGCCTGGCCGGACTGATTATTGTGTTGTCATGGATTATTCCTTATGTATATTCCCTGTTTCAGGATATTAATCATCTGTTCAATATTTAATAATTATAAGGCGGTTTTTTATGCAAATTGGTATCATTATGGCACTTTTTGTCATTGCGATTGTACTTGCATTATGTCTGAAGGGGAAAAGTCCGGAAATCAGTAGTCTTGTCAGTGTGGCAATATGTTTAACGATTATTGGACTATGTGTTGGACGAATTCGGACAATCCTTTCGGCTGTGAAACGGATTTACAATTATATTCATGTGGACAAGCTGTATTTAGAAATACTGTTAAAGCTACTTGGAATTGCGTACATATGTGAGTTTGCAGCCGGAATTAGCAAGGACGCTGGATATCAGGCAATTTCATCACAGATTGAATTGTTTGGAAAACTTACGATGCTGATGGTATCCATGCCTGTTTTGATGCAGGTTGTAGATACGATTATCGGCCTTTTGTAACAAATAGGTTAATTTGGAGGCTCTAATATGCCAATCGTTTATCGGACAATTCTATTATTGTATGGTCTAGTAAATGTATTTGCATGGAGGGAACCGGAGGAGGAAACATCAGACAGTGATTATTTATCTGATTATGAAGAGCAGCTTGCCTATGAGCAAATTTATGATACTTTGCAGTTAAAACATGTAGAGGAAACGCTAAAAAAACAAGGGTTTTCCTTTCAAATAAGTTTTCAGGCGCTGGTCGAATCAATTCGTCAGGGAAATGGAACTGAAATATGGAATCTAATCATTGAGCTTGTAAAGGGTTATTTGTTTGCGGATGTATCCGGCAATCGAATCTTTATGGTACAGCTGATAGCTGTTGCTTTGCTTGGCTCGGTGTTTGTAAATCTTTCGGTATCCTTTGGCAGTGGGTTTATCAGTGAGAATGGATTTTATGTATCTTATCTTATTATGACTTCACTTATGTTAACCTCGTTTTCGCTTATGCTTGAAATGGTACGAAGTGCATTGGAGCATCTGCTTACACTTGTTCAGATTTTTGTTCCGGTATATGCGCTTGCGATGAATTATATAGGACATCTCGCAACATCTGCAGGAATGTATGAAGTGATTATGGTCGGGATATGGATAGTTCAGGTTTTGATTTTACGATTTATTTTACCGATGATTCAGTTTTACGTTATTGTGTCGTTAGTGAATCATCTTAATAAAGAGGATAGTTTTTCAAAGCTATGTACACTTATCCGCAGTATGGTTGGGTGGATGCTTAAGTCAATAGTTGTGTTTGTGGCGGGGTTAAATATTATCAAAAGCTTGTTGGAGCCACAAATGGATGTGATTGGCAAACGTGCCATCAGCAAAGTGATTGCCTCTGTGCCGGGTGGGGGGATTGTATCGGTATTAACGGGGACATTTTTAGGTGCAGGGGTAATCATAAAAAATTGTATCGGAATCGCCGGAATTGTGATAATATTATTTTTTTTGCTGATACCGGTAGTTAAGGCGTTTCTTATGATGGTGACAGCCAGACTGACCGCAGTTATCATCCAGCCGATTGGCGAGAAACGATATGTAGAAGGTGTGGAGTCACTTGCTATGGGCATGAAGCTTTTGTTACAGGCAATGGGAAGTGCTGTTGTACTGTTTGTGCTGACCATCGCAATTATGGCATATGTAAGCAGCGGGGGGTAAGTATCTTGTTTGGATGGATGAAGAGCATGATTCTCTACCTGATTTTGTCAGGGGTTGTCATCAATTTTGCACCGAATGAAAACTATAAGCGTTATATCCGTTTTTTTTCAGGTCTGATGGTTATTATGCTTTTAGCGAATCCAATCCAATATATTTTTCGTTTGGGGAGCGGCAATATAAATAGTTTTGTGGCAGAAATGGAACGAGATATGGAACATATTTCCGGAAATCATTTCTATGATAATATGTATAACTACTACGAAATGGGTATATCCGAGGGAATACGGATCACCCTTATGGAAGCTAATATTAATGTTGAACGTGTGGAGGTGTTGACAGACAAGTCAGGTGGATGTGTAAAGACTACTGTTTTTTTAACAAATTCGGAAAAGTCGGATGATATTACCATAAAAAAGCTTATTTCGAAAGTCTATAATTTGGAGGATGCTCGTATATATATAGTAAGACGGTGATGGTATGGAGAATGAAAAAAAGAAAAAGGATAAAATAAGCATGCTCGTTTCAATTGTGTTAGTTGGAGTATTGCTGCTGGTTGTTGTTATGCCATTTGGAAAGACAAAGAGTGATACAAGTCAAACACAGTCAGCAGAGGAAACTGCGATACATACTGCAAATGAAGCTGCTTATTATGAGCAACGTCTGAAAAATATTTTAGAGCATTCCTATGGCAGTGGGACAATGGATGTTATGGTGCATCTTGCGGAGAGCTTTGAGGAGAGCTATCTATATGGGAGCAAGGAGCAACAGGCAAAGGTTGATGGAGTGCTGGTTGTTGCACAGGTGAAGGAACCCGAAGCGGTATCGGATATAACTTTTGCTGTATGTGCATTATTTGATTTGCCGGCACATAAGGTGGCGGTCATGATTAAGAAATAAGTAGGAGGCAGCTTTGTTCTATGAGAAATAGTAAACAGGAGCATGTTGTAAACGATAGTCATAAGAAGGAGGATGTACCAAAGGGTAGCAGGATTGTTAAAAAAAATCAGATTATTATTGCAGCGTTAACAGTGTTGCTTGGAGTGGCAGGGTACATAAATTTTTCGGGAAACCGGTTAGACCTTGCGGATGGAACTGCGACACCACAGGATTCTAAGGCAACGGAATCTGCATTTGTTGGATTGGAACAGGAGGAGACAGCGGGAGAGGTATATTATAATGACATTGAGGAGGCAGAGCATATCGAACTTAACTCCGATGAGGATAGTATTGGGGAGGCGGTGCTGACCTCAACAAATCCTGCGCTTTCTGCGGCAGCAATCAAGCTGAATCGGGAACAGGTACGTTCAAAATCAAAGGAATATTATTTGGAAATTATGAATAGTGATGGTATGGATGAGGCTGCGGTGCAGTCGGCAACGGACGCATACATGAAGCTGATTGATGATATGGAAAAGGAATCCGAGGCAGAAACTATGTTGCTTGCGAAAGGATTCACAAATGTAATTGTGTCAATTGGAGAGGAAACGGTTGATGTTGCACTTGGCGGAGAAATACTTTCTGATGTACAGCGTGCACAGGTCGAGGATATTGTATGCAGAAAGACCGGATGCACGGTCGATCAAATTGTCATTACGCAAATCGATGACTGATAATGTAAAATCAGTCACATATCGGGAATAATAGCCTCTGTATATTGCATTATCGTATAAAATTGGGTATAATTACAGTAACTATTGGTTGATAAAGGAGGCATGTTTGAATGGCAGAAATAACGAACAATATTCGGATTGCAGATGATGTTGTGGCTTCCATTGCCGGAATTGCTGCAATAGAAGTTGAAGGCGTATCGAGATTGACAGGTAACATGTCAAAGGATTTAGTAAGTAAGCTTGGCAAAAAGAATTTGGCAAGTGGCGTAAGAATTGCGATATCAGCAGGAAGTGTGATTGTTGATGTTTCACTTGAGTTAGAGTATGGAAATAGTATAAAGAAGGTTTCCGAGGAGGTTCAGCTTAAGGTTGCGCAGGCAATCGAGAACATGACAGGATTGCATGTACAGAAGGTGAATGTTATGGTTTCCGGCATTAAGTACGCACAATAAAGAGCAAAAAGGCAGGTTGTAACATGACTAGAAGAGCGCTTAGAGAGCAGATTTTTCGTATTATTTTTAGGGTAGAATTTAACAGCAAAGACGAAATGATGGAGCAGATTGGTTTTTCTGTTAGTGAAATTGAGAATCTGACCCCGGAGGACGAGACCTATATTGTAGATAAGTCGGGGAAGATTCTCACGCTAATAGAAGACATCGATGAGGAAATTATGCGCGTTTCGGATGGGTGGAATATTCGTCGAATCGGTAAGGCTGAGCTTGCATTGCTGCGTCTTGCAATTTATGAGATGAAATACGATGAGGATGTTCCGTATAAGGTTGCGATTAATGAGGCATTGGAACTTGCCAAGATATATTGCAGCGAGGATGCCAGAAGCTTTATTAACGGACTGTTGGCAAAGGTTTCGGTAGAGTAGTATGGCTGTTTATTCTGTTGGACAAGTTAATAAATATATCAAAAATATTATTACCCAGGATTATATGCTGCGTAATTTGAGTATTCAAGGGGAAGTTTCAAATTGCAAGTATCATAGCCTGGGGCACATTTATTTTTCTTTGAAGGATGCGACAGGTTCAATTCCCGCAATGATGTTTCAAAGTGATGCAGATGCAGGTCTTAAGTTTCGACTTGAGAATGGTCAGTCAGTTATTGTTACGGGCAATGTTGGCGTGTTTGAGCGAGACGGGCGATATCAGTTGTATGCAAGAACGATTCGTCTGCAAGGAGTTGGAGCACTTTATGAGGAGTTTGAACGACTAAAGTATCAATTGAATGAGGAGGGCCTATTCGATCCGGACAATCGTAAACCAATACCAAAATATCCGAAAAAGGTCGGGATCGTCACTGCCAAAACCGGAGCGGCGATTCAGGACATTATGAATGTTGCACGCAGGCGAAATCCGTATGTGCAGCTTATTTTATATCCGGCAAAGGTGCAGGGTGAGGGAGCTGCTGATACGATTGTACGCGGCATCCAGGTATTGGATCAACTGGGTGTTGATACGATTATCATCGGTCGTGGAGGAGGTTCTATAGAGGAACTTTGGGCTTTTAATGAGGAAAAGGTTGTTCGGGCAATCTATGCGGCTCAGACGCCGATTGTTTCGGGGGTCGGACATGAGGTTGATATAACACTATCTGACTATGCAGCGGATTTGCGTGCACCGACACCGTCTGCTGCCTGTGAGCTGGCAATTCCCGATATGAGTCATACGATGGAGCGACTTCGAGGAATGGAGCGAGCTCTTGCCAATTGTATGGATAATAAGCTTGCCCTTGCGAAGGCAAGCTTGATAACATTGGATACGAAGCTTGCAACAGCTAATCCGGTTGCGAGGCTTGAGCAGCAAAAGCAGTATCTTGCAAGCCTGTATGACAGTATTCAGAACTCCATGAATCGTAAATTTGACGCGATGAAGCATCGCTTTATGTTGCTTGCGACACGCTTGGATGGTGCATCACCAACCGCAAAGCTGACGAATGGTTTTGGATACGTGGAGGCAGACGGAAAACCACTTTCTGATGTTGCAAAGGTCAGGGTCGGAGAGCAGATTATCGTAACGGTTCAGTCCGGTAAGATTTACGCAACGGTATCGGATGTTGATGCAAAGGAGATATTATGAACGAAGAAAAACAATTTATTATAGAGGATGCATTTGCCCGAATCGAAGAAATTCATGCGGCACTGGAAAATCCGGAAACAAGTCTTAAGGAATCGATGGAGCTTTATTCGGAAGGTGTAAAGCTATCGACTGCCTGCAGGGATTATTTACAGACAATGGAGAAGGAGATACAGATTCTCAATGAAGTATAGTACAGAATATATCGAAAAAATCATATATGCGTATTTGCCGGAAGAAACCGGATACGCAAAGCCTGTGCTAGAGGCGATGAATTATGCATTTCGGGCAGGAGGCAAACGACTTCGTCCTATGCTTATGAAATTGTGCTATGATCTGTTTGATGGTGGTGTTGATGAGTCGGTACTTGCTGCATTTATGGCGTCAATTGAGATGATTCATACATACTCACTCATTCACGACGATTTACCGGCACTGGATAATGATGACTTACGACGTGGTAAGCCGACGGTTCATGTGAAGTTTGGCGAGGATCTTGCGATTCTTGCGGGTGATGGCTTGCTAAATTATGCATTTGAGACAGCAGTTGGGGCGTTTCGGTTATATCCGGGTAACATCGCAATCGAGCGAGCCTTTATGTTATTGTGTCAAAAACCGGGTATTGATGGTATGATTGGTGGGCAGGTATTGGATGTTGTTTTGACCGGTAAGCCGGTGAATGACAAGGAATTGGAATATATCTATCTGAATAAAACAGCGGCGTTACTCTCGTGTGCGATGACAATCGGTGCAACGCTTGGCGGAGCAAATGAAAGTCAGATTGCGTGTTTACATGAAGCAGCAATTTGCATAGGTATGGCATTTCAGGTTCAGGATGATATTTTAGACGTGGTTGGCGATGCGCAGATGCTCGGGAAACCGATAAAAAGCGATGAACGAAATGAAAAGACAACGTATGTTTCTCTTTATGGCCTGGAGGCTGCAAAAAAATTTGTGGAGGAGCAGACATTGCAGGCGGAACGTATGATTGGATGTTTGGATGTCAGAGATCAAGCAGCCAAAAATGATCTGCTTGCACTCATTCACACTTTAATTGATAGGGATAAATAAGTCATGAGTATTTTGGAACAAATAAAAAAGGCAAATGACATAAAGAAGGTTCGGAAACGCGATTATGATGTGCTTGCTACTGAAATTCGTGAATTTTTAATTGATCGTGTAAGTACAAGCGGTGGGCATCTTGCGTCAAATCTCGGTGCCGTAGAACTTACGATAGCACTGCATCTTGCTATGGATTTTCCGAAGGATAAGCTGATTTTTGATGTCGGACATCAGTCTTATACACATAAGCTTTTAACCGGACGTAAGGATGATTTTGATAATCTTCGTGCATATGGAGGTATGAGTGGATTTCCAAAGCGTGAGGAAAGCGATTGCGATGCATTTGATACAGGACATAGCTCGACAAGTATTTCGGCGGCTATGGGGTATGCAGTTGCCAGAGATTTGCGTGGGGGTCATGAGCAGATTGCGGCTGTTATCGGAGATGGATCCCTTACAGGCGGTATGGCATATGAGGCAATCAATTCTCTCGCACAGCTTAAGACCGGTTGTGTGATTGTATTAAATGACAATGAGATGTCGATTGAAAAAAATGTTGGAGGGCTATCCAAATATCTCACGAGTCTTCGTGTGGGTGAGACCTATAATGATTTGAAATCCGGCGTGGAAAAGAGTTTGTTGTCAACAAGAACAGGAAGTAAGCTTGCACATACATTAAAACGGTCTAAAGATACAATTAAGCAATTGTTTGTGCCGGGAATGTTTTTTGAGGAACTCGGAATCACATATGTCGGACCGATAGACGGGCATGATATTCATATAATGGTTCAAACATTTCAGAAAGCATTTCGTCTAAACAAACCGATTATTATTCATGTGAAGACAAAAAAGGGATATGGATATCCGCTTGCGGAACGTCACCCCGATTACTTCCACGGAGTTGCACCTTTTGATAAACAGACAGGAAAACTGTTATGTGAAAAGAAAACAAGCTCCTATACGGATATTTTTGCAAGGCATATGGTAACACTTGGAGAACGTTATGACAATATGACTGCGATTACTGCTGCAATGTCAGTCGGAACCGGGCTGAATCGTTTTGCAAAGGCGTTCCCGAATCGTTTTTTTGATGTCGGAATTGCTGAACAGCATGCAGTTACATTTGCGGCCGGACAAGCGGCTGCGGGGATGATACCGGTGGTTGCGATTTATTCTTCCTTTTTGCAGCGTGCCTATGATCAGATTTTGCATGATGTGTGCTTACAGGGATTGCATGTGATTTTTGCAATTGATCGTGCCGGGTTAGTTGGACAGGATGGCGAAACACATCAGGGAATCTATGACGGTTCATATCTAACACATATGCCGGGGATGACGGTGATGGCTCCAAAAAACCGCTATGAGCTTTTGGCAATGATGGATTATGCGATGACCCTGGATGGGCCTGTTGCCATTCGGTATCCGCGAGGAGATGCCTATAAAGGTTATCAGAGTATACAAACGCCGATTGTGAAGGACAAGAGTGAAGTGCTTATGTTTGGTAGCAGGGTTGCCATATTTGCATGCGGCAACATGGTGGAAGAAGGGGAAAAATTGGTTTCTATGTTAAAGGATAAACAGATTTTCCCTACATTCGTGAACGTGCGGTTCCTGTCGTCGGTTGATTATGAGCTTCTTCATGAAACAGCAAAATCATGTTCGGTGATTGTCACGATGGAGGAAAACATTTCCGTTGGTGGTTATGGAGAACGTATTGATAAGGTCATTATGGAGGATGTGCAGTTAAGAAAACTCAATCTTGTTCATATTGATGCTTCAATTAAGGATGGAAAAGTATCGCACGGAACACCGGGAGAGTTGAGAAAATTGCTTTCCTTGGATGCAGATACGGTATTTCACAAAATTATGACGAACATAAAGGAGTCATAACATGCAGGATAAGGTAAAAAAAGAACGCTTGGATATATTATTGGTAGAAAAAGGATTGGCTGCTTCGAGAGAAAAGGCGAAAGCGATTATTATGTCCGGAATTGTTTATGTTGACGGACAAAAGGAGGATAAGGCCGGTTCGACTTTTCCGACGACATCAGAGATTGAGGTGCGCGGAAACGTGCTTCGCTATGTCAGCCGTGGCGGATTAAAGCTTGAAAAGGCAAAGCAGGAATTTGACGTATCATTGGATGGGACAATTTGTATGGATGTCGGTTCCTCCACAGGCGGATTTACAGATTGCATGCTTCAAAACGGAGCAACAAAGGTGTATGCGGTTGATGTCGGACACGGACAGCTTGATTGGAAGCTGCGCAAGGATGAACGTGTTGTCTGCATGGAAAAGACCAATATTCGTTATGTGACAGAGGAAGATATTGCGGACAAACTGGATTTTTCTTCCATTGATGTGTCCTTTATTTCGCTTACAAAGGTATTGGGACCGGTCAAAAATTTATTAAAGGATCACGGTCAGATCGTATGTCTGATTAAACCGCAGTTTGAGGCAGGAAGAGAAAAGGTTGGGAAAAAGGGAGTTGTACGAGACAAGAATGTCCATAAGGAGGTAATTCATATGGTCATTGACTATGCGACAGAAATCGGACTTATCCCATTGGCACTTACATTTTCCCCGGTGAAGGGACCGGAAGGAAATATAGAATATCTATTACATTTATCAAAGGATACAACACGGAAAGCGGATAAAAGATTGGATGTGGATGCGGTTGTTGAGGCATCCCACCAGTCATTGGATAAGGATGAGCATGTATGAGAAGTTTTATTATTCTTGCAAACAAAGACAAGGATGCAAATTTGAACCTAAGTAAGCATATTGTTGCTTACCTGCAGGAACGCGGGGCAGATGCCGTGATTATTACGGAAGAGCTGTGTGCACAGTATGAAGAAGATGGTTCCGTGCATTCCACAAAGATTCCAAAGCAGCTGTTACAAGGTGCACAGGCATGTATTGTACTTGGGGGCGACGGAACGATGCTGCGTGCTGCGCATGACTTGGATTCATGCCAGATTCCGTTTGTCGGCGTCAATCTTGGGACACTCGGATTTTTGACGGAGGTGGAGGTTTCCTATCTGGATGAAACCTTAGACCGGCTTATAGCAGATGATTTTCAACTTGAAAAACGTATGATGATTGAAGGTGCGGTGCGTGACAATACATTTCACGCATTGAATGATATTGTGATTACAAGAGCCGGATTTTCCCGAATAATCGGACTTAATATTTATGTCAATGATGAATTACTTGAGACATATGAGGCAGATGGAGTGATTGTTGCAACTCCGACCGGTTCAACCGGCTACAACCTGTCGGCAGGCGGACCGATTGTAAGTCCTAAGTCCAAAGCGATTGTTGTCACGCCGATTTCGCCGCATTCGTTAACCGCAAAGAGTGTCGTGTTTGACAGTACCGATTGTGTGCGAATTGAGATTGTAAAAAAACGTAAAACACAGGAAACTGAGGCAATTGTATCGTTTGACGGAGCAAATAGTATAGAACTTTCGGCGGGAGACGTCGTTACCGCCCGAATGTCGGCAAGAGAAATTTCACTCATTAAAATGTACGATGTAAACTTTTATAAGGTTTTACGAGATAAGATAGGGGGTTGATATTGTGAAGCAGGCAAGACAAAGAGCCATCGTTCAGCTTATTCATGAGCATGCAATAGAGACCCAGGAAGACCTTTTGGAGAAACTGAAGGCACAAGGATTTAACACGACGCAGGCAACTGTTTCAAGAGATATCAGAGAACTGGATGTCCGAAAGATTACCTATGACAAAAACAAGCATAAATATGTGATCGGACAGGAGCAGCAAAGTATTACCCATGGTTCGTACAGACAGGTTTTAGAGAGTAGTATTACATCAATCGAAGGTGCGGAAAACCTGATTGTTGTCAAAACGGTTTCCGGTATGGCTATGGCGGTAGGTGCAGCGATAGACAGCCTAAAGCTCGATGGAATTGTTGGTTGTATAGCAGGTGATGATACGTTGTTTTTGGCGGTAAAGCGTACGTGTATGACTGAGACAATCATTGGAGAAATCAAACATGTTACAAAATTTGCATATTAAAAACATCATATTGATTGATGAAATTGACATTTCCTTTGAAGAAGGACTGAATATACTAACAGGAGAAACGGGTGCCGGTAAATCAATTATTATCGGATCGCTTGCGGTTGGTCTTGGCGGCAAATTCCAAAAAGATATTCTTAGGGATAACGAGAAAGACGGCTTGATTGAGCTTTTGTTTTCAATTGAACAGCCGGAGCTTTTAGATTCATTAAAAGAAATGGAACTTCCAATCGGCGAGGATGGAGAACTGTTAATTTCAAGAAGACTGTCTTCCTCCGGAAGAGCTGTTAATCGTGTCAATGAGCATACGGTGACAACTGCGCGTTTGCAGGAGGTTGCAGCACTTTTGATCGATCTTCATGCGCAACATGAACAACAGACATTGTTAAAAGCAGACAAGCATTTGGAAATTTTGGATCGGTTTGGCGGAGATGAAATTGATCGTGCTAAGCAAGCCGTGAAAGAGCTTTATGAAAAATATACAATGCTTGAATCTGAAATTGACATGCATAAAATGGATGAAACTGAAAAAAATAAACGTATGGATTTTTTGCAATATCAAATACAGGAGATTCGTGCGGCGGCACTTTGCGACGGAGAGGAAGAGACACTTCAAAAGCAATATCAAAAATGTGTGCACGCAAAGGAAATCATTGAAACAGCCGGTGAAATCTATCAGATGACAGGCTATGATTTTCCGCAGTCGGCAGCAGAGCAGATTGGTCATGCGTTAAGCAGAATCGGACGTCTTGCAGAGCTCGATTCTGATTTATCCGGTGCATATGATATCTTACATGATATTGATGGAATGATGAATGATTTCAATCGTGAATTAAAAGGTTATATGGATGATATGACCTTTGATGAAAAACAGTTTTCGGATATTACGGAGCGGCTTGATTTAATCCATAATCTTCAGTCAAAATACGGAAAAACGATATCTGAAATCCTCGAAAAATGCGATCGCTTTGAAAAGGAATATCAGGAACTGATAACCTATGAGGAGCTTATGCAAAATTTACATGACAAACTGCAAAATGTTGACGATAAACTGCGAGAGGCAAGTGTGTATTTGCATAATATCAGAAGTACATATGCAGTAAATATGTGTGCGGTGATAAAAGAAGCACTTGAGGAACTCAATTTTACGTCAGTAATGTTTGACATGCAGTTTGAACAATTGCCGCGATTTACCGCAAATGGCATCGATAAAGCGTATTTTATGATATCTACGAACGTCGGAGAACATATGCGTCCGCTTTATGAGGTAGCATCCGGTGGTGAGTTGTCGAGAGTCATGCTTGCGATTAAATCGTGTCTTGCATATGCGGATGATACACCGACACTATTGTTTGATGAAATCGATGTTGGAATCAGCGGTAGAACTGCACAACGTGTCGCGGAGAAGCTTTCCGTCATTGCAAAAAGACATCAGGTTCTTTGTATTACGCATCTTCCGCAGATTGCAGCTATGGCGGATGTACATTATTTGATTGATAAAACAGTGGAAAATAAGAAAACAATTACCACAATCAAGATGCTTGATGGCGAAGCTTCAATTGGTGAGATTGCCAGATTACTCGGCGGTGCAACCATTACGGAAAACACGATTGCATCCGCACGCGAGATGAAAGGATTGGCAAAAGGAACAAAAATATACTGATTATTTGTGAGTGAGTAATCAATACTATGAGTACATGATTTTTTCATGTACTCTTTTTATTGTTTGTCACAAAAGGGGGACTTATCATGGAGTACAAAAAATATAAAAAATGTCTTTGGACGTTGCTTGCAATCGTATGTGGATTACTTTTTACGGCAATCTGTTTGACAATTGGTTCAAACAGACAGTCGGAAAAGCAAAAAACAATTGCGAGTGCGAAAACTGTCCCATCGGATGCAACGCTTTCTCAAAATGAACCGACGCATTCAAAGTGGGAAAACCAATCGGAAACACACATGGTGATTCCCTGTGGATACCCGATTGGTGTGTATGTAAAAACAGAAGGGGTAATGGTGATTGATACCGGATGCTTTCTGGCAAAGGATTCCTCTATGCAATCACCTTGTGAAAATATTTTAAAACAAGGTGACTATATTACAAGTATTAACGGCGTGAAGGTTCAGGATAAGCATGATTTGATTGAAATGGTTTCTTCTTGTGAAGGTCATGTGCTGGAGGTCGGAATCATCAGGGATTTGGTTCCGATGAAGGTGAAGATTGTTCCGAAGCAAAATGAAAACGGCACATATATGCTTGGACTTTGGGTGAAGGATGACATTTCGGGAATCGGTACGCTCACTTATGTGGATGAAAACGGATTTGGTGCACTCGGACATAGTATCAACGACAATGACACCGGAGAAATATTTCATATATCAGATGGTGCAATTTATGATGCAAAGCTGCTTCGGATTGTAAAAGCGGATGGGAAGCAAGCCGGTCGTCTGGAGGGGGTAATTGATTATAAAAAAGAATGCATGCTTGGCAGGGTTGAAACAAACGAATCACTCGGAATAAAAGGGTATTTGACCGAAAATGGTAAATCAAGACTTCTTGCAGGTAATTGGATGGAAATTGCAAAAAGAGAGGAAGTGCATGAGGGGGAGGCACAGCTGTTATCCTGGGTTTCGGGCAATGCGGAATACTATGATATCAAAATTGTAGATGTTTTTTCAAACAAAGCTTCGTCAAATGAAAAGGATGGGATGAGTAAAAGCATCGAAATACAAATCACAGATCAAAACCTTCTTGATTTGACAAGTGGAATTGTACAAGGTTTAAGCGGCACGCCGATTATTCAGGACGGAAAGCTTGTCGGGGCAGTAACCCACGTATTTCTCAAGGATTCTACGAAGGGGTATGGAGTTTTTGCGGAAGATATGATATATAATTAAGTAAATTATGTATCAGGGGGTATTGAAATGAAGATATTGGTAACCGGCGGCGCAGGCTACATCGGAAGTCATACATGTGTCGAATTACTGGATGAAGGATATGAAGTTGTTATTGTAGATAATTTATATAATGCGAGCAAAAAGGTAATTCGCAGAATACCACAGATAACCGGAAAAAACGTAGGCTTTTATGAGGCGGATATACGTGATTACAGTCAAATGAGTCATATTATGAACAAAGAACAACCGGATGCAGTGATTCATTTTGCCGGATTAAAGGCAGTCGGAGAATCTGTTGAAAAACCGCTTGCGTACTATGAAAACAATATTTCCGGAACATTGACGTTATGTAAGGCAATGCAGGAAAGCGGATGTAAGAATATTATCTTTTCATCCTCCGCGACCGTATATGGAAATCCGGCAGTTGTTCCGATTACGGAGCAGTGTCCGAAGGGTGCATGTACGAATCCGTATGGATGGACAAAGCATATGTTGGAACAGATATTGACAGATATTCAAAAGGCGGATCCTGATTGGAATGTGATTCTGCTTCGGTATTTCAATCCGATTGGTGCGCACAAGAGCGGGTTAATCGGAGAGGATCCAAAAGGGATTCCAAATAATCTGCTTCCGTATGTGACTCAGGTAGCGATTGGAAAACATCCGTATGTACGAGTGTTTGGCAATGATTATGAAACGCCGGACGGAACCGGTGTCAGAGATTATATTCACGTGGTAGACCTTGCAAAAGGACATGTGAAGGCAATTGATAAGATAAAAGAACATCCGGGAATCAAGATATATAATCTTGGTACAGGTAAGGGTTATAGCGTGCTTGAAGTTATCGGTGCATTTAGCAAGGCATGTGGCAAAGAAATCCCTTATCGGATTATGGAACGTCGGGCAGGAGATATTGCCATCTGTTATTCAGATGCGACTTTGGCAAAAAAAGAGCTTGGCTGGGAAGCGCAGTTTGATTTGCTCGATATGTGTCGTGATTCTTGGAGATGGCAATCGACAAATCCGGACGGTTATGGAGAAGAGTAAAAAATACGACAAAGAGCTTTTGACAAGGAAACGTCAAAAGCTCTTTTTTTCGTCCTTTTATCTCATATGTTTACAATGCAAATAATGGGTAAAAATGCTGTCATTATTTACTGTCGCAACTTGCGAAGGGTTTGGGATTGTTCTTGTAAATCTGCGATTATATAATGACATCGAATTTAAGAAAAACAGACAGAAAACGAAAAGGAGGATCTTATGAGGACAAGAGTCTTGATTTTAAAACATGATTCAAAAAATGTAGGGGATGTCAAACAAAAATTAGAAAATTTCGCAGATATCGAGGTTTGCGGAACCGTATGTGATGGGGCACTGGCGGTTTCGGCAGTCAAGAAATATAATCCGGATGTAATTATTTTGGATTTGCTTTTACCAAATAAAGATGGAATTGCAGTTATGGAGGAAGTCAATGCACTTGGCAACCGCGGATATAAATTTTTTGTTTGTGGTAACACCGGTCAGCTGTCATTTGTATTTTCGATATGCAAAGGGAAGTTTCCGAATATTTATGTGTATATGTACGATGACAATATTACACAGATGGATATTCACCAAGAGATTGTTCAGATTAGTAAGTCAAAGGCCAAGGATCTGAAAATCGTAGGAAATGAGGAACGATATATTTTAAGTCAGAGTAAGCTCGAAATAATGGTTACCGAAATTATTCATGAAATTGGCGTACCGGCACATATCAAAGGTTATCAATACTTACGTAGTTCAATAATGATGGCAGTGAATGATATGGATATATTGAATTCCATTACAAAGCAACTATATCCGACGATTGCAAAGGAACATGCAACGACACCGTCCAGAGTTGAACGTGCAATCCGCCATGCGATAGAAGTTGCATGGGGAAGGGGAAAGACAGATACAATTAACGCATTATTCGGTTATTCCATGCATGCCGGAAAAAGCAAACCGACAAATTCTGAATTTATTGCATTAATTGCCGACAAAATACGTTTGGAAACGAAGTTGGAGAGTGCATAGAGTTTCGCGAAATGTGTCGATAAAAAAACGGGGAAAATCAAAAAAAAGATGCAATAAATCTTGACAATATTTTTTGAAAATTATATCATCTCCATATGGTTTAATTGATTGATATGGAGATGTAGCAAAGGGGAGAGATTATGACAGAACGAACGGTTCAGGTTGTAATTGCTGATTCTGGCTACGAGATGCTATCAAGGCAATTACAGGGTAACAGTGAGGAAATTCAAGTACTTGGGGCAACGGACAACGGAAGCGAGGTTTATTCACTTGTATGTGAGCATAAACCGAAGGTATTACTGATTGATGTTTTTATCACTAATGTCGATGGTCTGGAGGTCGTTGAACAGATTCGGGCAGATGAAACATTGTCAGATATGAAGATAATTTTTTTGACGACAGTCGGTTCACCCAGGATCATCAGTATGGCATTTAATTTAGGTGCAGATTACTATATTATGAAGCCTTGTAATCCGGATGTCTTGATAAAGCGAATCCTTCAAATTGCTGATATGAGCGAGTCCGGGATGCCGGTGTTAGAGCATGGGGAAATGGTATCCGGGGATCGTTTTGAAAACAGCACAATTGAAAATGATGTGACGGAAATTATTCGTGAGATTGGAATACCGGCTCACATTAAGGGATATCAGTATATCCGTGAAGGAATCATCATGGCAGTTCGTGATATCAATATGCTTAATTTTATCACTAAGCTACTATATCCAAACATTGCCAAAAAATACAAAACGACGTCCAGCAGTGTGGAACGTGCTATTCGACACGCAATCGAGGTCGCTTGGGGACGCGGTAAGATTGAGGTAATCGAAGAGTTGTTTGGGTATACGGTGAGTGCCGGAAAAGGAAAGCCTACAAATTCGGAGTTTATTGCATTGATTGCGGACAAGCTTCGAATTGAGTATAAAATGCATGCGTGATCGCAGGCAGAAGAAACGATTCACTTGAAAGGAGATACAAAGGTGGTAGCGCAGGGAACAAATGATGGCGGTTCCAACATGAACAGAGAAAGACGCACAGCAAATGGAGACCAATCCCCAAATGGTTTTACTACAAAGCAGACAAGATATCCAAAGCAGGATAGTCCGAGACGTTTTAATAAACCGGACGGTGAGAGTCGATATGGTAAGTCAGAGGGACAAGGTCGCTATGGAAAACCGGAAGGTGGTAACCGTTATTCCAGAGGAGAAGGAACCACAAGTCGATATGGTAGAGGAGAAGGCGGATATACCGGTAAACCATATGATAAGAATCGGTCCTTCAACAGTGCACCAAAGTTTTCGGGTAAGGATGAGGATGAGGAAGACAACAGCAGGAGAAGCAGACCTTCTCGTCCAAAGGAAAGCAAACCAGGCGTTGCTATACCGGATAAAAATAAAGTTCAGCTTCGTATCGAAAAAGAACAAAAATCTATGAAAAAGAAGCAACAGAATAAGAAAAAAGAAAGCACGAGACCGCAACCAAAGGTAAAACGTGCAAATAATATAAATTACACGAAGAACTACGCAAATGGTGATTACGATGATTATGATGATTATTATGATTTATAATCTTTAAGATAATTATGTTTGGTTTTTCGTATATGAGATGTGAAGATGACAAGGAAGTGTCTGAAAGGACATTTTCTTGTCATTTTTATGTAAATATGATATAATTATATTAATTATGGTTACTTTTTTGGGAGGCTGTTATGGA
This sequence comes from Eubacteriales bacterium, assembly GCA_030533235.1. Classification (GTDB taxonomy): domain Bacteria; phylum Bacillota; class Clostridia; order Lachnospirales; family Lachnospiraceae; genus Coprococcus_C. The sequence goes on along the minus strand of JAUNJN010000003.1, from coordinate 93,530 downwards.
CGAACAATATCTGAATGATCTGTTAAATCAGGTTTCTCCGGGTGATGGACAATCGAATAATGATATTGATATGAGCGTTTATGAGGATTCGGATGTCGCATTGGATGTTTCAGATATGGGTGATATTTCGTTCGATGAATTAGATGATTTAGATTCGCTTGATTTGTCGGAGCTTGATTTGGAGGATATCGATTTTGACGATATTGATGTGACGAGTCTGGATGCGGTTAATCCGAAACCAAAGGATGTGGATGCTGATTTCAGTTTGGACTCGTTGCTGGAGGAAAATTCCATGTCATCGCAGGAGCCGGATGCGGATGTTGGTTCGGAGCAACCGAGAGAGGAACTGTCGACAGAACACATGTCGTTTGATGATGAAGTGTTTCAGGATGCATCCATGCAAATGGAGCAGGATGTTGCAACCGTATCTGCGGAGGATGTAGATAGTATCGGTAATGTGGAAAACATGGATCTCGATGATTTGTTTGCCGCACTTGGAATTGAAGAGGAACCGGAAGGTATAAGACAGGATAATTATACATCCGGACAAGATGATCTGGATTCACTTTTTGAAAATTCTGCAGCGCTTAGTATGGAAATGGGCGATTTAGATGATATCGAGGATATTGAAACTCTTGGTTCGCCAAAGAAGGGTAAGGAAAAACAAAAAAAGATAAAAAAAGATAAGCGCGAAAAGACGGAGCGCAAAAAGAAAACTTTTTCGGAAATCTTGTTTGGAGAACAAGATGAGGAGGATTTAGAAGAGGAACGCCTTTTAGCGGAAAAGAAGGAACAGGCAAGGCAAAAGAAAGAACAGCATAAGGCAGAAAAAGAAGCCAAAATGGCAGAAAAACAGGAAGTCTTAGAGGCCAAGAAAAAGACAGATGCCGCTAAAAAGAAAAAGCTTAAGGATGAGAAACAACAAAAGCGTCAAAAAGAATTGGAAGAGCTTTTGGAAGAAGAAAAAAATGAAAAGAAGGTTTCAAACGTCGTTGTTGTACTTGTTTTTGCTTTGTTTATTGCACTTGCGGTTTGTGTTATACTTGGCACAAAGGTGTTTAGCTATAATCAAGTGATTAAACGTGCAACGGATTACTTTGACAGAGATCGTTATCGTTTGGCATATGATGAGGTTTCCGGTGTTGAGGTTAAGGAGAAGGACGAGGAGCTTCGTGATCGTATTTATACTGTGATGTACGTAGAAAGATTATATGAATCTTACCAAAACAACATGCAGTTAAACAGACCGGATGTGGCATTGGATGCGTTGATTCGTGGACTGGAAAAATACGACGAGCATTATGAAGAAGCAGTAAAGCTCCAGATTGTTGATGATATTGATTTATGTCGAGGAAAAATTATTGCTGCGTTGTACGATACATATCGTCTGACCGAGTCGGAAGCATATCGGTTGATGGAGTTGGAGGGAATCGCGTATTCGGAGCAACTGCAACAGTATTCAGAACATGTTCAGACAGGAGAGTAGACAGATGATTTCTATACTTGATTATGATGCAGGAAATATTATGAGCGTTAAAAAAGCTATGGAGTTTCTCGGCGAGGAGGCTGTTATTACACGTGACCGGGATGTGATCATGGCTAGTGATAAGGTGATACTGCCCGGTGTTGGTTCGTTTGGTGATGCGATGGAAAAGATTCGTTCCTACAAGCTTGACCGGGTAATTTATGATGTTGTGGATGCCGGTACGCCATTTCTTGGTATTTGTCTTGGATTACAGCTTTTGTACAAGACAAGTGAAGAGACACCGGGTGTTTGCGGGCTTGGTATTTTGGATGGAGAGATTGTACGTATTCCGGATGCTCCGGGATTAAAGATTCCACAGATTGGTTGGAACTCTCTCAAAATTACAGAAGGAAAACGCTTGTTTTCCGGTATTCCGCAGGATTCTTATGTATATTTTGTGCATTCCTATTATTTAAAATCAAAGGAATTATCGGATGTAGCAGCGACAACTCATTTTTCAGTGGATATACATGCTGCTGTTGAACGTGACAATGTATTTGCATGTCAGTTCCATCCTGAAAAAAGCTCTAAGGTTGGATTGCAGATACTCAAGAATTTTGTTGAGCTGTAAAGGAGATTTATTATGCATACAAAGAGAATTATACCTTGCCTGGATGTTAATAACGGACGTGTTGTTAAGGGTATTAATTTTGTGAATTTAAAAGATGCGGGAGATCCGGTTGCAGTTGGTGCTGCCTATGACAAAGCAGGTGCGGATGAACTTGTGTTTTTGGATATTACAGCGTCCTCGGATGCAAGAAATATTGTGATTGATATGGTTCGTAAGGTTGCGGAAACTGTGTTTATCCCTTTTACGGTAGGAGGCGGTATTCGTACGGTAGATGATTTTAAAGCGATTTTGCGAGAAGGTGCAGATAAGGTATCTGTTAATTCGGCAGCCATTGATAATCCGCGTTTGATCAGTGATGCGGCAGACAAGTTTGGCAGTCAGTGCGTAGTAGTTGCAATTGATGCGAGACGACGTAAGGATGGTCACGGATGGAACATTTTTAAGCATGGCGGTCGAATCGATACAGGGATTGACGCAATCGAGTGGGCGATGCAGGCGGATAAGCTTGGTGCAGGTGAAATACTTCTTACAAGCATGGATTGTGACGGAACAAAGACCGGTTATGATGTTGAACTGACAAGACTTGTTTCTGAAAATGTTTCCGTGCCTGTTATTGCATCCGGCGGAGCAGGTACAATGGATCATTTTTATGATGCATTGACGGAGGGCAAGGCAGATGCGGCACTTGCAGCGTCTCTGTTCCACTATAAAGAGCTTGAGATTATGGAGCTTAAAAAGTATTTATCGGAAAAGGGACTTTCCATTCGTATGTAAGGGAGTTTGTGAAAGAGGCATATTATGATAACTATCGTTGAAAATGAAATAACAGTTTCAGAGTATTTGGATATGCGCGCAAGAGTAAACTGGCGCAAGTTAAGTGAAAAGCAGGCGGAGCAGGCAATACAAAACAGTTTGTATTTTGTAAAGGCAATCGATGAAAATGAACAAATTGTCGGAATCGGACGTATTGTTGGTGATGGAGCAGTTATTTGTTATATTCAGGATTTGATTGTGGATCCAAGGTTTCAGAAACAGAAGATTGGTTCGTTGATAATATCGAAACTGATTGCATTTGTGGAGTCAATTCACGAAGAGGACACACCGATGATGTTATGTCTGATGTGTGCAAAGGGTAGAGAAGCATTTTACGAGAAACATGGTTTTATGGCAAGACCGAATGACAATCTTGGACCGGGAATGATTCGATTTTTATGATAAAACAAACGGGACCAGACATCGGATGACGTCTGGTCCCGTTTGTTATGTGCAAACAATATGCACTCTCGGATATAGTCTCTACTCAGCAAGATATGGCTTGATGGCTGCCATAATCTCCTCATTGTTTTCTTCCGTATGAATATTGAGATCGATTGGCTTTGAAATGTCTAAACTGAAAATACCCATGATGGACTTGGCATCAATTACATATCTGCCGGAAACTAAATCGAACTCAGCGTTGATACCACTGATATCATTTACAAAGCTCTTTACCTTATCGATGGAATTGAGAGAAATCTTAACTGCGATCATCTCATGACCTCCTTGTTTACATTTATTATTTATGTATGATACTATAATATAAGTTTCAAATTCAAAAGTCAATATTATGACAGGAGTTTTTTGGCAAATGTTCCAATATATAAAAGATAAAAAAATTGCAATTAACACACTTGGCTGTAAGGTCAATCAATATGAATCTGATAGTATGGTTGATATGCTCGCATCGCATGGATGCGAGATAGTTTCGTTTCAGGAAACGGCTGATGTTTATATAATTAATACTTGTGCGGTAACCAATATGGCAGAGCGGAAATCAAGACAAATTATTCATCGTGCAAAAAAACAAAATCCGGATGCGGTAATTGTTGTAACCGGATGTTATGTGCAGTCTGAACGCGAAGCCGTGGAAACGGATGAGGTTGTCGATTTGATTATTGGCAATAATCGAAAAAATGAGATAGCCAGAATATTAAATTCCTTCTTCGAAAATAAACTTCCGGAAGATAATTATGTGGAAATTGCCGATGAGAAAGAGTATGAGAGTATGTGGCTTATCAAGCCGCATGAGCATACGAGAGCTTATGTGAAGGTTCAGGATGGATGTAATAATTTTTGTTCGTATTGCATTATTCCGTATACGAGAGGGCGAATTCGAAGTCGTGCGTTGTGTGAAGTTGTTAAGGAAATTACAAATCTTACGCAAAACGGAATTCGCGAGGTCGTATTGACCGGTATTAACTTATCGTCTTATCAGGATCAGGATATGGATTTGCTGGATTTGATTCAATCGGTCAGCAAGATTGAGGGGTTGTGGCGTATTCGTCTGGGTTCTTTGGAGCCTCGGATCATTACTGAACGATTTCTGGAGGGGATCTATCAGGATAAAAAGGTGTGTCCGCATTTTCATTTGTCTCTGCAGAGTGCATGCAATGCTACGCTAAAGCGTATGAATCGACATTATACGATTGAAGAGTACATCGAAAAGTGTGCAATGATACGCAAATACTTTGACCGTCCGGCAATCACAACAGATATAATTGTAGGTTTTCCGGGAGAAACTGATGAGGAGTTTGCGATTACCGAGCAAAATCTCCGAGAGCTTTCCTTGTATGAAATGCATATCTTTAAGTATTCAAGACGTAAAAATACAGTTGCGGATCGGATGCCAAATCAGGTGTCGGATGCGTTAAAGGAAGCAAGAAGTAATTGCTTGTTACAAATGACAGCAACACAAAAGCAGGATTTTGAGAATTCCTTTGCAGAACAAAAGGTATCGGTGCTTGTTGAAGAAATTGTAAAAGAGGATGGAAAACTGTATATGAAAGGGCATACGGATCGTTATATTCTTGTAAAACAGGAGATTGAATCCGAACATAACGTAGAGATTAACAGTTTGGTTGATGTGATTTACAAAAAAAATAAAAAAAATTAAAAAAGTGCTTGCTTTTTTCGAAACCTTTTGATATACTGACAAAGGTTTCAAAATGGTTCGTTGGTCAAGCGGCTAAGACGTCGCCCTCTCACGGCGAAAACAGGGGTTCGATTCCCCTACGAACTGCTTATATCGTTTCTGTTAGAAGTCTGGTAATCCTAGTATTGGTAAGGGTTTCCGGGCTTTTCTGTTTTATCATATTGCATGTGTTTTTTGTTTATCGGAATACGGTGCTGTACTGTAAAGGAACCGGTTGGGTTCTTGATGCATAAAGGCATTTTAATACCGCAACCTGACAAAAAATGATGTAAAATGACAGGAATCTTTTTTATTAATGAAGTAAGATTAGGACATAATCAAGCACAGACATAATAAGGAGGGTTCAATTATGAATGAAAAAATAATTAAGCATTTTAAGCAAACAAGTCGTTTTACATATGCAGGTCCTTACAAGGAAGAATTTATGGCGCTTCCGGATGATATTAAGGAGCTTGGTAATCTCGTATGTAGTCAGATTATCCATCGAATAACACTTCAAGACGGAAACACAAATGCAAATGCGGATCTTCGCTACGGAGATATGGAACGTTATCCATGGTATCGTATGCGATGTGAGGATGATGTGTTTTTGACGGCTGTTTCTATGGCAGCAGAACTGTTCCGCATGGACGAAAGAGGCTTTGTATCAGATCGTGCAGTTGAGCACAAGCTCGTTCTTTGTTGCAGATATGTTTCCGTACTTATGACATCGATTCTTAAAGCGAAAGGTTATGCTGCAAGATGCAGAGCAGGCTATGCTCCATATTTTACAAATGGAATCAGTATGGATCATTGGATTACACAGTATTATGATGAGAAAGCAAATCGATGGGTCACAATAGATGCTGATGGCTTTTTTGATGAAGCAGAGATCGGATTTGATCAGTATGATATGCCGGAAGGTTCGTTTGATTTTGCAGCACAAAATTGGCTGGCTGTACGACGTGGTGAAGTAGATGGAAGCAAATTTATTTATGCAGATGGACGAGGAACGAATTCATTAAAGGCTTTGGGACTTTATTTGTTCTATGATTTTAATGCAATTATGAATTGCGAGTTGACGTTTTCGTTTGTTCCTTATCTTTGGGCACATTTTGATGAATTGACAGAACAGGATTTGCAGGAAATTGATAAGGTTGCTACATATATGAGTGATCCGGATGTAAATTTTGATCAATTAAAGAATATTTGGGAAAATGAACCAAAGTGGCGTTTATTTAGCAGCCCATTAGTTGGTGAGGGTGATTATAAGCATTTGATGTAAGGAGAGTACGATGGAGTGGTTGTCATGTGTGAGAAAAACAATAGAGTATTTGGAACTTCATTTGTTGGAAAAGGATTGTGTGCAGGACGCTTCCGTAAAACAGTACCTTTCGCCGATGTTGTTGCAAAAAGGATTTCAGGTGATGACCGGATATTCAATGTCAACATATGTACGTAACCGAAGACTTTATCTTGCTGCATTGGATTTAAAGAACACAGATGATAAAATCATTGATATAGCATTTAAGTATGGATTTGAAACTCCGGAGAGTTTTACGAAGGCTTTTACAAGATTTCATGGAGCGAACCCATCGCAGATACGTAAGGGCGCTCCTGTAAAGTCTTTTTTACCGCTTCGCATTCATATTGTTGTGCAGGGTGGTGACCATTTAGATTGCCAGATTCAAACAAATAAGGGATTGAAAGTAGCCGGTTATGTTAGAGAATTTCATGCAGATACGTCGGAATATGAGATTCCAAAGTTTTGGGATGAGGTTCTTTTGCTTGGGGAAGATGACTTTAATTACGGAATTTGTATTGATGATATAGATACAGACAGAGGAGTTTTTCACTATATGATAGCTCGCGAATATACGGGTGAACAGCTCGCTGACGGAATGCATGTGTTCGAGATTCCTGAAAGAGAGTGGGCTACCTTTGAATGTGAAGGTAAGATTCCGGAAGCAATTCAAGAGTTGGATCGAAGAATATGGAACGAATGGTTACCCGGTAATGAGGACTATGAGCTTGAAGGAAATATTAGTCTTGAAATCTATGGTAAACCCAATGCAATATGGATACCGGTTAAAGAACGGCGATAGATGAATTAATAAAGAAGCACGATGTGCGATAAATATTTAGGAGAAAAGGGGGATGTGTTATGGTAATCAGAAAGTCACCAAGTGGAGCATTAAGTCCGTATTATTATAAAGGTGGTTATTTTCATGGGATTCATTATGGAAGTTATTTTCATGATGAAGAAGCTTTGTTTGATATGATGAAAAAGGAAGAAGAGTTTATTATTCGAGCTAAGCAACCACGTCGTATACTAATTGATTTGTATGAAACGGATATTACCGTATGTGTATTAGAGCAGATGAGAATGCATTTGATTGCATTAAAGGATTACATAATCAAGCTTGCAATTGCAACAGATCGAGGCAACTTAAAAAAGATCAAAAAGATGTTTGCAAGTGACGAGAAGCTACAGGAAATCTGTGTATATTTTCATCCGGATATGGAGACCGGAAAAACTTGGCTTGTAAGTGATGAGGGTTGATGCATATGAAGCGATTATGGATGATGATTGGAGCTTTGATGATTCTTGCTCTGTTTGGATGTAATAAAAAGTCAGGAGGTACGAAATCGATGGATTATCAAATGATTTCAATGGAAGAAGCAAAACAAATTTTTGAGTCCCAAAGTGGCGATTATATTATATTGGATGTTCGGACACCGGAAGAGTTTGCCGAAGGGCATATACCGGGTGCAATCAATGTAGCAAATGAAAGCATTGTTGATGTGGAACCAGCAGTGCTTACAAACAAAAAGCAAGTGATTTATGTATATTGTAGGAGTGGGAATAGAAGTAAGCAGGCAGCAGAAAAACTTGTTGCGATGGGTTATGAGAACATTATTGAGTTTGGGGGAATTATTGATTGGACAGGTGAAATAGAACGATAATTCCGCCTGTTTTACTAAGGAAGTATAAATGTTATGAGATATCAAATTAGAAATGCAATTGTACAGTATGCAGCTGATACAATTCTGAATTGTGTGAACTTTGAAATTCATGATACGGAAAAAATTGCAATTGTCGGTAGAAACGGTTGTGGAAAGACGACACTGTTAAAGCTTATCGCAGGCGATATAAAGATGAGCAATCTCGACAGTGATGAAAGCTGTGGAATTACAATGAGCGGAAAGCAAAGTATAGGCATTTTACGACAGATTAATTTTACAGATGGATCCGTGCCTGTAAGAGATGAGTTGAAAAAAGCGTTTTTTCACGTGTTTGAATGTGAAGCAAGAATGATGGAAATTGAGAAAATGCTAGAAGAAACCGATGATAAAAATCTGTTATCTGAGTATGATTTTTTGCAGCGGAAGATGGTAAGCATGCATGGATACAGTTGGAAAAATGACATGGAGACTATGTTCCAAAAATTTGGTTTCGAATTAGAAGATTTAGATGAGCCAATCGGAAACTTTTCGGGTGGTCAACAGACAAAAATTGCTTTTATCCAATTATTGCTGAATCGTCCGGATATTCTTTTATTGGATGAACCGACGAACCATTTGGACATGGCTACCGTAGAATGGCTTGAAGGCTATTTGAAAAACTATGACCGTGCGGTTGTCATTGTATCGCATGATCGAATGTTTTTGGATCGTGTGATTGATGTCACATATGAGATTGAATATGGAGATATCAAACGATATCCGGGCAATTATTCTTCGTTTGTGAAGCTTAAGGAAGAAGCACAAATTAAGCAGGAAAAGGATTACGAAGCACAACAAAAAGAAATTGCCAGGCTTACTGCCTGGATTGAGAAATGGAAAAACACACCGACCAAGGTTGCAGCTACGCGTTCGAAACGAATGGTGATTGAGCATATGGTCAAGGTTGAAAAACCTAGACGTTTTGACACGAAGACCTTTAAGGCTTTATTTCGGCCTGCGAGGGAAAGCTACTCAGATGTTTTAGTGCTGGATAAGCTTAAGATTGGTTATGACAGTGTGCTTAGCGAGGTTTCGGCAACGATTCGGAAGGCAGAGCGAATCGCAATTATTGGTGAAAATGGAAAGGGTAAGTCTACACTTTTGAAGACAGTTGTAGGTGAAATCGAGGCATTAGGTGGCGCATTCCGTTTTGGCAATAATGTGGATTATGCATATTTTGATCAGCACAAGGCCGTTAATAAGGAGATTGATCCAAATCAGACGGTATTGGATTATTTTTGGAGTCTTTATCCGGATTTGCTTCGCAATGATGTAAGAAGTGCACTTGGGGCATTTATGTTTTCCGGTGAAGACGTTGAAAAGAAAATGGGACAGCTATCAGGTGGCGAGAAGGTACGACTTGAGCTTTGTAATATTTTTTATACAAAGCCGAACTTTCTCATTTTGGATGAACCGACCAATCATATGGATTTGATTGGGAAAGAAGCACTTGAACATATGCTTGTCAACTATGAAGGAACGGTATTGTTTGTTTCTCATGACCGTTATTTTATTGATCGGGTGGCAACCGGTATTCTGGCATTTGAGACCGAAGCAGTACGATTCTATGGTATGAACTATGCTGATTATCTTGTTGAAAAAGATAAGCAAATGGATGTATCAGGGAAAACAACTGGAAATATGTCGAAAAATGCGTCCGCACGCAAGACAAATGATGTTCCGACATTGGATGATGTATTTGATAAAACAAAATATTACAATCCGGGTAAAATATTATCCCGATTAAAAAAAACAGCTTGAAAAATACACAGAACAGCTTGCTGAAAGTGAAGAAAAAGCTGCAAATCTCCAAATGGAAATGCTCAATCCGGACCTTGCATCGAATTTTGAACGATTGATGGAAATTCAGTCTGCTCTTGATGACGAAAACAGCAGACAGGAATCCTTGCTTGAACGTATGATGGAAACAGAACTTGATATCGAGGAAATGTCGCAAAAATCAGAATAAGTAAGGTGTGGGATGCGTATACAGAAGTTGCTTAATTTATATGAGGAAGGTATTGAATAATCGAGTTTTTTCATATATACTATCATATATAAATATTTGGGGGAGGAGTTTGGCTATATGAAGACATGTCATGTATGTGGCTGTGAGGTTGATGACAAAGAATTGGTTTGTCCGGATTGCGGAGCTACAGTTGTTATTGCGACGAGTGGTCTGTCTTTAAAGGCAGAAACTGAAAAACGAAAGAGTGGTAATCCGATGGGGCAAACAATCGGTACGGGGTCCGGTTACACAGATATTCTTCGTGCGGAGGATGATGAAGTTTACGATGCGGAAGATGATCCGTTTCATGGAGGCTCCATACCGACATCCTTTGCGAAAACACATATTGAGGACGGAGAATACAAAAAGAAAAAAAATCGCGCACGGATTATTGGCAATATTATCAAAGTTGTATTTGTTTTGGCGCTTGCATTTGGCATATATCTGTTTGTAACAAAGGTTGTACTAAAAAAAGAAGGCGTTGATAATGTAGATGATGCCATTGATGTTTTTGTGGAAGCTGTCAATGCGAAGGACAAGAGTAAATTAAAAGAGATTATGCCGCCGTATTATAATCAGTTGGAAGAGGCTGAGTATTGTATTGAGCGAATGGATAGTGTTACTATTTCGGGAAACAAGGTTGTTAATCGCAACACGATTGACCGTATAGAGTTAGATCAGATTCAGGAGATGCTGAAGGCGGAAAAAAACAGAATGGTATATTTGGAAGACGGATGTAAGGTTACTTTTGCGATGAATGGTACGGTTGTTAAGAAAAACGGCGGAACAGATTTCAATTTCGCAGGAGAGGTAACACTTCAGTTTTTTGAATTGAAAGGTAAATGGTATCTTGATACCGATTCAATTGATTATTCATTTTTTGTTCCGGATTACATAAATTAAGATTCATAAAGGAAAGCAGAGCATAATATACTCTGCTTTCTTTTTATACATTTTCGCCGATTTTTGTCACACCGACATAGATTTGGGATATTTTGTACCAGGTTGGATAGTCGACGATTCCGGATTGTGGCAGATTAAAGATTTTTTGGAAAGCGGTTACTGCGTTTTTGGTTAAGGGACCGTAGATTCCATCCGGAGTCAGCGAAGGAATGGCAGTATATACCTGACGGATTCGTGCGAGTTGTTCTTGAATTTGCAGTACAGCATCTCCGGAAGAACCGACGGTTAGGTCGTAACCCGGGTAGGAGGCAGGTATACCGGATACAATTTCTGCAGAATTGATATACATATCGCTACCGTAGTAGTAACGTATAATGTCTATTGCACTAAGACCATCGTCGCCGAGATATTTGGATCCCCACTGACTCATCCAGTTTGGACAGGATACACGTTTACCGTCACAGTATTGTGTGAGAATCGGTTGCTTGATATTTGGTCTTGCGAGAAAGCTGCCAATCAGATTGTCAACGACTTGTGATATGCTTTCATAAATTGTTTTTCCCCGTATCCATTTGTGATCATAAGCAGTAGAGGATGTAATTGTAAAATTATATCCTTTGTTCCGGTACCATTCCGTATAAACTCTGTTTAGGGTAAAGGACATAATGGCAAGAACATTTGCCTCGATGGTAGCTTGCGGCCAGGTGGCATATATTTCGCAACTGGCGACATTTTTAATGTATTCGGCATAAGGAACATAATAGTTCGCGGCAGTCTGGTCGGTCGGAACTCCATCATGGACAACGATGGTCTCCGGGACAACGACACGCCTTAAAACAATTTCGCCCGATTCATTTAAAGGCTTTGTTTCGGCTTCAGCAATTTTAGGCGGATAGTATTCCCAAAGTGTGTGACCGCCGATTACGATTGGGTTATATACTTGTTCCGGTGTAGATGGAGACAGTGTAATATTTTGGATACCGATTTCTCCGGAAAATATCTGGATTCCTGTTATGATTTGTTCGTCAAAGCCCGGGGCAGAAACTTTTACGTTGTATTCAGAGTATGGCTGATTATCGGTCGGTGACATACTGTAGGAAAGTGGTGGGGATTCCAGTGTGATTTCCGGAGAACGACCGCTTTCGTCGGTTTCTGCAACATCGACGGTTGTGTTCGGCTCTCCGGTGTTTGCAAGCGATATTTGTGCTTCGGGAATTGGACGTAGTCCGTCTTCGGTTGTGATAGATACGATAAGTGTTCCGGTGTCCTGGTTTGATTGATCCATAATATAGCTACCTCTTTGCATTACTATAATTTATGCTTAAGTCACATATCTATGCGCAAAAATCGGTCCGTATTGCAAAATAGTTGTCTGGCAGCTTAATCCAATGGAAAAAACATGATGTCAAGAAAAAACACTTGACAGAATGCAAATTGTGTTATAAGATTTAAGAGGTTGTAAAGGGAGAATGCTTTACGGTGCAGTTTTATGGAGAGCACAACATGGAAAAAATTGTCAGACAATCATTATTATATGACTTTTACGGAGAGCTTTTAACAGAGCATCAGAAACAGATTTATGAAGATGTAGTCATGAATGATTTGTCTTATTCAGAGATTGCGAGAGAGTGTGGCATATCAAGACAGGGTGTCTACGATATGATGAAGCGCTCCGATAAGATATTAGAAGAGTATGAGGCAAAACTTCGGTTGGTTGAAAAGTTTGTGAATGCGAGAGAAGAGATGTCCGCGATTAAAGCGGATATTGATGCATTGCAGAGCCGAAACCGGGATGACAATCTGGATGGGTTGATTACTGAGATTGGCAATAAGACAGCCAGATTGATTGAACAGTTTTAGTTATGGGTTGAATCGTTAGATATTTGGAGGCAATATATGGCTTTTGACAGCTTAACAGACAAATTGCAAAATGTATTCAAAAAATTGAGAAGTAAGGGTATGCTGACTGAGGCGGACGTTAAGGAAGCCATGAAAGAGGTTAAGCGTGCATTGCTCGAAGCAGACGTTAATTTTAAGGTTGTGAAGCAATTTATCAATTCGGTAAGCGAACGTGCTGTTGGCGAAGAGGTTCTAAAGGGACTGAATCCGGGACAGATGGTTATTAAGATCGTAAAAGAAGAGATGGATAAGCTGATGGGTTCCGAGACAACGGAAATTAAGCTGTTACCATCGAACGAAGTAACGATTATTATGATGTGCGGTCTTCAGGGTGCAGGTAAGACAACGACGGTTGCCAAGCTTGCAGGTCAGTTCAAAAATAAAGGGAAAAAGCCTCTTTTGGTTGCATGTGACGTTTACAGACCGGCAGCGATTAAACAGCTGGAAATCAATGGTGAAAAGGTTGGTGTTCCGGTATTTTCCATGGGAGACGGACACAGTCCGGTCAATATTGCAAAAGCAGCGGTTGAGCATGCAGGCAAAAACGGAATGAACCTTGTGTTTTTAGATACAGCCGGACGTTTGCATGTAGACGAAGATATGATGCAGGAGCTTGAGGATATTAAGCAGGCACTTGATGTTACATACACAATCCTCACGGTCGATGCCATGACGGGTCAGGATGCAGTTAATGTTGCGACCTCCTTCAATGATAAAATTGGCATTGACGGAGTCATCTTGACAAAGCTCGATGGTGACACACGAGGTGGTGCGGCGCTTTCCATCAAAGCAGTTACGGGGAAACCGATTTTGTATGCCGGTATGGGTGAAAAGCTTACGGATTTGGAGCAGTTTTATCCGGAACGTATGGCGAGCCGTATTCTCGGTATGGGAGATGTGGAGAGCCTCATTGAGAAGGCTCAAAATGCTATTGATGAAGAAAAAGCAAAGGAAATGGAGCAGAAGCTTCGTAAGGCAACCTTTGATTTTAATGACTTTTTGGAGCAGATGGAACAGATTAACAAAATGGGTGGTGTCAGAGACATCCTCAACATGATTCCGGGACTTGGTTCCAACAAGCAGTTGAAAAATGTTGACATCGACGATAATGCCATGAAAATGCCAAAGGCAATCATCCAGTCAATGACAGCACAGGAGCGTAGCAATCCGGATTTGATCAATCCGAGTCGTAAAAAGCGTATTGCAGACGGTGCCGGTGTGCAAATTAGCGAGGTAAATCGTTTCTTAAAGCAGTTTGAGGAATCGCGCAAAATGATGAAGCGTATGTCCGGTATGATGGGTGGAAAGAAGCGTGGCGGATTCAAATTACCGTTTGGTTTTTAAGTTTGATAATAGTTTTTCTATTATAGATAATTCATAATTCTAAGGAGGTGAAAATGACATGGCAGTAAAGATCAGATTAAGAAGAATGGGATATAAGAAGCATCCTTTTTATAGAGTAATCGTTGCAGATTCCAGATCTCCAAGAGATGGTAAGTTCATTGATGAGATTGGAACATATGATCCAAATCAGGAGCCGGCAGCTGTAAAGATTGATGCTGATGCAGCTAAGAAATGGCTTTCAAATGGTGCTCAGCCAACTGAGACAGTAGCAAAGTTACTCAAGCAGGCAGGTATCGAAAAGTAAGACAAGGGAGGTACCAATCATGAAGGAATTAGTTGAAATTATTGCAAAATCCCTCGTTGATTACCCTGACGAAGTTGTTGTCATTGAGACAGTCGAGGAAGATACCATTACAATTGAACTGAAGGTTGCTCCGGATGATATGGGTAAAGTGATCGGTAAGCAAGGTCGTATTGCAAAGTCGATTCGTACGGTTGTAAAGGCAGCATCATCGAAGAGTGATAAGAAGGTCGTTGTAGACATCAAATAATTTTGAATGGGGTTGTTGTGCATGCAAATTGCGAACAGCCCCTTTGCTTTTTAGCAAAGGAGAATATAATGGAAACTATGTTTAGAATCGGTGTGATAGCTTCGACACATGGATTAAAGGGTGAAGTCAAGGTGTTCCCGACAACCGATGACCCGAAAAGGTTTGAAACGTTAAAGGAATGTGTGATTCGCACAAAGCAGGGTGACGTGGCAGTTGAAAAAAACACCTGCAGATATTTTAAGAATATGGTCATTTTGTCATTCAAAGGATATACAGATATCAATCAAATTGAAAAATATAAGGGTTGTGAAATATATGTCACGAGAGAAAATGCAGTTGCGTTAGAGGAAAATGAATATTATATTGCCGATGCAATCGGTGCATCAGTGCTGGATGAGCACGGAAAAACTCTTGGGGTATTACAGGATGTGTTGCAGACCGGAGCCAACGACGTATTTGTTGTAGCCATGACGGATGGAAAAGAATTGTTACTTCCGGTCATACCGGACTGTGTGCTTGATATGGATTTGGAACAGGAAAAAATCGTTGTTCGATTGATGAAGGGAATGTTAGACGAATGAAATTTCACATTATGACGTTGTTTCCGGATATGGTGATGAATGGGTTGTCAGAGAGTATTACCGGTCGGGCGATGGAAAAAGGAATTATCCGGATTCAGCCGGTCAATATCAGAGATTTTTCGGACAATAAATACAGGCATGTCGATGACTATACATATGGCGGCGGTGCAGGCATGCTTATGCAGCCGGAACCGGTTTACCGTGCATATCAGTCGATTGTAAATGGAGATGAAGATATTTCGTGTAAAAAGAAACCGCGTGTGTTATATATGACGCCGCAGGGAACGAGATTTTCCCAAAAGATGGCGGAAGAGCTTGCTAAGGAGGAAGAGCTTGTCCTCCTTTGTGGACATTACGAGGGCATTGACGAGCGGGTATTGGAGGAAATAGTGACCGATTATGTATCGATTGGTGATTTTGTTCTTACCGGTGGGGAACTTCCGGCTATGATGATAATTGATGCGGTGAGTCGTCTGATACCGGGCGTTTTGGGATGTGATGAAAGTGCATTGTATGAATCGTTTTACGATGGACTTCTCGAATATCCGCAATACACAAGACCGGAGGTTTGGCATAATAGAAAGGTGCCCGATGTACTGCTTTCGGGACATCATAAAAATATTGCGGATTGGAGATATGAGATGTCACTTGAGCGAACAAAAGAGCGCCGACCGGATTTGTATGAGACATATGTAAATTCCGATTCGGAAGTATATAAGACATATATCAAAAAACAACAAAAGAAGTTCCGGAAAAAGAAAAAAAATGACGCGGATGAAACGTAATGAAGGCTTGTTTTGTTTTGTCGAATGTTGTATAATACTACGCGTATGGATGGCATGTGATTGCTCTCCGAATAAAATGTTAGGAGTACAAAGATTATGAAAAAGATATATGTTACAACGCTTGCACTTATTATGGTAGGTGCGCTTGCAGGATGTGGGAAGAAAGAAAAGAAAGAAGAGGCAGACCCGACAGCTGCAGTACGCGATGATGTTGTTGAGTTTGTTGATACGGAGTTTAAGACGATTCGCACGGATTGGGATGAGGCGGTTTCCGAATATAATATGTTCTTTACCGGAGACATGAAGGATTCTAAGCAGTTTGCAGCGGATTTAAAAGCAACAACAATTCCAAAGATGGATAAGTTTTTGACAAATCTTGAGGCTTGTGATGTAGAGACTTCTGAAGCTGTATACTTAAAATCGTTATTTCAGCTTGGTGCAGAAAAACAGCGTGAGGCAATGGAGATGGTAGTATCTGCGATTGAAGAAGAAAATTCTGACTATCTGACACAGGCAGACGCATTGATTGCAGAGGCAAACGGTTACTTAGAATCATTTAACACACAGCTTGAACAGCTTTCAAAGGATTTTAATTTTACGATAAATGAATAATGACTGCTATATTCACGAAACGGGGCTGGACTTGTAAAAGACAGTCCTGTTTCGTGTTATACGGAGGTGTTTATGGAAGAACATAAAATAAATCAAATCGGAGAATACTTGTTTACAGACAAACATACGTATGAACTTGCTAAACTTGAACTTGAAAAAATTGATAAGCTCAAACAGTCCATTCGAATGGAGTCGCCGGAAAATATACGAAAGGTTTATGAAGGACTTACAAAAAAATTGTTTTTTTCCACACCGATTGGTATCGGGTTTTTGGCAGATATGCGAAAGTATCTTGTGGAAATATATGGGGAACGTGAAATTGCACCCATACCGGTTCCGGCCGGACGTGTTGTAAAAGGGATACGAGGAAAAACAGTGGATGTAGAGCGGTATAAGAAGCTTAAAACAGAGAGTGAACGGATAAAACAGCTCAAAAATAAGCTTGTGATTGCTGTGGTTGCTTTGTGCGTTATGGTCATTGGTATGCTCTTTATTGCAATCACAAATGAAAATGTCGGTTATTTCAGAACAGAGGAAAAAATCGTAAATAAATATGCGGCATGGGAAGAACGGTTGTATAATTGGGAACAGGAGTTAAATGAACGGGAGGCTTCCATTTCACACTTTTAACATATTTAAGTGTTACAATAAAAGCCATGTAATTATTTTGACGTAGGAGGCTTAATAATATGGATGCAATCAAAATATTAGTCGTAGATGATGAGAGCCGTATGCGAAAGCTTGTACGGGATTTTTTGATGAAAAAAGAATACGAGGTTTTAGAGGCTTCTGATGGAGAACAGGCAGTTGATGTTTTCATGGAGACAAAGGATATTGCACTCATTATTTTGGATGTCATGATGCCAAAGCTTGACGGATACGGAGTCGCGCAGGAAATTCGCAAAGTTTCCAATGTACCGATTATTATGCTGACCGCAAAAAGTGATGAACGGGATGAATTGAAGGGGTTTGAGCTTGGTGTTGATGAATACATTACAAAGCCGTTTAGCCCCAAAATTTTAGTTGCCAGAGTTGAGGCTGTGCTTAGAAGAAGTCTTTCCGTAGAATCAGAGACCTTGTCGGTTGCGGGGATTGAGATGGATATTTCTGCGCATATTGTCAAGGTTGATGGTGAACCGATTGAACTAAGCTATAAGGAATTTGAATTGTTAAATTATTTTCTTGTTAACAGAGGCGTTGCACTTTCACGTGAAAAAATACTCAATAACGTATGGAATTATGATTATTTTGGAGATGCGAGAACAATCGACACCCATGTAAAGAAGCTTCGAAGCAAGTTAGGAAGCAAAGGAGACATGATTAAGACAATCTGGGGCATGGGTTATAAGTTTGAGGGATAAGAATGAAACGCTCGATACGTACAAAAATTACGTTTATGGTAGTTGTATTTGCGACGTTTATCGTTGCGATGGCGTGGCTTATTTGCAACTACCTGATTACAGGTGTATTTATGATGCATCTGAAAAAAAATCTGGAAACAACATATGATTCCTGCAATGAATTGTTTAATCAAAAAGCAATGATCGATCAAGACACAGGCGCTTTAATGGGAGGAATTCAAAATCCGTTAGATGCGATTGTGTTTATTTTTGATGATGAGAATGAACGTGTGTATACGACGGTCGGAAATAACAGTCGTATGATGAAAAGTATGAATGATATGATTGATACAATCCTGGAATCAGATCATCTTGAGCAGTATCTGCCGGGACATTTTATCATCCAAAAGACGCATGATATAGTGATTAATGCGGATTATTATGATTTGATCGGTACTCTTGATAATGGATTTACAATTATTTTGCGAAGTCCGATTGCAAGAATTGAGCTTACGATGCATATCGTAAACAAAATATTTGTTTATGTTGCAATCGGTCTGATTATTTTTGGATCGATATTCACTCTGATCTTCAGTAATATTTTTTCAGCACCGCTAAAACGTCTGTCTCATGCGGCAAGGAGAATGTCAAACCTTGATTTCGATGTGAAGATTCCGGTGCAGACCAAGGATGAAATCGGAGAACTCGGTGTGTCGATGAATGTCATGTCCGATCGTCTGGAACGGACAATTACACAGCTGAAATCGGCTAATATCCGTTTGGAGAAAGATATCGAAAAGAAAAAACAGATTGACGAAATGCGCAAGGAATTTTTGTCGCATGTTTCGCACGAGTTAAAAACACCGATTGCAATTATTCAGGGGTATGCGGAGGGTTTAAAAGAAAACCTGTTTGATGATCCGGAAAGCAAGGAATTTTATACGGATGTAATTATTGATGAAGCGCAAAAGATGAACGATATGGTAAAAAAGCTTTTAGAGCTTAACGAGCTTGAGTTTGGTGAAAATCCAATTACCGTAAAACGTTTTGAGCTTACACAGATGATAGAGGATATATTGACTGCTTCTAAGATTTTGATTGATGACGTAGGAGCCGTTGTTGAATTTCACGAACAGCCGATCTATGTATGGGCGGATGAGTTCATGATTGAGGAGGTTGTGACGAATTATCTGACAAATGCGGTTCATTATGTGAAAGAGGGCGGCATGATTCGTATATCATATTCGACAGTCGCATCAAATCTTCGGGTAAGTGTGTATAACCAGGGACCACAAATCGCGGATGAGGATATCGATAAATTGTTTGTAAAGTTTTATAAGTCTGACAAAGCACGAACGAGGGAATACGGAGGTAACGGAATCGGATTATCGATTGTTGCCGCGGTTATGGAGGCACATGCGAAATCTTATGGCGTATACAATGTTTCGGATGGCGTCGTATTCTATTTCGATCTGGATGCGAATTTATCAGCTAATTTACTTGATGATACATCAATTTAGTGGTAAAATACATGTATATGTTTTTGGATTTGAATGAGTGGAGGGAACGGATGAAAAAGTCTATATTCCTCGG
This sequence comes from Eubacteriales bacterium, assembly GCA_030533235.1. GTDB lineage: Bacteria > Bacillota > Clostridia > Lachnospirales > Lachnospiraceae > Coprococcus_C. Next base: position 73,862 of record JAUNJN010000003.1, on the reverse strand, counting down.
ATGTATTTTGACGATTTTATTTGCTTTATCCGGATGTGCGAAGGTAATTGAGCTTACGGATGAAGAAAATTATCTGATTGCAGAATACGCGGCCGAACTATTACTCAAATATGATCGTAATACAGATTTAAAATACAATACATCGGCAGTGCAAGAGACTTCGACGGAGGAATCTGTAACGGAAGCTTCTACAACAGAAGTACCGACTACGGAGGAAAACCTGACGGAGGAACAAAGTTCTGACAGTCAAGGAAACGAGGGCTATATTGGTGTGACGGATGTGAATCCGGTTGCTGCTGATATGGATGCCTCGGATTTCGATTTGGCAAAGTATGCGGATGTTCCGAATGTATCGATTCAATATGCTTATTATATGATTTCCGAGAGTTATCCGTCGCATGACAAAGATGGCGTGTTTGTGGAGATTCAGGCTCCTTCCGGATATAAGCTTTTGGTTGTCAAGTTTGATATTGAGAATCAGACAAACGAACCGCAGGATGTGGATTTGTTCAGTAAGGATATTGAATATCATATCATTATCAATGACAGTAAGAGTGCGAAACCGATGCTTACCATATTGATTGATGATTTATATACATATCAATACAAAATTGATAGCAGCATGCGTGAGGAAGCGGTATTATTGTTCCAGATTTCTGATACAATGGCATCGAGAATTCAGGATGCAAAGCTAAAAGTAACATACGAAAATGAGAGTATGGTTATTCAGTTGCATTAATCATACAAGGGGAGGACGGATTATGGATTCAAACATTTTATTAGAGAGCGGAACAAATGAATTCGAGGTTTTGGAATTTATCATAGAAGGTAATCATTACGGAATCAATGTTGAAAAGGTCCGAGAGATTTTGTCCTATCAGGATGTGACTCCGATTCCAAATTCTCATCCATGTATCGAAGGCGTTTTTATGCCACGAGGGGATATTATTACAGTAATCGATCTGTTTGGTGCCCTTGGATATGAGCGTGAGAATCGCGAACAGGATTTTTTCATCATCACCAACTTCAACAACCTGAATATCGCATTTGACGTGGAATCAGTAATTGGTATCCAGCGTGTATCATGGTCATCTGTCATTAAGCCGGACTCAACAATCAGTAGTAAGGACAATAGTGTTGCGACCGGTATTATCAAAAAAGAGGATGGTCTTGTTATTATTTTGGATTTTGAGCGGATTGTTGAAGAGATCTGTCCGGAAACAAGTATCAAGCTGTCACAGGTTGCGCAGTTTAGTGAAAGAGAACGAAACGAGATTCCGATTATGTTGGTTGAGGATTCCATGATGCTGTGCAGACTTGTTGAGGATGCATTAAATACAGCCGGATATACCAGACTCAAGATATGGAATAATGGACAGGAAGCATGGGATTATTTACAGCAATTAAAACGCAAAAACGGTGTTGATTACGATGTAAAATGTATTATTACAGATATTGAGATGCCTCGTATGGATGGACATCATCTGATTAAACTTATCAGGAGTACGGACGGACTCAAGCATATTCCGATTGTTGTGTTCTCATCCTTAATAAACGAGGAGATGAGACGCAAGGGAGAGTATTTGGGAGCTGATGCTCAGATTAGCAAACCGGATATTGGTCAACTGGTTTCTATTTTGGATGAGCTGGTTGCCGGTAATATGTATAGCTGATAATAGATGAAATATGCCGGTGGTGTTCAAGACTGCCGGCATATTACGTCAGGGTAATACTAGATAAAAAGAGGTGTGAGATATGAAATTAGCAGATACAGGTAAGACAAAAGAACAATTAAAGGATTTATATAATACATATTTTTATGAGACTTTCCAAAGATTCGATTTTGTTGCGGATCAGGGAGAGGGTGCATATGTTACGGATGAAAACGGAAGAACATATTTGGACTTTATGGCAGGAATCGCTGTAAATTCTACCGGACATTGCAACAAGAGAGTTGTTGAGGCAATTATCGATCAGTGTCAGTCTATGATGCATGCATCAAATTATTGTTATACCGTTCCCCAGGGGATGGCGGCAGAACTTATATGCAAATCGATTGGCATGGAAAAAATCTATTTTCAGAACTCCGGTGCCGAGGCAAATGAGGTTATGATGAAGCTTGCCCGCAAATACGGAAAGGACAATTTCGGACCAAATCGTTATGAAATTGTTACAGCACTGAACAGTTTTCATGGTCGTACGCTGGCAACGCTTGCGGCTACCGGTCAGCCGGGTTCGGCAATACAGCACAACTACGATCCGTTTATTCCGGGAATCAAATATGCTGAATATAATAATTTGGCTTCTTTTGAGGCTGCCTGTGATGAAAATACAATTGCGATTATGGTTGAGCCGGTGCAGGGGGAAGGCGGTGTAATTCCTGCAACAAAGGAGTTTTTAGAAGGACTTCGTAAGCTTTGTGACGAGCGTGGAATGTTACTTTTGTTTGATGAGGTTCAGACCGGATGGGGACGTACCGGAAGTCTTATGGCATTTATGGGATACGGAGTGAAGCCGGATGCGGTTAGTATGGCAAAGGCCATGGGTGGCGGTCTGCCAATCGGTGCTATGTGTACAAGTGAAAAGCTGGCGCGTACATTCGGACCGGGAGCGCACGGCAGTACTTATGCAGGAAATCCGGTTGCGTGTGCGGCTGCTTATGCACAGATATCTGAGATTATCGATAACAATTTATCCGACAACTCCCAAAAGGTAGGTGCTTACTTCCGCGAGAAATTACTCGGACTTCCGCATATTAAGGAAGTTCGCGGAAGAGGACTTATGATTGGTGTAGAGTTTGATAAGGAGATTGCGACAGATGTAAAATACAAAGCATGCGAGGAAGGTTTACTCATTACTGCAGTGCGTCCTGCGGTTATTCGTATGGTTCCGCCGCTTAATATTACAATAGAAGAATGCGATCAGGCGTTTGATATATTAAAGCATGTTGTAGAATCGCTTGTATAAGTTATTTGCGTTCTGACAAAACTATGAATAAAAACGGAGATACAAAAATGGAACGAATTAATGCATGGACTACCTATGATGAAAATCAGCTTTCTGAGTTAGAAGAGATATGTAAAGGGTATCGGAACTTCTTGGATGCCGGCAAAACCGAGCGGACATGTGTAAAGGAAATTATCAGGCAGGCACAGGCACATGGTTATAGGGAACTGAGTGCGCTTGCAAAAGAAAAAACAGTGCTCAAGGCGGGCGATAAGGTGTATCGTGTCTGCATGAATAAAACGGTTGTTATGTTTGAAATCGGTGAAAAACCGCTTTCAGAGGGCATGAATATATTAGGGGCGCATATCGATTCTCCGCGTTTGGATGTAAAGCAGAATCCGCTTTATGAAAATGGTGATTTTGCGTATCTGGATACACACTATTACGGTGGTATCAAAAAATATCAGTGGGTTGCGTTACCACTTGCAATGTATGGTGTCATTTGCAAGAAGAATGGCGAGGTCGTTGAGGTTGCAATCGGAGATAAGGAAGACGACCCTGTATTTTTTGTATCGGATTTGCTGATTCATTTAGCACAGGAACAGATGGAAAAAAAGGCAAACAAAGTGATTGAGGGCGAAAATTTAGATATTGTGTTTGGCAATAAAAAGCTCGATGGCAAGGATAAGGATGCGGTTAAGGATGGTGTCCTGCAAATTCTCCGGTCAATGTATGATATGAGTGAAGAGGATTTTCTTTCGGCCGAACTTGAGATTGTACCGGCAGGTGCTGCGAGAGACGCAGGTATTGATCGAAGTATGATTATGGCATATGGTCAGGATGATCGTGTGTGTGCATATACGTCGCTGCTTGCAATGTTGACACAGCCGGCAGGGGAAAAGACAACCTGTTGTCTGTTGACGGACAAAGAAGAAATCGGAAGTGTAGGTGCAACCGGTATGCGTTCGATGTTTTTTGAGAATAGTGTTTGTGAGCTCATGGATGCAATGGGATGTTTTTCTGAGCTTGCACTTCGTCGATGTCTTTCGAATTCAAGTATGTTATCTTCGGATGTAAATGCTGCGTATGACCCTATGTTTGCAAGTGCATTTGATAAAAATAATGCATCATATTTCGGACGAGGTATGGTATTTAGTAAATTTACGGGTTCCAGAGGAAAATCCGGTTCCAATGATGCAAATGCGGAATATATTGCACGAATTCGCAGAATCATGGATGACAATCATATTTGTTATCAGACGGCGGAGCTCGGTAAAGTAGATGTTGGCGGTGGTGGAACAATTGCATACATTTTATCCCTGTACGGGATGGAGGTCATTGATTGCGGAGTAGCAGTATTAAATATGCATGCACCGTGGGAAGTGACGTCCAAAGCGGATGTATATGAGGCGGTAAAGGGATACCGGGTGTTCTTGCGTCACGCATAGATTTTTGCAAAGAGGAGCAATCCCCTATGAGATATTCACAATTTAAATCCAAAATAGTAGCGAGTATTATGGCATTCATTATGGTATGCCTTTTTCTCGTGCCGCAAAATATGTTGAAGGCAAAGGATTCGTTTCTGTCGCAATATACACAGACTGTATATAATCAAAAAAACGGAATTGGCAGTAATGAGGTAAACTGCCTTTATCAATCATCCTCCGGATATATATGGATTGGAACGGATGGTGGTCTGTATCGATCAAACGGGTCTGAATTTCAGAGTATTAATCTTTGGGACACGGAACGTACGGATGTTTATTCAATAAACTGTATCATGCAGGATCATGATGGTCGTATGTGGATCGGAACCGATAACTATGGCTTGTTCTACATAGAAAATGGTGAAAACTATCATTTGCAGGGCGAGTATTATGATGGTATCAAGCGTATCAATGATTTGTGTCAGACAGAAGACGGAATTATTTATGCGGCTACGTCAAACGGCCTATACACATGTGAAATGGATAAAGAGACCGGGGGAATGATAATGGTTCCGTACATTGACGGGACGGTTGCAGATCTTGAGTTTTTGCAGATTATTAATCAGGAAAATACTGTATGGGCAATTAATGATAAGCGTGAAATTTATGTGTTAGACGCAGAGCAAAAACTCTCCTGTATTGACGTATCAAGTGAGATTTCAGATGAGCTGCTTAGTATTTCCTGTCTGGATGATACAATTTATGTAGGCGGCAACGGACGTGAGGTGCTTAAATTCCGTACAAGGTATAGTTATACCAAAATGACGGCAAATGTTGAAGGTATTCATGGATTTATGAAGGATGACCATGGATATATTTGGGCATGGGCAGATAATGGTGTTGGATATTTTGATGCGAATTCCAACTTTAACAAACTGTATGATTGTGAGTTTGATGGTTATTTATCCGATATGATTCAGGATTATGAAGGAAATTACTGGCTCGCATCAAGCAGAATGGGCGTTCTTTTGATGAGTCGCAGCAAATTTGTTGATTACAATATGTTGACCGGTTTAGACGAGACGATGGTAAATACAGTTTACCGTTCCAGAGGATATACCTATATCGGGACGGACGACGGATTATTTGTCTATGATTCGCACAATGATAAAGTTGAGACAGAAGATATTGTTGCTTTGACGGAAATGCTTGCAGGTATAAGTATTCGTAGTATTATGAGCGATACGGAAGGTAATCTTTGGATTAGTACATACAGAAGATATGGTATTGTCAAGGTAGCGCGGGATGGAACAATTACAAATTACGGAAGAAACAGTGGGTTACCTAACAATACGGCTCATTTTTCTTATGAGTTATCGGATGGTAGTATTGCTGTTGCGATGGAGGATTGCGTTGCAATTATTGACGGGCAGGGAAATATTCTGAAGACCTATGGGGATGAGCAAGGTATTTCCTATGGTTTGTTGTGCATTTATGAAGATCAAATTGGAAATATTTATCTTGGAACAGATGGTGGCGGTATCTATGTGATTCAGACGGATAAGGATACACCGATTGAACACTATGATACAGAATCCGGACTTAATTCAGATGTTGTAACCTGTATTGTGGAAGGACAGCAGGGTTTTTGGATTGGTACGGATAACGGATTATGTTTTTATAATGAATCCTTCCGTTCGATAAGCAATATTGAGTTTTCCAATAGTATATATGATGTGTTAATCTCGGATGGACAAGTCTTTCTAATCGGTTCTATGGGAATACTTATTACGACAGAGGAGGAATTACTTGGCAGTAAAGGAATCAGTAATCGATATTTAGATGTCGATGATGGCCTTCGAGCTGCAATCAATACGAGTGGACATAGCTGCATATCCGGCGGCTTGTTGTATGTGTGCTGCAATACCGGAATATATACACTGGATATCAAAAATATATGGAAAAATGAGGTTCCTCCACGTATGAAGGTGACTGCAATTGATGTGGACGGAACAACCTATGAGTTTGATGACGTCAATAATGGACTTCGTATTTCGCACAACGTATCACGTATTACAATTGATTTTGCAGTGTTCAGTTATCAAAACAGAAATGATATGCAGGTGGAATATATGCTTCGTGGCTTCGATGATAATCCAATTGTGATTTCAGGCTCCGAGTCCATGGAAGCTGTCTATACAAACCTTGATGGCGGAGAGTATGAGTTTGTCATCAATGCATATAATGGAGACGGAACACCATGCGGAGAACAGGTTTCATTTTCAATCACAAAGGAAAAAAGCTTTTTTGAAAAGCCGATTGCCCGTGTCACGATGCTTGGTTTGATTTTTCTGATTATTGTCGGATTGATTTTTGGTATCCTGCGTGTTCGAAAAATGCTGATTAATAAAAACACGGCATTAGAGCAGCTGTCAAAAGAGCATGAGGTAGTTGTAAAGTCAAGTAGTGCCAAAAATGACTATCTTGCCAATATGAGTAATGAAATTAAAACTCCGGTCAATGCAATGATGGTTAAGGCAGAGGAATTACTGCATGTATTGGAGCAGGATGAGGAAAACCGTAAGAAAATCGAAAGTATTCAAGAAATCGGCGTAAATATTCTTCATAAGGTTGATGATATCATACTGCTTGCTAAAATCGAAGCAGGAAAGGTGGAGGTTTCGCAGGCACCTTATTCCGTTACTAATATGATTTATGAGTTGTCAGATGCAACAGCTACCAAAATCGGTGAAAAGGCTGTAAAGTTTTTTGTCGAAATTGGTGAGAATATGACAGATAATGTAATCGGTGATGAGGATAAAATTCATAATATTTTGGAGCGTTTACTTGACAATGCCGTGAAATATACAAAAGAGGGATCGATTACGTTATCGGTTGACTGTTATGAATATGCGGACCGGCAGCATCATAATGTTGTAAACCTGGTATTTACTGTGTCTGATACCGGAATTGGTATTCAGGAGGATCGTATCGAGACCTTGTTTGAGGTATATACGATTGCAGATAATGTGAAGAATACCGTTCACAGCGGAAATGGCGTAGGTCTTGCAATTGCAAAAGGTTACTCGGATTTAATGAACGGCGAACTTGAAGTTGAAAGCGCATACGGAACCGGTTCAACATTTACTCTATCCGTTATTCAAAAGGTAAACGAAACGGGAACAGCAGCGCCGGTTCGTTCAAAAATCGAGGGAATCGTTTCACAGGAAATTGCTGAAAAGCTTTGGCTTCCGGAGGTAAGCTGCCTGCTGGTTGATGATGAGGAAGTAAGCCGGGAGGTTTCTGCTAAGACGCTCGCGCAGTTTGAGATGAAAATCGATCAGGCGGCAACAGGGCTTCGTGCAATCGATATGGTAATGAATCATGCATATGATGTCGTATTTATGGATTTGTCTATGCCAATTATGAACGGTGTTGATGCGATGCGTGAGATTCGCGAGATAGAAGGAGATTTATTCACGCAGCTTCCGATCATTTCCATGGATACAAATGCGATTGAAGAAAATCGTGAGGAACTTCTTGGAGCCGGGTTTACGGATAATTTGGTAAAGCCGATCGATATCCGTCGTGTGGCTGCTATATTAAAGGATTGTCTTCCGCAGGATAAGATTAAGGAAAAAACAAATGATGTCAGACAATATATTGCTGAGTCGAGGTTTAGTGATGGCCTGGAAAATATGATGCCATATATCGATGTAGAGTACGCATTATCGAAAATCGGAGGCAGCATTCATGTGTTTAACAAACTTATCGCAACGTATTATCGTCAGCATGCTTCAGCAATTGATGAGCTCTATGAGAAGTTTGGTAAGGATGCAAGAGCCTTCAAGACAAAAATCCATGCATTGCGTGTGAATAGTATGAGTGTCGGTGCGATTATTTTATCACAGGAGGCTTCAAAAATCGAAGCAGCAATCAATATCGGCAATCGTGATTATGTGAAAGATAATTTGGAGAATTTTACAGAGCATCTGTTTGAAGTACTTTTAGCGCTTGAGGATTATCTGAACTTTATGAACGAGGTTTCGGGGATGACGGATGAGGAATATGCTGCGAAAAAGGCAGTTTCGCAGAGTAAATCATATGAGAGTCAGCAAGATGAGTCTGTCGAAGAAATTACGGATGAAACCTCTGAAATTGATTCAAATATAAAGTGTACAGAGCCGGTAGGAATTTCTCTTGATTTACTTGAAAATATCAAATATCATGCGCTGATGAATGATTTTGCGTCTGTAAATTCGGATATGGATAAATTGACGGCTTCGGAATATACGGGAGAAGATCAGGAATTTGTAATTGTATTAAAGCAGGCAGTTGCCCGCAAGGATACAGCTGAAATTGACGGTCTCATTACAACGTATTTTGATTTGAAGATGTAGTAAAGAGAGGTTTTTGTATATGGAGTTGTCAGTATTGCTGTTCAAGCAGATGCTATCCTTGATGCTTATGATATTCATGGGTGTGATTTTGGTTAAGGCAAAGATCGTAAAAAAGGAAGATAGCAGAGTACTTGCCGCACTTACGTTATACGTAATTAATCCATGTATGGTGCTTCGAAGTCTTAAGGTGGAATATACAAAGGAACGTATATCAGGACTTATTTTAGCGGTAACGGTCGCGGCTTTGGCACATTTGTTTTATATACTTGTTACGTATTTGTTGTCAAAGGTATTTCGTATTCATACGATTGAACGGATGTCTATGATTTATTCCAACGGTGGAAATTTAATTGTTCCGCTTGTGCTTGCGATACTTGGAGAAGAACAGGTATTTTATTGTTGCGCATTTATCATGGTACAAACCGCATTCTTCTGGGTGCATCTTGTATGCGCAGTCGGAGGAAAAGGAGAGGCAAGTATCAGGAAAATTGTGTTTAATCCCAATATAATAGCGATTGTAGCTGGGATTGTACTGTTTGTGTCGGGATTTTCGCTGCCGGATATGTTAGAGTCAACCATCTACAATATGGGTGGCATTATCGGACCTGTTTGCATGTTGATGCTCGGCATGATTATGGCAGATGTGGATTTAAAACATACCTTTTTATCGGTTCGAAATTGGATTGTATGTTTGATGCGTCTGGTCGTATTGCCGTTTTGTGTTATATTGCTAATTCGAATGAGTTCGGTGACCGTGCGTATTTCCTTTGCGAAGGATGTTTTATTAATTGTATTTTTGGCAATCAGTGCACCGGTTGCGGTTACGGTTACACAGATGGCGGATTTATTTCATAACAATGAAAAGCAGGCAGGTGCAATCAATGTGATGTCAGTTTTATTAAGTGTTATTACTATGCCGTTTATGCTTGCGGTCTATCAAGGTATTGTATAGAGGCATGCTTGCGGAAAAGAAATGTGGGTGTATATCGGAAGGGGGTATATCATGCTACGGGATTATATGAGTGAATACAAGAGTAAGCTTCGCACACCGGAGGAGGCCGTTGCGGTTGTTAAAAGCGGAGATTGGATTGACTATACGAGTTCTCTCGGTAAACCAACGCTTCTTGACCGGGCACTTGCAAAACGCAAGGATGAACTTTACGATGTAAAGGTGCGTGGCAATTTGATAGACGGGCCGATTATGGTTGCGGAATGTGACGAGGAAAATGAACACTTTATTTATCATAGCTGGCATTGCTCATCGTATGAACGTAAGCTGTGTGACAGAGGACTTTGCTATTATATTCCGATGGTGTTCCATAATAATGCTGCATATTATGAATTTTTTCTAAAAGTAAATGTTGCAATGGTAAGCGTTTCGCCAATGGATCGTCATGGATATTTCAACTTTTCTGTCAATACAGGGGTTGCAGCTCCGATTACGCGTATGGCGGATATCGTGATTGTCGAAGTCAATGAACATATGCCAAAGGTATATGGGGGATATGACGAATGTATTCATATATCCGATGTGGATTATATTGTAGAGGGTGCCCATGAACCGTTTTCGTATAATAAGGTGTCGCAGCCGACAGAGATAGATCGTAAGATATCGGAATATATTGTTCCGTATCTCGTGAATGGTGCAACCTTGCAGCTTGGTATCGGCAGTATGCCGAACGCACTTGGTGAATTGATTGCTGTATCGGATTTAAAGGATCTTGGTATGCATACAGAGCTATGCTCGGATGCATTTTTAAGCTTGTACAAGTCCGGCAAGCTTACAAATCGGAAAAAGAGTATTGATCGTGGAAAAGGTGTATATGGTTGTGCAATCGGTTCCAAGGAGTTGTATGACTGGCTGGAGGAAAATCATGGTGTTGCTGCATATCCGCTTGAATATGTGAATCGACCGAGTGTCATTGCACAGATTGACAATATGGTATCCATCAATAGCTGTGTAGCTGTCGATTTATACGGGCAGGTGGCTGCGGAAAGTGCCGGTGCAAGACAAATAAGCGGAACCGGCGGTCAGCTTGATTTTTTGGTTGGTGCGTCAGCTTCCAAGGGCGGAAAGGCGTTTATTTGTATGAGCTCTCTGCATACAGACCGATATGGTGTAAAGCACTCCAGAATTAAGCCGCAATTTAATGGTGATATCGTCACATCCCCACGTAGTCAGGTGTATTTTCTTGTGACAGAATACGGAATCATTAATCTGGAGGGTCGTTCTACATGGGAACGTGCAGAAGATTTAATATCCATTGCACATCCGGATTTTCGGGATGAATTAATTCTCGAAGCGGAAAAGCGGAAGATATGGAGAAAAAGTAATAAACGATAATTACCCGCTTTATTTACACGGTTTTTACAAGAAATTTGACGAGTGGAGAGAAATGTCATATAATAAATAAGCTATATAATCTATGAGGAGGGTTCAAAAGATGAACAGAACAGAATTAGTTGCTGCCATGGCAGAAAAAGCAGGTGTATCAAAGAAGGATGCAGAGCTTGTATTAAAGGCATTTGTTGAGACTACAACAGAGGCTCTTAAGAAGAAGGATTCTATCCAGTTAGTTGGATTTGGAACATTCACAACAACAGAGCGTCCTGCACGTGAGGGAATCAACCCACTTACAAAGGAAAAGATTAAGATTGCAGCGGCAACAATGCCAAAGTTTAAGCCAGGTAAGGCACTTAAGGATGCTGTAAACTAATACGTACATAAAATGACCGGAGCAAAATTGTTCCGGTTATTTTATTTCATATAAAATATATTCCATAAAACTTTGATTTACATGCGTATATTAGAAAAGGGTGCGGATTATTTTGACGCGAATAGAATGCATTTAAAAAGGAGTATGCTTATGAAGGGAAAAGAAAAATGTAGGGCACTTAAGGAACTGAGACTAAAAATTGCTGAGGCAAATGATATTGAATATGCTGTAAACGAATGTAAATATCAGGGAGATTGCAAGGGGACTTGTCCGAAATGCGAGGAGGAGCTTCGGTATTTGGAGCGTGAACTTGAGCGAAGGACAAAGCTTGGAAAGACGGTTGTATTAGCAGGACTTTCATCCTGCCTTGCAGGATTTGTTGCCGGTTGTCATAGTGACGATGCAAAGAATCCTTGGAGCAATTCGAACTCAGGGGCAAAAACTACGACAGAAATGCGGTTAGATGGTGATATGGAATATGTGGAGCCGTCTACAGAAGGAGATTACGAAGGTGGAGAAATGGATTTCGAAGAGGAAAATCTTACGACCACAGAAGAAACTTTGGGAGAAGATAACTAGGATTTAAGAATAACGGGGTAGAAAATGAAGGAATTAACTTATCCGCTATATTCAATTTCAAGACTGAGGATGCAGACGGACGGAAAGGGCGTGACATCATTAATCGGATCCGTTGGATGTCCACTGCGGTGCAAATACTGTTTGAACCCGGAGTCCTGGAATGGTAGAGCAAAGGTGAATCATGTAACGGTTGATGAATTGTACGAGAGAGTCAAAATTGATAATCTGTATTTTATTACAACCGGAGGCGGGCTTACATTCGGAGGCGGAGAGTCACTGCTTCATGCGGACTTTATCGCTTCGTTTGCACGAAAATACAAGTCTTTGGGATGGAAAATTTATGTCGAAACATCGCTTTCGATTCCGGCTGAAAATGTGGAAAAGGTGCTGCCTTTTGTCGACGCATTTTCGGTGGACTGTAAGGATATGGACCCGGAACGATACAGGAAATATACGGGTGGTGACTACAGTGTGTTCGAAAACAATCTCCGAATATTATTGGACAATATCGGACCTGAACAATTTCAGGTGCGCGTTCCGTACATAAAAGGATATAACACGAGAGAGCAGCAACTTGAAAATAAATTGAAATTACTGAATATGGGAGTAACTCACATACAGTTGTTTGATTATATTATGCCGGGAGATAGCACACCACAGAGAGGATCCTGAAAAACAGAGCTCTTTTTTGTTTATTGACATTATTATTTTATATATAATTACGTATAATTCCAACTTTATTATATATACTTTACAATTTGAAATAACATGATATTATATAATTGTTTTAAATATGAAATTGGTGGGGGAAAAGTAGAAATGACAGAATTTATGATAAAAACGCAGGAAATTGCAAAACAGAGTTTGAAAATTAATGAAATTGAAACGTCAGTGGAATCGGTAAAAAGTATTGTTGAATCCGTCAAAAACGGATTGGAAAGTGTAGGATTGTCTGAAATGGAGGCAAATTTAGAGGCGATTGAAACAAATCTTGGCAAGCACATTAGTATACTTGGAGGTTTTTCGTCTTCTCTGAAGCAAATAGTAATGAAGTATTTAACTGCAGAATCTTCAGTTTTGATGCAGAATTTGACGCGATCATCATTAGTTGATTTGGCTGGAAGTGTTGTACGTGAACCATCGATAAATAATGATAATTCAACGGATGGACTTCCACCAGGATATAATATAGTGGATAATATGGATGGGATTCCAATGAGTAAGGAATTGTATGATCGCATCTATGGAGAAAACGGACTTGCTTATTTGCATGGAAGTGAGACTCCTCCAGATGGCTATGATGCGGCTAAAATAGCTGCAATGTATATAGCTGGCTCAGCTGTTGCAAATTTACTTGGATTAAATAGTGGAGAATTGTTAAATAATTTCTTTTTTGGAGATGGAAGTGATTATTATTATGATGCGACAGAATTTTTATTCAATAAAAATGTTAATGAACATTATACAAATAACATAGAAAGTGTGGCAGCTTTTGCCGAGGGTTATTTGGAGGATGGTCAAACTATCACATTGTCAGTAGATGGATTGCGTGGTTGTGATGGATTTCTAGGCGGAGATCACGATGAATGGAATGCTGTGCTACATGCAAATACATTTGCAGCAATTAACCAGGCTGACGCTGGCATTGTATGCGAAATTACACGGAATGGTGATCAGTATGAAATGACTTATAAGTACTATATTATTGATCATTACGATTTTGAACACGATATATTGCCTGAACTATATGATTTAAATAAATATGGATATGCTACAAACTTTGTCAGTATTGGAGAAATTGATGGTTATGTTACTTGGAATTCAGGATTAGACTCTATTTGTTATTATTAGGTATTAGGAGACCAGCTATGAAGTCTATAATAAAAAGAAATTTAATTTTGCTTTTATGTAATTTTATATTGTTTTTTATAGTTAATATAAAGTTTTTGCGAGTGTTTCATCCGGTTTCTGTTTTTATTATGGCAATTACATTACTGATTGGAGTATTTGCTAATATAAAAAAAGAATATGTTAAATGGCAAAAAAAAGCTCCATCGATAGTACCCTCCATAGTTATATTTGATCTTTGGGTTCTGTGTGCGATTATTGAGAAATTTGCATTGCTTACAGAGATTTTATTCGTTGTTGTTTTTTTGATTAAGATTTTTTGTGGCATATTGGCAATCATTGCTTTTTTGCGGTATATGATTGTTTATAATAAAGCATATAGAGTCCATCGAAAAGAACTTAAACTTACTAAACAACAGAGACTAATGAATGCTAGTATGCCTGTACTTCTTTTTCTGGGAATTTTTCTTGTATGGATAATAACCGTTTCATATGCTGATCGAGTTGCAGTTGTGACTGCGCCCAATAAATATGAAAAAGAAATTAGTGGCACCCGGTATTTGTTCTTCCCGACATCTATACCAAAGGAGGCAAAGAATGTAAAGTTTTATCATAGACCGGGATTTTGGCTCGCTAGTGATAATACATATGTTGAATTCGAGACTACAAAGCAGTTTTTAGATGAATTTGAAAGTTCGTGTATACAAAAAGCGGCAAAAGTGACAGATGATAATCCATGGATAGAAGATAGCGATTCTTGTAGTATATGTACGTATTTAGAAGAACATTATCTAAATCAGGAAAAATGCGATGTCTATATATATGAAGATGCTAATAGTGTGGAAGGATATGCAATAAATCGTGCAACTAACAGACTGTTTATTTTCTATGATGGACGCGATTAAAATATTATATTCTTTATGATTTATCTATAACATTATCATACATATATAATCCTTTGGCTGAAGAGGAAACAGTAGACTTAATAAATAGGTTTTTTTAAGCAAATAATTTGACTGACATCAAAATTTTGTAGGACAAAAAATAAGAAAAGCCAGTATTTTGATATGCTTTCCGAGCAAAAAAAGAGCGCGAGACGGCGCAAGGTGCCGGTGGCACCTGTTATGAGCGGACTGAGTCGGGAGACGAGAAGGGATCGAATTATAATCTGTTTAAAAAACTTAGTAAAATAGGGAGGTTCAGCACGTCATTTTACTATAAAACTGACATCAACATTTTTGTACATAGCATATAATTCATTCAGAGCAATAGATTTAATTTAATGGGGGAGAATATAAACGCTGTTTGTTCTCAAATTCAAAACATAGACGTTGCAGGTATTGGTTCGGGTTTTGGTGAGATTTCTAATAACATAGCAACACTTGCATCAAGGCTTTGTAAAGAGAAGCAAAAAGTTGATAATATTGGGGTTGCTCTTATGGTACCGTTGGAAATTTGAAGAATGGATTACTTTGGGGAGTTATCGCTAGAATACCTCCGATAGAAGATTTGCCAAATCTGTTCCAAAAATACAGATTGATATGCAATTTGGGCGATGGAGACAGAGGGGTTGGAATTAGCGTCCTAATGAATGAATTAGAAACAAATGCCAATTATACTAATAATCAAATCAATAAAACAGCGGCGGACTTTTTCCGTTCTTTGCTTTTATCAAGTAATGAATTTATTGAAATGTAAAATCAGGGGGATTTTATGAAGAAAGGTATACTAATAGTTCTTTCTTGTTTTTTGTTGATAAATGTATTTTTTCCCAATACATTTATGGGAAGAATATATATTAATGACTTTGAAAAACATTGCTTTGAGTCGCACTATTATGACGTAGTAACATATGAAACGTTCAAAAATGGTGCTATTCGTGATTGGGAACAAAACGATAATATTGAATGTTTTAAAACGGAACTTGAGGGTAAAGTGATTCGCGTTTTGACATCATACGATCATGATTGCTATTTCTATGAAGATGTGGAAAATGATGGTGTGTTATGGTGCACGGTTGATGGCTATGCGAAGGGTAGTATATTAGTCGGAGACTATTATAAGGAATATGGTTCATTGACATTAGAGGAATCCGATGCACAAAGAGAAGCAATCAAGACGTTTAACAGTCAAGTGGACAAAATGAATCGCAAGACAATTGATAAGATGAAATTCAGGCGTAATATTATGGTTTGTTTGGTTGCTGTCGTGTGGATTTTGTATTTTGCATGTTTTATAGTCGCAAAGAAATCAAGAGAGAAATATGATAGGCAGTTAGAGGATGATTTTGACATTGCAAAAAATGAAATAAACGAAGAAATTTAAATCAGCAAATCATGTCGTTCGTGAAGAGGTTAGAAATCAAGTTCCGTTGGATTGTATTCGAGAAATGTTGGGGCATAGCAACCTATCTACAACCTTTTGCGAGACAAAAAATAAGGAAAGCCAGTAAATTCAAGGCTTTCCGAGCAAAAAAAAGAGCGCGAGACGGCGCAAGGTGCCGGTGGCACCTGTTATGCGCGGACCGAGTCGGGAGACGAGAAGATCGAACTTCGAGCACAGGATGTGCTTGATATGAAAAAAGGATATCCATATCGGATATCCTTTTTTCATAAAAAGAGCGCGAGACGGGGATCGAACCCGCGACCCCCTCCTTGGCAAGGAGGTGCTCCACCGCTGAGCCACTCGCGCAAATGTCTGTATTTTTTGTTGTTGTCTTAACGACAAGACATATATTAACATACGAGTCTTTAGGTGTCAATACTTAATTTAAAAATATTTTTGTTTTATTATTTCATGTAAAAAAACGGTTGTTTTTAGTTGATTTCATAATATTTTCATGCATATTAGAAGATTCTGTTATTGAAAAAATAAGTATGTCTGATATAATTATCGGGTAAAAAGAGAAGTATTTTGTATAAAGAATACAATGTCGATAGTGAATTGGTGAATAACATGGAGAAGAAAAAGAACAAAGTCAAATCAATAGTTGAATATTCGGTTCATACGTGGATTTTTAAATGCTTTCTTACAGCGCTCGGAATTGAGCTTGTTTTGGAAATGCTCGGAAGAAGATCAATTGTATCAGGATTATTATTTTTGGTGCGTTCCCCGCTTGTATTTTTATATAATGTATCCATTATATTTTTTACACTGCTGTTTGCGTTGTTTCTTAGAAAACGTGTATTTGGAATGATTATCATTTCATCAGTGTGGCTTATATGCGGGATTGTCAATTTTGTTGTTTTGGGTTATCGTGTCACACCGTTTGCTGCCATTGATTTCCTTATGGTAGGCGATGTCCTTAGTATGTTGGATGTCTATCTCAAAAAATGGCAACAAATCGGACTTGTTGTGTTGATAATACTATTTTTAATCGGACTTGTATTTCTGTTTATCAAAACACCAAGATTTGAGGGATCACGTAAGATTAAAGGAACCATGCTTGCCTGTGTGCTGTCATGGATTGGTATTAGCGTGCTTACAAACTACAATATGAAGCATAATATTATTTCCGATGATTTTGCAAATCTTGGAATGGCATACGAGGATTATGGATTTGCATATTGCTTTTCCAACAGTATTATTGACAATGGTATTTCAAAGCCGGATTATTACAATGAGTCTGCAATGCTTATACTGAAAAGTAATCTGATGGATTTAAAGCAGCATGGGGAAACAAAAAAACCAAATATAATTGTGATTCAGCTGGAATCTTTCTTTGATCCAAATGATGTAATCGGTCTTTCGATGAGTAAAAATCCGGTGCCGACTTTTACGAGATTAAAGGAAGAGTTTCCGTCAGGATATCTTACGGTTCCGGCACTCGGTGCAGGAACTGCCAACACCGAATTTGAGGTATTGACCGGGCTTCGTTCCAGCTTTTTCGGAGCAGGAGAGTACCCGTATAAAACTACGATTAATCATACACCGGTTGAGAGTATGTGCAGCTTATTAAAAAAGCAAGGTTATGGGGCTTATGCAATTCATAACAATGTAGGATCATTTTATGATCGTGAAAATGTATATGATGAGATGGGCTTTGATGCATTTATTTCTTTGGAATATATGTATGATGTGGAATATACATCGACAGGATGGGCAAAGGATAAGACACTTGTGGATGATATCATGAAATGTTTACAGGATACGCCGACACGACCGGATCTTGTATATACAATCAGTGTGCAGGGACATGGACAGTATCCGTCTGAACCAGACAGTTGTGTGGACCATATTCAGATTACCTATGATGACAAAGAAGTTGAACCGAAATTTCATTATTATGTGAATCAGATTTATGAAATGGATCAAATGATTGACAATCTGATTGGTATGTTGGATGCATACGGAGAGGAGTATGTGCTTGTGCTGTATGGCGATCATTTGCCGACCTTGGACTTGACGGAGGAACGTTTGCCGAACAGTACGATGTTTCAGACGGAGTACATTATTGTCAACAATATTAATTTGAAATTAATGGACCGCGATATTATGTCATATGAGCTTTCAACACGTTTGTTTCAGGCACTTAATATGCCGGATGGATATGCTCAAAAGATTCAGAGACTCTATCATGGAAAGGAACGTGACGAGAAATTAGAGCTTTATGCATATGACATGTTGTTCGGCGAGTGTTATATGTATAACGGACGCCGCCCATTGCTTGAAAATCATATGCAAAGAGGCGTTGATATCATTACGGTTACAGGTGTCGAAAATCGCTCGGGGCGCGTTTATGTATACGGAGAAAACTTTAATGAATTTTCAACTATATATGTAGATGATGAGTTGACAAAAACAAACTATATTGATCAAAACACCTTGATGATTGTCGACGAAACATTGGATGCAGGGACAAAAATCACTGTAAAACAGGTGGATGAATCCAAACATATATTAAGTGAATCCAATATGTTTATTTTTGAATAATAATTTGAAAAAGTGTATTGAATCATGTATAATGTATTATATTACGAAAGAGAGAGATTGGAGTGATAACAGATGCCTGTTATGAACGTGAATCATATTAATCCATTTTTACAATGTAGCATCTCTGTTATGAAAAGTGTTACACAGATAGATCTTACGGTTGGACATCCTGAAAAAACGGATTTCAAATTAAAGAATCGAATGTATGCGATTCAGGTTGGTGTTGTCGGAGAGATGAGAGGACAAGTTGTCCTTGCAATGGAGGAAAAAATTGCACTTGAGGTTGCCTCGCGCATGATGTTTGGTATGCAGGTGACGGAGATTGACGAGATGTCAGCATCTGCATTGAACGAATTGTCAAACATGATTATGGGAAATACCGCGACTGTTTTTTCTACACAGGGCATTTTAATTGATATTACGCCACCGATTGCGATATGTGGTGACGGTATTCAAATGCATTCGGATATTGATGGTATCCGTGTGCCGCTTTTAAAGGACGGCGTCGAATATATGAGTCTTTATATTTGCATATTTAAAGAGTAATTCTACAAAATTAATAAATCGTTAAAATATAGGTTGACATCCTACGGGGATGGTGTTAGCATAATCCCTATATTTTAGATTCAAGCAATAAATGTTGTATGGTTTTCGTACAACTTTTTTTGCAATTATGAGATATTATTTTTTCATAATATAATAAAATTCAAAAGAAAGGGAAAAAGAAAATGGGAAAGATTATTGGCGAAGGTATTACATTTGATGATGTGCTTTTGGTTCCGCAGTTTTCAAGTGTAATTCCAAATGATGTTGTTCTTACAACAAAACTTACCAAAAAAATTACGCTTAACATTCCGCTTATGAGTGCAGGTATGGATACAGTCACCGAGCACAGAATGGCAATTGCGATGGCTAGACAGGGTGGTATCGGAGTTATTCACAAGAATATGTCGATACAGCAGCAGGCGGAAGAGGTTGATAAGGTTAAGCGTTCTGAAAACGGAGTTATTTCAGATCCATTTTCACTTTCACCGGAACATACATTGAAAGATGCAGATGAGCTTATGGGTAAATTTCGTATTTCCGGAGTACCGATTACAGAAGAAGGTAAGCTTGTTGGTATCATTACAAATCGTGATTTGAAGTTTGAGACGGATTATTCGAAGAAGATTCGTGAGTGTATGACTTCTGAAAATCTTATCACAGCACATGAGGGTATCACATTAGAGGAGGCAAAGGCAATTCTTAGCAAGGCACGTAAGGAGAAGCTTCCGATTGTTGATGAGAACATGATGTTAAAGGGGCTTATCACGATTAAGGACATTGAAAAACAGATTAAGTATCCAAATGCAGCGAAAGATTCGCAAGGAAGACTTCTTTGTGCGGCTGCAGTTGGTGTTACACCGGATATTTGTGATCGTGTAGATGCTCTTGTTGCAGCAAAGGTTGATGCCATTGTAATTGATACTGCACACGGTCATTCTGAGAATGTTTTAAAGACATTCAAGATGATTAAGGAAAAGTACCCGGATCTTGATGTGATTGCCGGTAATGTTGCAACCAAGAAGGGGGCACAGGCGATGATTGATATGGGCGTCGATGCAGTTAAGATTGGTATCGGGCCGGGATCTATTTGTACAACACGTGTTGTTGCAGGTATTGGTGTTCCACAGATTACAGCTATCATGGAAGCATACGAGGCTGCAAAAGCAGCAGGTATTCCGGTTATCGCTGATGGTGGTATCAAATATTCCGGAGATATTACAAAGGCACTTGCTGCAGGTGCGAATGTATGTATGATGGGTAGCTTGTTTGCAGGTACGGATGAGGCTCCCGGAGATTTTGAGTTATATCAGGGTAGAAAATACAAGGTATACAGAGGTATGGGATCTATTGCTGCTATGGAGTGTGGCAGTAAGGATCGTTACTTCCAGACAAATGCGAAGAAGCTCGTTCCGGAAGGTGTTGAAGGACGTGTTGCTTATAAGGGAACACTGGAAGATACTGTATTCCAGTTGATTGGTGGTCTTCGTTCCGGTATGGGTTATTGTGGTGCTCATACAATCGAAGAGCTTCATGAGAAGGCTGAGTTTGTTAAGATTTCAGCAGCATCCTTAAAGGAAAGTCATCCGCATGATATTCAGATAACAAAGGAAGCTCCAAACTACAGTGTAAGCTAATTACAAAACTATGATTTCACCGGGTAACATATATCGTGTACCCGGTGATTTTTATGTACCGAAAAATATACAATTAAATCATTTTTATGTATTTACAATTGCCCGGATTTCGTGCTATATTTCCGTTGGATGGTATTCGAGAGAAACCATACCGGAAAATGAATAAATAAAGCAAAATGCAGGCAAACCGGAATCCTTAAAAAAGGAGGTCGGTAGTATGAAGATTGGATTTATTGGCGCCGGAAGGATGGGTTTCACTTTGGGGAAACACCTGACGGAACAAAAGGAACATGAGGTTGTTGGGTTTTATAGTAAAACCTTAGCAAGCGCAAAGGAGGCGGCGGAATTTACTGATACCAAGTACTATGAAGATTTAGAGAAACTGGTTTTTGACGCGGATGCTTTATTTTTGACTGTGCCGGATGGGCAGATTGCAGAGATGGCTAAGATGCTCGATCCAATGATGTTGAGCACGAACGATAAGATTCTATGTCACACGAGTGGGGCACTTTCCTCACAAGTGTTTTCTGGTATGCATAACCAAATCTTTGGTTATTCGATTCATCCCATTTATGCTGTAAACTCCAAATTGACATCCTACGAAGGCTTTCGGGATTGTTTTATCACGCTTGAAGGCCGCCCGGAATATTTGCCGATGTGGGAGAAACTGTTTGTATCGCTTGGACACAAGGTGAAAATAATTGCTGCATCGGACAAGGTGAAATATCACAGCAGTGCGGTGTTTGCAAGTAATCTCGTTGTCGGGCTCTATCAGGCAGCGTGTGAACTTTTGATGGAATGCGGTTTTGAGCATGAGGAGGCAGAATGTGCGTTATCTACGTTGTTTCTAAATAACGCAAAAAACATTGTCACGTATGGAACAAAGGATGCATTGACCGGTCCGGTACAAAGGTGCGATATTGAGACTGTTAAAAAGCATTTAATGGTGCTTGAGGGTGACAAGCTGACTTCGTATCAAGCTATTTCCAAAATTTTGGCTGAACTTGCCAAATCAAAAGCATTGGAGCAAAACCAACGGGGAAACACCGGTGAAGAGGAAATAAGGAAAGCATATGAGAAATTAAAAAAGATGTTATAATATGGGAGGAACTTATATGAAAAAGACAGTGGTGACATTTGCGCAGGCAAAGAAAAATCATGAAAAATTAACGATGCTTACTGCGTATGATTATTCAACGGCTAAGCTGATTGACAGTGCGGGAATTGATGCGATTTTAGTCGGTGATTCTTTGGGTAATGTTATGCTTGGATATGAAGATACATTATCAGTTACGATGGAAGATATGATTCATCATGGCGCAGCGGTTGCAAGAGGTGCAAAGGAAGCACTTGTTATCGTAGATATGCCGTTTATGTCGTATCAGACATCTGTATATGATGCAGTTGTGAATGCGGGAAGACTTATGAAGGAAGCACGTGCGCAGGCTGTAAAGCTTGAAGGTGGCGTGGAAGTTTGCCCGCAGATAAAAGCGATTACGGACGCAGGTATACCGGTTATGGCACATATTGGTCTTACACCGCAGTCAATCAATGCATTTGGTGGATTTAAGGTACAGGGCAAGAGCGAAGCTGCTGCCAAGAAGTTTTTTACGGATGCACTTGCCGTACAGGAGGCGGGCGCATTTTCGGTTACATTTGAATGTGTACCGGAAAAACTTGCAACCTATGTTACAAATAAGCTTGACATCCCGACAATCGGAATCGGCGCCGGTGCCGGATGTGACGGTCAGGTGCTCGTATACGCAGATATGCTTGGTATGTTTAGTGATTTCACACCAAAGTTTGTAAAGCGATTTGGCGAGACCGGTCAGGTTATGACAGATGCATTTAAAGCATATATTGAAGAGGTTAAAAATGGCACATATCCAACCGCAACACATACATATGCGATTGACGATGATGTGATTGAAAAATTATACTAGAGAGGAATGGGTAAACACATGAAGATTGTATCTACAATAGCGGAAGTCCGTGCACAAGTTAAAGCATGGAAAAAGGAAGGAAAGCGTGTTGGTTTTGTGCCGACCATGGGATATTTGCATGAGGGTCACGAAAGTCTGATTAAGCGTGCGGTTGCGGAAAATGATGTTGCCGTTGTCAGTATTTTTGTCAATCCGATGCAGTTTGGTCCGACAGAGGATTTAGAGAGCTATCCGAGGGACTTGGAGGCAGATGCTAAGCTTTGTGAAGCAGCAGGTGCGAAGCTTATTTTTCATCCGGAACCGGAGGAGATGTACAAGGATGGTTTTTGTTCGTTTGTTGATATGAGCGGTCTTACAAATGCATTGTGCGGTCTTTCAAGACCTGTACATTTTCGTGGCGTTTGTACGGTGGTCAGCAAGCTTTTCAATATTGTTATGCCGGACCGTGCATACTTTGGTGAAAAGGATGCACAGCAGCTTGCTGTCATAAAGCGTATGGTAACGGATCTTAATATGGATATTGAGATTGTTGGTTGTCCGATTATACGTGAGGCAGATGGACTTGCAAAGAGTTCAAGAAATACTTATCTTTCTGAAGAGTCCAGAAAACAGGCTGTGATTTTAAGTAAGGCAATCTTTATGGGTAAAAAGATGATTGAGGACGGTGAGCGCAATCCGGAAACGGTAAAGAAGGCAATGTGTGAGTTGATTTCGACAATGCCGCTTGCTACAATTGATTATGTAGAGATTGTTGACCGGAATACGATGAAGAATGTAGATTTGATTCAAGGTGAGATTCTTTGCGCCATTGCCGTAAATATTGGCGGAGAGGCCCGTTTGATTGATAATTTTCATTTGAGTGTATAAAGGAGAACTATATGCAGATACATGTATTAAAAAGTAAGATTCATAGAGTGACGGTTGTTCAGGCGGAGCTTGATTATGTAGGAAGTATCACGATTGATGAGGATTTGATGAAGGTTGCAGGAATCCTCGAATATGAAAAGGTGCAGATTGTTGATATCAATAACGGTAATCGATTTGAAACCTATGTTATTGCAGGCGAAGCAGGCAGTGGAATGATTTGCTTAAATGGTGCAGCTGCACGTATGGTTTCCACCGGAGACAAGGTGATCATTATGTGTTATGCAGAGATGACACCGGAGGAATACGAGACAAACAAACCAAAGGTTGTATTTGTGGATGATAATAATCATGTAACAAGAGTTACACACTATGAGAAACACGGAAGATTGGAAGACATGGCATAGGAGGTGACTTTATGCTGACCGGTAAAAAAATAGTTTTGGGAGTAAGTGGCGGAATTGCTGCGTATAAGATGGCAAACGTGGCAAGTATGCTTGTGAAGCTTCATGCGGATGTGCATGTTGTTATGACTGAAAATGCGACGCATTTTATTACACCGGAAACATTTGAGACACTTACGGCAAATCGGTGCTATACAAATGTATTTGATCGAAGCATGGATATTCATGTACCTCATGTGACACTCGGTTCAACGGCGGATGCAATACTGATTGCACCTGCGAGTGCGGATGTACTTGGAAAAATTGCACACGGGATAGCGGACGATATGCTGACAACAACGATTTTACCTGCAACATGTCCGGTGATGCTTGCACCGTCCATGAATGTTCATATGTATGAGAATCCAATTGTTCAAAACAACATGAATACGCTTCGCACTTACGGGTATGAGATTATTGAGGCGGATGAGGGATTTCTTGCCTGCCGTGACATCGGAAAGGGAAAGCTTCCGCCAGAAGATGTGTTGGTTGAATATATTTTGCGTGCATGTGCAAAGGAAAAGGACCTTACAGGGAAAAAGGTGCTTGTAACAGCAGGTGCAACTATGGAGGCAATTGATCCGGTTCGTTACATTACGAACCATTCTACAGGGAAAATGGGGTATGCCGTAGCTAGACGTGCGATGCTTCGCGGGGCAGAGGTTACGCTCGTTACCGGGCAGACAAGTCTTGATGCACCGATGTTTGTCAATGTATTGCAAATCACGTCAGCAAAAGATATGTATGAGGCAGTTACGGCTGTGGCAGATGAACAGGATATAATAATTAAATCCGCTGCTGTTGCGGATTACAGACCGATAACGGTTGCGGATCATAAGATAAAGAAGAAAGATGGAGACATGTCCATTTCATTGGAGCGTACGGATGATATTTTGAGTTACCTCGGCGCACATAAAAAACCGGGACAGTTTATTTGCGGTTTTTCAATGGAAACAGAAAATCTTATCGAGAACTCCAAGGCAAAACTCGAAAAGAAACATGTGGATATGATTGCTGCAAATAATTTGAATGTTGCCGGTGCCGGGTTTAAGACGGATACGAATGTAATCACGTTGATTACAAAGGATTCGGTACGTGAGCTTCCGTTACAAAGCAAGGAAGACGTTGCAGACTGTATTTTGGATGAAATTATTGCAAAGATGAAAGCATAGTAGCTGATATAAGATGAGAAGGTGAAGTGGATGATTTACGAGGTTACAAATACAGCCGGCGCGGAAGGATTGTTTGAGGGTTGGGAAGAAACACTCATTTGGTCATGTCTGCAAGGTGTTATGGGATCTGTTTTTGTAGATGATTTATCCTTGCCTACCGCTGCTATGGCAATGGTGGGAGATTTTTGTTTTTTTGCGGGAGAACCAAACAGGCAATTGGTTGAATATAAGCCGGATAGTTGTAAACAGGGTTTTATGATTATGGTGCCGCAGAGCCGGAAATGGGGTGGCTTGATTGAACTTGTGTATCGTGATAAGGCCACGAAGGTTACAAGGTATGCAATCAAAAAAGAGCCGAATGTATTTGACATCGCTTATTTAAACGAGATTGTTGAAACTCTTCCGGAGAAATGCGAACTAAGAAGAATTGATGCAACGATTTTTGATATTTCAAAAAAAGAAAAATGGATGCATGATTTGACCTCGCAGTACGATTCTTTTGAACAATATGAAATGCGTGGGGCACTCGGTGTTGTGCTCATTTATGACAACGAAGTCGTATCAGGAGCATCTGCATATTCAGTATATAAAGGCGGAATTGAAATTGAAATCGATACAAGGGAAGATCAAAGAAGAAACGGATATGCCTTTTTGTGCGGTGCAAAGCTTATTTTGGAATGTTTAAAGGAAAACAAATATCCAAGTTGGGATGCACAAAATAAATGGTCGGTTGGGCTTGCAGAAAAGCTGGGGTATCATTTCTCGCATGAATATACAGCATATGAAATTAATGGTTATTAATCTGATAATAGGAGGTATGCGATGTTTTCGCAGGCGGATTTTGCAAGACAATTACGTAGTAGTGAGAGGATAGCGCTTGATACAAATAAGCGTATGGGAAATATTATCAATGACTACAATGCGATCATAAGGGAATTGTATAATGCATATCGTATTATTTGCGATGCAAAAGCAAAGGCACAGCTTGGAAATAAAAGCTTAAATGAGCTAAATGCCAACAAAGAAGGCATTCGTGTTGGTGCGTTGCGGGAGGCAGGATTCGATTCGATTTACCAGCTTTGTAATATGAATGAGAGTGCACTTTTACGTATCAAGGGTGTCGGCGAAGAAAACGCAAAAAAAATAGTTGTCAATGTAGCGCGGTTGTATGATAAGGCCGTTAATGAGGCTGGCTTTCGTCTGGATTATGATAATCGGAATGCAGCTGTTGATGAATTTGTCCGTCTGCTTTACTTTGGGTTAAAGGCGAAGCCGGTTTATGAGGCGGTTGTTCCGTTTGCACACGCTTCGCATGATCGCAACATGAAGACAATAAAAATAATTCACGATAATACGAGAATGCTTCAATGGATTGTGTACGGGCGGAGTCAAAGGGAGTATTATGAGCAATATTTGAGCAATTTTCATTATTATCTGACGTCGGATTATGTGCCGAAGGCAAACGCATTTAATGAAGAATACAGTGCAATACGTAATACGAGTTTGGAAAATATTTGGAATGATTTCCTTGCGAATTCTGCACAGTATTATGCTTTTTTGGAAGCGTTGGTTGGTGTGCGAAAGATATATTATGAAGATGCCAATATGAATGTGCTTCCAAAGGATTTAATCATGAGCATTGAGCAGGGGGAGCTTGACCTTGAGTATCTGAATGCCAATCTAAGAAACTATCAAGCATTTGGAACCAAGTATTTTCTTCATCAAAAGAGAGTTTTGCTTGGCGATGAGATGGGGCTTGGAAAGACCATGCAGGCGATTGCCATGATTTGTCATCTGGTAAAACAAGGGCGTAAGCGGTTTCTTGTTGTCTGTCCGCTTAGTGTTGTTGTGAATTGGGTAAGAGAAATCGAAAAATTTACAACGCTCAATGTAACAGAGGTATATGGAGATGACTATAACGAAGAGTTTGAGCAATGGAAACAGACGGGGTGCATTGGCGTCACAACGTATGAGACACTCAACAAGCTTGATTTTCTTTCTGTCGGAGCGTTGGATTTGCTCATTGTGGATGAAGCACATTATGTGAAAAATCCGGAAGCAATTCGTTCACAAAATGTGTATCGTTTGACAAATGCGTCGGAATATGTATTGTACATGACCGGTACACCGATGGAGAATAATATCGACGAGATGAAGCAGTTACTTGGTGTTATCAATCATGATTATGTGAAAAAATTGAAAGAATTTGATCATATTTCTTCTGCTCGTATATTTAAACAGACGATAGCACCGATTTATCTGCGACGTGTCAGGGAGGATGTGTTAAAAGAGCTTCCTGAAATTGTGGAAAAGGAAGATTGGCTGATTATGAATCGCACGGAGGAACAGGTGTATCGGACGTCGCTTAAGGATGATTCGTTTATGAGTGTCCGCAGATTATCATGGAATCTTCCTGATATAGCGGATTCTACAAAAGCAAATCGTTTGCTTGATATATGTGAGGAGGCTGCTGCAGATAAGCGTAAGGTACTTGTTTTTTCTTATTTTCGGGATACGCTTACAACAGTTTCAGAATTACTGAAAGATCGTTGTGTCGGAGTTATTACCGGAGACATTCCGTCAGAAAGACGTCAAAAGCTTGTTGACAGTCTGAATGAGAGCGAAGCAGGAGCAGTTCTTGCTGCTCAAATTGAATCGGGAGGAGTCGGACTTAATATTCAATCTGCAAGCATCGTTGTATTTTGTGAACCACAGTTTAAACCTTCGGTAGAAAATCAGGCAATCTCAAGGGCGTACCGTATGGGTCAGGCCAGAAATGTTGTTGTGCACCGGCTTTTGATGTGTCAGACAATTGATGAGGGAATATTGCGTATTCTAAAGAAAAAACAAAATTTGTTTGACCGGTTCGCAGATACGTCAGTAATTGGTGAAGAGGAGATAAAACAGACAGAGACGGAAGAGATGAAACAGTTGATTTTTGAAGAACGAAAACGACTCGGAATCTCAACAAAAGAGACAGATGATAAGATGGCATGATTATGTGCATCTACTTGTAAAACAGATATACGTGTGCTAAAATATATTGTATATTTTTGTCAAGGAGAGTTGCAATTATGGAACAATACAAGCAGGAATTTATTGAGTTTATGGTTGAGAGCGATGTTCTCAAATTTGGTGATTTCACTTTGAAGAGTGGTCGAAAATCCCCATTTTTTATGAATGCGGGTGCATATGTCACGGGTACTCAGCTTATGCGACTTGGTGAATACTATGCGAAAGCGATTCATGATAATTATGGTGATGATTTTGATGTATTATTCGGACCTGCATATAAAGGAATTCCTATCAGTGTTGTAACAGCCGTTGCCTATGCAAAGTTATACGGAAAAGAGATTCGTTATTGTTCGGATCGAAAAGAGGAAAAGGATCATGGTGCAGATAAGGGAAGCTTTCTTGGAGCAAAGCTTCGGGATGGAGACCGCGTTGTTATGATTGAAGATGTTACGACTTCCGGTAAGTCGATGGAAGAAACCGTACCAAAGGTAAAAGGTGCTGCGGACGTAACGATTGTTGGTCTGATGGTTTCTCTTAATCGTATGGAGGTTGGACTTGGCGGAAAGAAGAGTGCATTAGAAGAAATCAAGGATACATATGGATTTGATGCACGTGCTATCGTAAGTATGTCAGAGGTTATCGAACATCTTTACAATCGTCCTTGTAACGGAAATATTGTAATTGATGATGCATTAAAGGCAGCAATTGATGATTATTATGCGCAATATGGTGCATAAATATATAGGAGGGTATTTTTATTATGGAAAAGTTATATCAAAAGTTAAACCAGGTAGGTATCAGTAGTCTTGTGTTTGGTATTATTACAATCGTATTTGGCATTGGCCTTGGAATTGTCATGATTGTAAATGGTGCGAGAACATTAGGTGGAAAAAGAGACATCATTTTTTAAGGCGTTCCTATGACGGATTATATTATTACCTATACAAAGAGAAAGTTTTATCCGACCGCACCGATTACGGACGATATTGTGATTGAAGATATTGCACATGCATTATCCATGCTATGTCGTGCGAACGGACATTATACAAGTTTTTATTCTGTTGCGGCACATAGCTTAAATTGTTATGAGGAAGCCTGCGCGAGAAGAGAGTCTTCGAGAGTTCGGATGGCATGTCTTTTACATGATGCACAGGAGGCATACTTGTCTGATGTGACGCGTCCTGTAAAACAATTTTTACCTGAATATCGTGTGTATGAAGAACGATTACAACAGGCAATATATGAAAGATTTTTAGGTTCACCGCTGAGTGAATATGAAAGCCGTGTTGTAAAGCTGATTGATGATGCGATGCTCTATTATGAATTTTATGAATTTATGGCAGAGAAGCTTCAGGAAGAACCACCGTATGTGGCGGCAACCCCTGATTTTTATCGTGGTACAATGAAGCAGGTGGAAACTGAGTTTATGGATGTTTTTACATCCATTGATTTGTCGGATACGAGTGAACAAAAAGCTACAATTGCATGGAAACGGGCATCCGATTTGATAAGTTGTTCTTAAAATACTTGTATGAAAGAAAGGGAATTCAGGATGAATAAGAGGACTATTATTACGGCAGTCGTCGTAATCACACTTGTGCTTGCATCAATACTCGGAGTAGCACCTGAGAGCGGAGTGATTGCAATTGTGCTCAATATTGCATTTATTGTCGCCGGTTTTGTCATGTTGATTAAAGGTGCTGATATCTTCGTTGAGAATGCATCCAAAATTGCAACCAAATTTAATATACCACAGATGGTTATCGGACTTACAATTGTTGCATTTGGTACATCGTTGCCGGAGGCAGCAGTGAGTATCAAGGGTGCTTTATCGGGAAATGCAGGTATTTCAGTTGGAAATGTAATCGGAAGTAATATCATGAATGTGCTTTTGATTCTTGGTGTTGCATCATGTGTTGCTGCACTTGTGATTAAGCCAAATACCTTGCGTATTGAAATTCCGTTCGTGATTTTGATAACAGTTTTGTTGCTTGTACTCGGAAAGATGGGCGAGCAATTATCAAGACTTGATGGTTTTATTTTTGTTGCTTTGTTACTATTGTTTATGGTTTACCTTGTATACACTGCAAAAAACGGTGAAGCGGATGACGACAGTACGGTTGTTACTGAAAAGGATACAATGCCAAAGCTTTTGTTGTTTGTTGTATTAAGTGGTGTCGGTATTGTTTTAGGAAGTAATGTAACCGTGGATGCAGCAAGCTTTATTGCAACAGAATTTGGTATGACTCCGCGATTGATTGGTCTTACAATCGTAGCATTCGGAACTTCTTTGCCGGAGCTTGTTACATCTGCAACTGCTGCAAAGCAGGGAAAGACCGATATTGCTATTGGCAATATTGTCGGAAGCAATATATTTAATATTCTATTTGTTGTAGGTATTTCTGCTGTGATTACCCCGATAACGTTTGAGGCAGCATTTGTGAAGGATGCAGTTGTTGCAATTGCTGCGGTTGTATTGTTGTTCTTATGTGTTCTGAAGACGAAAAAGTTAGGACGTGCGGGTGGTGCATTGATGCTTGCTTGTTATGCAGGGTACTTTGCGTATATCTTATATTCAAACTATGCATAATTGTAATATATGTTGTAAGGAGATTTTTTAGATGGAACAAGGGAATGCGCAAAATAATACAAGTCGAATCGGACTAATCCTTGAGGGAGGTGGTATGCGTGGAATGTATACTGCCGGCGTTTTGGATGTTTTTTTGCAGCAGGAAATAAAGCTTCAGGGAGTCGTTGGCGTATCGGCCGGAGCAATCCATGGAAGTAATTATTTATCAGAGCAGATCGGACGCGGGGTGCGCTATAATCTGAAGTATATTCGGGATAAGCGTTATATGAGTCTGTCTTCTCTGATCAAGTCCGGGGATTTGTTTAATAAGGAGTTTTGTTATGAAAAGATTCCGGATGAGTTAAGCAAATTTGATTATGATACATTCAGGAAAAATGCAGGTGAGATTCCGTTTTATGTCACATGCACCAATGTTGAAACGGGGCAACCGGAATATATCAGGTGTATGGATTTAAAAGAGGATATGGATTATTTGCGTGCATCGGCATCGTTGCCGCTTGTATCACGAATGATTGATAAGGCAGATAAGAAGTTGCTGGATGGTGGAACAGCTGACAGTATTCCGATTTCTTTTTTCGAGTCGATCGGTTATAAGAAGAATATTGTGATTCTTACGAGGCCAAGTGGATATGTAAAGAAACCGGATAAGACAATTGGTATATTATCAAAGGCATACCGTAAATATCCGCAGTATGTGGAAGCGTGCAGAATGCGTCATGAAAATTACAACAAAAGTCTGCAGCATGTGGAAGAGCAGGAAGCATTGGGGAATGCGATTGTAATACGACCGACCAGAGAGGTTCATATCAAACGTACAGAACGCAATAAAGACAAATTGAAATATATGTATAAGCTTGGTCGATATGATGCATTTAAAAAATTAGAAGAAATCAGAAGATTTATTCGAGAGGCATAAATAAACAGGCAGCAAATCCAAATGTGGATTTGCTGCCTGTTTATTTTATTCGATTTATTTGAGTCCTTTTTCTTTTTCAAGAAGGTCAACAAACTGAGAAGATGCAAGAGGTTTCGAAAACAGGTATCCTTGCAATGTATCACAAAATTGTGATTGTAAGATACGGAGCTGTTCTACATCCTCAACGCCTTCTGCGACAACTGATATATCCATTTTGTGCGCAAGGTTTATGATAGAGTCGGCAATACATTTATCCTTTTCGTTGTTGCAGATACCATCGATAAATGATTTATCAATCTTTAGTGTATCAATAGGAATCTGCGTTAAATAATTGAATGATGAATATCCGGTACCAAAATCATCCAAAGCAATCGATACGCCGAGCGATTTGATTTCATTTATTAGCTTTAAGTTGTGTTCCAGAGAATTCATGAGCACACTTTCTGTGATTTCAATCTCAAGATTTGTAAGTTCCATACCTGTAACAGTTGGAATGGATTCGATAATATCATAGAGATGATGGTCACGGAGCTGGGTGGTAGATACGTTGACGGATACCTTAAGCGGCCCGTATCCGCGTTCAATTAAATCCTGGTTAAAGCGACATGCCTCATATAACGCCCACTCGCCAAGCTCAATGATTGCACCGCTGTCTTCTGCAATCGGAATAAACTCGGAAGGTGATATGTAGCCTGCAACTTCGGAATCAATACGCATCAGAGCTTCGTATCCGGTGATGTGTCCGTCTGTGATACTTGCTTGCGGCTGATATTGAAGGAAAACTTCTTTTTTCGGAATAACGGTTGCAAGTATATCTGCAAGGTCGTTTCGGCGATTGAAGTCGTCCTCCATGTAGCTGTTGAAGAAACGATAATTGTTTTTGCCGGTTGTTTTAGCGCTGTACATGGCAATGTCCGCATTTTTGACAAGCTCACTGATGGAAAGACCATTATTCGGGAAGAGGGAAATGCCGATACTGATCGAAATATGAGCGGTTTCTCCGTCTAAATCAAACGGATAGCCGGCAATATCTACAAGCTTTGTCGCAAAATCCTTAAGTTGTTGAATAGATTCATAATCTGTTTTTAATATAAGAAATTCATCACCGCCGGTTCGTGCAAAAATGTCTTGCTCGTCTGTATAGGAAGCAAGCTTTTGGGAAACCTGTTGGAGAAGCAAATCACCATAATCATGCCCGAGTGTGTCATTTACATTTTTGAAATTGTCTAAGTCAAGAAAGAATACAGCATGGTGAGAAAGCGTAGCACCGCTGTTGTTTAATATTTCATTTGAATATTTTATGAAAGCAGCACGGTTATATAAGCCGGTTAATACATCATGGTACGCTAATTGTTCGATTTCGTCATAGTTTTTCTTGATTTCTTTTTCGCTGTTTTCCAAAGCGATTTTTGATTCCTCTAATTCTTTGTAGTTTGAGGAAATCATTCCCATCATCGTATTAAAATTATCAGATAATTCGCCAAACTCGTTGTTTGTATTAATGTCAGATATAACATCAAGATTGCCGCTCGCTGCCTCTGTCATAACACCTTTTAGGTGAAAGATAGGGTAGGTGTATTTATTAACCAGAATGCGACTGACAAGAAATGCAAGTAAAAGCATAAGAACAAGCGTAACAATCAAGGTAATCGGTAATGCTTCCGTGACCTCACGATAGTTACTTCCATCCTGACGAATGAGGTAAATCCATCCCAAATCCTTGATAATATAATAGCCATATATATCGTTAATTGTGCCGGCACCGTTTGTCAGAAATCCGGATTCGGATTCGGATTCAGAACTAAAAAGCTCAAATGCTTCAGATTCTAATGAGGTGTCTGAAGAAAGACCTGTGGCACTAAACAGATAATCGCCGGTTTGTGTCAGTATAAATGCATCTCCGGTTTTCGGAATAAAAGCACCGAAATAGTCGGAGGTAATATTTGCACGAAGTAAACCAACAATTGTATTTTTTACATAGACAGGCGTAATTAATTCAATGCTGTTGTTGTTTTTGTTGATATTTGAGGATTTCATAATGGTGGTTTGTGTGATGGACGACACGGATGAATCCATATATTCGGACCAGTCACCTTTTGCCTGTTGATCAGAGGAGGCTACCAGATATCCTTGAACATCATAGAGATAAAATGAAACTGTGTTATTCATATACGCAGAGGACTGTGTTAACAGCTCGCAGACAGGCGTGTAAAAGCTTGAGTCTACGCCGAGAGAAGGTCCGTTGTAATTTTCTAACAGAAGATTTTGAATTACAAGTCCGTGTGACAGACTTTCGATTTCGGCAATCTGCACGTTTAGCTGTGCGTCAAAACCGGTACCGTAAGTTCTGGCAAGATCGGAAGCAGAGTTTTCGGCCAGTTTGACGTACTTGTTATATGAAATTATGTATGTGAGGATTGTCATGAAAATGAGTGGCAATGAAGCCAGAAGAATCAAAGACAATCGCAAAGAATTTTTTATTGACATATGAAATCTCCGTACTCTTTTTATTTATGCTAAATGTTCTTATTTTATTATATAAAAAACAAATAATTTTATCAACAAATTTATACCATTTTTAAATGGATTTTGAACACATTTATCGGAAAGGTAAGTTCTTTGATAATGCGTCTTATTATTGGATATTTTGTTGCTTTTTGTGAAAGAATTGTGTATAATTAAAAAAGCTTACTTTGGTTAAGGAGGAATATAATGTTTAGTGTATATTTTGGTAAATATTTGCAAGATGTTGGCGCGATTTCCGCTGAACAGTATGATGATTTGATTGAGACAAGTCGCACTTCGCGTGTGAAGATGGGTATGCTTGCCGTTAATGAAGGATATATGACTCCTGCTCAGGCTGAAGAGGTCAATCATATACAGGCTATGCAGGATGCTCGTTTTGGTGATATAGCGGTTGATAAAGGATATCTTACGGAAGATCAGGTAATGTCATTATTAAAGAAGCAAGGTGATTCTTACCTGCTTTGTGTACAGACATTAGTTGAAAAAAAACTTCTTACGTTACAGGAGATTCAAAAGCATTTAAATCATTATAAGAGATCGGAGCGTTACACATCCTTGGATATTGATGCGTTAAAGAGTTCTGATATCGATCAAATTATTCAGATTTATTTGAGGGATGCATCGGTTCCGACGATCGTAAAAGATTATGTAGCTCTTTTAGCAAGAAATATTGTGCGTTTTGTTGATAATAAGGTTCGTTTTGAACGTATTACCCGTTGCAACACATTTACATCCAAGGCAATTGCAAGCCAGTGCTTCTCAGGGGACTACGAATTATTTATCGGAATTTGCGGAAACGCTAATTTATATATCGGTTCTGCATATGCAAAAGAGGAATTTGAGCAGATTGATGAGGATTGCCTGGATTCTGTTTGCGAATTGATTAATGTTTGTAATGGATTGTTTGCTTCTAAACTTAGTCAGGAGGATATTCAGATTGATATGCTCCCTCCGAATATGTACACGGATGTTACGACGATAAGCTCTGATGGAATGATGTTCTCGTTGCCGTGTTTTGTAAGAGGCCAGCGTTCTGATATTGTCATTTGTATGGAAACAAAATGGAACATTAGTTAATGAGGAGGATAAAAATCATGGCAAAGATTTTAATTGTAGATGATTCCAGGACATCCAGAAGAATTTTACGTAATATTTTAGAAGAAGACGGACATACCGTGGTTGGCGAAGCAACAAACGGCAAGGAAGGTTATGAGATGTACGAAGCACTCAAGCCGGAGCTTGTTACAATGGATATTACAATGCCGGTTATGACGGGTGTTGAGTCACTTAAGAAAATTAAGGAAATTGATGCGGATGCGAAGGTTGTTATGGTATCTGCGGCAGGACAGCAGCATAATATGCTGGAGGCTGTTCAAAGCGGTGCAGCCGAATTTATTTCAAAACCGTTTGATGTGAACAGTATCAAAAATATTATCAATAATTTAGTTGAAGCATAATTGTTATTCAGCGAAAAGCCACTCGTGATGGAGTGGCTTTTCGTGTGATAGAAACGAAGTGAATTTAGAGGGACTTTCCATGATAGAGACAGTAGTATCGGTTGATTTGATGGTTGAGGAAGAATTAAAGGTCAAAAAGAACCGACTTGCTCCGGATTTTCCGGAGGGAAATGAAAAACGTATCTGTATTGTATCCGGATTATACGGGGATGAATTGCAGGGACAATATATTTGTTATGAAGTGATTCGCAGATTAAAATCGGATTTTAAACATTTGCATGGGATTGTGGATGTTTATCCAAGTGTCAATGTGATGGGGCTTGACTCGCGTACACGTGATATTCCCGGATCCGGCATGGATATGAATACATTGTTTCCCGGTTCAAAATCGGGAGCTTTGGGAGAATATACGGCATCTTGTATATTTGATGATATATGCGGTGCGGATGTTTGTATCGATTTGCACGCAAGTAATATATACATTCATGAGATTCCGCAGGTTCGTATGAATAACGACCGGGTGGATGTGTTGATGCCGATTGCAAAACAGTTAAATGTTGACATGATTTGGGTTCATCCAAGTACCTCCGTTCAAAACGGAAGCTTGGCATATTCCCTTAATCAGGCGGGTGTAGCATCGATGGTGATTGAATCCGGTTCGGCTTACAAAATAGAACGTTCTTACTGTGACCAGATTGTAGACGGCATATTTTCATTAATGAAATATATGGGAATATGGAATGGTGAGACGGTTATTCCGAAGCATGCAAGAGTAACTGATGATGCATGTATTGCATATATCAATGCAGAAAGCAGTGGGATATTTATTCCTGATGTGTCAATCTATGATAGTGTCAGAATTGGTGATCGGATTGGGACGATTGTCAATGTAATTACCGGCTCTATCGAAGAAGTAGTATGTGCAACAAAAGATGGCATTATTTGTTCACTCAGAGATTATCCGGTAATCGAAGAGGGTTCTTTGCTCGCAAGAATCGTAGGGGAGAAGGATGATGAATAAAGAAATATTATTTTCTATGAATACCGCCTTTCGGGGAGAATATACGGTGCATGGATATACCTACGGAAAAGGAGAAAAGTCTGCATGTATTGTAGGAGCCATGCGAGGAAATGAATACCAGCAGTTATATATTTGCTCACTCCTTGCAAAAAAGCTTGAGGAGCTTGAGACGCAGGGAGATATCGCTTCAGGAAAAGAGATTTTGTTGATTCCGACATTGAATTACAGCTCCATGAACGCAAAAAAAACAAAATGGATATCCGATGATTCTGATATAAACCGTTCATTTCCGGGAAACCCGAAGGGAACTGCAACGAGTCGAATTGCCGCAGCGCTTATGGATAGAGTGAAGGATTATTCGTATGGTATCCAGTTTGCAAGCTTTTATTTGCAAGGAAAATCAATACCGCATGTACGTATGATGGAAACCGGAAGCGAGAGTACGAGTCTTGCAAATTTATTTGGTATGCCGTATGTATTAACAGGCGAAAACAGAGCTTTTGATACGGTTACCTTGAATTACAATTGGCAAAAACGCGGAACACAGGCGTTTTCCGTTTATTCCGAGACAACCGAGACCATTGATGATAAAAGTGCCAGAATGGCAGTATCTTCGGTCTTGCGTTTTTTGACAAGAATGGGTATTATCAAGTATGATTGTCATGGCGGATACATTTCGACAATATTAAGAGAACAGGATCTTGTATCCATCAAGTCAGATGAAGCCGGTTTCTTTCGGTGTCAGGTCGATATTGACCAGGAGGTTAAACGCGGGCAGGTTTTGGCAGAGATCATTAATCCGATGGATGGTTCTGTGAAAGCGGAGATTATTGCTCCAACCGACGGAATTATATTTTTTGTCCAGAATCAGCCGATGGTTTTTCAAAACACGGTCATATACAAGATGATTCGTCGAATGCATCACTAAATATGAAAGTACATCTGTTTCATAAAAACAGATTGTCTATATAAGGAGGTCAATTATGAGTAAGGTAAGAAGAATCTACGTTGAGAAAAAGACAGATTATGCTGTTAAGGCAACAGAGTTAAAACAGCAGTTCAAGGATTATCTCGGCGTAAAGGTTGATGATGTAAGAGTTCTTGTACGTTACGATATGGAAGGCGTATCAGATGACACTTACAGCAAGGCGAAGGTGACAGTTTTCTCTGAACCGCCAATTGACATTGTTTATGAAGAGACTCTTCCTATGGGGGCGAATGAAGTTGTATTCTCACAGGAATTCCTTCCGGGACAGTTCGATCAGAGAGCGGACTCTGCAGAGCAGTGTGTAAAGCTTTTGAACGAAGAGGAAAATCCGGTTATAAAATCAGCAACTACCTATGTGATTGCGGGGAAAGTAACAGATGAGCAGCTTGAGGCAATCAAGGAGTATGTTGTGAACCCTGTAGATTCTCGTATTACAGATGAATCTAAGCCTGATACATTAGTATCGGTGTACGATGAGCCGGCAGATGTTATAATTTTTGACGGATTTAAGGACATGCCTGAATCAAAATTAAAGGAATTATATGATTCTCTCGGGCTTGCAATGACATTCCGGGATTTCTTACATATTCAGAATTATTTCAAGAATGATGAACAAAGGAATCCGTCTATGACAGAAATTCGTGTTCTTGATACATACTGGTCTGACCACTGCAGACATACGACCTTCTCTACAGAACTTACTGATGTAAGCTTTGATCAAGGATATTACAGCAAGCTTTTAAGTGATACGTATGATCGTTATATTGAAGCTACAAAAACGATGTATGCAGGACGAGATGATAAATTTGTTTGTCTGATGGATCTTGCACTTATGGCGATGAAGGAACTTCGTAAAGCAGGTAAGCTTGAAGATATGGAAGTTTCAGATGAGATTAATGCCTGCTCCATTGTTGTTCCGGTAAAAATCGATGGTGTTGAGGAGGAGTGGCTTGTAAGCTTTAAGAATGAAACGCATAACCACCCGACTGAAATTGAACCATTTGGTGGTGCGGCAACATGTCTTGGCGGAGCAATCCGTGATCCGCTTTCAGGACGTTCTTATGTATATCAGGCTATGCGTGTAACCGGTGCTGCAGATCCTACAGTATCATTGAAGGATACAATGAAGGGCAAGCTCCCACAACGAAAGATTGTTAAGGTTGCTGCGCAGGGCTATAGTTCATATGGTAATCAGATCGGTCTTGCGACAGGTCATGTAAACGAAGTATATCATCCGAATTACGTTGCAAAACGTATGGAGATTGGTGCTGTTATGGGTGCTGCTCCGAGACGTTGCGTAAAGCGTATGACATCCGATCCGGGAGATATTATTATCTTACTTGGCGGTCGTACAGGACGTGACGGTTGTGGCGGTGCAA
This sequence comes from Eubacteriales bacterium, assembly GCA_030533235.1. Lineage (GTDB taxonomy): Bacteria > Bacillota > Clostridia > Lachnospirales > Lachnospiraceae > Coprococcus_C. Next base: position 34,519 of record JAUNJN010000003.1, on the reverse strand, counting down.
CCGGCTCTTCAAAGGCGCATACAGAAAGTTCTATCGATACATGCGGTGCGGAGGTTCAAAAGGGTAATGCTCCGACGGAGCGTAAGATTCAGCGCTTATTCCGCAGAGAAGAGGTTGCTTCTCTTATCAAGAAATGTAATGATTTCGGTGCAGGCGGTGTTTCGGTTGCCATCGGTGAGCTCGCAGACGGTCTTCGTGTTGATCTTGATAAGGTGCCAAAGAAGTATGCCGGTCTGGATGGTACAGAGCTTGCTATTTCAGAGTCTCAGGAGCGTATGGCAGTTGTTGTTGATCCAAAGGATGTGGATGCAATGCTTACCTATGCAGCAGAAGAGAATCTGGAGGCTGTTCCGGTTGCAGTTGTAACCGAGGAACCAAGACTTGTCCTTAGCTGGAGAGGTAAGGAAATCGTTAATCTTGAGCGTGCATTCCTTGATACAAACGGTGCACATCAGGAGACAACCGTAAGTGTTGAGCTTCCGGATGCGGATCATAAATATTTTGATGAGGAGAAGGATACATCGGATGTCAAGAAGCTTTGGCTTGATACATTGTCCGACTTAAATGTCTGCTCGCAGAAGGGACTTGTTGAGATGTTTGACGCATCTATCGGTGCGGGCACCGTTACAATGCCTTATGGCGGTAAGTATCAGTTGACACCGACACAGACGATGATTGCAAAGCTTCCGGTTCTTCGCGGAAAGACAGATACCGTTACAATGATGAGCTATGGTTTTGATCCATATCTTTCAAGCTGGAGTCCGTATCATGGTTCTGTCTATGCAGTACTTACATCTGTAGCAAAGATCGCAGCTTCCGGTGGTGATGTGAGCAAGATTCGTCTTACATTCCAGGAATATTTTAAGAGACTCGGCACGGATCCTTATCGTTGGGGTCAGCCGCTTGCAGCATTGCTTGGTGCATATGATGTTCAGCTTGGTCTTGGACTTCCGTCGATTGGAGGTAAGGACTCTATGTCAGGTACATTTAATGACATCGATGTTCCGCCAACGCTTGTATCATTTGCGGTTGATGTTGCAAGCTACATGAATGTTGTAACACCGGAACTTAAGAAGGCCGGAAATGTACTTGTTAAGTTCGATATTGATAAAGATGAATACGATATGCCGGATTATCAGGATGCTCTTGATAAGTATGGAAAGCTGTTTGAGACAATAAAAGCCGGTAATGTCGAGTCTGCTTATGCAGTAGGCTTTGGTGGTATCATTGAAGCTGTAAGTAAGATGGCATTTGGTAATAAGCTTGGTGTTTCACTTGATGCAGGTCTTTTGGCAGATGAGCTTGTTGCGAAGGATTATGGTTCTGTTATCCTTGAAGTAACAGAAGATAATGTAAGCAAGCTTGGTATTCCTTGTGAGATTATTGGTCGCGTGACAAAGGATGCATGCTTTACATACGGTGATGTGACCGTAGATATGGAAGAAGCAATTAAGGCTTGGACAGGAAAGCTTGAGAAGGTATTCCCAACAAAGTCAGACGTTAAGCAGGATGATAAGATTAACGATAACTTAAAGATTGAAAATGGTATTGTTACATCGAAGATTTACAATGGCGGAAGCGTTCTTGTTGCAAAGAATAAAGTAGCAAAACCAAAGGTATTCATTCCGGTATTCCCTGGTACAAACTGCGAGTATGATTCATTACGTGCATTCGAAGCAGCAGGTGCAGAGGTTGAGACAATTGTATTTAAAAATCAGAATGCACAGGATATCAGAGATTCAGTCGATGCTTTTACAAAGGCAATTCGTCAGAGTCAGATTATTATGTTCCCGGGTGGATTCTCTGCCGGCGATGAGCCGGATGGTTCCGGTAAGTTTATCGCTACTGCCTTCCGTAATGCAAAGATTTCTGAGGAGGTTATGAAGCTTCTTAACGAGCGGGATGGTCTTGCACTTGGTATTTGTAACGGTTTCCAGGCGTTGATTAAGCTTGGTCTTGTACCATATGGTGATATTCGTCCGCAGACAGAGGATTCGCCGACTCTTACAATGAACAGTATCGGTCGTCACCAATCTAAGATGGTTTATACAAAGGTTGTCACAAATAAGAGTCCATGGCTTGCTAAGGCAGAGCTTGGAGGCATTTATTCCGTACCGATTTCACATGGTGAGGGACGTTTCGTTGCAAGTCGTGAGTGGCTTGAGAAATTATTTGCAAATGGTCAGGTTGCAACACAGTATGTTGATATGAACGGTAACCCGACTATGGATGAGTATTACAATGTGAACGGTTCATATTATGCAATCGAGGGTATTACAAGCCCGGATGGACGTGTGCTTGGTAAGATGGCGCATTCAGAGCGTAAGGGAACAGCAGTTGCCGTTAATATCGCCGGTGATCAGGATCAGAAAATATTTGAATCCGGTGTTGCTTATTTCTCATAATATAAATCGTAGATTGATTTTAGAGGATGTTTTACGAAACATCCTCTTTTTACGAAAAAAAGGAGATTCTGAAATGAAGATATATCGATATGAGACACATTTACATACGAAGGAAGCAAGTGCGTGCGCTGTATCCGGTGGAGCCGAAATGGCACGTGCGCATAAGCTGGCCGGCTATGATGGTATATTTGTTACGGATCATTTCTTTAACGGAAACAGCAAAATTGCGAAGGAATTACCATGGGCAGAACGTGTGGAGCTGTTTTGTAAAGGCTATGAGCATGCAAAAGCAGAGGGCGATAAAATCGGGTTGGATGTTTTTTTTGGATTTGAGTTTGGTGCAGACAATGCAGAGATTCTTGTTTACAATCTGGATAAAGATTTTCTGTTAAGACATCCGGATATCGATTTGCTTCCAACGCGAGAAGCACTTGCAATTATGCGGAAGGAAGGCGGATTCCTCATACAACCGCATCCGTTTAGGGAACGTTATTATGTGGATCATATTGAACTTTATCCGCGTGATGTGGATGGTGTAGAGGCAATTAACGGCGCACAATGGGAGGATCCGAGGATGAATGAACGGGCGGAAATTTACGCACAGATGTATGATCTGCCTGTTACGTCCGGTTCGGATACACATGATGTAAATAAGATGTTTGGGTGCGGAGTCGTTTCAGAGGTACAGTTCGAAACACCTCTTGACTATCTAAAACAATTAAAAGCAGGAAGGCTTACATTACTTCGGGCAAACTATAAGGAATGATTATTAATAAAATGTTCCTTTGGTAAATTTATACTTGCATAATAATACTATGTATTGTATAGTATTGTGTATAAGGAGGTAATGTAAAATGGATACACAGCTTCGAAAAGGCTTGTTGGAGCTTTGTGTGCTTGCGGTTTTGCGAGAGCATGATTCCTATGGCTATCAGATAATTAAGGAGATTTCGGAGTATATTGATATATCCGAATCAACACTTTATCCGATATTAAGACGTCTGGAATCAGAGGAAAAGGTTGTTACGTATAATACGCAGTACAATAATCGGATTCGAAAATATCATAAAATATCTGAGAAAGGGCTTCATACGTTAGAGGAATTTTCTCGGGAGAAAGAAACGCTTATTCGGATAATTGACTGGGTTGGAGGAAATAAGACATGACAAAGCAGGAATTCATAAAAGAATTAAATGAGGAGCTTGCATCGCTTTCGACAGAGGAACGCAAGAAATGTCTTGCATATTACGAGGAGGCTATCGATGATTTGATTGACGATGGATGGTCGGAGGCGGAAGCATGTTCAAAGCAGGGTTCAATAAAAGATATTGCAGAGGAAATAACAAATGAACGCATGGAGGCGCAAAATAAAAAGCGGAAACGGCCAACCTGGTTTTATGCAATAGTCGTTTGTTGCATTCTTACATTCGTTTCCGTTATCATTATGATGCTTATGCCGGATAAGGGAACGTTAACGTATATGAATACAGAAGGTAATACCGCATCCTTTGTTGCAGCGAAGGTGAAGGAACCGATTGTATTATATATTGTTGCATCGGTTTTAAATGTTTTATTGATAATTTATGGGGCAAAAAAGCAAATCAAAAAGGTGCTTCTATCCGGTGTTTGCCTGATGCTTTGCATTGTGATAGGATATATTCCTTCTCATATGAATCCGTTAAAACAGGAAGAGATAACGGAAGTTTCCGATGAGGATTATTATCGAAATACAACGGCATCCATCGTTTATGCAATCTTTGATGATGACTTTTCAAATATTGCACCGATTGCAACCGAGGACATGCAGTTCGTACTTGCCGATGAAACCATGAAGGCAGCGAAGGCGCAGATTGCAACGGATTGGGGGCCATTTGTTTCAATGGGAAGTATTTATATTGAATATGTAAATGAAAATGGCAGGGAATATGCAGTTGCAAGTGTTGTGACAAGCGGTGAGCATGTCAATGTTTCGTTTACCGTAGTCTATGATGAGCTAAGACAGGTGGCCGGATTATATATGAAGTAAGGAGGAATTTGTATGCGTCGATATATGAATCGTATTATAAATATTATTGGACTTTTAATGTTGGTTGCACTCACAATTTATTTGATAATCAGGTGGAAGGATATTCCAAGTGTGATACCAAAGCATTATGATTTTAGCGGGAATGTCGATTCATTCGGTAAGAAGTCAGCTATATTGATATGTCCGATAACGGCATGGCTCGTTTATATTTTTATTACTGTGATTTCCTTTTTTCCACAGCTTTGGAATACCGGAGTCAAGGTCACAGAGCAAAACAGGGAGGCCGTTTATGGAATTGTTCGTAATTTGCTGAGCTTGATTAAGTTTTTTATTGTATTTACATTTTCCTATATGACAGTATGTCAGGTAGAGGGATATAGGCTGCCATGGTGGTTTACACCGGTTGAGATTGTGGTTATAATTGGGATAATAATTGTATACATGGTAAAACTGTATAAAGTTCGCTAAGATAGGATTATTTTCTTATTTATATTAATAATTGAAAATCATATAATGCTGTGTTACAATAACAAAGTTTGAGACAAATGGTAACACAGCATTTTTGTTGCGCATATGCAGGCAACAATAAAAAAATAAGAGGTAAGACAATGCAGATTACAAGAGAAGATGTCAGAAACATTGCAATTATTGCTCATGTAGATCATGGAAAAACTACATTGGTAGATGAGTTGTTAAAGCAAAGTGGTGTATTCCGCGAGAATCAGGAAGTTGCGGAGCGTGTTATGGATTCAAATGATATCGAGCGAGAGAGAGGTATCACTATTCTTTCAAAGAACACGGCAGTTACCTATAAAAATACAAAAATTAATATTATTGACACACCGGGGCATGCGGACTTTGGTGGTGAGGTAGAGCGTGTCCTTAAAATGGTAAACGGTGTCATTCTTGTTGTCGATGCTTTTGAAGGTGCAATGCCACAGACAAAATTTGTTTTAAAAAAGGCATTAGAGCTTGATTTAAATGTTATTGTATGTATTAACAAAATTGACCGTCCGGAGGCACGTCCGGATGAGGTTGAAGAGGAAGTGTTAGAGCTTTTGCTTGAGCTTGATGCAAATGAGAAGCAGCTTGATTGTCCGTTTGTTTATGCATCTGCAAAGGCGGGAGTAGCATCCTTATCGGCGGATGAACCGGGCACGGATATGAAGCCGCTTTTTGATACAATTCTTGATTATATTCCGGCTCCGACAGGTGACCCTGAGACAGGTACTCAGATTTTAATTAGTACAATTGATTACAATGAGTATGTTGGACGTATCGGTGTTGGTAAGGTTGATAATGGCACCATAAAGCTTAATCAGGAGGCTGTTATCGTAAATGCTCATGAGCCGGATAAGAAGGTTAAGGTTAAGATTGGTAAGTTATATGAGTATGAAGGATTAAGCAAGGTTGAGGTGAATGAAGCAGGTATTGGTTCCATTGTTGCAATTTCCGGTATTGCTGACCTTAAGATTGGAGATACAATTTGTTCAGTTGAGAATCCGCAGGCAATTTTGTTCCAGAAGATTTCTGAACCTACAATAGCTATGCATTTTATGGTAAATGATTCGCCGCTTGCAGGTAAAGAGGGAAAGTTTGTAACATCAAGACATTTACGTGATCGTTTGTTCCGTGAGTTAAATACGGATGTATCTCTTCGTGTGGAAGAAACAGAAACGACAGAGAGCTTTAAGGTATCAGGACGTGGCGAGCTTCATTTGTCGGTATTAATTGAGAATATGCGTCGTGAAGGCTATGAGTTTGCGGTAAGTAAAGCAGAGGTTATCTACAAGGAAGACGAAAAGGGCAAAAAGCTTGAACCGTTTGAGATTGCTGTTATTGATGTTCCGGATGAGTTCTCGGGCACAGTGATTAATATGTTAAATAACCGAAAGGGAGAACTTCAGGGGATGGCACCGACCGGCAATGGAACAACAAGACTTGAGTTTTCGATTCCGTCGCGCGGGTTGATAGGTTTCCGTGGAGATTTCATGACAGCGACAAAGGGTAATGGTGTTTTAAATACAATCTTTGATTGTTATGATACTTATAAGGGCGACATGAATTATCGTAGTCAGGGTTCTCTGATTGCATATGAGTCAGGTGAGTCAATTACATACGGATTATTTAATGCACAGGAGCGTGGTACATTATTTATCGGACCAGGCGAGCAGGTTTACGGTGGTATGATTGTCGGTCAGTGTGGACGTTCAGAGGATATTGAGGTTAATGTTTGTAAGAGAAAACAGCTTACAAATACACGTGCTTCGGGTTCGGATGAGGCACTTAAACTTACACCCCCGAGAATCCTTAGTTTGGAACAGGCACTCGATTTCATTGACACAGATGAACTCTTAGAGATTACACCGAAGTCCATTCGTATTCGTAAGAAGATTCTTGACCCAACCGCCCGTATGCGTGCCAAGAGGGCGATGCAGAACTCTTAAGATAAAGCAAAACAAAACGACGGAATTTTTATAAGGATTCCGTCGTTTTGTTATCTTCAGCAGATATTTTGTCTAATGCAGTAATCGGAATAATACCAAAGATGTATGACTGGTCTGTTTTAGTCTGATATACAAGATAATCAGAAGGTTCATCGGCGTTAAAGGATAATGATACACGAATACTGGTTTGTTCCGTTATTCCGGATATAAGATTGTCAGGATAAATTTTTGTAATAGTATTTGCAAAGTTTGGATATGAATATACCTCTTTATTTTCAAGACGAATTTTACTATCACATAAAATAGACCGGATGGAGTCTTCGTTTAATTGTACAAGCATAGGGGTGATTCTGACCGTGTTGTCGTTTACGATACCTGCAAGTATTACCCCGTCTTCTGTCATCAAAATAGTATGAGTCAATGCGTTATCAAATCTTGTAAATGTAATAATCCAAAGATAGCATGTATAGGTATTAAAGTTTGTATCTGTAAAACTATATAAATCTGTTGTCCAGGAATACCAGTTATTGTAAGAAGATGAAAGGGAGTACGGATATAATTCCAGGGCATTTAGCTCATCTATCTTTTGCTTTGCAAGAGCTACAGCATCGGATTCTTTCAGAAGTGCATCCTGATAGTCTGCTTTTTGGCAGACATTATCCCAAGAACCTGTAATAAGGTTTGTTTTTTCATATGTCGCAAGAAGTTCAGAGGCTTTTTTAGCCATAGCGGTATTGGAAGCAAGATAGTAGTTTTCCGGGGCCGCTGTTACTTTATTTTGAATGTTAGTGTATTTGCGGTTTAAAAGGTACTTTGGAACGAAGATTGCTCCGCAAATTGTAAATACAGTAAGGAGTATTAATATAAAGGGTATGATTTTGTTTTTATTCTTCATATGAATCAACCACCTTTTCTTCAATATGCTGCAGGTTCTCCGGTGGGAAGGTAAGTGTAATACATGTTCCCTCACCGAGTGTGCTGTCAATGTTAAAATCGGCATTGTGACTTCTAAAAATCAGGCTTGCTAATGAAAGTCCAAGACCTGCACCGCCTTCTTTTCTGGATCGTGATTTGTCAACCATATAAAAAGCATCTGTAATATGTGAAATATGTTCCTTTGAAATACCTGTACCAAAGTCTTTTACCGAAATTTTGTAACCATCTTCATGTTTTTCACCTTTAAATATAATAGAAGATTCCGGATTGGATGCTTTGCGGGCATTATCAATTAAATTTATGAAGGCAGATTTTAAAAGATCAATATCACCAATCATTCTGCAATTATCAAAGGATGTTTCAAGTTTCATGTTTTTTTTCAAAATTGCGGGCTCAATACTATTCGATACTTCTTCGATAAGTTGTCCTACCCAAAATTCTTTTTTGGTTATTTCGTGTTGTTTTGTATAAATTAAATCAAAAAGCTTCATGGACATGGACTCAAGACGTTTGCCTTCCGAAAAAATATAAGAAGCGGATTCGATTTGTTTTTCGCGGTTTAATTCCCGACTTCGAATTGTATCTGCATAACCGATGATGGTTGTCATCGGCGTTTTAATTTCGTGGGTAAAGTCAGCAACAAACTGATCCTGACGCTTTATCATATCTTCCAGAGCATCTACATGGTCAGAAACAGACTGTGCCATATAGTTATAGGTTGTTGAAAGCTTCCCAACTTCATCCTTTGACTTGATATCTGAACGCACAGAGTAATCGCCATTTCCAAAGGCCAGAGATACTTTTGTGAGCTTTTCAAGCGGATTTGTCAAAAGTCTGCTGGCAATGTACATCATTGTTGAACAGAAGAGCAAGATAATTAATAGTAAGATTCGAAAATAACCAATCTGTTGATCAATAAGATCATAAACTTCAGAAATACTACGTTTGTTTACAACATTTAGATTTGCATCACAAATGCGGCTGTAAGAAGTAACATAAATATAATCCTCACCGTTTTCGTGCGAAATAATATAATCTTTTTGCCCCATAGCAACATTCATTATTAGATTTTCCGGTTGGGTAGTCACATGAGATGCATTTGTGTAAAGCAAAGTGTTGTCATAATATATGTAAACCTCTGATTGGTTGGCAGACATACCGGAAGTAACACCGGCACTCACAGAATTAAGTGTTGATGTGATGGATGTTTTGCTTGAATTTGCGACTCCGATAAGCTCATATTCTACTGCTGATTGTAACATGTTATTTTCGTCAATTGCATTTTTGATTTCGGAATCAATTGCAAGATTCACATTTTTGTCAATCATGAAATAACCAACGGTACCAATACCGATGGAAAGCAATATGATATTAATAATAAGAACTTTGTATCGGAATTTCATATGTTATTCTTTCTCCAATCGATAGCCAACCTTGTAAACAGTTTTTAACTGGTCAAGAAGGCCTGTTTTTTTACGCAAACGTTGAATATGTAAGTCTAATGTTCTTGAATCCCCATAGTAGTCATTTTCCCATATAATTTCATAAATTCTTTCACGGAAAAGTGTGATGTTGACATTTCGAACAAGTAAAACGAGAAGCTCAAATTCCTTTGGTGTTAATATAATTTCTTCATCGCCTTTTTTGACGGTTTTGTTTTCTGTGTCGATTACCAGGTCTCTATATGTCAAAACAGAGTCGCTTTTGTTGTAGCGTCGAAGGACAACATTGATTCTTGCGAGAAGCTCAACAATTTCAAACGGTTTTACGATGTAATCCTCGGCACCTAACGTAAGTCCTTTTACTCTGTCGTTCAGTGCAGCTTTTGCCGTAAGGAAAATGACAGGTGTATTTAGAGGCTTAATGTATTCTAAAAGCTCATAGCCATCAATTTCAGGAAGCATAATATCAAGAAGAATCAAATCAAAATGCTTTTCTTCCAGCAGGTTTGCAGCAATCAGTCCGTCTTCTGCACAAGTGCAGTCATAACCGGCATCCTCTAAATTCATTTTTATGAGATTGCGAATGGGACGTTCATCCTCAACAATTAGTATTTTTATCATTATGAGTACCTCAAATTTTTTATTTTTATTATTATATAATATATTTCCTTTTTTTTGTATAATATTTGTAAAATAAACAACTTCTTTGATACAAAAAATATGCAATTATAAATTAGTATGATACTTAAGTCGGAAAAACAACGGGTTTAAGTATATTGTTTCTATAACCATTTCCTAATAATAAGGGGTGACCGCGTTTTTGATGACGGGCGGCATACGGTAAAATTACCACATTGGTTGATGTCAAAATCGCAGTTGAATGATATAATATCAGAGAAATAATGTGATAGCAGCAAACTGCATTATAAGCTATACAGGTTTCTGTGCGAGATGTGTTGAAGAAACGATTGATGATTATTTTAGCGTGTCGGGAGATCGCTAGTAAATGATAGGAGAAACAATATGACAAGAAAGAAAATGATACCGGTTATCTTGTTGGCTATGGTTGCACTAACCGGGTGCGGACAAAAAAAGGAAGTCGAGAAAGCGCATGTCAGCGTCGAAAACTATGAGAAACTTGAACATGATGTTGTTCAGGTTGAAAAGGGCGACTTGACACCACAGATTAAAGTCGAGGTAAAGGCAGAAACGTTTTTACGAAGAAGCTACATGCCGGTTTATGATGAGATGGAAGTTGATGCCGTTAATGTCGCTGTTGGAGATCATGTTAAAGAAGGCGATGAACTGATTACTTTCAAGTCAAATGAACTTGACGAAGAGATCGCTTCATATCGGGAACAGTTAGGTGAACAGCAACTTTTACTGGAGCACTATACGAAACTGGCTGAGATAGACAGTGAGAATGATTACTCAATGGATATAGAAAATTTAAAAGACAGTATTTCTGTATGCAGTCTTTATATTAGCGAATTACAGGCAAAGCTGAAATCTTACAGTGTGATTGCAGAAGCGGATGGAACTGTTCAAAGTGTAGCAAATGGTTTGGAATATAGTACGGTCAGTACCAATAATAATCTGATTACGGTTGTCTATGGAAATGATTGTTTTTCGGCGACAACGAGCGAGGACTTTAACTTCATAGAAGGAGAACAATATGTTGGTGTTTACGGTGCGGCCTCCTTTGATTTGATTTTGCAGTCTGTTGAGGAAGTCGGAACAGATGCAGATGGCAAAATAAAAAAGAAACTAAGCTTTGTAGCGGCGGAAGGTGTTGATGTCGGGTCAAGAGAGACAATGGTAATTACATTTAATAAGCCGCAGGTAAAAAACGCGCTTTACATACCAACCTCCTGTATTTTTGAGTTTAATGAAAAAAAATATATTTATTTTGTCGATGAGGATGGTTTTTTAAGCATTCAGGAGGTAGTATGCGGAGATGAAGTCGGAACCAATACGATTATTTTGTCCGGCGTAAACGAAGGAGAGTGGGTGGTTGTACAATGAAAAATAAAAAAGTAAAGCTTATAGCATACGGATTGTTCATTGCGATGACACTTTCTTCCTGTGGAAGTAATCGCAAGATGGAGGTGCCGGAGCTATTAGAACCAAAGGTTACAAATGAATCTTATCGCCCGGTTCAGCGTACAGATGTCGGAACGATAAAGATGGGATCCGATAATAATTTGTTTTTAGCAAAGGTTGTTGCAAAACAGGAGAGCTATTTTTGGACTTCCTCAGTAAGAATTGATAACATTGCCGTAAAGGTAGGAGACTATGTGGAGGCAGGACAGGTACTTGCAACGGCTGACCTGGAGGATGCTTATGAGGTGCTTCGAGGATTTAACACGGAGCTTGCAAATGAAAACGCGGTATTTGCAAAGAAACAGGAGTTATATGAGGCACAGCATTCCGAATTAGAATACAAAATTATGGGAGCCGCAGAAAACGGTTTATCAACAACAGCGTATGAAAAACAGTTGGAAATTCTTGAAGAGAATAATCGATATGATGAGAAGCTTCATAATTTTTATGTGTCTTCGATCAATAACAAAATCTCGGAACAAAATAAGATTGTATCAAACGGTGATCTTGTTGCGACAAAGTCCGGTTATGTAACATACGTAAAAAATATAAAAGAGACGAATGCGGTTGCTGTATCAGATGCAGTCGTCATTATCGCGGACCCGAATGATTTGTATGTAGAATCAGAATATTTTACGGAAAATCCATCCGATCGCAGAGTGTTTCCGAAATATACAGCACTTTATACCGTAATAGATGGCGTTCGTTATGATTTAGTTGAATATCCATATTTAGATGAAGAACTTGCTGTTGCAGAGAATAAAGGTATGTATCCGAAGGTTCGATATAAGTTTGTTGATGAGTCAAAAATGCCGGAGCTTGGTACGAATCTTCTTATTACGATGGCAGTAGATGTAAGAGAAAATGTTTTATCTGTCGGAAAAGACTCTTTGGAAAAAGATAGTCAGGGCTATTTTGTCTATGTATTAGTAGATGGTAAAAAAGAAGTTCGACGTGTGGAAATTGGAAAACGTGATGATTATAATGTAGAAATTCTTTCCGGACTTGAGGAAGGAGAGCTTGTATATTTTTCATCCTTGTCTGCTTCACCGGAGGACTATGAACCGCACGAGGTTACGATTGATGATTATGTTGTAAAAGGTGATATACGTAACAAAAAGAAAGTAACAACAGAAAGCAAGGTGTTTTACTCCGAAGTTGAAGGGATTTTGGATGAAGTGGTTGCAGGAGAAGGAAGTACTGTCTCGAAAGGTGACTTGATTTGTACAATCAATACCAATAGCGGAAGTGCAAGATTAACAGAAATGTCGAATGCCATGTCACAATTGACAGAGGGGTATGAGAGTCAGACCAATGCGCTGGATGAGGCAATATCTGAAATACAGCTTCAAATAGATGCAATGGATGCAGCCGCATTGGCAGAGACCGAAATGCCGGATGCAGCAACCGAAACGGATGCAATATCAGGAGAGGCGACAAGCGAATCCGGGGAAAACGGACCGAAAGATCCATACTTAAGACAGGAGTTAGCGCTTCAATTAACGCAGCTTTCCTGTCAGAAGCAGATTGCAACGTTAAATTATGAGTATCAACTTTCCAATATGCAAAAAGCATATCAGAAAGCAAGCAAAAACAATAATGGTTCCGGTATAATCAGTGTTTATGCAGAGGCGGATGGCGTTATTTCTGACGTTAGAATTCATGACGGAAAAAACGTCAAAGTCGGTGATCGTCTGTTCGATATCAAAATGCCGATAGAAGAAAGGATTGTAGCCAATACTTTCAACAATCGAACGATGGGACAAGAGATTACATTTTTTGATAAGGAGAGTGGCAAGGAATATACGGCAACCATTTTAGGCGGAGCAGGCTTCCAGACAGAATATTACACCAAAGTTGTGGATGGTCATGTATATATTACATCTACTACACCGGATCCAAATGGTAACCAATATTTTGTTACATTAGATGATGACAGTATTGCAGATAGGATTTCTGATATGGACGCTGAATATATTCAGTGCAGATTGAAGGATGTAGTGATTGTTAATCGAAATGATGTTTATTCAGAAGTAGTTGAAGAAAAGAAATCATATTATGTTTGGAAACTTGTGGATGGAATGCTCGTAAAACAATATGTTAATTTGTTTTCTGATCCATCATTGGATTCTGATATTCTTTGTGTAACATGGGGCTTGCAACGCGGCGATGTATTAGCGGGACAGAAAGGATCAGTGGAAGAGGAAGATGATTAAACTAAATGTACAAAAAATTAAAAACCAAAAATGGCTTTCCTTTTGCCTTGTACTTGGAATGGCCTTGCTTATTGCAGCATTGTGTTGTCAGCCAATGTTTAAAAAAGGTTCACTGGACAGAAGCTTACAACAGATGTTTACAGATTATATTGCAGAGAATAATCAGTATCCGGTTGTATTTCAAAGAAGTGGTGATTATAGCATTGAGGCATTTAAGGATGTAGATAGTATACATAACAAAATGCAGGAATATCAAAATATATGGGAAAAATACATTGATGATATTCCTGTAATGGAAAAACAGACACGTTATTCTTTGGCATCAATGTCAGGGCTTGGTGACTTCAAGGAACGAAATGTGTTCTTTGAAATGAACTACATGCCGGATATGCTTGATCATGTTACAATTGTTAAGGGTGATGATTATTCGACATACGAGGGTGATGTGATTCCGTGCATTATTTCAGAATCGGTACTTGATAAACGAAATCTTCTTGTCGGTGAGAAAATTACGTTTGACAAATATGTGGATGGAGAAGGAAAGGCACTGCAATTAGTAATTGCAGGTGTATTTGATGTCAAGGATGACAATGATCCGTTTTGGTATTATTCACCGTATATCAACGAAAAAGAAGTTTTTATTTCCAAAGAAGCATTTGATGAAATAAAAGATGCGAATGAAATGGATTATGTTCATTATGAGCATGCGGCAATTTTTGACCATGAAACAATTGACAGTTCAAAAATTGATAACCTCATTTGCTATATTGATGAGTTTAAAAAGCAGGATGCTAATTTTATTGTATCTGTTACCGCATTACTTGACAGGTTTACTGCAAAGAGAGCATCTATTTCAGTTATGCTTTGGGTTTTGGAGATTCCGATTTTAGGCATGGTTTTTGCTTTCATTTATATGGTGTCAAGACAGATTGTCGATTCTGAAAGCGGTGAGATTGCAATGCTGAAAAGTCGTGGATTTTCCAGATTCCAGATTATTAAGATGTATACTGTACAGTCAGGAATTTTAGCTGTAGGTGGCATGATTTTGGGCGTACCGCTTGGATATGTAATATGTAAGGTTGCGGCGTCGACAACAAATTTTTTAACGTTTAATGGTCAGGATAGTTTGTATTACAAGTTTGTACCACAGATGCTTCTATATGGTTTGGTTGGAGTTTTGATTGGTATGATACTGATTATAATACCGGTATTGCAGCGTTCAAAGATTTCAATTGTTGAACAAAAATCAAATTACTCTGTCGGAAAAAAAATGCTTTGGGAAAAATGTTTCCTGGATGTTATTTTACTTGGGGTATCTCTTTACTTACTTTATAATTACTTAAAATCGATTGAACAGATTCGTGAGAAAGCAATATCAGCAAATAAAATGGACCCAATGGTATTTCTTAATACCTGTTTGTTTATTGTGGCCACGGGTTTGGTAGTATTTCGTTTGATGCATTATTTCGGTCAGCTTGTATATTCACTTGGAAAGAATAAATGGAAGCCGGTTACCTATGTATCATTTTTACAGATAACAAGAAGCTTTCGCAAGCAATGCTTCATCTCGGTATTTATGATTATGACTGTTTCCATCGGTCTGTTTAACGCGAATGTTGCAAGAACCATTAACCAGAACAATGCAAATCGTATTGAATATTCGACAGGTGCAGATGTGCTTTCAAATGAAAGATGGAATTTCCGTGACTGGATGTCATCGGATCAAAAACCTCACAGAAGGTATTTAGAAGCAGATTTTTCAAAGTATGAGAATCTTGTTGAAGCTGGATATTGTGACCATATAGCAAGAGTATACAAGCTAAACAAAACAAATGTTTCCAAAGGCTCAACAATACTGGAAGGCTGTGACGTAATGGGTGTTGAGACAAATAAGTTTGGTGAGACAGCCAGTTTTCGGGATTCGTTTTATACCGGTGAACATTGGTATAATTACTTAAATACACTTAGTCAAAATGGCAGGGGAGTATTGATTTCAAGAAATCTGGCAAAAGCCTTAAATCTTGATATTGATTCCCAAATAACGTTTTATGGTTTTGAAAAAACAACGGTTGATACATCAAAGGCCATGAATTGTGTTGTTGTTGGTATTTTCGATAACTGGCCGGGATACAACCAATATTACTATGAAAATGGGGAAGAAAAAGAGAATTATTTAATTGTAGCAAATTATGCCCCGATGGTACAAAATGTTGAGATTATGCCATATCAGATATGGTATGATTTAGCAGACGGAGTCAGTGCAGATCAGTTATATGACCACTTGATTGAAACGGGCGTTGATATTACAAAGTTTGTTAGTATTTCCGACCAGATTGAAAAACTTGCAAGCACACCGGATATTCAGATCACAAATGGTTTGTTTACATTAAGCTTTATCATTGCACTTGTACTGTGTGGAGTAGGTTTCCTGATTTACTGGATTGCGGCAATTCGAAAGCGTGAGCTTTTGTTCGGTGTATATCGTGCAATGGGATTATCCGTGAAAAATATTAACCGGATGCTTATTTATGAGCATATTTTCAGTACATTGTTATCGGTTGTTGCAGGCGCAATTGTTGGAATAACTTCAACCTTCCTATTTATTAAATTATTCTGTGTTGTATATTTACCGGAACGATCGAATATTTCCATAAAAACATATTTTGAAGTCGGAGATATGATTAAGCTGTTTATTTCGCTTGCTGTTATGATTTTTGTTTGTATGTTGGCACTTCGAAGACAGGTTAAGAAGTTAAACATTACACAAGCGCTGAAGTTAGGGGAGGATTAATGATGGATACAATTATGACAGGCAATTCCATAAAAAAATGCTTCCGTGTTGGTGGAGAAGATTTTTTAGCCTTAAAGGGTGTTGATATTGAAATACCGAAGAGTAAGCTGACAATCCTTAAAGGACGCTCCGGTTCCGGAAAAACAACGTTGTTAAACGCATTAAGTACTCTGGATACTCCAACTTCAGGCGATGTATGTTTTGATGGAGTTGTATATAGCAGTTTGTCAGAGGCTGAAAAAGAAGCATTAAGAAGAAAAGATATCGGTTTTGTATTTCAGTCCGTAGCGTTAATTCCAATTATGAATGCGTATGAAAATGTTGATTTTGCACTTCGTCTTGCGGATTGGAAAGGAGATAAAAGGACTCGAATTACTGATGTATTGTCGCTTGTACGTATGGAGGAGAGAGCTCTTCATATGCCCGGTCAGATGTCCGGTGGTGAACAACAGCGTATCGCAATTGCGAGGGCAATCGCTCATACACCAAAGATTGTATTTGCCGATGAGCCTACAGGTGCGCTTGATACGGATACCGGTATTAAGGTTATGCGTTTGTTCAAGAGTCTGATTGAGCATGAAGGTGTTACAATTGTTATGACAACGCATGATCCGAATCTTATGCAGCTTGGTGATGTAGTATACGAAATGGAGGATGGTGAGCTTGTTGAACGAATTGAAAACAACTAACGAGGAAGAACTCTATGAAGGTGAAAGCATTAGCCAGGATGTTGATGATGCGCTTATCACATGTGACAGTTTAGTAAAAATCTTCAAAACAGATGAGATTGAGGTTATGGCTCTCCAAGGACTTGATATGGTAATTAAACGTGGTGAGTTTTTATCGGTTATCGGTAAGAGTGGTAGTGGTAAGAGTACCCTTATGAATATTATTGGCGGACTTGAAAAGCCGTCTGCAGGAAGAATTGTTGTTGACGGCAAAAATTTATCCGAATTCTCAGAAAAAGAAATGATTCGTTATCGAAAAGAAACGGTCGGGTTTGTATGGCAGAAAAGTTCAAGAAATTTGTTTGGCTATCTTACGGCAACCGAAAATATTGAAGCTGCTATGAATTTTACCAAGCGAAGCCACAAACAGCGACATGAGAAGGCACTGGAATTGCTTGAGATGGTTGGAATGAGTCATAAGGCGAATTCTTATCCGGGGCAGATGTCCGGTGGAGAGCAGCAGCGAATTGCGATTGCAGTTGCCCTTGCAAACGATCCTCAGATACTGCTTGCGGATGAACCGACAGGTGCCGTAGATTCAAAAACATCTGCATATATTCAGGATTTATTCCGCAAATTGAATCGTGAGCTTCATGTAACGGTTATTATTGTAACACATGATATGAAGCTGGCTGATAAGACAGACCGTGTTGTCATGATTTCCGATGGTAAGATTAGTACGGAAAAGATTATGAAAGAGCAGTACAAATCAAAGTTTGATGCCATGGAAGACGATTACGATATGGATGTACATGAGGTGTTCTCTGTTATGGATAAGGCTCACCGGGTACAGCTTAGCAATGAAATGTTAAAGGCGGCAGGAATCGACAGTAATAAGGTAAAGATAACTATGGAAGATGGTAAGCTGATTATCGTAGGTGAAAACAGCAGTCATTAATTTTTTTTACAAAAGTCAATAAAATTATGAAGAGCAGTCGGCATAGATTTTGTGTTCGCATAAAGAAAGCCGACTGTTCTTTTTGGTATTGGTTTTGGAAGTGTAAGCTCAACAACCTGTCCGCTATCTATTTGCTCTTTGGCAAACTCGCGAACAACACATGAAACTCCCATGCCTATCGAAGCAAAATCAACTAATAAATCCATATTGTTGATTTCAAGAATCTGGTTTGGCAAAATACGTTCTGCTGCAAGATATTGTTCAACGTGTGTTCTTGTAATATTGTTTCGGTCAAGAAGCATTAAATTTGATTTCTCTAATATTTCCTTGTAGGAGAGCGTCTTCTTCGCTTTTTTCTTTTCTTTTTCGATGATTGATGTGAGATTTCCCGCAAATAACCATGGATTACCTTCCGGTTCTTTTTCTTCCTGTTCGAGGTAGTTCAAATTATCAAGATATGTATCGTTGCATATAAAAATATCATGAATATCCGTAATCTTATCATATACGTAGCCGTTTGGGATATCCGTTTCGCAAATGAGACCGATATCAATTTTATCTTCCTTTAACAATTGAATTGTATGAATTGTTGAATGGCAATCAATTGTAACTTTAATATGTGGATAAGCAACAATAAATTGTTTTAAATAATCCAATAAAATATATTTACATAGCGAAGTGCTGGCACCAATGCGGAGCTGACCAATACCAAGAGCGCCGATACGTTTGATTTCATCTTCTGCCTTTGAAATACTATGAAATGCCTTTTCAAGGTGCGAGAAGAGTAGAATTCCTTCTTCTGTTAACTGGACACCTTTGGAACTTCTGATAAAGAGCGTAACCTCAAGTCCCTCTTCAAGCTTTGAAATGGATTTACTAATTGCCGGTTGACTAATATAAAGTGTCTCAGCTGCTTTGCTGATACTTCCTGTCTGTGCAACCGTATAAAATACTTTATAATAATTTAAATTATCATACATAGCAAAACCTCCGTTCCGTAATATCTCTTCCTATTAATTTATATAGCTGTATGGAAATAAAAAAAATATATCACAAAATTGGTATAACTTCAAGTTATACTTAGTATAAAAAGTATATATTATTATTATACATCGTGTTATGGTACAATTTGTTACATATTTATATTTATAAAAAAGGAGGCAACAATTATGGGAATGACAATGACACAAAAAATTCTGGCAAAACATGCAGGCCTTGCAAGCGTATCCGCAGGACAACTGATTGAGGCAGAATTAGATCTTGTTTTAGGAAATGATGTCACAGCTCCGGTGGCTATTCATGAGATGGAGAAGTTTCATAAAAAAGAAGTATTTGATAAGGAAAAAATCGCACTTGTTATGGATCATTTTACGCCAAACAAGGATATTAAAAGTGCAGAGCACTGCAAGTGTGTGAGACAGTTCTCAGGAGAGAATGAAATCAAAAATTTCTTTGACGTCGGAGAGATGGGTATTGAACATGCGCTCCTTCCTGAAAAAGGACTTATCGTGGCAGGAGAGACGTGTATTGGTGCAGATTCGCATACTTGTACATACGGTGCGCTTGGTGCTTTTTCTACAGGTGTCGGAAGTACAGATATGGCGGCCGGTATGGTTACCGGTAAGGCATGGTTTAAGGTGCCTTCTGCAATCAAATTCAATATCGTAGGAGAAAAGGCTCCTTGGATTAGCGGTAAGGATGTGATCCTTCACATTATCGGAATGATTGGTGTTGACGGGGCTCTTTACAAGTCTATGGAGTTCGTAGGGGAAGGAATTAAGAATCTTACAATGGATGACCGTTTCACAATTGCGAACATGGCTATCGAGGCCGGCGCAAAAAATGGTATCTTTCCTGTAGATGAGTTAACAGAAGCGTACATGAAGGAACATTCTACAAAGACTTATACAAAGTTTGAGGCTGATCCTGATGCAGAATATGATGAGGAGTATACAATTGACCTTTCAAAGTTAAATCCGACGGTTGCATTCCCTCACCTTCCTGAAAATACAAAGACCATCGACGAGGTTGGCGATATTAAAATTGATCAGGTAGTTATTGGTTCTTGTACAAACGGACGTATATCAGACATGCGAATTGCTGCCGAAATCATGAAGGGTAAGCATGCGGCAAAGGGTGTACGTGTTATCGTAATTCCGGGCACACAGCAAATTTATTTGCAGATGCTTGAGGAAGGTCTTACAAAGATTTTTATTGAGGCAGGTGCGATTGTATCTACACCAACCTGTGGTCCTTGCTTAGGCGGTCATATGGGTGTTATGGCGGCAGGTGAGCGTACGGTTTCAACAACAAACAGAAACTTTGTAGGTCGTATGGGTCATGTTGATTCAGAGGTTTATCTGGCAAGTCCTGCAGTTGCAGCGGCTTCCGCAATTACAGGTAAAATTAGCTGCCCTTGCGAGCTTGGTTTATAGGAGGTGCTACAATGAAGGCATATGGTACAGTACATAAATATGGAGATAACGTTGATACGGATGTAATTATCCCTGCAAGATATTTAAATTCTTCCGATCCTGCAGAGCTTGCAAAAAGCTGTATGGAAGATATTGATAAGGATTTTGTAAATCGTGTGAAGCCGGGCGATATCATGGTAGCTAATAAGAACTTTGGCTG
Organism: Eubacteriales bacterium; assembly: GCA_030533235.1. Classification (GTDB taxonomy): domain Bacteria; phylum Bacillota; class Clostridia; order Lachnospirales; family Lachnospiraceae; genus Coprococcus_C. Next base: position 13,893 of record JAUNJN010000003.1, on the reverse strand, counting down.
CGGTTCTTCCAGAGAACATGCACCGATAGCAATCAAGGCTTCCGGTATCAGTTGTGTAATTGCTGAGACTTTTGCACGTATTTTTTATAGAAATGCGATTAATATCGGACTTCCGATTATTGAATGTCCGGAGGCTGCGAAAGGAATCGAGGCAGGTGATATGGTCGAAATCGATTTTGACAGTGGTATGATTTATAACAAGACAAAAGGTACAAGTTTCAAAGGTCAGGCATTTCCTCCATTCATGCAGGAAATTATTACAAACGGCGGCTTGATAAACAATATCAACAAAAAGAATTCATAAATCGTTGCAAGGAGATAAAAAATGATTTGTAATATAGCAGTAATTAAAGGTGATGGTATCGGACCGGAAGTCGTTACGCAGGCTATGAAGGTTTTAGATGCTGTAGGAGCAAAATTCGGACATACATTTAACTATGAACAGTTACTCATGGGCGGATGCTCCATTGATGCAACCGGTGAGCCTCTTACAGATGAGGCTGTTGAACGGGCAAAGGCTGCAGATGCAGTGTTGCTTGGCTCTATTGGCGGTAATACGAGCACATCTCCATGGTACAAGCTTCCGCCATCAAAAAGACCGGAAGCAGGTCTTCTCAAGATTCGTAAGGAGCTTGGTCTATTTGCAAACTTAAGACCGGCAAATCTTTATGAGCAGTTAAAGGGTGCTTGCCCGTTAAAGGAAGAAATAGCCAATCGCGGTTTTGATATGATGATCATGCGAGAGCTTACCGGTGGTCTTTATTTCGGTGCGAGAGAGACAAAAGAAGTGGATGGTGTCATGACAGCTGTTGACACGCTTACGTATAATGAAAAGGAAATTCGTCGTATTGCAATTAAGGGCTTTGATATTGCGATGAAGCGTCGTAAGAAAGTTACAAGCGTAGATAAGGCAAATGTTCTTGATTCTTCGAGACTCTGGAGAAAGGTCGTTGAGGAAGTTGCAAAGGATTATCCGGAGGTTACATATGAACATATGTTAGTAGATAATTGTGCTATGCAGCTCGTAAAGGATCCTGCACAGTTTGATGTTGTTTTAACAGAGAATATGTTTGGTGATATCCTTTCGGATGAGGCGTCTATGATTACAGGTTCTATCGGAATGCTTGCGTCTGCATCATTAAATGAAACAAAGTTTGGTATGTATGAGCCAAGTGGCGGATCTGCACCGGATATTGCGGGAATGGATAAGGCAAATCCGATCGCGACCATTTTATCCGCTGCGATGATGCTTCGTTATACATTTGATCTTGACAAAGAAGCAGATGCAATCGAGCATGCAGTGCAGCAGGTATTAATCGATAATTTCCGTACGTGTGACATTATGTCGGAGGGTATGGAGCTTGTCGGATGCAATAAGATGGGAGATTTAATTGTTGAAAGAATATAGGAAGCATACCCAAAGACATTTTTTTCAAATATTATGCTTAAGCGTTATGATACTCAGTGTATCCTTGGGAATGGTCGGATGTGGAAAACGAAAAAAACCGAAGGATAGCTTAGAGGAGAATGTACAGAATGGTTTATACGACGAAGGACTTTTGCTGATTGAACAAATGCAAATGCTTACAAAAGACAGAGGTTATGTTGCTAATGTCGGTCTTCCTTCTACTTTGCAAGATGAGTATGAGCGTTTACTTCTGTGCCCATATGATAAATTGACCGATGTTTATCGAGTCAGTCACTTAGAAGATGCGACCGATACATTTATTGCAATAGCAGGGCAAAAAATGGAAGAGTCATCAAAGCTGTATTTTAGGCAAAAGATGGCTTCCTCAATGGCAAACATGGTAATCAGCTATACGGCGGGAGCTACACAGCTTGCATTAGCGGGATTACTCGCACAGGAAGACTATTTTGTCAATGCTGAACTTGTAACGTCAGAGGTTTATATTTACTGCTATGAGGATTCCTATCCGGTTCTGGTTGGATTTACACCGGGGAAGGGGGGCGCGGTAAAAGCAAATGCTACGTACCTGATATCCGACAAATTAATTAATGTATCACCGGAGGAATTGGGTGATGCGGTTCGGGGATACTTTAATGCAACCTCATTAGAATGTATTACAAAATAAACATGATTATATAAAGGAGATTAAAAATATGAAAAGTGATAATGTAAAGTCCGGCATGCAGCAGGCACCACACAGAAGCTTGTTTAATGCACTTGGTATGACAGAAGAAGAATTAAAAAAGCCGCTTGTTGGTATTGTATGCTCATATAACGAAATTGTACCGGGACATATGAATCTTGATAAGATCGCACAGGCTGTGAAGCTTGGAGTTGCAGAGGCCGGCGGAACTCCTGTTATGTTCCCGGCTATTGCAGTATGCGACGGTATCGCTATGGGACATATCGGAATGAAGTATTCTCTTGTGACAAGAGACCTCATTGCGGATTCAACGGAGTGTATGGCACTTGCACATCAGTTTGACGCGCTTGTTATGATTCCGAATTGTGATAAGAACGTTCCGGGACTGCTTATGGCGGCAGCCAGAGTCAATGTTCCTACCGTATTTGTATCCGGAGGCCCTATGCTGGCAGGTCATGTGAAGGGGCATAAGACATCGCTTTCATCTATGTTTGAGGCTGTTGGTTCCTATGCGGCAGGAACCATGAGCGAAGAAGATGTTTATGAGATGGAGTGTAAGACCTGCCCTACATGCGGTTCTTGTTCAGGTATGTACACAGCAAACTCCATGAACTGTCTTACAGAAGCACTTGGTATGGGACTTCCCGGAAACGGAACAATCCCTGCGGTTTATTCTGAAAGACTTAAGCTTGCTAAGAGAGCAGGCTATGCAGTTATGGAGATGGTTGAGAAGGATATTCGTCCAAGAGATATCATCACAAAGGATGCAATCATAAATGCACTTACAGTTGATATGGCACTTGGTTGTTCTACAAATTCTATGCTTCATATTCCGGCTATAGCACATGAAATTGGGTTTGATTTTGATATCGCTATGGCAAATGAGATTAGTGCAAAGACTCCAAACCTTTGTCACCTTGCACCGGCAGGTCCGACTTATATGGAAGACCTTAATGAGGCAGGAGGTGTATATGCAGTAATTAATCAGCTTTGTGAGGCAGGTCTGATTAATGAAAACTGCATGACTGTAACAGGTAAAACAATCGGTGAGGCTGTAAAGGGTCACAAGAACCTGGATTCAGATGTTATCAGAACGCTTGATAATCCATATTCAAAGACAGGCGGTCTTGCGGTTCTCAAGGGTAACATTGCTCCGGATGGTTCTGTAGTCAAGCGTTCAGCAGTCGTTCCTGAGATGCTTCAACATGAAGGTCCTGCAAGAGTGTTTGAATGTGAAGAGGATGCTATTGCGGCGATAAAGGGAGGAAAGATTGTTGCCGGTGACGTAGTTGTTATCCGATACGAAGGTCCAAAAGGTGGTCCGGGCATGAGGGAGATGTTGAACCCAACATCAGCAATTGCAGGTATGGGGCTTGGATCAACAGTTGCACTTATTACTGACGGTCGTTTTTCAGGCGCAAGCCGCGGTGCTTCCATTGGACATGTTTCACCGGAAGCAGCAGTCGGCGGACCGATTGCTCTTATCGAAGAGGGCGACATTATCAGTATTGATATTGATGCTTGTACAATTAATGTTAAGGTATCGGAGGAGGAACTTGCTGCACGTAAGGCAAAGTGGACGCCGAGAGAGCCGAAGGTTACAACCGGATACCTTGCAAGATATGCAAAGATGGTTACATCGGGTAATCGTGGTGCAATTCTTGAAATGTAGCATAGACATTGTCATAAAGTGTTGAATTATAGAGCGTAATATGATATTCTATGCGTTGAATTATTTATTCGGACGCGTATTATTTCGTGGTACCAATACAAGGAATGCTGCGGATAGGTATAGATTATAGATAAAGGAGTAGAGTGTATGAAACAGTTAACAGGTTCAGAAATTATCATCGAGTGCTTAAAAGAGCAAGGCGTTGATACTGTATTCGGTTATCCGGGTGGTACAATATTAAATGTCTATGATGCACTTTATAAGCATCAGGATGAGATACATCATATTCTCACATCCCATGAGCAGGGGGCAAGTCATGCAGCGGATGGATATGCGAGAGCAACAGGAAAAGTCGGTGTCTGTTTCGCAACATCCGGACCGGGTGCTACCAATTTGGTAACCGGAATTGCAACCGCATATATGGATTCGGTTCCGCTTGTTGCAATTACAGCAAACGTAGGTGTGTCGCTTCTTGGTAAGGATACGTTCCAGGAAGTTGATATCGCGGGAGTGGTAATGCCGATTACAAAGCATAGTTTTATTGTTAAGAATGTACATGAGCTTGCAGATACGATTCGTCGTGCATTTAAGATTGCAAAATCCGGAAGACCGGGTCCGGTACTTGTTGACATCACAAAGGATGTTACAGCAAATGTTGCTGATTACATTCCGAAGGCACCGGAACCGATTGAGAGAGTATCGGATACCATCAAGGCAGAGGATTTGGATAAGGCAATTGCTATGATTGATCGTGCAAAGAAGCCGTTTGTTATGGTTGGTGGCGGTATAACGATTTCTGATGCATCCGCAGAGCTTAAAAAATTTATTTCAAAGATTGATGCGCCTGTCTGTGATACATTGATGGGCAAGGGTGCGTTTGACGGCAATGATCCTCATTATGCAGGTATGATTGGTATGCATGGTACAAAGGCGGCAAATTTTGGTATTAATCAATCTGATTTGTTGATTGTAATCGGTGCAAGATTTTCTGATCGTGTAACCGGAAATGCAGCAAAGTTTGCGGAAAAGCAAAAAATAATTCATATTGACATTGATGCTGCGGAGATTAATAAGAATGTAATTGTTGATTGCAGTGTTGTAGGAGATGCCAAGGAAATTCTTAAGATGATTTCTTCGAGAATCAAGACCTCTAAGAAGCCGGAGTGGAATGCGGAAATTCAAGAATTAAAGGACAAATATCCATCGACAGCAAATTACAATGAGATGTCAGGTCCTGCTATTATCAATAAGATTTATGAAATAACAGACGGTAAGGCAACCATTACAACAGATGTCGGACAGCATCAGATGTGGGCTGCACAGCATTACAAGTATTCACGCTCCAGACAGTTTATTTCTTCCGGAGGACTCGGAACTATGGGATATGGTGTCGGTGCATGTATCGGTGCTAAGATGGGAAAGCCTGAAAACATTACGATTAATATTGCGGGAGATGGATGTTTCCGTATGAATATGAATGAAATTGCAACGGCAACCCGTTACAATATTCCGATTATTCAGGTTATCATTAATAATCATGTGCTTGGCATGGTACGTCAGTGGCAGACATTGTTCTACGGACAGAGATATTCCAGTACAATATTAGAAGATAAGGTTGATTTTGTTAAGGTTTCGGAGGCACTTGGCGCAAAGGCGGTTCGTGCGACAAACCTTAAAGAGTTTGAGGATGCATTAAAAAATGCAATTGAGGCCTGTGAGCCTTATGTAATTGAGTGCGTGATCGATAAGGATGATAAGGTATTCCCTATGGTGCCGGGTGGTGCTACACTTCAGGAGTGCTTTGATGAAAATGATCTAAAGAACAAGCAGTAAATAACAATATGTTTTGTGACGCGGGGAGTTGTTCACATATATAAAGGAGGATATATTCATGGCAAGAGTATTTAATTTTTCAGCTGGACCATCTGTTTTACCGGAGACTGTATTAAAGCAGGCGGCAGAGGAGATGATGGATTACAAGGGATCCGGAATGAGTGTAATGGAGATGAGCCACCGTTCCAAGGTTTATGACAACATTATCAAAGAAGCTGAGCAGGATTTGAGAGATTTGATGGAAATTCCTGATAATTACAAGGTGTTGTTCTTACAGGGGGGTGCTTCTCAGCAGTTTGCAGCCGTACCTATGAATCTTATGGTAAATGGCGTTGCAGACTATATCATAACCGGACAGTGGGCAAAAAAGGCGTATGAGGAAGCTAAAAAGTACGGAAAAGCAAATGCAATTGCTTCTTCGGCAGATAAGACATTTTCATACATTCCTGACTGTTCGGATCTTCCGATTTCAGAGGATGCTGATTATGTATACATTTGCCATAACAATACAATTTACGGAACTGCATTCAAGGAACTTCCTAATACAAAGGGCAAGATTCTTGTAGCAGATATGTCTTCCGATATTCTTTCACAGCCGGTAAATGTGTCTGATTATGGTTTGATTTACTTTGGCGTTCAGAAGAATGTTGGTCCTGCAGGTGTTGTTGTTGTAATTATTCGTGAGGATTTGATTCGTGACGATGTAATGCCATTTACACCAACTATGTTAAAGTACAAAACACAGGCAGATAATGACTCACTTTATAATACACCGCCATGCTATGGTATTTATATTTGCGGACTTGTATTTAAATGGGTAAAGGAAATGGGCGGTCTTACAGCGATGAAGGCAAACAATGAGAAGAAGGCTGCAATTCTTTACGATTTCCTTGATTCTTCAAAGATGTTCCGCGGAACTGTAGAAAAGAAGGATCGTTCTTTGATGAATGTACCGTTCGTAACAGGTAATGATGAACTTGATGCAAAGTTTGTTAAGGAAGCAACTGCAGCCGGTTTCGTTAATCTCAAGGGACACAGATCAGTTGGTGGTATGCGCGCATCGATTTATAATGCAATGCCGATTGAAGGTGTAGAGAAGCTTGTTCAGTTTATGAAGGATTTTGAGGAAGCAAACTCATAATTGAAGGAAGATATAGGAGAAAAGAAAATGACAAAGATTAATTGCTTAAACCCTATCGCAGCATGCGGTATGAATTTATTAACAGACAATTATGAAAATATTGATGATTTTGCAGCAGCAGATGCTGTCCTTGTACGTAGTGCAAGTATGCATGAGTTGGAGCTTTCCGACAAGCTTCTTGCAGTTGCAAGAGCCGGTGCAGGCGTTAACAATATTCCGCTTGACAAGTGTGCAGAGAAGGGTATTGTAGTATTTAACACACCCGGAGCGAATGCAAATGGTGTGAAAGAGCTTGTGGTTGCCGGTATGTTGCTTGCATCCAGAGATTTGATGGGTGGTTACAACTGGGTAAAGGAAAATGCAGATGATGAAAATATCGGCAAGGCCGTAGAAAAGCAGAAGTCAAAGTATGCAGGTAATCGGTCTTGGTGCAATCGGTGCAAAGGTAGCCAATATTGCATATCGTCTTGGTATGGAAGTTTATGGTTATGACCCTTATGTATCGGTTGATGCTGCATGGAGACTTTCAAGCCACGTAAAGCATATTACAAATGTGGAAGATATTTACAGAGATTGTGATTACATTACAGTTCACGTTCCTGCACTTGATTCTACAAAGGGTATGATTAATAAAGATGCTTTTGCACTTATGAAGGATGGCGTAAAGATTTTAAATTTTGCAAGAGATATTCTTGTAAACGATGACGATATGATTGAAGCTCTTGCATCCGGAAAGGTGTCAAAGTATGTGACAGATTTTCCAAATGCAAAGATAGCGGGTATTCAAAATGTTATTACATTACCACATCTTGGTGCATCCACAGAGGAATCAGAGGATAATTGCGCAATCATGGCAGTAAAGCAGATTATGGATTATATTGAAAACGGAAACATTAAGAATTCTGTAAATTATCCTGCTTGTGATGCAGGCGTATGTCAGTCTGTAGCTCGTGTAACAGTTTGTCATAAGAATATTCCAAATATGATAACACGATTCACCGGCGCTTTCGCTGAGAAGGGAATCAATGTATCAGATATGGTAAGTAAGTCAAAAGGCGATTGGGCATACACCATTTTAGATGTTTCAGCTCCTGCAGATGATGAGATTGTTGAGGCGATTAAAGCAATCGATGGTGTTGTAAAGGTTCGTATCGTAAAGTAATTATATTAATCATTGCTCGACATATAGGATGGAGGAAAAGAAGATGAGTGAGAAGTTAAAGGTCGGTATATTAGGTGGAACAGGTATGGTAGGACAGCGTTTTATTTCGCTGCTTGAAAATCACCCTTGGTTTGAGGTGACAACAATTGCTGCAAGTCCAAGAAGTGCCGGTAAGACCTATGAAGAGGCTGTAGGCGATCGTTGGAAAATGGATACCCCTATGCCGGAGGCTGTTAAAAAGCTTGTGGTATATAATGTAAATGAGGTTGAAAAGGTTGCTTCTACCGTAGACTTTGTCTTCAGTGCTGTCGATATGTCGAAGGATGAAATCAAGGCAATTGAAGTGGCATATGCAAAGACTGAGACTCCGGTTGTATCGAATAATAGTGCACACAGATGGACACCGGATGTACCGATGGTAGTACCGGAAATCAATCCGGAGCATATGAAGGTAATTGACTATCAGAGAAAGAGACTGGGTACAACAAGAGGGTTTGTTGCTGTAAAGCCAAACTGCTCGATTCAGTCTTATGCACCGGTTCTTACGGCATGGAAAGAGTTTGAGCCATATGAAGTTGTGGCAACGACATATCAGGCGATTTCCGGAGCAGGTAAGACGTTTAAGGATTGGCCGGAAATGGTTGGTAATATTATTCCGTTTATCGGTGGAGAAGAAGAAAAGTCTGAAAAAGAACCTCTTAGAATTTGGGGAGAGATCAAGGACGGCGTTATCGTTCCGGCAGAAACTCCGACAATTACATGCCAGTGTATTCGTGTACCGGTACTAAACGGTCATACAGCAGCTGTATTTGTTAAGTTTAAAAAACAACCTACAAAGGAACAGTTAATTCAAAAGCTTGTGGAGTATAAGGGTGTTCCACAGGAGCTTGGCCTTCCAAGTGCACCAAAGCAGTTTATACAGTATATGGAAGAAGATAATCGACCACAGGTTTCGCTTGATGTGGATTTTGAGCATGGTATGGGAATCAGTGTCGGACGTATCCGCGAGGATTCTGTGTATGATTGGAAATTTGTCGGTTTGTCTCATAATACTGTCAGGGGAGCTGCAGGAGGTGCAGTACTTTGTGCGGAATTATTAAAAGCACAGGGCTATATCACAAAAAAATAAATTATTCTGGGAATAATATATAAATACGTAATGAAATAACTTGTTATAGCAATTTTTTTGTGATAAGATAGCTATTAATGTTGAATATTATGGAGCTAGGAGGCCATATAACCATGAAGAAATTAGTTTTAGTTACTTCGCCGCCTGCCTGTGGAAAGACTTTTATTTCTAGAAAACTGGCAAAGGCGCTACCGAATTGTGTCTATTTGGACAAAGATACATTGATAGTATTGTCCAAGCAGATTTTTGTGGTAGCGGGGGAGGAATATAACCGATCATCCGATTTCTTCCAGAAAGAGATTCGAGATTACGAGTATTATGCGATTCTCGATTTGGCATTTGAAGCATTGGATTATAATGATACGGTTTTGGTAAATGCGCCGTTTACAACTGAAATACGTGATAATGAATATTTAGATAAGTTACGTGCAAGACTTGCTGAAAAGGGTGCAGAACTCTTTGTTGTTTGGGTTCATACAGATATTGAGGTATGTCATCAAAGAATGATCAAGCGCGGATCCGATCGTGACATTTGGAAGCTTGAACATTGGGATGAATATGTTGCAAAACAAAACTTTCATCGTCCGAGAAATATCCCGGAATTGTTTGTATTCCACAATTCTTCCGAGGAGGAGTATAAGGCATCGATGGATGCTGCTGTGAAGGCAATTAGAGGATAAGATATACAATTATAGGAGAATAAGATGGCAATCATTAAATCTTTTTCAGCATATAGACCGAGAGTTGATATCGTAGGGGATGTGGCAGCACTCCCTTACGATGTATATAATCGTGCGGAAGCAAAAGCAGTTGTTGCAGATCGTCCACTTTCATTTCTTCGAATTGACCGTGCGGAGACTGCGTTTGATGAAAGCGTAAGTACTTACGACCCTTGTGTGTATGCAAAAGCAAAGGAATTACTTGATGGCATGATCGAAAGAGGCGAATATGTGAAAGATTCGCAGGATATGTACTACATTTATGAGCTTGTAATGGATGGTCGTGCGCAGACCGGTATAGTTGCGTGTGCATCCATTGCTGATTATGAAAACAATGTCATCAAGAAACATGAAAATACAAGAGCAGAAAAAGAATTGGACAGAATTACGCATGTTGATACTTGTAATGCGCAGACCGGCCCAATCTTTTTGGCGTATCGCGCACAGGCTGCGATTGATGAGGTTGTTTCACGTATAAAGAAGGATACACCAACATATGACTTTACATCTGAGGATGGAATTCGTCATACTGTATGGTGTATTTCTTGTGTTCAGGATATACAAATTATATCAGACAGCTTTGCAAAGCTTGATCAAATCTATATTGCAGATGGTCACCATCGTGCAGCGTCAGCAGTCAAGGTTGGAATTAAACGGAGAGAAGCTGATGTAAATTCAAGCGGTACAGAGGAATACAATTTCTTTCTGTCGGTATTGTTCCCACATAATCAGTTGAAAATTTTACCATATAACCGTGTGGTTCGGGATTTAAACGGTTATTCAAAAGAAACTTTTTTTGAAAAAATATCAAAGAATTTTGATTTTGTGAAAGAGAATGTTGCTTATAAACCCGAGAAAAAGGGTATGTTTGGTATGTACATAGACGGGGAGTGGTATAAGCTTACGGCAAAAGACCACATACTGTCGGACGATCCGGTAAAGGGTTTGGATGTATCGGTGTTGCAAGATTACTTGCTTGACCCGATTCTTGGAATTAAGGATCCGAGAACCGATGATCGAATCGATTTTGTTGGTGGAATTCGGGGATTGGAAGAGTTGGAAAAACGTGCGAATACCGATATGTGCATTGCGTTTTCCATGTATCCGACCTCAATTGATGAACTGTTTGATGTTGCGGATGCGGGATTACTTATGCCGCCGAAGTCGACATGGTTTGAACCAAAGCTAAGAAGTGGTATTTTTATCCACAAACTTTAGGGAAGGGGGGCTATGGCATGGCCCAAAGAAAAGAAGTTTTTGCAATTAACTGGATGGAAGTAGATGCACTTGTAAGGGGCAGACATAACAATCCCCATCATATATTAGGTATGCACGAATGTATCGATGATGTATATATAAATGCTTACTTGCCAAATGCAAAGGTTGTAACTGCAATTGACGAGACAACCAAAAAGAAATATACATTGGTAAGTGAACGTGTAGAAGGCTTTTTTTCAGTAGTTATCAAAGATAAGAATCGTTTTTCATACAAGTTGAATGTTAAATTTGATGATGGTACGGAGCAGTCCTATATTGATCCTTATAATTTTGAACCGGTAATTGATCCGATTGACGTAAGTCTGTTTAATGAAGGATGTCATTATGAGATTTATGAAAGGCTCGGAGCGCATCCTATGACCTTGGATGGGATAAAGGGTGTGTCATTTGCTGTATGGGCACCGAATGCTGAGCGTGTTTCAGTGGTTGGCAATTTTAATAAGTGGGACGGGCGCAGAAATCCAATGCGTAAGATTGATTACTCGGGGATATTTGAATTGTTTATACCGGGTGATATTGTTGGTGAAATATATAAATACGAGATTTGTGCGAAATCCGGTGAAGTATTTATGAAAAGTGATCCATATGCATTTAGCGGTGAAGTACGTCCTGCAAATGCATCACTTATCTGCGATTTGTCGTATACTTGGAAAGATAAGGATTGGATGGAGCAAAGAAGCAGTAAGAATGCTGTGCAAACACCGATGGCAATTTATGAAATGCATATGGGATCGTGGAAACGTCCTACGGATGGCAGAGAATTTTTTAATTACAGAGATATCGCAACACAGCTTGCGGTGTATCTGAAGGAAATGCATTACAATTATGTGGAGTTGATGCCGATCATGGAGCATCCCTACGATCCGTCATGGGGATATCAGGTGACAGGATACTATGCACCTACATCCAGATATGGTTCTCCTGTTGATTTTATGTTTTTTGTAGAGTATCTTCATAATGAGGGAATCGGTGTTATTATCGACTGGGTTCCGGCACATTTTCCAAAGGATGAGCATGGACTCGGGAGATTTGACGGAACATGTCTTTATGAACATGAAGATAAAAGACGTGGGGAACATCCGCACTGGGGAACCTATATTTTTAATTACGGTCGAAATGAAGTGCGCAATTTCCTTGTCGCAAATGCATTATATTGGGCGGATAAATATCATGTGGACGGCATTCGTATGGATGCAGTTGCATCAATGTTATATTTGGATTACGGACGTACCGGCGGTGAGTGGTTGCCGAATATTTATGGCGGGAATGAAAACCTTGAGGCAATTGATTTTATAAAAGAATTAAATCAAAAGATGCATGAAAAATTTCCGGGAGTACTTATGATTGCAGAGGAATCAACCGCATGGCCGATGATGACACATAAGGTATCGGATGGTGGCTTGGGATTTGATTTCAAGTGGAACATGGGTTGGATGAATGATTTCCTCGGATATATGAAATTGGATCCATTATACAGAAAATATCACCATAATGAACTAACATTCAGCATGGTATATGCGTATAGCGAGAATTTTGTGCTTGTGCTTTCCCATGATGAGGTTGTTCATGAGAAGGGCTCTATGATTACTAAGATGCCGGGCGGATATGAGGATAAATTTTCAAATCTTCGTGTAGCGTATGGATATATGATGACGCATCCCGGGAAAAAGCTTTTGTTTATGGGTCAGGAAATTGCTCAATTTACAGAGTTTAATGAGGCATCAGAGGTTGATTGGTCCTTGTTTGAGTTCGATGCACATGTATATATGCAGAAGTATGTGAAGGAATTGAACTCATTTTATGCAAACGAACCTGCGCTTTTCGAACTTGATCAGGATCCGGAAGGTTTCCAGTGGATTAATGCAAATAGCGCAAATACAAGTTTGTTATCGTATATTCGACGTGGAAAAAAAGCGGAAGATACATTGGTTGTTCTTTGTAATTTTACACCGATTGCACATAAGGCCTACAAGCTTGCGACACCATCCGGAGGGCGATGGGAAGAAGTATTCTCCAGTGACAGTGCAAAATTCGGAGGAGAAGGTACAAATAATAAGACCGTAAAACAGGCGAAGAAAGAGGAATGTGACGGCTTTGACCATTATATTTCCGTACAGATTCCGCCACTTTCAATTTCTGTATTTAAAAAGAAAATCGGTAAATAAATCAGGTTGCTCTTTTTGTGATATCAGCAAGGAGGGCAATCTGTTTTAGTTATCTATTATTTATGTGACATTAGATTGGGAGGTATGCGATGTTTGCAATGAATATGGATATGATTGATGGAATAAACAGTGTTGATAAGTCTAAGATAGAAGAATACATGGGAGAGCTCGGTGATTGGCTGGTTGAAAAGGCCTTTGACTTACTGATTACGTTTTTGTTTCTGTTTATCGGACGTAAGATATGTAAGTTTATTGTAAAGCTTATTCGTCGTTCCTTTGAAAAGTCAGGGATAGAGCCTTCGGTAGCGGGCTTCTTGCTATCTTTAATCAATGGTATATTATTTGCTGTTTTGATCATTATGGCTGCATCGATATTAGGCTTTCAGGTGACATCACTGGTAGCTGTTTTAGGTACGGCAGGACTTGCGATTGGTCTTGCACTGCAGGGGAGTCTTGCAAATTTCGCAGGTGGTGTATTGATTCTTATCATGAAACCGTTTCGGGTAGGAGATTATATTATTGAAAATGATAAGGGGTGTGAAGGTACTGTCGAATCCATTGATATCTTTTATACCAAGCTTCGGACATATGATAATCGGATGATTGTGATTCCAAATGGTAATATTACATCCCACTCACTTATCAATTTAACAGCTGCAGGGACAAGAAAACTTGATATTTCA
>JAUNJN010000067.1 GCA_030533235.1 Eubacteriales bacterium | reverse complement strand
TTACCGCCGCCGCAGGTGGGGTCTATAATTTTATCCTCGAAGGTGATAATCTGCACTCCCTCCGTCTGCTTGAAAAGACCCACAAAGGCCGTATCGATGTTATCTATATCGATCCGCCGTACAACCGCGGTAAGGATGATTTTGTGTATGACGATGATTATGTGGGAACAGAAGACTCTTTCAAACATTCCAAGTGGCTTTCCTTTATGGAGAAAAGATTACGCATAGCTTATCAGTTGCTTTCTGAGGACGGCTTAATGTTTGTATCCATCGACGATAATGAACAGGCTGCATTAAAGAATCTAATAGATGATATCTTTTCGGAAGATAATTTTATTATCGCGATGCCTCGTATTACGAAGAAGAGTGGTAAAACAACGGGTTCGTTTTCAAAAAATCACGATTATGTGCTTGTATATACCAAGCAAAACAAAGATATCTTTGTGATGGAGGAGCATATCGACCCTGCGTTTGCCTATGAGGATGAATGGGTAGCTGAAAGAGGCAAATATAAACTGAACCAAACTCTCGATTATGACAGTTTATCCTATAGCACCAGTTTGGATTACCCGCTTACAGTTGAAGAAGAAACGTTTTATCCCGGAGGAGATAAAGCACTCTGGGAAGAGCGTCAGCGAGGTAATCACAGACGAGCTGACTGGGCATGGCGCTGGAATCCCAAACTTTTTGAATTTGGCTACAATAACGGATTTGTTGTTATTAAGCGGAAACCGGATGGATCGGCTCGTATATACACAAAAACCTATCTGAACGCAAAGATACAGAAGGATGGAAATGGCGGCTATTATATTGAGTATACAAAGCGCACGAAGCCGTTAAGTTCAATAGGGCTTGTCGATAATATGTATTCTAATGATAACGCCAAAAAGGATTTAGCAGAGTTTGGTCTCGGTGATGAATTTGAATACTCCAAGCCTGTAGAGTTGATAAAACGGCTTATAAAAAACCATTATAACAAGAACGGCATTATTTTGGATTTCTTTGCAGGAAGCGGAACAACAGCACAAGCTGTTTTGGAATTGAATATTGAAGATGGTGGGCACAGGCAATTTATTCTCTGTACCAATAATCAAAATAACATTTGCGAAAAAATTACCTATAAGCGTTGCCGAGATGTCATTACATCATACGATTTTGATAAAAGTGTCCGCACAATGCTACTTGAGCGAAAAATCAAGGTAAGTGATCTCGGAAAGTCTGATATCCCTGACGAAATCAAGGCGGTCAAAACAGAATACAAGGATGCATATAGTAAATTCGCTACTGAAATCAGCGATTCTTATTTGTATGTATACGGAATCACTGTGTTTGAAAAAATGCATGGTATCCCTGCTAACCTTAAATATTACCGCACAGATTTTGTTTCCAAGGACGAGGAATACCTCTCCGATGCGCTTCTGGAGCATATTGCGGAAATGGTGCAACTTGAGCATGGCGTGAAGATTGACGGAAGCCATTATATCATTGTGATGGACGATGACGAGGCCGATGCGCTTCTGGCCCATT
>JAUNJN010000056.1 GCA_030533235.1 Eubacteriales bacterium | reverse complement strand
GCAGTCGTTACTTCCTCTGTTGCAGTCGTCAATTTATCAGTTTCAATTGCCGACTGTCCGGTTGTGTTGTTTTGCATCTCCTCCTCAACAAAGACAACGTCGTGTTTCCCAATATGAAACTTGTCCTCCGCATACGTGCGGACATCAACATAAAATGATTCGCATACACCAAGCTTTTTTACAGCCAGATCCACCGATGTATATGATTTGTAAATCTCATAGGCTGTATAGTCTCCTTTTCGATTCAGTCGCATACATCCATAAGAGACAAGATAGCACAAAACAATCGCCAGTATTTGACATCCGTAACGCTTCAGGGACACTATAGGTCTTTGAATTTTACGACACAGATATGCACAATATCCCACAAAAGGAAGCAGCAACAAAACGATTATCCACCACTCTTTCACCAGTTCCCTTTTTATAACTTCCAAAAAATCAAATGCCTGCCCGGTCATACCAATGGAACCGGTAACAGATAGATACGTTGCAAACACACCGCTGTACACAATTTGAACAATATAATACAATGTCGTAATAAACGCCACGATTCCGGTAACTATTTTTCCTGCACATTTTGGTATCAGACCAAAAATTGTTCCAAACACCGAACCGAAAAAAAATGCATAGCATATTTTAATGAGTAAATTCTCAATGGTTGCTCCGAACCTAGCAAAATGAAAAACAATTTCCAGCCACAAAAACAATATAATAAAATATGCCTCTGCTGTACAGATTATGTTGAAAATTACTTTATTAGCTGATTCATGTGTCGTTTGTTTTTTTTCTTCAGGGTTATCGTCCGACACCGGATTTTCTTCTTCTGAAGGCGATATATATGTATTTGAAATCAGTGGAATTTCATCATTTTTCATTCAATTTCCCCCGGTATTTTTTTTCGAACTTATTATATATAAAAAGCTAAAGAATAGCAATATAAAGTGTTTTCCTCTTGCGTAAGATACCTGCTTTGGTTTATTCTGTTTATATAAGTTTTCAATTTAGAAAGGAGTTCAATCGATGGGTTTTAGAGATGACTTTTTATGGGGTGGCGCTGTTGCCGCTCATCAACTGGAAGGCGGATGGCAGGAAGGCGGAAAAGGTCCAAGTGTTGCTGATGTAATGACTGCCGGTGCCCATGGTGTACCACGTCGCATTACAGATGGTGTGATTCCGGGTGAAAATTATCCCAACCATGAAGCGATTGATTTTTATCATCATTACAAAGACGATATTAAGCTTCTTGCCGAGATGGGCTTTAAGGCATTTCGCACCTCCATTGCATGGACGCGTATTTTCCCGGAAGGCGACGAAGAACAGCCGAATGAAGCCGGTCTTAAATTCTATGACGATTTATTTGACGAATGCCTAAAATATGACATACAGCCTGTGGTCACACTCGCTCATTTTGAAATGCCATATGGTCTTGTAAAAAAATACGGTGGTTTCCGAAGCAGAAAATGTATTGACTTTTTTGTTCGCTTTGCCAAAGTATGCTTCACACGTTTTCAACACAAGGTAAAGTATTGGATGACATTTAATGAAATCAACAATCAAGCAAATTATAATTCCACACATCATTTGTTCCAAGACAGCGGACTTTTGATTGCCGAAGACGATGATAAGGAAGCACTTATGTACCAGGCCGCGCATTATGAGCTTGTCGCAAGTGCCCTCGCTGTTGCCGCCGCGCATGAGATAAATCCAAACCTTCAGGTCGGCTGCATGCTCAGTATGTCTCCGGTTTATCCACATACCTGCAAACCGGAAGACATGATGGTTCATGTCAATGCCATGCACAAACGTTTCTGGTTTGGTGAAGTTCATGCCTTCGGTAAATATCCTGCACACATCAAAAAACACTTGGAACGAAGAGGTATTACGCTTGATATCACAGAGAATGACCTTGCTGCATTAAAAGCCGGCACGGTTGATTACATTGGTTTTTCATATTATGCATCAAATGTTGTTCAAGACTTCGGACGTGGTCCTGCATTTGAATGTAATGAAGAAACAGATATTAGCAATAATGAGTATCTTCCAAAGAGTGATTGGAGCTGGACCATCGACCCACTCGGTATACGTTATGCATTAAACTGGGTATATGATCATTTCAGACTTCCGATGTTTATCGTAGAAAACGGCTTTGGTGCAATTGATGTGAAGGAAGAAGATGGTTCCGTAGATGATCAATATCGTATAGATTACCTTGGTGCACACATTAAAGCTATGAAGGATGCTGTAGATTACGAAGGGGTTGATTTGATTGGTTATACAATGTGGTCACCGATTGATCTTGTCTCTGCCTCAACCGGAGAGATGAAAAAACGTTACGGCTTTATTTACGTTGATAAGGATAATGAAGGCAACGGAACCCTTGCCAGAAGCAAAAAGAAATCCTTTGACTGGTACAAACAGGTCATCGCCTCAAACGGTGAGAATATTTAGAAGTTTATACGATAAAACATAGATAAAAGGAGAATATTTCACTTTTTTTGAAGCATTCTCCTTTTTGTTGTTCTGATATAGTTTTCTAAAAAATTTATCTGTGTTTCCATGTACTTCTTGTAAATAATACAAGAATCGGAAAGATTTCCAAACGGCCGGCAAGCATATCTATAATCAAAATGAGCTTTGAAAAAATACTATATGCAGCATAATTGCATGTTGCACCAACCGCCTCAAATCCCGGACCGATATTGTTAAAGCATGCAATTACCGCCGACAAATTTGTCATCATCGATTGTCCGTCTAATGAGATAACAACAAAGCTTCCAACGATAATCATAACGTATGCCGCAAGATAAGCCTGTGTATTTTGCAAGACCTTCTGATTGACAACCCGTCCGTTGTTTGTGATAACCTGTACCTTATTGGGGCGTATTGCCTGATGAATATTCTTTCGAAGACTCTTTATAAGAAGAAGTGCACGACCGCATTTCAGTCCGCCACCCGTACTGCCCGCACAGGCACCAACCAACATCAGACACAGCAAAATTGCTTTCGAAAAGCTCGGCCATAAATCGAAATCCGTCGTGGCAAATCCCGTTGTTGTAACAACACTGGCAACCTGAAAGGATGCATGTCGGAAGGACTCCGAAATCGTAGTATACATATCCTTGATATTCCACGCAATGGCACATATACTCGCTCCGACCATAATTACATACATGCGAAGTTCTTCATCTTTAAACACACTTTTAAACTGTTTTAACAACAGTAAATAATAACAGCTGAAGTTCACACCAAACAATAGCATAAAAATGGTACATACATTTTGGATGTAAGGACTGTATCCCGCAATACTGTCATTTTTAATTCCAAACCCACCTGTACCTGCCGTACCAAACGCTGTACAAATTGCATCAAATGCCGGCATATTTCCGATAAGTAAGAAAATATAATCCAAAATCGTAAGAAGGATGTAAATCAAATATAGAATCTTCGCCGTCTCTTTAATATGCGGAACCAGCTTGCCGACATCCGGTCCCGGGCTTTCTGCACGAAGAAGATGCATTGTAAATCCATCGCCTTCCTTGGATGAGGCGAGCGCAAGTAAAAATACAAGTACGCCCATACCACCAATCCAATGTGTAAAGCTTCGCCAATACAACATTCCTTTGGATAAGCCTTCAACATTACTAAGTATCGATGCGCCGGTTGTTGTAAATCCTGAAACCGTTTCAAAAAAGGCATCAATAAATTTCGGTATCTCTCCTGAAATAACAAACGGCATACATCCAAGCAAGCTCATAAAAATCCAGGAAAAACCGACACACACAAAACCTTCTCTTGCATACATCATTCGCTTTGCATCTTTGGTGCTCAAGTGTAACACCAAAACCAATGCAAGAATAATTCCGATTGTAGCAATAAATGCAACGACTGCTTTTGAATTTTTGTTAACAAGGGATATCAGCAAAGCAGGTACCATAAGCACAGCTTCGATAAATAATATTCGGCTGATATATTTTCCAATCATTTTATAATTCATGATGTATAATCTACTCCTCAAAAATATCATTAAACCGATTTACAATATGCTTTTTTCCCGTTACAACAATGACAGTATCCCCTTCATAAAATACAGAATCTCCATCCGGTATTTGAAGCTCCGACTCATGACGAATACATACAATAAGAACATTTTTCTTAAGTTTAATCTGTTTTAATGGCTTACCGCAATTTTTTGCTGTTTCATCCAGTCGAAACTCCTGTGCTTCGACCTGACCATCTGCAATAGAATGAACGGAAACAGCTGCACTTGTCTGATTTTTTAGTGCTCTGACATATCGAACAATCGTATTACTGGAAAGCTCCTTCGGGTCAATGATACTTCCAAGCGGAAGTTTACCAAGCATCTGACTGTTTTCAAAATATTCTACCTTGGTAATTACCTGCGAAACTCCAATGCTATTTCCATACAACGAAATTACCATATTCATTTCATCAAGTCCTGTCATGGCAATCAGTGTATCACACTTTTCTATCCTTTCGCTCTCAAGCAACGAAAAATCAGTTGCATCTCCATGTATGATATTTACTTTCGGAAGCTGTTCTGCAAGGTACAGACATTTCTCATGATTCTTTTCAATAATCGTAATATCCATACCGCTTTTTACAAGACGTGATGCAAGATAATAACTGATTCGTCCGCCACCACAAATTATCACACGTTTTGCCGGTCTTTTAATAATACCAAGATCCTTTAACAAATTTGCAAGATTACTTGTCGGTGCAGTAACAAACACGCGGTCTCCCACTTCAAATTCGAATTTGCCGTCCGGTGTAATTACCATACCATCTCGAAGTACAACACATACAAGAACCTTTGCTGTTGTAACCTTTCCAAGGTTCATTAAATTACAATGAACGAGCGGACTCTTTTCATCGACCCTAACCTCAACAATTTCGACGCGATCCTTTGCAAAAGATTCCCGATGCAAAAATCCGGGATAACGAAGCAATCGTTCAATCTCTATCGAAAGCCTGCGTTCCGGATTAAGCACCATTGATAATCCAAACGCATCCCGAATATCATATACCTGTTCATTGTATTCCGGCGTACGTATACGTGCAATTGTATGAATATTCGGATTAATATTGTGCGCTGTCACACAACAAAGCAGATTCGTTTCATCTGCACCAAGTACAGCTATCAACAAATCGGCGTTTTCAACGTCCGCTTCCTTCAATACAGAAATCACCGCGCAATTTCCCTGTACAGCCATAACATCGTATCGATTGACTGCATCACCAAGTATACTTTGTTTTTTGTCAATGAGCGTTACCTCATATCCTTCGGTGGAAAGCTTTTTAACGAGCGACATGCCGACCTTTCCGCCACCTGCAATTATGATTTTCACGATTCAAATCCCCTTTTCACTCTCATGAAATCTCCAAAAAGCCTCGAAAGCTTTTTTCCACTGCTTTTCGCGGTATCATCATAGAATGTCCGCAGCCGGTGCATTTTAAGCGAAAATCCATACCAACACGTAAAATTTCCCAACTGTTCGCTCCGCACGGATGGTTTTTTTTCAATTTTATCCGTTGTCCTACAATAAATTCCATAACTCTACCTCAATCGATATTACTTAAAACCATCAAACCGCTTTACAGCTGTTCAGCCATATCAAATAAAAGTTTTTCTGACTTTTCCCATCCAAGGCACGGATCTGTAATAGATTTTCCGTAGCAACCGGCACCGATTGGCTGATTTCCGTCTTCAATATAGCTTTCTACCATAACACCCTTTACAAGCTTACGCACACTCTCTGAATATTTGCGATTCTGAAGAATCTCGTGAACAATTCTAGGCTGTTCCTCTGCACGTTTTCCGGAATTGTTATGATTTGCATCTACAATACATGCATGATTGACAAGCTGAAACTGATCATACATATCTGCAAGTAACTTCAAATCTTCATAATGGTAGTTGGACAAGGAACGTCCACTCTTCGAAAGTGAGCCACGCAAAATGCAGTGTGCAAGCGGATTTCCGTCTGTTTTAGTCTCATATCCCGAAAACATAAATGTATGACTTGCCTGTGCTGCCACACAGGAATTGAGCATAACATTATAGTCACCACTCGTTGGGTTCTTCATACCAACCGGTACATCAATGCCACTCGCTGTCAATCTATGGTCTTGATTTTCCACACTTCTTGCCCCAATTGCAACATAAGACAAAATATCCTCAAGATACGGCCAGTTGTCGGTATAAAGCATCTCATCCGCAGCTGTAAGTCCGGTTTCCGCGATTGCCTTAATATGCATTTTACGAATTGATTTTACACCTTCTATAAAATCAGGTTTGTTTTCCGGATTCGGTTGATGTAACATTCCCTTGTATCCGGATCCGTTTGTACGCGGCTTGTTGGTATAGATTCTCGGAATAATAATAATCTTTTCCTGAATCTTTTCCTGGATTTTAGATAGTCTGCATAAATAATCTAATACGGAATCCTCATAATCCGCAGAACACGGTCCGATAATCGCTAAAAATTTATCTGACTCACCGGTAAACACTTTGCGAATTTCCGCATCTCGTTCCTTCTTTATTTTAACCAGTGCCTCACTCATTGGTTGTGACTCCCTGATTTCCTCCGGTGTAGGCACCTTCTTTATCATATGCAATGCCATAATATATTTCCTCCATAATAAAAATCATACATTTTATAATATCATACAAAATTCCCGGTATGCAATAATGTCTATTCAATTTTGTCAATTTAATACACTTCTTACCTTTTCAGGCAATTCGCAAATATCCATGATTTTCGGTGTTCCCTCCGGCACGGTACCAAATCCATATGCTGCATGAATAAACGGTAAGCCTGCCTTCATCGTTGAATTATAGTCACCCATAATATCACCAACATAAACTGCATCCGTTAAATGATTACGTTCCACTACAAGGCGAATATTATAATCCTTGTCACGTCCGGTCCGTCCATAGTTTTCTGTATCATCAATATATTGACCGAGTTTGTGATATTTTAGAAAAGCTTCAATATATCCTTCCTGACAATTGCTTACAATACATAAAAAATATCCCTGCTCTTTTAACTTCTTTAAGGTATCCTCAACACCCTCAAACAATATACCACCATGACTTTCAATATATTGATTCTCATACTTTTCACATATTTCCATTAGCTCCTTCGCACGTTCCTTCGTTTCGTTGCAAAAAAAACGTACTCCGATTTCTTCCATCGTAAGCCCCATAAAGCCTTGCATCATCTCTTTTGTAACACGATACGGCTCATCCGTAAACTTATCCAACGCTTCATTCCATGAATCTACAACTGCTTGTGACGAATCCCACAAGGTTCCATCCAAATCGAACAAGATTCCCTTTTTCATATAAAAATTCCTTTCAACAATAAAAAAATATCATAATCCCATACGGTCCATTTGTTCAAGGTTCGTCATATTAATCGAAAATGGAACCATATCTAATTTTGCTTTGTTTGTTACTACTGATTTCATACAGCGTTCTAACAATTGCTTCGATATTTTCTCCATCTTACATGTTTGATGAATAAACTGCGAAAAATCATCAAGTGTATCGAAGCCGGCATTTTCAAGTATAAACGCCCTGTCTTTTTGGGATGCGTAATGCAAATATCCCGGAAGAAAGTGACCAACCGCTATACCATGTGGAACTCCCATCTCATACGTTATCATATAGCTCATGCTATGCGGTATTGTAGTCCCCGCGTGAGCAATCGACATTCCTGCTAGCATTGATGCATGAAGTAAATTCTTTGCATCCTCCAATGTAATTTTTCGTTTTCCTGTAAGTATGTCTCTGCACTTTGACCAAGTCAGAAGACCATCTCGCACAAACATACAAATAAAATCTGAAACACTTGTATTTATATAACTTTCAATCATGTGTGCCAATGCATCAACTGCAGTTGCCGTAATAACAGATAACGGCGCGTGCATCAAATATCTTGCATCCAGCAATGCAAGCTTTGGAAATACACGGTGCGGAAGCGATGCTTTTGTGCGTTTATCATGAACGGTAATAACCGCAACAGCAGTAACCTCGGAGCCGGTTCCACATGTAGTCGGAATTGCCACAACCGGAAGAGCCTGCATTGTCGGATCATTTTCATACAAATACGACGCATCCTTTTCTTTATTTGCAATCATAATCGCAATTGCCTTAGATGCATCAAGCGGCGATCCGCCACCTAACCCGATTACAAAATCAACATTTTCGTTAACACCAAAATCCTTTGCCTTCATTACCGTTTCTACAGAAGGATTTTCTTCCACTTCATCAAATATTACATAAGAAATCCCGCAGTCCCGAAGAGATTGTTCAACATCCAAAAGAGAGCCATTGTTTTTTGAAGACGAACGTCCGGTTACAACCAATGCCTTCGTTCCATAGGATGCTATTTCCTTCCTATGATTATAAACACAACGTTCTTCTTCATATATTATCACCGGCATTTTATAAAACATGTAATGATCTCCTTTACTAATCGCATATATCGACTAATATATCATATTTCAAGTCGTATTACAAACAAAAGCTCCGACTATAAAGCCAGAGCTAATCATAAATAAAAAAGATGCCCAGAACCGGAATCGAACCAGTGACACGAGGATTTTCAGTCCTCTGCTCTA
>JAUNJN010000023.1 GCA_030533235.1 Eubacteriales bacterium | reverse complement strand
TATGCACCGACCGAGGTGCTTGGAAGTGATCCGGATGAAGCACCGACCGAAGTACTCGGCGCTGATTGGGATGAAGAAGCAACGGATGTGTTAGTCGGAAATGGGGATTTCGGAGAGACAAGCGTACTTACTAATCAAACGGTACAAAATATAAATAAGGGATATACGGTACTATATAATGTATTGGAAGTACATTCATCAGAGAGTTTATAAGGAGGATAAGCAAGTGAAAAAACAACATACAAGCGTAGTAAAAAGAACAATCGCCGTTGGCCTTAGTGCACTTATGCTCTTTGTTCCTCTTCACACAGGCATGGGGGCTGAATATGGCGCAAAGGCAGAAGGAGAAGGCGGAGGCGGAGGAACTCCGGATCCAATCGTGGAGACGTATCAAGCGACCGAGACACTGAATAGAGCGTTAAAGGATTATAATTTTGGTACAGCAGAGACTCCCAATATATATAAAGTTGTTCAGGGGTATGATGCAAAAGCGGAGGTTCTTGTAAGAAATCTGCATGTGGCTGATGGAAAGCTACAGATACAGTTGGAGACAAACTATTCGGTAGAGTGTAGCTCGTTAGATGGGGAAAAGAATGCTAGCAGTTTTCCTATGCAGATAAGTGGTGTAAAGAAATCAAATCCAACAGAATCGATTTCTTTTGAGGCAAACGTAACGCCAGTGTATAAGATAACATATGAAATTGATGTTAAATGTATGCCATTTGCAGCCGATAGCAAATTATTTATGACGGATATCGATGCTACATATACAAATAATTACTTGTTAAAAATGGCGTCTGACCCAGCTACGGATTATCCTATAGGTGTATATGTAAAACCTGTGGTTACGGACGTTGAACTTGTCCGATATGATTTTGAATATGATATAACTCAATATATTGCACAGACAACAGAGCCATATTACAACCCAGATTGGGATGTTCATCCAGATTGGTATTCAAATGAAATAGCCTTATATAATGAGCTGCGAGGATATTATGAGGACTACCAGACGCAGGCTGCGGCAGGGTTTGACTTTATGGCATTTAAGTTGAGTATAATGGATGTAGAGTATGCGTATAGTTTGCAATATCTTTATAAATATTTCGTGGACCCGATTTCATGGACCGATCCGTGGGATTACTCGGGAGCTAATCATTTTGATGTTAAGAATGCCGATAACAGCATAATAAAAACAATATACAACAAAGCCAATTTGAAAGCTGTTTCAGATAATAAATATGATGGTACTCACATTAGTGGCAATGATATCTACGTAGGAAAACTACAATATGCGATTGTCACAATGGATCAAGCTGTAACCGGTGATTTGACACTCAACGGAGATGAGGTATGGAGTCAAGATCCTCCGACTACGGAAAAGTCAGGACATAATTATGGATGTGTCGGTTATTTTAAAAGTGATGGTACATTCATTTCTCTGCTTGACAAAACGGCTCCGGTAGAAATTGACGGTGATGCGCCGAAAGTAACATGCAAGGGATTGTATCGTAAAAAATCGGATGGGACATGGGAGCATTTGACAACCGGAGCTAACTACATGCTTAATGAGAATAAAGCATATTGTTATGTTTTGGCTGTTTCGGATGCGACTGCGGTAGACAAGGTTAAAGGATCATTTCCGAGAAAAGAAAATATCGATTTTACAAAGATTTCAGATGCAGAGAAGGCTAATTTTGGATTTGGTCTGTATGATAGTATTGAAGGTACATTATATTATACAGAAATAAATTATAATGATTTGAACGAAGCTTCATTTTGGTCTGATATTGCACCTCCGACAACTATGAATATTGATGTAAAGGATATATTAGGTAATTCAGAAGGCGGTATTGTGATAGCTCCGACGGTTCAAAGGTTTGCGAATATATTAGATGTGAAATGCTTCCTGAATGGTCAGGAAATGGACGAAAATGAATACCGATATGAAGATACCCCGGTTACGATTCATGTAATTGTGAGTTCAGGAGAAGAAATTGAGGAAATATCTTTGAAACGTATGAAGAATGGTTCAGAA
Source organism: Eubacteriales bacterium (assembly GCA_030533235.1). Lineage (GTDB taxonomy): Bacteria > Bacillota > Clostridia > Lachnospirales > Lachnospiraceae > Coprococcus_C. The sequence goes on along the minus strand of JAUNJN010000023.1, from coordinate 35,758 downwards.
GATATATACTGCACTGTTGAAAAAGGGGAAACCATACCGGATCCATTCAGCTATGTTGTTGATGAGACGCATTTTGCAAACAAGGTTGATCCGGTTAGTGAATCATATGACTTGTTTTCTTATTCGGTGGAGTGGGATTTTGTAATTCCACCATCCCAAGATGTGAATGCTTGTTTAGAGCAGTTGAAAATCGTTGTAAAAACAGCATCACAGGACAACGAAGTTAATGTAGGCAGCATTATTTATGATAAGACGCCACCATACCTTGAGCTAATTGATACCGGCGATACGACGATGTGGCATAATTCATATGAATTAAAGGGAACCATCTATTCGGGTGCTCAAACCGAAGAAACATGCTTTGAGGAGGCAAAATATACAATTGCTCCGAGTGGGGATGAAACGGGAGAGGGAACAACGACAAATACGCTTGCAAATGCTAGCAGTAATTTATTGAGTGCCGATATAAATATCAATGTTCCGGAATCGAAGACTCCTTTTGGTACAAAGATAAAGTTCTATGCCAAGGATAAATCCGGCAATGAGATTATCGGTACAAATCTCGTGCAATATATCAAGGTTGATGCAACAGCACCACAGATTAATACCGATAAGGTATATCTTAATACGGACAAAGATAGTTATCAGTTCAATAAAGATTCCGGTTACATCAGTGGAAACAACATTGCTCATGGTAACACCGTGAGTGTAAGTGCAGCGGTAGAAGATAACTTAACCTTGGATAATTTGGTTTATACCGTAGCGTATCCGGATGGAAATGAAACGAAGACCTATCATAAGAATATTTCCGGAGAAGCAGTGGATATTTCGCAGACTGTTTCTATGGATATTCCGGTTTTAGATGGAAAGTCAAGCCTTTCGGATGGAGCATACAGTGTTAAGATACAGGCGTTTGATAAAGCGCAGAATCCTTCAGCACAATGGACTGTCCGCTTTGAGTTGGATAACACAAAGCCGATTCTTACATCGAAGATTACAGAGGGAACTGTAGGTGGTAAGGCACCAAACGGTGACGGAACCGATCAGTACTACAAGTCTGATTACGTGACAGTTCAGTTTACAATTGATGATGAGAATGTGGATACGAGTAAATTAAAGGTTACGGATAACAATGAGGTTCAGTCTGTGACCTGGTATGGTAAAATCGGTGTGCTTTCCGTTTCGGGAGATGGCGGACATACGATTGCCTTTGAGGGAAGCGATCAGGCAGGCAATCCGGGCGATAAGCAAACATTATATTTCATCATGGATAATGATAAGCCGGATGTTGGGATCCGACTGAATGGACAGGATTATAGTGAATCAAGAGGTCGCATCAACCAGATGAATGACGTTACGGTGAACTTTGATGTATCGGATGCCAATCCGGACTATAATGATTATTACTGTAGAGTTGTACATCAGGTTCCGGGACAGTCTGATTCGGTTCAGACATATATGCCAACCTCTAAGTCGTCATATGCATTTTCGGAGGATGGAGATTATAGTGTAAGCTTTTATGCGATTGACAGAGCCGGCAATACAAGTGATGTCAGAACCGCACAATTTCGAATTGATAAAAACGCACCACAGCTTCAGATTTTAGGTGCAAACGCCATGACGACAACCGATACAACGGTTACGCTCGTGATGAATGAGACGATGTGGCAGGATGCTTCGGGAGAGGCAACCATCTATCGACGTCCCGGAGATGGACAGGAAGAGCTTGTTTACAAGACAATCGCAATCAAACCGAGTGCTGCGGAAACTCGCATTACGGAATCGCTCGTGGAAACAGGTACTTACCGAATTGAGTTTAGTGCGAGAGATCAGATTGGTCATACGACAAACCTGAGTCAGACATTTACGATGGATAAAAGTGTACCGGTCGTTTCTCTGACAGGTGTAAATAACTATGACAAGACGAGTGAGTCCGTGAAATTCTATGTGGAGATTCACGAGGAATTCTTTAGCACCAAGACGGTTACAATCAGCGGAACCAAGACTGATGAGACCGGAAAGGTTGAGACACTGCAGTTCCCGAACATCAAGCAGAATGCAAATCCGACAATTTTCGAGAATGTGTTTGATCAGGACGGAATTTATGATATTACCGTGTATGTACGAGATGCAGCCGGAAATGAAAAGAGCAACAATGTACATTTCATTATTGATAAGGAAGCACCGGTGATTGGCAGCCTTGATGATTATGATGGTAAAATCTTTACGGAGTTCCATTGGGATATCGACCTGGATGAACTGGTATCCGACCTTACAGTCTGTGACGTACATATGTATTTAAATGGTAGTGAATATGACGGAGTGTCAGAGATTGAAGATGGCGTCTATACATTGCTCATTACGGCTGTGGATGAGCTTGGGCACAAATCAGAAAAAACAGTTACCTTCTCACTGGATACAAAGGCACCAGTGTTTATTGTGACCGGTGTTGAGGATGGAGAAGTGAAGAATGAGTCTTATTCGATTGATATTTCACTTCAGTTGGATGAGGATGTGCTTCAGTCGGTTCAGTTAAACGGTTCACCGATTACAGTGAACGAAAATAATACGGCACATATCGATGTTACAACACAGGGTGACTATGAACTCACATTGTTTGCTACGGATGAGGCAGGAAACAAGGCGAGCCAGACGATTTCCTTTACATACGGAGTTAAAAAGAAAGCAAATACATGGATTTACTTCATGATTGCCGGTGGCGCAGTTGTTTTGGTCGGCGGTGGTGCATTCTTCCTGATTGTGGCAAAGAAAAAATCAAGATAATGAATTAAAGGTATAAAAGAAAAAAGGCGTCCGACTTCAGCAAAGTAATGCTGAAGCCGGACGTTTTTATATGAGCAAATTTTGATGAAAATAAGTAGATAATTTCGTAAATATGTATAGAGTGCATATGAAAATTATGGTATAATTATCCTAGTGTGTTTCATGAAACGGAGAATAATCTTGGGGTACACACAATAATTGGAAAAGGGGAATAAAAAGATGAAAAAAAGAAAATTGTCAAAATGGCTGCTTGCGCTTGGTATTTGTGCGACAGTGGCTACAGGACTGAAAGCACCGATGGCTGCAAAGGCAGCCAGTGCTTTAGGGTATACGGAAGAGGTGGCGTACCCGGGTACTTGGTCGCAGGATGAGAAGGGATGGAAATATACATGCCGAAATGCCTCCGGCAGAGAATGGACCATTGATAACGGAATCAGAATCATTGATGGAAAACCATATGCGTTCAAAGATGGATATATGGTAACCGGAGGTTGGAGTGGTTGGACGACCATTCTTAGCAGCTATAGAGTCTATGCAGGGGAAGATGGTGTGCTTGCAACCGGCTGGCAGAAAATTGACGGAAAAGAGTACTATTTCTACGGAAATGGTCTTATGGCGTGTCAAACTTACATTGATGAAAAATACTATGTAGATGAAAATGGTGTGTATCAGGGAAAGGACCAGTGGAAGACTGACGGCTCCCGCTGGTGGTATGAACACGGAAATCCAAAGTACTATAAGGATTATGATGAGGCAAGCAAGACTTATACATACCGGAATTATCCAAAAAACACTACGAGAAGAATTGGAAGATATTGCTATGCCTTTGATGGAGACGGCTATATGATGACCGGATGGATTCATGATGTCTTCGCAAAAGGTACGGATGACTGGTATTATGCATATGCAGATGGCAGACTTGCCGGTGGATGGAATGAAATCGATGGCAAGTGGTATTACTTTGATAAGAGTAAGGGTGAAATGTATAAAGATACCATAGTCGATGGCTACAAGGTTGGAGCGGATGGAGCCATGATCAGTGCGGCCGGACAGTGGAAGAAGGATACGACCGGCTGGTGGTATGAATTTGCAGAGCCGATTATCACATATGATGAAAATGGCAATGAAGTGGAGATAAAGTATCCTCAAAAAACAACCTGGCAAGTGGATGGGATTATGTATTTCTTTGATGAAAACGGCTACATGATGACCGGCTGGGTTGATAGCAACCAGCTGGAACATCCTGGTGGATATTGGATGACAGGATGGTATTACATGGATGAGGATGGAAAACCGATCAGCCAGGGATGGCATATGATAGACGGACAATGGTATTTTTTCCCGTATGCAAACGGATGGATGATGCGAAATGGTACTTTTGATGGATATGAATTTGACAGGAATGGCGGATACAAGCCATGTGAGCAGAAAAATGATGCGACATGGGGCTGGAAGACAGATGGCTCCCGTTGGTGGTATGAATATGAAGATGGAAGCTATCCTGTATTCCAAAAGTGTACGATTGATGGAAAAATATATGCATTTGATAAGGAAGGATATATGCTGACCGGCTGGGTGCGGATGTCTGAATTTGATGATAATATTTATCACACAAATGATTGGTGTTATTTCGAGTCAGACGGATCTGCGGCATATGGTTGGAAGCAGATCGATGGTAACTGGTATTATTTTGATGACGGATATATGTATCATGACACATACATTAACGTAAAGTATTATGTTGATGAAAACGGTGTATGGGATGGAAAGACCGTCGACTTAACTTATGTATATAATTAAATCGAAAAATTAAAATTGGGTGTTCGGTCTCGATGGGTTAAAACAGAGACCGGACACCTTTAAATTTTGAGTAATCTTTTTGGGAATTTTTCCACAAAAAGGTTTTGTTGATTCGTATCTTATATATATTATGATTGGGGGGCTAAAACAAAATGAGTGATTTTATGATTAATACCGCTAATATAGCGCAATGCGGACAGCGATTTACAGTGATTTGCAATTTAATCCAGCAACAGACATCAATCGTTGATAACGTTGCTTCGGATTTATGTGGAATAGGACTTGGGGAATTAGACCCGACTGTTGAGACAATTAGAGAGCAGTTGAATAAGCAAAATAAAAACATTCAGTGTTTTTCAGAGACATTAGGTCAAATTGTAAAAAGGTACATTCAGGCGGAAGAAAGTATTGTTGGAAATGCAAAGGGTGCAACCCCGGGAGATGTAACAAAGTCAAGTAATACCGGAGAACCGAGTATAGATGATTTTTGGAATGATGATACATACTTCTGTGAAGGGTGGTACAGAGATAAAAGTAAATTGATTGAAGCGTATAAGAAATTGTATAAAGAATTGTTAAATGGTCGAATTGACATCGATGCACTAAGAGAAGGATTTTCTGAGGATAACCCGAATCCTAAGGTACAGTTACTTCAATTACTATTAGGAGCAAATCCAACTGGAGTTGTGGATGAATTTACATATAATATGTTAGAATTGAATACAGATGATTTTGCTACTAATGATTGTTCCTTTGGGTTAGAAGATTTTCTGTCATTTGGAAATCAGAGCTATAACAAGTGGAATTTCATATTTTCTCTTTTACATCAGGATACACCAGGAGGACTTGGAGGAATTATCGGAGAATTAACAGATTCATCGGTGTACAATCATAACTCTGCTATTGAAAGTAATTGGAGTAATTTGGTAGATACATCCGGCTCGAATGGTTTGATTTGTACAGATGGTGTTCATACATATATTAATGACCAGGAAGGGACAGCATTGAGTGGAATGTATTTCAATGGAATGAATCCTGAAGGAACAAGCGCAGGTGCAACATTTTGCGAAAATATTGCCATATATAATGCAATGGAATATTGGAATCCTGATAGTAATGTGACTTTGTCAGAAATTGTACAATATAACACGGAAAACGGTAATTTGATGGGATTTGGTGCACTTGGAACAGATCCATATACGATTCCTGGTACAATGGAGCACTATGGTTATTCGACGACAAATTATCCTACTGCAGCTGCGGGTATTGTAACACCGGACACAGAACCGGTTGTTATTATCAGCACAATGAATAATCAAGATAACGTATTTGATCAGATACATACATATACTTTGACTGCAGAGATAAATCCGGTTACCGGAGATTTGTGTTATGTTGCGCATAATTCTTATGTTGCGTCGGAAGGTAAATATTATGATTCCGTGGGAGATTTTCTAATTGATATGGATGCCCGGCCGGGAAAACCGGATTTAGGAGTTTTGGAGATATTAGGAGTAAGTACAAATGAATAAAAAGAAAAAAACAGTGTTTTTTAGTTTTGTTATATCAGTCTTGATACTATTAATCGTATGTATGGGTATCGTATTAAAGCAATTCAATAGAAATAAGGATGAAAACCGTGATCGAGATATGTCTGAAGATGAATATATCACCGACCACTTTAGTGAAGACTGCAAGAGTGATTACAAATACACTGCACATAATGATACAGATGTTGTATATGTTGACGGTACAAGGCTTTATCGATACTCGGACGGTCAGATTATTTTAGATGATGTGCAGATTAAAAAGATGATTTATTCAGATATGTATCTGTATGTGTTGGATGAGAAATGCGTGTTTTATATTGTTGATATGAACACAATGAATACATATGAAGCAATGAATGTCACAGATGTGGAGTATGATGGCCAAAATATATATTTAAGTACCGATAAGGGATTTGGTATATTATGTATTGACGAAGCATCGATTATAAAAGATGATAAAGTGACTGACTTTGAACTTATGGAAAAGCTTGAAGGCAAACAAAATATGGATCACTATGTCTATGGTGATCATGGAGTATATTATTATGCCGGATTTGATTCGCATGTTGGCAGCAATGTTGTTTCGACGACAGTAGATAATCCGGAAGCGGATGCAAAATGGGTGGATATAAAGCAGTCATACCATTTTGCAAACAACAACCTATCTGTTAAAAATGGTATGGTCTATGTTTTATGCAGAGAATATAGTGCATCTATTAAATACAGCGAGGAACAAAATCGCATAGTGTGTGATGTGATATATTCATTGGATTTTGATGCAAATCAGGCAAGTGAAGTTTATAAAACAGAAAACAACCGGACAAGGATCGTTGGCTTTGATAGTGAAAAAAATGCTGTGTACGTATATGATGTGGACAAGTATCAGATCAATGAGCTTAATCTTGATACCAACCAACAGACAAATATATGTACCTTAGAGAAAAAATATACGTCACTTATATTTGAAATGAGCAAGGATGTTTTGTTTGTCTATACAGATAATAATGAGCTTGTTCAGATTGTAGAATTATAAGCTCCAAGATCTGCTTGAGGATTATATATACAGAAAAGATCGTATGATAGTAGTGAAAAGCACACCATATGAGTGTGCTTTTTTTCCGTTGTGATAAAAATAGTTGCATCTTTGCGGGAAAATGTTAATATGAAAGATGAAAATAAAAGAAGATAAATGGGAAAAGCAAGGAGAAATGAATGATCGATTTTTCTTTACGTACAATGCCGGGTGGCAGAGAAAATAATGAGGATTATGTAGCATATGCAACACATGGGGAGGATATGTGTTTTGTCCTTTGTGACGGATTGGGCGGACATGACTGTGGGGAGGATGCATCCTCGTGTGTGGCGGAGCATGTAGCAGAGCTGTTTCGGCGGCAAGGTGCTACGCCGGATTTTCTTGACTGTGCGTTTTCTTCTGCACAGGAAAAGCTTCTTGCGTTGCAGAAGGAGCGTGGGATGAAAAATGCCATGAAGACGACGATGGTTGTTTTGGTTGTGACGGAGGAGCATATTTGCTGGGCGCATATTGGAGACAGCCGACTGTATCGTTTTTATAATAATGGAACAAAATATGAGCGTACAAAGGATCACAGTGTTGTTCAGATGCTGGTTAACATGGGGGAAATCGACGAGGCTGCGATACGTACGCATGAGGAACGCAACAAGGTGCTGCGTGTCATGGGCGCCGAATGGGGCAGAAAATCTTATGATAAAAGTGCTGTACTGGAGTGTTCCGGAGAACAAGCCTTTGCACTTATGACAGATGGTTTTTGGGAGTATGTTTACGAACAGGAAATGATGGATACGCTGCGGCACACAAAGACGGCGCAGGAATGGTCCGATGCCATGGAGCAATATGTACTTGCGCGTGCGGATATGACGAAAACCGATAACTATTCTGCGATTTGTGTGAGGGTATCTTAATATAGGAGGCAAATGATGTTTGAAGCGGTTGTATTTGATATGGATGGAGTCATCACAGACACCGAAAAGCTATACCGAAGATTTGAGATGGAGGAGGGCATGAAACGGGGGATCCCGGAGGATGTCATGCTTCGTGCCTGTGAGGGAATCGCCGGAGGTAATAAATATTCCAACAAAAAAGTGTTTGAATCGATTGTCGGGCGCGGAATCGACTATTTTGAGTATCGCGATTGCATGATTGCAAGTATGGATGCCTACACAAAAGAGCATGGTGTGGAGTTAAAAGCCGGAGTCAAAGAAACCTTACAGCTACTAAAGAACAAAGGAATCAAGATCGCGTTGGCAACCTCGACGGTACGTGAACGTGCCATCGGATATTTGAAGGATCACGAAATTGATTCATATTTCGATGCACTGATCTTTGGAGATATGGTTGCAAACGGCAAGCCGGCTCCGGATATTTACCTGAAAGCATGTGACAGGCTTGGCGTAGAGCCTTCCAATGCGGTAGCCGTGGAGGATTCCAGAAACGGCATTCGTTCCGCAGGAGAGGCAGGTATGTATCCGGTTATGGTGATTGATTTGATACAGCCAAACGACGAGATAAAACCTTATTTAAAAAAGGTATATGATAATATGACGCAGATGTGGGAATTGTTTGAGGAGGAATCATAAAATGAATTTATTGGTTGTGATTTTAAAAAAAGCAGAGCTTGTAGCTGATATTTGTAAAGGTCTTGCTGAGGAAGGTGTTCATGGCGGAACCATTTTAGATGGTGTTGGCATGGCGAGTGTGATTGAGAAGATGGATGACCTTCCGATATTTGGCATGTTGAAGTCAATTCTGGCTGACGATGACGACAATGAGGTTGTCAAAACGATGTTGTTTGTTATGAGCGATGAGGAAATGGAACGCGCAAAAAAAGTGATTCATGAAATCGTGGGATTGGAGCAGCCAAACACAGGTATTATGTTTGCCGTGCCGGTTACATTTGTTGAGGGCTTGGGGGCATAGAGATGGAGTTGAATACACTAACATATATTGCAATCATGCTCGTTGCGGCGCTTCTTGCGGGCAAGGTTGTTAAAGTACTAAAGCTGCCAAATGTTACGGGCTATCTCGTAATTGGCTTACTTCTCGGACCGCATTGCCTTAAAGTGTTTTCGGAGGATTTGTTAAACAGCATGTCCATTATCACGGAATTTGCACTTGGATGTATTGCGTTTTCGATAGGTGCGGAATTTAAAATAAGCTTCCTGCGAAAGGTCGGTAAGGCACCGATTGTTATTGGTGTACTGGAAGGTCTTGGCGCGGTAATGGTTGTTGATACAATTTTGCTCTTGCTTGGCTATGATGTGACGTTTGCACTTGCAATGGGAGCGATTGCGTCCGCGACAGCTGCTGCATCGACGCTTATGATTGTAAAACAGTACAAGGCAAAGGGTCCGGTAACAAGAACACTTTTGCCGGTTGTGGCACTTGATGATGCGGTGGCGCTCCTCGCGTTTGGACTTTCCATGGCGGCAGCGAATGTCATAAGCTCTCACGGGAGCGCTCCGATAGGAAAGCTTTTGATGGATCCGTTTATTGAAATTATCGGAGGTCTTGCGTTTGGCGCAATACTGGGCCTTGTTATGGTATATGCCGTAAAGTTTTATACCGGACGCGGGAACCGGCTGGCTATCACAATCATGATGATTTGTCTTTGTGTCGGCGTATCGGATCTGCTTGGGTTTTCATCCTTGCTTGCATGCATGATGCAAAGTCTTGTGTTTGTCAATTTGTCACGGTATCGTGAGAAAATATATGAACCGCTTGATCGTATCACACCTCCGATTTATATGATGTTCTTTATTATTTCGGGTGCATCCTTGGACGTGACAATTATTACGTCCGTTGGAGTGGTAGGTGTTGTTTATGTAATTGGTCGTGTAATAGGCAAGTGGGTCGGCTCCTGGCTTGGAGCAAGGATTTCAAAGGCACCGAAAATTGTCAGCAAATGGCTCGGATTCACACTTGTTCCGCAGGAGGGTGTTGCGATTGGTCTTGCAACCTCGGCAGCAAGCTCGTTGCCGGAATATGGATCCAAGATTCGCACGATTGTCCTTTGCGGTGTTGTAGTATATGAGTTAATTGGTCCGATTATTACAAAGACGGCGTTGAAAAAAGCCGGAGAAATACAGGGATAAAATGAAGTCCTCCGACATAGGATAGTAAAAAGCCTGTGTGGAGGGTTTTGTTTTTGTCGGGTACAAGACATATGGCAGGGCTACTCATGGCTCTGATTGTTGCTTATGCAGTGACCGGGATTTTGCTCCTGATATTGGCATTATGTATGTATAAGTTCGGCTGGAAGGTGCGAACGGTTGAATTCGGAATCACGATTTTGTACATAGTTGCGTCTGCAGTTTCCGGGTTTGTGGCGGGCGGACATATGCAGTCAAAGAAGTATTTGTGGGGATGTCTTTCAGGGGCACTCTATGCGCTGCTTTTGTTCACAATCTCCATCATTGTAAACAAGGGCTGCGCAGGACTTGTCGATAATGGAATATCCACATTTTTCCTTTGTCTCGGTGGCGGTATGTTCGGCGGTATGATTCGTTGAAAAAATGCTTTTATTTCCTAAAGAAGTATGCTATAATGCGATAAGTAGAATTTTAAGAACGGAGAAGATGACGATGAAGAGAATTAAGACTTTAACACAGAAGACATTAAAGAACACAGTAGTTAAGGGTGGATGTGGCGAGTGCCAGACTTCTTGTCAGTCAGCTTGCAAGACTTCTTGTACAGTTGGTAATCAGAGCTGCGAGCAGAAGTAATTTCATTTGAATTACATTTTATGTAAACTGTGTTACACAGTGCAGTATCGTATTTTATACATAATGCAAAGAAAAAAGGGGACCATCCTCAGATAGTCCTCTTTTGTTGCGTTATTAAAAGGAGCATATTTATCGTGGTACACCAGTATAAAAACAATGGATATAACATTGTACTTGATGTATGCAGTGGTTCCGTGCATGTTGTTGACGATTTGGTTTATGACATGATCGCCATGTATGAGGAGCACGACAAATCAGAGATTGCGGCAGCAATCAGAAGCAAGTACAAGGATTTGTATTCGGATGCGGACATCGAGGATGCTTATTCGGATATTAAGGAGCTTGCCGAGAGTGGTCAGCTTTTTACGGAAGATGTCTACAAGGATATTATTATTGATTTCAAAAAAAGAAAAACAGTTGTCAAGGCGTTGTGTCTTCATATTGCACATGATTGCAATCTTGCCTGTCAGTACTGCTTTGCGGATGAGGGTGAATATCATGGACAAAAGCGTGAGCTGATGACCCTTGAGGTTGGTAAGCGCGCCCTTGACTTTTTGATAGAGAACTCCGGTAATCGTGTAAACCTCGAGGTTGATTTCTTTGGCGGAGAGCCGTTGATGAATTTCGACGTTGTAAAGGAAATCGTGGCATATGGTCGTATGCGCGAAAAGGAAGCCGGAAAAAACTTCCGATTTACGTTGACAACAAACGGGGTGTTGTTAAATGACGATGTGATTGAGTTTTGCAATCGTGAGATTTCCAATGTTGTGCTTAGTTTGGATGGACGTAAGGAAATTCATGATTTGATGCGCCCGACTCGAAACGGTAAGGGCAGCTATGATGTGGTTGTCCCGAAGTTTCAGGAGTTTGTTTCAAGGCGTGGGGACAAAAGCTATTACGTAAGAGGTACTTTTACCCGCAACAACCTCGACTTTACAGAGGATTTCAAGCATATGGCGGATCTTGGATTTAAAGAGATTTCCATTGAGCCGGTTGTTACTCCGGACTGTAATTCTTATGCGATACGGGAGGAGGACATTGATCGTATCTGCGAAGAATATGACAAGCTTGCACTTGATATTATCGAGCGTCATAAGCATGGTAAACCGGTTACATTTTTCCACTATATGTTAGACTTAAACGGCGGACCGTGTGTGTACAAACGATTATCAGGATGTGGCTCCGGCACAGAGTATCTGGCAGTTACGCCGACAGGAGAGTTGTATCCGTGTCATCAGTTTGTCGGTACAGAGGAATTCAAGCTCGGAGATATATATAACGGCATTAAGCGTACGGATATCGTGGATGAATTTAAGCTTTGCAACGTTTATGCAAAGGACAAATGCAAGGATTGCTTTGCAAGATTTTATTGCAGTGGCGGTTGTGCGGCAAATTCCTATCAGTTCCATGGCACGATTAATGATGCCTATGATATCGGATGCAAATTGCAGCAGAAACGTGTAGAATGCGCAATTATGATAAAAGCGGCGTTGGCCGACATTGAAGAAGGAGAGTAGTTATGAAAGAAGCAAAAAGAAAAGCTATATTGTCATTACTCGTATTCGTTTTGCTTATGGCAGGCGGCATTTTCATGGCAATGAACGGTGTAGACAAGGAGCACGTAGGTAAGGCGAAGAACATTCCGCTTGGTCTTGATTTGCAAGGTGGTTTGTCTGTTACTTACGAGATAACAACACCAAATCCATCCAAGGAAGAGATTAATGCAACACTCGATAAGCTGCAGCGAAGAGTTGATGCGATCAGCTCAGAGGGTGAAGTTTACACAGAGGGCAAAAATGATGAGCGTATCACTATCGAGATTCCGCTTGATACATCTAAAAATGATGCATATGAGATTTTGGAACAGCTCGGTATGCAGGGTACTTTGGAGTTTATCGATGTCGAGAATGAAACCTTGCGTGAACAGGGGCTCCCATATGAGGTTATCCTGACCGGTGCAGATGTTAAGGATGCATCTGCAGGTGTTGATAACAGCGGGACAGTGAAGGATAATGTCGTACAGCTTGTATTTACGGATGAGGGTGCAAAGAAGTTTGAGGAGGCAACCGGTGCCAATATCGGTAAACCGATTTATATTATCTATGATGGCGAAATCGCGAGTGCTCCGGAAGTACAGGATAAGATTTCCGGTGGTGATGCAGTCATCAATAAGATTAGCACATATGAAGAGGCGGAGCGCTTGGCAAGCACAATCAAGATTGGTGCACTTCCTCTTGAGATGGAGCTTCTCCAGTACAACATTGTAGGAGCAAAGCTTGGTCAGGAAGCGGTTTCTACTTCCCTTAAGGCGGGTGCCATCGGTCTTGCAATTGTATGCGTACTCATGATTGTGATTTATCTTGTACCGGGATTTGTTGCAGCAGTTGCACTTGCCGCATATATTATCTTATTGTTATTAATCTTAAGTGTTCGCAGTATTACACTTACATTACCGGGACTTGCAGGTATTATCCTTTCCATCGGTATGGCGGTTGACGCTAACGTTATTATCTTTACACGTATCAAGGAAGAAATCGGAGCAGGAAGCGGTGTGCGTAATGCCGTAACAGCCGGCTTCAAGAAGGCACTTTCCGCAATTTTAGATGGTAATATCACGACCCTGATTGCTGCATTTGTTTTAATGAAGCTTGGAACAGGTAGTATCAAGGGCTTTGCAACAACACTCATGATTGGTATTGTTCTTTCCATGTTCACAGCACTTGTCATCACAAAGGTTCTTTTGAATGCAGTCGTTGATTTGGGAATTGTGAATCCAAAATTCTTTGGAAAGGCAAAGGAACCGAAGGTTCACAATTTTGTTAAAAATGCAAAGGTTTGCTTTTTCGTATCGCTTGCAGTCATTATCGCCGGTCTTGTATTCCTTCCAATTAACAAGTCAGGCAAGGGCAGTGCGCTCAATTACAGTCTGGAGTTTACAGGCGGTACTTCGACAACCGTAACCTTTGACAGGGAATATAATTTAGAGCAGGCTGAAAAGGAAATTATACCGGTAATTACAGACGCAACCGATATTTCTGCTTCTGAGATTCAGATTCAGACGGTTGAAGGAACAAATCAGGTTATCTTTAAGACAAGACAGTTAAATGAGGAGTCCGGTGAGGCTGCAAACTTTGAAAATGCAATTCGTGATAATTTTGAGGTGTCTGAGATTTCTTCTCAGAGTATCAGTTCAACGATCAGTAATGAGATGCGTAAGGATGCGATAATTGCGATTATCATTGCATCAGTTCTTATGTTGATTTACATTGCAGTTCGATTCTCTGATGTAAAGTTCGGTGCATCTGCGGTGATTGCATTGGTACATGACGTTATGGTGGTATTTGCGATTTATGCGATTGCAAGACTTTCCGTTGGTAATACATTCATCGCATGTATGCTTACAATCGTTGGTTATTCCATCAACGCGACGATTATTATCTTTGATCGTATTCGTGAGAACCTTAAGACTATGGACAAGCGTGATGGTGTTGAAAAGATTGTAAATACAAGTATTGCGCAGACATTTACGAGAACGATTTATACATCTCTTACAACATTTGTCATGGTACTCGTATTGTTTATCATGGGTGTAGCTTCTTTGAAGGAGTTTACATTTACTCTGATGGCAGGTATTGTTTGTGGTGCATATTCTTCGGTATGTATTACAGGTCCGTTGTGGTTCTATATGAGAAAGCTTACAAAGAAAAAAGAAGCATAAAAAACTTACACATATAAGTAGATGGCGGTTGTCCTGACGGATGACCGCTTTCTGCGTAAAAGGAGATTTGAATGGAAACGAAGTGGTCTGTGTATGCAAAACGGGCAGATTTTAACGCGATTGCAGAGAAATATCATATCGATCCGGTTGTCGCGCGTGTGATTCGTAATCGGGATATTATAGAGGATGCAGATATTTATCGATATCTAAACGGAACGATGTCCGATTTGCATAGTCCAAGGCTTATGGCAGATATGGATAAGGGAACATACCTTATGCAGAAGGCAATTGCGCATGGAGAAAAGATTCGAGTGATTGCGGATTATGATGTGGATGGTGTGATGTCCGGCTTTGTCCTGACCGATGGATTAAGACGACTGGGTGCCAATGTTTCGTGCAAAATTCCGCATCGGGTAAAAGATGGATATGGCATGAATACGAGATTGATTGAGGAGGCGCATGAAGACGGCGTCCAAACGATAATCACCTGCGATAACGGCATTTCGGCATTTGATGCAGTTGCGCTTGCAAAAAGCTATGACATGACGGTCATTGTGACGGATCACCATATGGTTCCGTATGAGACAGCAGAGGATGGAACCCATACATATCATCTTGTGCCGGCGGATGCGGTGGTTGACATTCACCGGAAGGATTGCAGCTATCCGTTTAAGGGGCTGTGCGGTACTGCAGTTGCGTATAAGTTTTTGCAGGCGTTGTACGAGCGTATGGAAAAGACGTTTGATGCGGATGAAATGTATGTACCGTTTGTTGCACTTGCAACAGTGTGTGACATTATGGATCTGACCGACGAAAACCGTATTTTTGTGCGACATGGATTAGCAACAATCAAACAGACCAATAATATAGGAATGAGAGCCCTGCTTCGCGCAACCGAGCTTGTTGACAAAGAAATAAGCTCCTATCATTTTGGATTTATTCTGGGACCGTGCATCAATGCAATGGGACGTCTTGGTGATGCAAATGATAGTCTGGCGCTATTTTTCTCGGAGGATCCGGCAGAGGCATACCGGATGGCGTGTCGGATGGTGGAACAAAATACAATACGCAAGGCGATGACCGAGGAGGGGGCTTCTCAGGCGATTGCCCTTGTGGAAGAGCACTATGATGATGACAAAATCCTGGTTGTTTATATGCCAAAGCTGCATGAGAGCCTTGCCGGAATAGTCGCAGGGAAACTGAAGGAAAAATATTACCGTCCTGCAATCGTGCTGACGGATGCAAGAGAAGAGACCGAGGAAGATGCTGATACACGCTCGTCAGAGAGTGAAATGGCGCATGTGAAAGGTTCCGGACGCTCCATTGAAGGTTATCACCTTTATGATGCATTGCAGGAATGCAGCGAGCTTCTTATAAAATTCGGTGGTCACGCACTTGCTGCCGGTGTTACGTTACGAAAGCAGGATGTCGATGCGTTACGTAGTCAGTTAAATGCGAAGCTTCATGCCGATGCAGATGTTTTCACACCGGTTGTACAGCTGGATGTTGCGATGCCGATGTCTTATATATCAACGAAGCTTGTACGAGATCTGGAACAGTTGGAACCGTTTGGAAAAGCAAATGAAAAACCGACCTTTGGTCAGGCAAGGCTTCGAATCAAGTCAGCAGAGCAGTTCGGCTCAGATGGGCAGTATATCAGACTGCAATTTATGGATGAACAGGGGTTTACGACGGAAGGTGTCGATTTTCATGCAAAAGAGTTTCTTTGCAATATAAAAATGTGGTTTAACGACGAAGAATGTGATAGAATGTTAAAAGGTTTACCAAACAATGTATGTTTGGATGTTGCGTATTATCCTGCGATTAATTCGTATCGGGGGAGAAATATTTTACAGGTGAAGCCGATTTGTTATCGCAAATCGCAAGTCTGAGGACGATGATTTTGATTTGACAGAGAGGAGCATGCATATGAAAAATGTAAAGGACTATGTGATAAGCATCCCGGATTTTCCGAAAGAGGGCATAATATTTCGAGATGTAACGGGAGTAACAGAGAATGCGGAAGGTTTTCATCTTGCCATCGAGGCATTGGATGCGCAGTTAGATGGTGTGGATTATGACATCATTGCCGGCACGGAATCACGTGGGTTCATATTTGGTGCACCACTTGCATATAAGAATAACAAAGGTCTTGTCCTTGTTCGGAAAAAGGGAAAGCTCCCGAGAGAGACAATTGAGCGCAGCTACGATTTGGAATATGGTTCTGCGACAATTGAAATTCACAAGGATGCAATCAAGCCGGGGACGCGGGTTGTACTTGTCGACGATCTGATTGCAACTGGAGGTACGATTGAGGCTGCAGCAAAGCTTATCGAGGAGCTTGGTGGAGAGGTTGTGAAGATGATTTTCTTGATTGAGCTTACGGATCTTGGCGGACGCAAGCTGTTAGAAGGATATGATATCGCATCTGTTATTCAGTATGAGGGAGAATAAATAACAGATTATGTTTAGGGGATTTGAGATTACGGCGGAAAGAAGTGATTGATATGTCAGAAGAAACGAGAGTATCAGAAACCTTAAAAAAAGAATTGAGCAAGCCAAATGATTTTACTGCACCGGATATACTTTATGCGCAGCTGATTGATACGATTCAGAAATATCACCCGTCTTCGGATGTGTCTATGGTGGATAAGGCATATGCGATTGCGGCAGAAGCGCATAAGGATCAGAAACGTAAGTCCGGAGAACCTTATATTATTCATCCGCTATGTGTTGCGATTATTCTGGCGGAGTTAGAGCTTGATAAGGAAACAATTGTGGCAGGGATTTTGCATGATGTCGTCGAGGATACCGTGCTTACAACGGAGCAGATTACAGAAGAGTTTTCCGAGGAGATTGCGCTTCTTGTAGAGGGGGTTACAAAACTGACACAGCTCGATTTATCACAGGACAAAATCGAGCTTCAGGCAGAGAACCTTCGTAAAATGTTTCTTGCCATGGCAAAGGATATTCGTGTTATTTTGATTAAACTTGCTGACCGTCTGCATAATTTGCGTACATTGCAATATCAGTCTCCGCAAAAGCAGATTGAAAAGGCGCGTGAGACAATGGATATTTATGCGCCGATTGCGCACAGACTCGGTATTTCTAGAATTAAGATTGAGCTGGATGATCTTTCTATGCAGTATTTGTATCCGGATGTGTATAAGTCGCTCAAGGAAGAGGTCACAACGAGACTGCATGCGAGTGAGGATTTTATTAAGAAAACAGTTGCTGAGATAGGTGAGTACATGAAGGAAGCAGACATCCGGGCGGAGGTTGACGGTCGTGTAAAGCATTTGTTCAGTATCTATAAAAAGATGATTACGCAGAACAAGACGCTAGACCAGATCTATGATGTACATGCGATTCGTATCAAGGTTGATACAGTCCGGGATTGTTATGCGGCACTCGGTATTATTCATGCAAAGTATAAGCCTATTCCGGGACGTTTCAAGGATTATATTGCGATGCCGAAGACAAATATGTATCAGTCCCTGCATACGACATTGATTGGTCCTGCCGGTCGTCCGTTTGAGATTCAGATTCGTACATTTGAGATGCATAAAACTGCTGAATATGGTATTGCAGCGCACTGGAAATACAAAGAAGGAAACACAAAGAATAACGAAGAGCAGAAAATGAGCTGGCTGCGCCAGATTTTGGAATGGCAGACCGACACAAAGGATAATAAGGAGTTTATGAGTGTTGTAAAGACCGATCTCGATTTGTTTGGCGATCAGGTTTATTGCTTTACACCGGCCGGGGATGTCAAGAGTTTGCCGCAAGGCTCTACGCCGATTGATTTTGCGTATATCATTCATACGGCAGTTGGTAATAAGATGATCGGGGCACGCGTAAATGGTCGTCAGGTACCGATTGAGACGGAGCTTCACAACGGAGACCGTGTCGAGATTATTACATCACAAAACTCTAAGGGACCGAGTCGTGACTGGTTATCGGTTGTAAAGAGTCAGCAGGCAAAAACAAAGATTAATCAGTGGTTCCGACAGGAAAACAAGACCGACAACATTCAGCGCGGTAAGGATGCCGTAACGGCATATTGTAAGACGAAGGGCATTATTTTATCTGATATTATGAAGCCGGAGCTTATGGATAAGGTTTTGCAAAAATATAACTTTGCAAGCTGGGATGCACTGATGGCGTCGATTGGACATGGCGGACTTAAGGAAGGACAGATTGTCAATCGTTTATTGGAAGAATTTAAGCGAGAAGAGGCAAACAAGGTAACTGAATCTCAAATCGTAGATAAAATTAATTTGCCGGGACGCGGAAAAGGTAGTCAGAAGGGCGGTATCATCGTACAGGGTATGGATGATATGGCGGTTCGTTTTTCAAAGTGCTGTGCACCGGTTCCGGGAGATGAGATCGTAGGGTATATTACAAGAGGTCGTGGTATTTCGATTCACCGTACAGATTGTGTCAATGTGCTTTGTATGGATGAGTTTGACCGCGCACGTCTGATTGAAGCTGACTGGGCGGAGAGTCCGGTACAAAGCAGCAATCTGTACAATACCGAAATCAATATTTATGCGAGCGAAAGTCAGGGGCTTGTGTTTGCATTATCAAAAATTTTTAACGAGGAAAATATCAACCTGACAGGCATGAATGTTCGTACAAGCAAGCAGGGAAAAGCAACCATATCCGTTAAATTTGAGATTCATTCAAAGGAACAATTAAATAAGCTGATTGCAAAAATTCGGAGTATTGAGTCGATTATTGATATCGAGCGAACAACCGGCTAACGGACAGCTTGCAACAGGAAAGGAGTTACACATGTCAAATATTATAACGATTACGAATGTACTCGGTTCATTCGCAACGAACTGCTATACAGTCGCCAATACAAAAACGCGTGAGGCAATCGTAATTGATCCGGCAGACCGTCCGGAGTATCTGATTTCCATGTATGAAAATCAAAAGCTTCAGCCGGTAGCTGTATTGCTTACACACGGACACCTTGATCATATCGGGGCGTTGGCAGGACTTCGGAAGGCATTTCCGGATATTAAGGTTTATGCAGGGGTTGAGGAGAAGGATGTGTTGGAGCGTCCAAAGCTTAATCTCTCTGAGATGTTTGGGTTCCCGACAAGGGAGTCAGCAGATGTTTATGTAGCAGACGGAGAAAAAATTAATTTGCTGGATACCGAGATTACGTGTATTCACGTACCGGGACATACAAAGGGTGGAACATGCTATTATTTTGAGGCGGATGCAATGCTGTTTTCCGGGGATACTCTGTTTTGCAGAAGCATCGGAAGGTCGGATTTCCCAACCGGAGATGCAAATGCATTGACTGAAAATATTGAGAAAAAGCTGTTTGTACTTCCGGAGAATGTTATGGTATATCCGGGACATGACAGTCGCACAACAATTGGAAAAGAAAAGAGAGAAAACCCATATTTTTAATGGGAGAGGATAGATGCTATGATACTTCTGCTACAGGACAGGCAGGAATATAATAATGATTTACGTGCCATGATTATGGCGTTTTATCCGGGGGTAAAGATCGTGGAGGATGCGACTGTATCCGAGAGCTTCGAGCTTACGGTTCGCATTTGGTATGAGGAGAGTCACACGATATTGACCGTATGTGGACAAGGAGATACTTGTGATAAGCCGGAGGATCTGAAAGAGGTTGAGGAATTACCGTTTTATAAGGATGTATTATTGATTTCGACCTGTGGTTATCGTGCGAGGATTAATCTTAATTACCGCGATAAGGCGATATTTCGAAATGTGCTTAAGATGGCAGCGTACCGTTTGCTCGGTCAATTAAATGACCGAAGACTTCCTTGGGGTGATATGACAGGTGTTCGACCGACAAAGATTGCACTGAAGCATTTTGCCGAGGGGATGACCTTCGATGCCATACAGGATTACTACAAACAGGTGTATGCGGTGTCGGATAAAAAAGCGGAACTCGCAACGACGGTTGCGAAGAAAGAACGTTCACTGGTTCATGCAATTGACATTGAGAACTCGTATTGCCTGTACGTTGGTATTCCGTTTTGTCCAAGTCGGTGCTTATATTGTTCCTTTACGTCATATCCGATCGCGCGATATCAAATGATTGCGGAAAACTATATTGATACCCTGTGCAAAGAGCTTGCTTATTTGGCGGATACATATCGCAATAAGGAGCTTGTTTCCATTTATATCGGAGGCGGTACTCCTACATCGATATCACATGAATTGTTAGATAAGCTACTTACCGCAATTGAGACTGAATTTGGGTTGCAGGATCCGACCCGAAAGGCTTGCTTAAAGGAATTTACCGTGGAGGCGGGAAGACCGGACAGTATTACGGATTTGAAGCTTCAGGTTATGAAAAAGCACGGGGTCAGTCGAATCAGTATTAATCCGCAGACGATGAATGATGAAACACTTCGCACAATCGGACGTGCGCATACGTCTTCGCAGACAAAGGATGCATTTGTGCTTGCAAGAGCTTGTGGGTTTGACAATATCAATATGGATCTTATTGCGGGTTTGCCGGGAGAAAACTTAGACAGTATGCGAAATACACTGAATCAGATAAAGAAGCTTCAACCGGAGAGCCTGACGGTTCACTCACTCGCAATTAAGCGTGCCGCAAACCTGAAGCAGGAGCTTGGACGGTATGAAGAGTCTATGAATCAGGATATGGATGCGATGCTTGAACTGGTGTCAGAGGTTGCCAAAGAGCTTTCCATGGAACCGTATTATTTGTATCGGCAAAAAAATATTGGTGGCAACCTGGAAAATGTCGGATATGCAAAGGCTGGGTTTGAATGCCTTTACAATGTGTTGATTATGGAAGAGTTAACTGATATAATAGCCGCGGGTGCCGGAGCATCCACAAAGCTCGTTTTCCATGAGGATAATCGGGTTGAGAGAGTTGAAAACTGCAAGTCAGTTGATGATTATATTAACCGCTTCGAAGAGATGCTTGACAGAAAGAGGAGGATGTTTTAGATGGCAATGAAGAAAAAACCGGTAACCGGTATGAAGGATATTTTACCAAGAGAAATGGCAATCCGAGATTACTGTATCAGTCTGATTAAGGAAACCTATAAACAGTTTGGATTTTGTTCGGTTGAGACTCCGTGCGTTGAGCATATCGAAAACTTAAACAGTAAGCAGGGCGGAGAAAATGAAAAGCTCATTTTCAAGATTTTAAAGCGCGGAGAGAAGTTAAAGCTTGCGGAAGCAAAGGAAGAAATCGATCTTGTGGATGGTGGTCTTCGTTATGATTTGACCGTTCCGCTTTGCAGATATTACTCCAACAATGCAAATGACTTGCCGAGTCCGTTTAAGGCATTGCAGATGGGCAATGTATGGAGAGCGGACAGACCACAGCGCGGACGTTATCGTCAGTTTATGCAGTGTGATATCGATATTCTCGGTGAGCCGACGATTATGGCAGAAATCGAACTTATTTTGGCAACCACAACCTTGCTCGGAAAGCTTGATTTTAAGAATTTCACAATCAGGATCAATGACCGTCGTATTTTGAAGGCGATGGCAGCATACAGTGGATTTGCAGAAGCTGATTATGATACCGTATTTATCATCCTGGACAAGATGGATAAGATCGGGTTGGATGGCGTAAAGGAAGAACTTCTTGGTGAGGGCTACGCAGAGGATTCTGTAGAAAAGTATCTGGCGATGTTTAAGGAAATCACATCCGATATCGCGGGGGTTAAGTATTTGAAGGACACGTTGGGCGACTTCTTGGATAAGGAGGTTGCTGATAATTTGGAGACAATTATCAGGAGTGTTGACAGTACAAAGAGTGCACAGTTTAAAATGGCATTTGATCCGACACTTGTACGTGGAATGTCATACTACACCGGTCCGATTTTTGAAATCTCCATGGATGAGTTTGGCGGATCGGTCGGCGGTGGCGGACGTTATGATGAGATGATTGGCAAGTTTACCGGTCAGTCAACTCCGGCATGTGGATTTTCAATCGGATTTGAGCGGATTGTTATGCTGTTGCTGGAACGTGACTTTCAGGTGCCGGGCACCGGCAACAAGGTGGCATATCTCATTGAAAAAAATATGCCACAGGACAAGCTGCTTTTAATCCTTGACAAGGCAAAGCGGGAGCGGGCAGATGGTAAGATCGTAAATCTTGCGATTATGAAGAAGAACAAGAAATTCCAAAAGGAACAAATGGAGGCCGAAGGATATACGGAGTTTGTAGAATTTTTTAGCGATAAGGAGATATAGAACATGGCAGAATCAATGAAAGGACTTAAGAGAAGTCATAGATGTACAGAGGTCAGTAATGCTTTGGTTGACCAGACCGTAACTGTTATGGGTTGGGTGCAGAAGAGTCGTAACAAGGGCGGTATCATTTTCGTAGATTTGCGCGACCGAAGCGGTATTTTGCAGGTGATTTTTGAGGAGGCAAATTGCGGAGCAGAGAGCTTTGCAAAGGCAGAGAAGCTTCGTGCAGAGTTTGTAGTTGCAATTACCGGTAAGGTTGCAAAGCGTGGTGGTGCCGTTAATGAAAATCTTGCGACTGGCGATATTGAAGTTATCGCTAGTGATATTCGTATTTTGTCAGAGGCGGATACGCCACCTTTCCCAATCGAGGAAAACAGCAAGACAAAGGAAGAGCTTCGTTTGAAGTACCGTTATCTCGATCTTCGTCGTCCGGACCTTCAGAAAAATATTATGCTTCGTAGTAAGGTTGCAACGCTTACACGTGCATTCCTTGCAGAAGAAGGGTTCATCGAGATAGAGACACCGACCCTTTGCAAGTCAACACCGGAAGGCGCAAGAGACTATCTTGTACCAAGCCGTGTGCATCCGGGTACGTTTTATGCATTGCCGCAGTCACCACAGATTTACAAGCAGCTTTTGATGTGTTCCGGTTATGATCGTTATTTCCAGATTGCCAGATGCTATCGTGATGAGGATTTGCGAGCAGACAGACAGCCGGAGTTCACACAGATGGATATGGAACTTTCGTTTGTGGATGTAGATGATGTTATCGATGTCAATGAAAGACTTTTGGCAAAGCTTTTCAAGGAGACGCTGGATGTTGATGTGAAGCTTCCGATACAGCGTATGACATACAAGGAGGCAATGGAACGTTTTGGTTCCGACAAGCCGGATCTTCGCTTTGGTATGGAGCTTTGCGACATCACAGATGTTGTAAAGGATTCAGAGTTCGTTGTATTTAAAGGTGCGATTGAAAATGGCGGTAGTGTGCGTGGTATCAATGCAAACGGACAGGGTGCGATGCCTCGTAAGAAGATTGATGCGCTTGTTGACTTTGCAAAGGGCTACGGCGCAAAGGGACTTGCATATATCGCAATCAATGAGGATGGCACATATAAATCATCGTTTGCGAAGTTTATGACAGAGGAAGAGATGGTTGCGATTGTTGAAAGAATGCAGGGCAAGCCGGGCGATTTGCTTTTGTTTGCTGCGGATAAGACCAAGCTTGTGTATGATGTGCTCGGTGCACTTCGTTTGGAGCTTGCGAACCAGATGGGGCTTCTCGACAAAAATGAGTATCGTTTTGTATGGATTACAGAGTTTCCGCTTCTTGAGTGGAATGAGGATTTGGGAAGATATCAGGCAATGCATCATCCG
The DNA here is from genome assembly GCA_030533235.1 of Eubacteriales bacterium. Taxonomy (GTDB): domain Bacteria; phylum Bacillota; class Clostridia; order Lachnospirales; family Lachnospiraceae; genus Coprococcus_C. Next base: position 11,530 of record JAUNJN010000023.1, on the reverse strand, counting down.
TTTACAATGCCGATGGAAGAGGATTTGGAATTTATTGATACCGATCCGGGCAAAGTGCGTGCAAAAGCATATGATATCGTATTAAACGGAAATGAAATCGGTGGAGGAAGCGTACGTATCCACCAGAATGATATTCAGGAAAAGATGTTTGCGGCGCTTGGATTTACAATGGAGCAGGCATATGAGCAGTTTGGATTCTTATTAAATGCATTCAAGTACGGTGTTCCGCCTCATGCAGGACTTGCATACGGTCTTGATCGTCTTGTGATGCTTATGGCTAAAGAGGATTCCATCCGTGACGTTATTGCGTTCCCGAAGGTAAAGGATGCTTCCTGTCTGATGAGTGAGGCTCCGAATGTTGTTGACATAAAGCAACTTGAGGAACTCGGTATCGCAATTGCGAGGGAAGAGGAAATAGCAGAAGGCTAGCCATAATCTATTGCTAGCCTTGCGTGTCCTGGGAAATAAGAGATTCGGTTTTATCCGGAGCGACCTTTTGCAGGGAGAATGTAAACTCACTGCCGACACCTTCCGTACTTACGACATTGATATTTTCATTGTGGGCCTTGATGATCTCTTTTGTGATTGCAAGACCGAGACCGGTACCCTGTTTGTCTTTACCGCGGGATACATCCGCTTTGTAGAAACGAACCCATATTTTGCTTAATGAATCAGCAGGAATACCGCAACCCTCATCCTTGATGGAGATAAAGATTTTGTCGTTTCGCTCCGTGAGTGTTACATAGATACTCTTGCCGGAAGGCGTAAATTTGATTGCATTGTCTAATAAGTTGTAAATAACCTGTTGGATTTTTGTCTTATCTGCATTTACAACAGAGTTTTCCGTATGGTTGTTTAGGACAAGAGTGATACCCTTATCTGCACACTTTCCTTCGAATGTGTTAAGAGCAACGCGGATAAGATCAACGACATCAAATTCCTTATACATCAGCCATATACCATAGGAATCAAAATCATTTAATTCCAAAAGACTCGACGTAAGCTTTGACAGGTGCTTTGTCTCATCAACAACAATTTTGAGATACCGTTCCTGCTTTTCCTGTGGAATTGTACCATCCAAAATCGCCTCAATGTAACCTTTGATGGAGGTGAGCGGCGAACGGAAGTCATGTGAAATGTTGGAAATAAACGCGCGACGATATTCATCCAGCTTTGAAAGCTCGGAAGCCATAAATTCCAATGTAGAAGCAAGCTGACCAATTTCATCTTTGGAAGTGATATTTAATTTGGAGTCAAAGTTACCGGTCGCATATTCCTCCGCAATGGTATTGATTCGTTTGATCGGTCGCATAATCTTACGGGAAATGACACCTAAAAGTGTAAACGAAATAATTACCATGATAAGGAAAGGAACATAAATCATTTGAATAATGTCCCTTTGCAGCTCCATAAGCTGTGAAATTGTTGAATGCAAAAATACCATACCCTGCGGGAGATTGTTATTTGCAATAACCGGAATTGCAACTGTGATGACATCCGTGTCAAACAACCCGTAAAAATTGCCGGTAAAGGTTTGGTCCGTTGTCAAATCAAAGTTCCAATTTAATAGATAAATATTATCAGGACAGTCCGGATGTCCCTTTGCTGTCGCATAAGCAATCGGAGCGCCGGTTGTATCTACGAACCAAATACTTGCATTCAATGTACTTGCATAGTAGGCTAAATTGTTCTGTAAATCCTCTTTGGTATACAGGCCGCGTACATAACCTGAAATCGTTGGTTCAATCAAAAAGGTTTCATTGGTCAAATTGTCCGCACGTTCTTTGATCAGCACACGACGTGTCGCATTTGCCGAGTAGAGAACGATGACAAAGAAGACGGCAAGAAACAAGAACAAAAAACCTAAAAAAATTTTATCAAAGAAAGAATGTTTCATTATCGTACCTCGAATTTATATCCTTTTCCCCAAACAGTTGCAATCGACCAATTATGGTCATCGTTTAATTTTTCGCGCAGTCTTTTAACATGAACATCCACAGTTCTGGAGTCACCGATATAATCGTATCCCCACACGCGGTCAAGAAGCTGGTCTCGAGTAAATACCTGATTTGGCTTGCTGGCGAGAAAATAGAGCAGTTCAAGCTCCTTTGGAGGCATTTCAATCTGGTGTTCTTCGAAGAGAACCAGGTAGTTTGTAATGTTGACAAGTAAGCCGTCATATTCAACAAAATCACCCTGATGATCGGTTTTTTGCGCAACTGTCATTGGATTAGGCAAAATGGCTGTACGTCTTAGAACAGCCTTGACGCGTGCAACGAGCTCGTTGGAGTCAAACGGCTTTATCATGTAATCGTCTGCACCTATTTTAAGCCCCAGCACCTTATCAAACACTTCACCCTTTGCAGAAAGCATGATAATCGGTGTCTGTCTTGTTTTTCGAACCTCTGTACATATTTCGTAGCCATCGATATCCGGCAGCATGATGTCAAGCAGGATAAGATGAGGGTCAAAGGATTCGACGAGTGCCAGAGCGTCGCGGCCGTTATAGGCAATTTCGGTTGCAAAGCATTCCTTGATTAAGTAAAGGGAGATAAGCTCGGCGATGTTTTCGTCATCATCCACAATCAAAATACGTTGTTTGTCCATGTATCAAATTCCTCCGTTTTTATAATTCAACAATTGTGACACCATATTCGCCTTCGCCGAATTCACCCGGACGAAAAGATGAAACGAGAGGGTGTCTGCGTAAATATTCATGTATCCCGTTTCGAAGGGTACCGGTACCTTTTCCGTGTATAATCGTGACCTTCGAAAGATGTGCGAGTACAGCGTCATCCAAATATTTATCAATCTCCTGTGTGGCTTCTAAAACAGTTTTACCCATGACATTAAGCTCCGGAGAGATATACATCGCTTTGCCGGTAATGTCTTTACTTTTTGTGCGTTGCACGGTCGTTTGCTTTGGAGCCTCATCTGCGATAATTACCAGATCACTGATAGGAAGACGCGAAGATAAGATGCCCATTTGCACAGTAGCAATTCCTTTGTTATCCGGCAATCCGGTAATGGTTCCTTTGACCCCGAGGCTTAAGACCTCTACACTGTCACCAATGTGGAAATCCTTCGCCTTGTGATTGGATGTACGGTGCTTGGATGCACCGATATCCGCTTGTTCGAAATTCTTCAGGCGGTCACGAAGTTCGCCACGCTTTTTCTCCATTGCTTGCATATCGGCTTTTTGCGGGTTACTGCGCCACTTGTTGTAATCACGAATCGTGCGGTCGGCAAGTTCCTTCGCCTCATCGATTAAATCTCTGGCTTCCTCTCTTGCCTTTCGTAGGATATCTGCTTTTTTTGTATTTAGTTCGGCTTCTTTTTCAGCAAGACTTATCTTCAATGCTTCGATTTCCTGCTTGTATTGCTCGATGGATTGTTTGTCCGCTTCGATTGCAAGCTTGTTGTGTTCAAGCTCTGCAATGAGAGACTCCATGTCAACGGCGGTGCTGTCAATCTGTTCTGCCGCAGCATCAATGATATATTCGGGTAAACCAAGCTTTTTTGAAATTGCAAACGCGTTGGATTTGCCCGGTACACCAATCATAAGCTTGTAGGTTGGACGAAGGGAGGCAACATCAAATTCGCACGAGGCATTTTCTACACCGTCGGTCGATAACGCATAGGTTTTTAATTCACTGTAGTGGGTTGTTGCCATGCAACGGGCACCCATATTTTTCAGATGATTCAAGATGGAAATGGCAAGTGCTGCACCCTCTGTCGGATCAGTACCTCCGCCTAATTCGTCAAACAGACATAAGGTGTTTGGCGTGGCATGATTGACAATGTATACAATGTTGCTCATGTGAGAGGAGAAGGTAGAGAGACTTTGCTCAATGCTTTGCTCGTCTCCGATATCTGCAAATACGTCGTCGACAACGGTAAGCCTTGAGCCTTCGCGAGCCGGAATATGAAGACCTGCCTGCCCCATCAATGTAAAAAGTCCAAGTGTTTTAAGTGATACGGTTTTACCGCCGGTGTTTGGCCCCGTTACGATAAGTAGGTTGAATTCCTCACCAAGTCGAATATCCACCGGAACAACCGTATGCTTTTCAAGCAACGGATGACGTCCCGCGCGTATGTCAATAATACCGTCTGTGTTGAAAATCGGCTGGATACCGTTGTAGGAGCGTGCAAATTTGGCTCTTGCGAAAATGAAATCCAAAGACACCAGCGTTTCCATGTCATATGCGATATCTTCGACGGATTGCGCAGCAAGGAGACTCAGGTCCGTAAGTATTTTCTCGATTTCGATAAGCTCCTCATCCGCAAGCTCTTTGATTTCGTTATTGAGATTGACGACAGACATCGGTTCGATAAACAGTGTCGAACCGGAACCGGAGCGATCATGAATCATGCCCGGAAACTGGGAACGATACTCCTGCTTTACCGGGATACAATATCGTCCGTTTCGCATTGTGACAAGGCTGTCCTGCAGCTTGTCCTTATGTGCGTCGCTGGAAACGAGCTTGGCAAGCTGTTGACGTATTTTTTCGTTTGCAAGTGTAATGCTGCGACGGATACTCTTTAGGTGAGAAGATGCATCGTCGGCAATTTCGTTTTCAGAAATTATACACCTGTGAATTTCGCCGGAAAGATGCTCTAACGGAACAAGACTGTTAAATCGTTCGGTCAGGCAGTCGTACTGTGTAATATTTGTGGCATCCAAAAGATCCGTGCCTTCGCCGTAAGCCTTGGCATTTGCTGCAATTTGAAGTAATGCTGCAACATCTAACAATTCGCGTGCCGTAAGTGTACCGTTTACTTCCAATCGCTTGATGGAGGCACCGATATCCGTCAGTCCGAGAAAGGACAGATTTCCCTGACGATGCAGGCGTAAAAGTGCATCGCGTGTCTCCTCCTGCAGGGTGTTGATACGTTCCGGTTCGCGTTGCGGCTTCATGCGTTCACAACGCTTTTTTGCCATGGAAGAGCCCGCGTGCTCTGCCAAAAGGCTAAGTATTTTATTATATTCAAGTATGCGTAAGCTACGTTTGTTCATGTCATATCCTCTCTGCCCACGATAGATGTTAATTCGGATTCGGGTCGAAGCCTTTGAAAACGAAATCAAATCAGAAAGAAAAACGTGGGTGTATATGCTTCTATAATAAAGCATTTTTCACGAAAGATAAAGAGGAAATATGCCGGAACACTTGATTATACATTGGGATTGTGCTAATTTTTAAGTAATTATGTGTAACATTTTGAAGGAATCGTACATTTGTATTATAAAAAAGGGACAGGTGAAATTAGATGCTTCAGAGTTTGTTGACAATTCAATACATTGGCATGGCTGTATTGCTGGCGGATCTTGTCTATGTAATCGCGCAAAGACCATCCAAAATACAAAAGACAATGACGCTTCTTATCATCAGTATGCTGCTTACGTTTGTCGGGTATACGTTAGAACTACAGGCAACGAATCTAAAAGAAGCAATGATGGCAATAAAGATCAATTATCTCGGAAAACCTTTTGTCGTGTTAAGTACGTTCATTATGATTCTTGATTATTGCAGTATTGTGTTACCGAAGCTGGTTTATGCTTTATTGTTTACGATACAGACCGGGATTTCATTTTCCGTGTTCTTTTATGAAAAGACAAAACTGTTTTACAGTTCGGTGAGTTTTACTGAGGATGGGTTATTTCCACACGTCGTATTAGGACATGGAATTTTATACCATTTGTATATTGTAGTGGTCTTCGGGTATACCATCTCGATGCTCGGAGTCTGTATATGGAAAAGCAAAAGAGTGAAAACGGAGCGTGAAAAAAGACAGCTTGCGCTGTTTGCTTCCGGAACAATTGCCTGCTTTGTAGCTTTGCTTGTATATATGACAGGTGTCCTTCGAGGATACGACTGTACATTGCTTGGCTATTTATATGTAACCTTTATTCTTTCATTTTCCTATATTCGATTGGGCTTGTTTGATGTTACGACGCTTGCGCAGGAACAGGTCGTTGAACATATCGATACCGGAATTGTCGTATATGATAATTCCTGGAATTTGATTTATCAAAACGGTCAGGCAAAGTTCTTAAATATTGAAAGTAAAGTAAAGGAGCTTGCGGACTCCGGAGAATTGTTTTTCAGGCGTGACCGTGCATATCGCGTGGTTGTGCAGCCGGTAGAAAAAAAGGGCGTACGGTTTGGGATGATGTATGTAATTTCCGATGTCACCGACAGCTACAATGACACAGAACGTCTTGAAAGGATGGTAGAAGAAAAAACAAAACATATTCGAACGATTCAGCGCAAAACAACGCTTGGTATGGCAGACATGATAGAAAGCCGTGACAGTAGTACCGGTGGCCATGTAAAACGAACGAGTGAAGTTGTCAAAATTCTTGTAGAAGAGTTAAAACGTTGTGAGACATGCAATGCTGACCGTTCATATCCGGATTCGTTTTACAACGATGTCATTATGGCGGCACCTATGCATGATCTCGGAAAAATCGCGGTCGATGATGCGGTTTTGCGTAAACCGGGAAAGTTTATCGATAAGGATTATGCGCAGATGAAGACGCATGCGCAAAAGGGTGCGCGTATCGTTGAGCAGGTACTGCGCGGAATCGAAGATGATGAATTCTTAAAGATTGCGACCAATATCGCACATTTTCATCATGAAAAATGGGATGGCACCGGTTATCCAACCGGACGAAAGGGTGAAGATATACCATACGAAGCGCGTATTATGGCACTGGCTGATGTGTTTGACGCGCTGGTAAGTAAACGCTGTTACAAGGACAGTATGCCGTATGAAAAGGCATTTCAGATTATTGAGGAATCGCTTGGCAGTCATTTTGATGAAGAGCTCGGCAGGCATTTTTTGGATTGTCGCAATGAGTTAATCGAATATTATGAGGCGACAGAGCATTAAGAAAGGATATAGAAATCATGAATTATATTCATACATTACGAGACGGGGAAATGATATCAGAGGTCTACCTATGCAAGAACAAGGTAGTTGCAAAGACAAAGGCAGGAAAAAGCTATTATTCCATGCAGTTGCAGGATAAAACAGGCATTATCGATGCAAAGGTGTGGGAGTTATCCAACGCAATCGCACACTTTGATCCGATGGACTACATTCGCGTGGATGCACAGGTAACAAGCTTTAACGGAGCATTGCAGTTAAATGTAAAGAGAGTTCGTGTTGCGGATGAAGGCGAGTTTGACCCGGCAGATTATATGCCTTGCTCAACAAAGAGTATCGACGGCATGTACAGTGATTTGCTTTCCATCATTGACAGTATTAGGCAACCACATTTGAAAAAGCTTTTGCAGAGCTTTTTTGTGGAGGATGCCGCGTTTATTACAAAGTTCAAAAATCATTCGGCCGCAAAGTCTATCCATCATGGATTTATCGGAGGGTTACTTGAGCATACGCTCTCCGTTGCAAAGCTTTGCGATTATATTGCGGAAAACTATGCGGCAATCAATCGTGATTTGTTGATTACGGCTGCTATTTTCCATGATATCGGAAAGGTAGAGGAGCTATCCGGATTTCCGGAAAATGATTATACCGACGAGGGACAGCTGGTTGGTCATATCGTGATGGGAACGATTATGATTTCCGAGAAGATAAAGGATATTCCGGGCTTTGATAAGACACTTGCAAATGAGTTAAAGCATTGTATTTTGTCACATCACGGAGAGCTTGAGTTTGGTTCACCTAAGAAACCGGCCCTTATTGAGGCTCTCGCGCTTGCCCATGCGGATAACCTGGATGCTAAGCTTCAGACATTTACAGAGCTTTTGAATGCAAACGAGGATAAGACAGAATGGCTTGGCTATAATAAGATGTTTGAGTCCAATGTAAGACTTACAAGCAGGCATGACGAAGAGTAAGAAAAGAGTATTGTAATTGATGAAAAAAAATGATGAATATATAGTTACAATTGAAGATATCGGCAACGACGGGGAAGGAATCGGACATCTGCCGGCAGAAGCGTGCGTGCGGGAGGATGATAATGAGTCGGATGTGTCATGCGCGCAAGGACCTGCAGTGTTTGTCAAGGATACGGTTGTCGGAGATGTCGTACGCATCGGGATAACAAAGATAAAAAAGACATATGCATACGGAAGAGTGATCGAAGTGATTGAGCCGTCTTCCTACCGCGAGGAGCCACGCTGTGCAAATGCCAGACGGTGTGGAGGATGTTCTCTTATGCATATGTCCTATGAAAAGCAGCTTGATTATAAATGGAACAAGGTACGTAGCTGCATGGAGCGCATAGGAGGAATCGCAAATGCTGCATCCTATATGGAGCCGATTTGCGGTATGAAGGAACCGTTTTATTATCGTAACAAAATGCAGTTTCCGGTCGGTGTGTCAAAGGACGGAACTATCGAAATCGGATTTTATGCGGGACGCACACATTCCATTATCGATATGGATACATGTGCAATCGGTCATCCGGTTAATGATTATATTGTACGGGCACTACGACCGTTGCTTGCAGAATATCAGAATCAAACCGGAAAATTCATTTATCATGAGGAGGCGCACACGGGCGTGTTGCGCCATATTTTAACTCGCGTCGGTTTTTCGACCGGAGAGCTTATGGTTTGCTTTGTCGTAAATGCGAATAAGCTATCGATACCGACAGAACGGATTGTTTCTGTGCTTGTGGAGGCGGTTGAAGCATATAATGTGGCATGCTGTCAGCCGGCTAAGGCTCGGACGGAAGACAATCGTACGGCGCACTGCATTACGGCAAGTGACGATGAACCGTCCCATAGTCATATGAAAATAAAGCTGACAAGCGTCAGTATCAATATAAATAAAGATAAGACAAATCGCATATTGGGAGATACATGTAAGACACTTTGGGGCAGAGATACGATTACCGACACAATCGGGGAGGTCAAATTTTCGATTTCACCAATGTCGTTTTATCAGGTCAATCCATTGCAGACAAAGGTGCTTTATGACAAGGCGATTGAATACGCAGGGTTATCCGGAAACGAGCTGGTTTGGGATATGTACTGCGGCATCGGGACTATTTCGATTAGTCTTGCCTTGCACGCAAAAAAAGTATACGGTGTCGAAATCGTTCCGCAGGCAATTGAGGATGCGAAGGAAAATGCAAAAATGAACGGGGTTACGAATACCGAGTTTTTCTGCGGCAAAGCAGAGGAAGTCGTACCTCGGTTTTATGCTGAAGCAGAAGATACTGAAGGGTGTCATCCGGATGTTGTCATCGTAGACCCGCCGCGAAAGGGGTGCGACAGTGTTTTGCTTGAGACAATCGCACAAATGAATCCAAGGCGTATGGTATATGTAAGCTGCGATCCGGCCACTCTTGCGCGTGATGTAAAAATACTTGTCGAAAAGGGGTTTTCTGTAGAAAAAATCTGCCCGGTGGATCAATTTCCGTGGAGTACACATGTTGAGACAGTAGTTCTATTGTCCCAACAAAAAGCGGATGATTATGTTGAGGTGGAACTTGAGTTGGATGAGCTGGATGTTACATCCGCAGAGAGTAAGGCGACTTATGCGGAGATTAAGGACTACGTGTTAAAAGAACATGGGTTGAAGGTGTCTAATCTCTATATTTCACAGGTAAAGAGGAAATGTGGAATAGAGGTTGGGGAGAATTATAACCTGCCGAAGTCGGAAGATAGTAGGCAACCGCAGTGTCCGGTGGAGAAGGAGAAGGCGATAAGGGATGCGTTGAGACATTTTGGGATGGTGTAGAGAGGTGAGTGCATGGCATTAAACTATATGGTATATCAATATGACGGCAGCAGGAATACAGTTGTTATGACAGATATGGATGGCAAGGAACTTGTGATTGACTGCGATAAGGCAGAAGCACAGGTTGTGTTGGAGGAGCCGGAAGATATAGGAATCCTTGCTAGACTTGCAAGGAAAGAGCCTGCAAGTTATGTAAGTATTGCAATGCGTCCGGGCGGACTGCAGGATTATGTGGATGTGTGGAATGAGTTGAATTAGAATAACGATAGAAGTGTCGGTTGGAGAAATCTGGTCGGCATTTTTTCGTGGGAAGATTACTGGACAGGTGGGTTTGACATAATGAAAATGTAGAAGTGCAGGTGGTGCGCTTTTGCAAATTGCAAACTTCAATTTCAGATTGAGAAGCATGACAAAAAGTGCTATAATATTATGCAGTATAAATGTCAGATTGTTCATCGGAATTGGAGGATTAATATGGCGGTTAACTATGATAAATTATGGGACATTTTAAATGAGCGTGGAATGATGAAGACGGAGCTAATAAAAGAAGCTAAAATCAGTACAAATGCGATGGCGAAGCTTGGTAGAAATGAAGATGTTCGAGTAGGGGTATTGGAGAAGATTTGTTTGGCGTTAGATTGTAAGTTTGATGATATTTTGGATATTATTCCTGAAAGTAAGGTGAATAAGTGAATGCACAAATTTATTGAAATACCAATATATGCGTTAGATAAAAACACATTACGTGTAAGGTATGAAAAATATGTGGAAACTCTGCGTTGTGATATATTTCCAGACATAAAAGAAGAAACATTCCAAAGATGTTTAGAAATAGAAACTTATCCTAAAAGAATATGGGAGTATAATCATATAGTTGGTTATATTGTTATTGGTTATGAATTTGATGATATATTGTTCAAGGTATATCTCCCTACACCACAAAAACAAAGGTATATGTGGAGAACTTCTAAAAAGACTTTTTTGTATGATATACATTCGAATGGTACACATTTTCGGGTGAATGAAAGTATGAGTAGTCAAGACATTCAATGTGAAATAGCGGATATGTTGAATTCAATTATAAAAGAACAGGTGCCGAAGAAGTATTATGTAGATAGACAAGCTTTTGATAATATAAACAGTAAGATTGATTATTTGAAAGTTATTAACGAAGTCGATAATAAATAGATTTAAGAATCGAGGTTATACATATGACAGGTGAAAAGTTTACATTAATGCAATACTCAGTTAGTGCAATCCTTGGTTTGATTGATGCAGAGGATTTTGTTATTCCTGAAATTCAAAGACCATTTGTGTGGAAGAGAAGTCAGGTAAGAGATTTAATTGACTCATTGTACAATGGTTATCCAACCGGATATATTATCACTTGGAAAAATCCTGATGTTAAGACAAAGGATGGCGGTAAAGCAAACGGAAAGAAAGTGCTGATTGATGGTCAACAAAGAGTTACTGCATTAATGGCTGCCATTGCCGGAAAAGAAGTTTTAGATGATGATTTTAACAAGGACAGAATAAAGATAGCGTTTAATCCGTTAGCGGAGGATGAGACAAAGTGTTTTGCTGTGCAGGATGCTTCTCATTTAAAAGATAAGCGTTGGATACAGGATATTTCGGTTGTGTTTGATACAGAATTTGATTCTTTTGATTTTGCAATGAAATATTGCGAAGTGAATGAAGGTATTAAACCCAATGAAGTGAATAAGGCTGTAACTGCATTGAAGGGAATTGCCAATCGTCAGATAGGTGTTATTGAATTGGATGCGGCTTTGGATATTGACGAAGTTACAGAAAT
>JAUNJN010000055.1 GCA_030533235.1 Eubacteriales bacterium | reverse complement strand
AAAGCACCCACTCCAAAGGTGGATGCTCCGAGTTTAGGCTAAAAAAATGTCCTTACGGACACCGCCGCCCTTCCTATGTATTCCGGTGAACCGGTATCCTAAGTTTTTTGTACTTACATATCTATCCACTGTATAAACGCTGTTTTATCCGTACTATTGTAGCCAGCATTTCTATAGAAATTCAATGTACTCTCTTCCTTCGAACCAGTAAGTAACATCATTTTATAGCAATTATTTTCCTTGGCAATATGTTTTGCATAATTTAAGCAATCCGTAGCATATCCCTTCTTTCGGTAATCTGCGTGTGTTACTACATTCTCCACAAAAGCATATGGACGAACATTTCTTGTAAGATTCGGAATAACCACACATACACATGATGCAACTATCTTTCCATCTACCTCACAAACAATCAAATGATGATTGTTGTCATTCATTATATTTTCCCACGTACTCCTTAACTGCTTAGATTCTTCTGGCACACTCTTTTCATGCAAATATAGATATAAATGCAGTATTTCAGTCAAATCTTCTTCTTTTGATTCTCTTACTACCACAATTGGCACATTGTTAGCACCAATATTGGCATGTAGCACAAATCTTTGATTAGGATACCCAAATTCTTCAATCAACTCATCCTCTTCAAAGCCAAATTTCTTATATAAATTTCTAGGTGCAATTCCTTTAACATCGTTCTCTCTAAATGTGGACACAGTTATATCTTTATCTCGGTCAAGTTTATCAAGTGCCTCACTTAAAAGCATCGAAGCAATTCCCTTTTTTCGATAAGCCGGATCAACAGCCATACAACATATCATATTATGCTTTCTTGAATACAAAAGCACGCCAACAATATCTTCTTCATTCTTCGCGCACAAAGCACACTTGTCATTCATAAATTTCAAAACATTTATTTTGTGTTCTTCTATACTCTGCTCCGTCTCTAATCCCGGAAAATTCCAACTTACTTTTCTAACTAATCGCATCCATGAATTAATATCTGATGGTCTGCCCAATTCTACCTTTATATGTTCTATCATCGAATTTCTCCTCATATCTGCTTTGAAACAAAATGTACAATTTCTTTCCCCGGGTCAAGAATATATGGTATCAACTCCAAAGGATATACCTTAGTACCTTTCCTTAAATCCTCTAGCGGAACCCAGCAGAAATCCAAATCAACGCTCTCATTATCCAGCACATTATATCCATGAAACACTCCGTCTAATGGAATATTATCATCGTCCAGATGCACATTATAATATAAGCATATCTGATGACACGGTCTTTTACCCCATGGAAAATAGATTTCACCAATTGCCAATAGATTATCTACCTCTATCTTTGCATGAAGCTGTTCTTTTAATTCCCGCTTAAGCGTTTCCATACTTGTTTCCATCGCTGCTACATGTCCCATTATGCATTGCATTACTCTCCCCACAAATAGAGCCAAACCAGAGCCATTTTGTAAAACAAATGCCGGAATCCCGCATAAATACAGGTTTTCGGCATTTTGGTACATTATTCAAACTCGATAATCCACACTATATCTATGCTCTCTTTTGCATACAGGAAACTATATATAGTGGGTATCTTTTATTTATTATCAATTATCTTAGTATTCTCACCCATTTTTCTCACCATTTTCTCACCCTTGGTGTAATTTGAGTGTCAAGATAACTTGCCTTTTTGTCATTATATCATAGATGGCATAAATGACAATGGTTTTGATTTATTCTTCGATTTTTTTTGCATACTCCAAGCAATATCAATGTACCTTTTAATTCCTTCACACCCTCAGAATTCTTAACCACAATTCTAATTATAGGAACTATACTTTTCTTGATAACCTCCGTCCTGGCAGTAGTTATACCTCAAAAGATACAACAGGTTTTCTCGAACCGCTCTTGGATGAGTTTAATCATGATTATCCTGACATACACAAATGACTGCTCAAAAAAGAATAAAAGGCTTTGCAATACAACCGCCGCGATGGCAAGTGCAAATGCAACAATACCCGCAAGAAGTGTTACAGCAAGAAGTCTTTTTGTCTCTCCCGAACCGTATTTAAATGTATTAATTATCTTCTTCATATCCGTCGACTCCTGTTTTGTTAGAAATGAAAAAGAGACAAGTTCACATATCCGTACCACTCATCTCTTCATAATTGCTCTGCTTTATATGATAACATCCTTTAACTGTGAGAAGTCTTCACAAAGCTCATACTCGTATGTATAACCTTCCTCAGAAAAATACTGTCCAAGTGCCTTACAGAGGTTCTTAGCGTCTGAAATTGTGTCACAATATGCAACAATTTACGCCTTATCAAGCTCACCTGACGAATGTCTCCATATCTTATATCTGCAATGTTCCTTCATATACTCCGGTGTCATTGGTTCACTATACTTTGCTAACAGATACCATCCTCCATATCAAATATTTTCTTACCCCAAGCGTCTTTTCACTTATGTCGTTATTGTATCATTTTTGTAGAATATTAACAATGATTTTCTACATAAGTACACGTTTCATTTCTTCATCAATTCGTGCAAGCTCTATCTCAGCAGTGTTTCTTGCCATACGCCCCTCTTCCTGCACGCGAACAACCTCATCGAGACTTTCTATTAATAACTGATTTGTCTTAGCAAGTGTTTCAACATCAACAAACCCCTTATTTGCTGATTTCTGTGCCTCTACAGTCGCCAGCTTCAAGCTTTGCGCATTCTTAAGAAGCATACGGTTCGTCACATCTGACATTCTTGAATCAACCTCGATTGACTGTTTTACATGTTCCGTTCCAAGTGCCAGAACAATCTGATTTTTCCAAAGCGGAATTGAGTTGTAAAGCGTTGACTGGATCTTATCTGCCATAACGGCGGCATTCGACTGAATCATTCGAATCTGCGGAGCCGACTGGAGTGCAATCGTTCTTGTCAATTCCAGATCGTAAATCCGTTTTTCAAGACGATCAATCATATTTTGCAATTCTGCCACCGAATTCACATCTGTCATTCCCCCTTCTATCTGCTGCTCCAAACGTGCCGGGATGTCAATCGTGCGTGCATCTTCAATTTTCTTTTTGCCCGCCGCAATACGGATGTTAAGCTCCCTGAAATACTCCTTATTCATATTGTAAAGTTGATCCAGCATCGCGCAATCCTTCATCAAAGTCATCTGATGTGCACGAAGTCTGTCACTTATTAAATCTATATTTTCACGTGCCTTGCTGTAGCGTTCCTGAACAGATAACTCTTTTTTCTTCTTAAAGAAGAAACCTTTTTCCTCTTCATCCTCCTCGATTGTCTGCAAATAATCAACCGTCCCGGCAAGCACTTTACTGATCTCATCAAAATCGTCCGCATCCATGCTTTTTAGCATGCTATCCGAAAGATCTGAAAGCTTTTTTTGAATATCCGTACCGTATGCAAGAATCGAATTCGAATTACTAAAATCAATTTCTGCTGCATATTGATCTACAAGAACAATTTCGTTTTCCGTAAGATTTATCTCAGGATTATTCACTATTGCCTGTAATATTTCCTGCTCTGCATAAGATGTCTGTCGAAATTCTCCCATAACGTCCTCCTATTTTTCTATCCGCTGTATCTTGGAATTGCAATATGCTTTTTTAAACCAAGAATCTCAAAAAATGCATCTGCATCCTTATATATATCATCACCCTGAATTCCCATTTCACCCGGCGAGTTAATCAGAATTGCATCTTCCGGAATATTCATCACAATCCGGGTCTGAATCGTATTCAAAACCGTACCATAGCTAAAATGCCAGTTTCCTTCAAACGGCATTGTTTCTTTAATCCGTGTGATCACACGTCTCACAAAGGCTTTACCACAAAGCGGATAATAGCATTTTCTCGTATCAAGAAGCGTACCCGGCTGTTTTAACAGAATCTCACAGATAAATGTTTCGTTCTCAACAACACATGTTTCAAACACCTGGAAATCGACCATGTAATTGTTTTCTTCCAGCAACCGGATCAAATTCAATACAAGAAGACCTCTATTAATAATTTGCTCTTCAGTTGTAAATCGGGAATATGCAAGGTTCATGTAAATATGAATTAGTTTTTTCTCCGATACACGGTCGACACGATACATATTTTTCGGAGCACCTGCTATATATGCCGGTACATTCGGACGGGCTCCGACAACCGAGGTTGTAACCTTTCTGCCAAAGTTTGTCTTCACGTTTACACTGTCAAGTTCCCGTTGAAGCTTAAGAAAGCCTTCAAATCCCTTATCATATCCGCGAACACAATATTCAATTGCCTTTTCTAACGGTTCCCCTGCAAACGCTTCCTTCGCCGTGATACTTTTCTCCGAGACAAAAACACGACTATTAATCGGTGGATTGCTATTCAAATAAAGCTCTATATCTGCCAAAGATCGAAAAGCCACTTTGAATACGTTCATATTACCTCGCTTAGAAACTATTAGATACGGTTTTAGCTTTGGATTATCAAATATACCCATCAACCACGGATTCCTTTCTCTCTCGCTTCCTTAACCTGCTTAGAAAATTCATCCATAAGCGGCGTTGCATCTTCATATTCGGCAAGGTGTTCGTGCATGACGCTCTCAAGGAATGTCAAATATTCAACATCCTTTGTCTGGACAAATTCATATTTTATTATCTGCTCGGTACAAAAACTCCGGTTATCAAGATATCGCTTTATCTTGGCTGCATCTCTTGTTGTGAGAATACCGGGTGCCGACATAAAATTTTTCTTCTCCCATGTATCTGTTGCAAGTCTGAACAAAACAATAAAGTGATACCAGTCTGTATATTCACCCATGATTTTTTCTTCGACCGCATTGTCATAGCCTACATAAACCGGTGTCAAACGCTGTTGCACAGATTCCTCGATTTTCTCACGGGTATTATAATTAGCATCCGCTCCATTACCTGCCGTGTTTCCTGCCGCAATGATTCTAAAATTCTCATGTCGCTTTACACGCTCACCATTCGGAAAATTGTAGGCTGCGTTCTCTGTATTTACAAGAAATGAATTGAGTTTCACCGTAGCTCTGCTGTTTCCATTATCCAACTCATCGCAAAAAGCGATTTTTCCATACTTATAGCAACGGTAAAAATTAGGTCTGCTATAACCGCCATTTGCGGTCTGGAAACCTAAAATATCATATTCTTCATTGATATATCCTATGTCGATAAATTCCATATTAAGAAGTTTTGCAAGCTGTCCTACCATATAGGTTTTTCCGCAACCGGAAGGTCCAACGAGGTAGGGATTTACATTCTCCAGTAATGCAATAAGCACATCATCAAACATTTCATGGAAATGCTCGCCCTGTGAAATCATCTGTTCCTTGGCTCGCATAATCATATCCAAACGATTTCGGAACGGAATGCTTTGATCAAGCAAGGGATTCACTGCCGGAATCTCATTATCATCATCAAGTGCTGTCTCCGGTTGTGCTTTTGCTTCAACGACTGTCTTCTCGCTATATGGTGCTTGTGACAGACAAGCAGCATCTCTTGCCTGTTTTATGTTTGCTTCGATAAAATCAAGGTTATTGTCATTTAATATCTGAATCTTACGAATTTTTTCTATAAACTCTTTATTTGCCTGCGCACTTGAAAGCACCTTCTTCAAGTCCTCGTCCTCTCGAACAAGGCTTTGCATACGTCTTACAATCTCATCGCTTTCCATATTCAGCTTTGCAAGTTCCGCTGAGGCTGTACCTGTAATCGTGTGTGCCATCCTTTGAATTTCATTTAGCTTCTCTTCCGAATCACGAACCAATTGCGCGGAAAGCACATCCTTCTCAAACAAAACAATTTTCTTCTGTGAATCGATAAATTCATCAAATGTCCGATCTAAATCCTGTCTTGCATTCTTCGCAAAGGAATCTACATTCGCAATCTCTCTGTTACAGATTTGCTCGATTGTATCAGATGAACTGCTAACAAGCTGTTTTAATGCAGCCATCTTGCTGTCTGCACTTGCCAGAATGCTCTGTGCCTCATGAAGCATATTTCGTGCCGTAATCATTTGTTCCTCGGCCTTATTGATTACAATCTCATCAATCTCATAGATACCTGCCATATGCTCCACTTTACGAAGCTCCTCTTCCACAACAAGTTTCACATTACAGGTCTTTGCCATACGACTGACAACCTTAATCAGATGTGCAGAAAATGCGGTTTCATCAAGGAAATAACCTCTCACCTCTATCGCATATCCAACGAGAGATACAAAATATGTTTTGTAAGCATCTACATTATCAAGGAAAGATTTTGTAAAATTGTCATAGCATTTTTTGTCCAGAAATAAATCATATAGCTTGGGGTCAAAAAGATTATTTGCAATCACGCCATTTGTCTTAAAATAATCGTAATACATCAGACTCAGTGCTTCAAAATTTTCAGTTTTCGACTCATAATCAAACACGCATGAATAAATATCTTCTGCTTTTTTCAGTATGCTATAGTAATTCTTGTCGTTAAAATCAACCTTATTGTCCAATATCAAATCGACCACGTTGACAAACATCTCAAACGGTTCAATCGATGTGGCATTGGGAGACCGAAGAACATAGCTTAAATAGTCAACAAACGAATTCGTCGACTGTGTTTTTTCGAGACTGTCTATCAAATCTCGAAGTCTCTTATCCGGTCTGCAGGTTTTGTCTGCTCCAACAACTCTATCTATAATCCCCATACACTATCCTCCAATTTCTCGTAGAAATAACGTCCTTGTAGTTTTTCTTTGTACTCGCCATATGAATTTGCTCCTGCCGGAAGGAAATATGTCTGCACCTCCAAATCCTTTGTAAGCAGTCTGTCATATGACATCGCAAGTGTTTTTACAACAATATTTGCTTCTTCATTTACGATTTGCCGCCATGACCAGCCCCGCATCAGACACATACCGTTACAATCAAACGGCTCATGAAGCATACCCATATTTGTATCGAGCAACATATATAAATAATCTCGCACGGAAGTACCGCTTGTTTTGCATGCGAACACCTCTCCCCACGGAAGCAAAAAGCAATCCGTAGAATCATCGATTTTACCAACAAGCTTCTCAAGCCTCTGAAATTTAGAAGCGGCACCTGAAACCTTCTCACACGCAACGGTCTCATAGTAGACAGGACTGCCATTCATAATTACAAACGAAGCATCCATCAGCTTCCCTTCCTCGAAAAAGTAACGACTATCACCATCCATACTCCAGTACGCACTTGAAAAATGAATCGTGATGTCATCCAACCCATATGTAATATGAAATTCGATTGTTGCCCCGGTTTTAATGAAATTCGATACAATAATAGTAAAATTGCGCGCATCCGTCATCTCAACATGTATTAGAATCTTGGAAACAGCCTTATCAACAAAGGCCTCAATCGCACAATTTCCTCGCCAACCGAAATGGTATGCAAACGATTTATATTCGATGCCATTCATCCTATACAGTTGTTTTAAATAATAATCTGCGATTGGAATCAGAATTCCTTTGAAATAGGCAATTGCCTGATATTTTGGTTCATCAACACTTTCCATGGAAAGATATTTTAACCAGCCGCCATCTTTTTTCTCTATAACGCCATGTTCTAATATTGCACGCGTATCATCATCAGCAATAATTGCCTTCTTGTTTTCCGCTTCTGCATACTGACAGAAAATCTGTTCCACTAGCAAATCAAAATGTTTATCCAAGGCCGAAAGATTAAGCTGCCCATTTTCTCCATAATATACGGCAACGGATAATACACCATCCGCCGAAGCATTTTTTCCGGCTAAATTATAAAAATGAACCATTCGAAGATCCTGCATCCGTCGAATCAAAATCTCCGTTTCATCCATAACTCGATACATCTCTTAACCCCCATGAATCAAAACATTCATCTAAAAAAGGAAACGCACAACACTTTACCTATAATAATACTAAATCCCGGCACTTGCATCAAGACATAAAACTCGCAGATACAAACGATTATCGTTCATACCTGCGAGTTTTTCTTTTTTTACGCATCTACATAAGTGTAATCTTACGTAAGTTCTTCTTCCCTCTGCGAAACACAAATTCTTCAGCAAATGCTTCCGGTGCAAATACGGCTGCAATATCCGTAATCTTTTCGCCATTGACAGCGACACCGCCCTGCTCAATTGCACGACGACCTTCACTACGTGACTGAACTAATCCGGACGATACAAGTAACGAGATAAGGTCAACCGATCCATCCTTGAATATTTCATTTGTAATTTCAGCTGTAGGCATATTTTCGGTATTTCCGCCTCCGAAGAGTCCCTTTGCTGCATCCAATGCCTTTTTAGCCTCTTCCTCGCCGTGTACAAGTGATGTAAGCTCGTATGCTAAGATTTCCTTTGCCTTATTAAGCTCGCTGCCTTCCCAGACTTCCATCTCTTTAATCTGCTCTAACATTGTAGATAATCTGAACATGTCTTAAATTGCCTCGTTTTCCTTTCTCTACCAATACCCCTTGAACCTTTACTTCTACGTCATCGCTACCAATTGTCTCGAATTTCTCGAGTCGTTCTAACTTGCTGTTTTTCATATAAACAACCTCACTCTTTCTTATATAACTCGCTAAGTAATCTTAACGGCTGTTTATATTCCTTCGATTGGCGCTCACACTGAGGTTTTCACAATTCCTAATTAGCGTATATCTTATGTGTTTTAATATGTTTTTTCGACAACTGAATAAAACTAGTAACTACGGTGCAAGTAATCTAATCTGATTATTTATAACTATTTTTCATTTTATACGTTGGGATTATGGGATTTGGAGATTTCATCTCTGTATATTTTTTTACATCTAATGAGAATGAATAATCCGGGTTGAAATCCATCACCTGTCCGGCGTATGGAAATCACTAATC
>JAUNJN010000022.1 GCA_030533235.1 Eubacteriales bacterium | reverse complement strand
AAACAATCAAAAAATCATAGTATAAGTTGCGATATTTAATAGCCAAAGTAATATTCGTAAAAATTTCAAGCACCTCGTATTTTTTTACTATTGTTTTCATGATAATATCATACTTGTAAAAAGCATTTTAAATATATTTTCAAAATGGAGGTAGAAGATATGAAGAAAAAAATTCTAGCTTTACTTCTCGCTACATTGATGGTTATGACTATGCTCGCAGGCTGCGGCAAAAAGTCAGATAGCGGAAGCGGGGATGGCAAAGGCGGTAAGGTCGGAGTAGCAATGCCTACAAAGGATCTTCAGAGATGGAATCAGGATGGTGCAAACATGAAGGAGCAGCTTGAGAAAGCTGGTTACACAGTTGATCTTCAGTATGCATCCAATGATATCGCTACACAGGTTTCACAGATTGAGAACATGATTAGTTCAGGTTGTGAAGTTCTTGTTATCGCTTCAATCGATGGTGATTCTCTTGGAACAGTATTGGCACAGGCTAAGGAAAAGAATATTCCGGTTATCGCATATGACCGTCTTATTATGAATTCTGATGCTGTTACATATTATGCAACATTTGATAACTACATGGTTGGTACAAAGCAGGGTGAGTATATCGAAGAGAAGCTTGACCTTAAGAATGCAGCAGGTCCGTTCAACATTGAGCTTGTAACAGGTGATCCTGGTGATAACAATGCCAGATTCTTCTTCGGCGGTGCTATGGATGTATTACAGCCATACATTGACAGCGGCAAGTTGGTTGTAAAGTCTGGTCAGACATCATTTGAAGAGGTTGCTACAGCTAACTGGTCAACAGAGACAGCTCAGTCAAGAATGGATGCTATCATTTCTGCAAACTATGCGGATGGTACAGTACTTGATGCAGTTCTTTGCTCAAATGACTCAACAGCTCTTGGTGTAACGAACTCACTTGAGGCAAACTACACAGGTGCATGGCCGATTATCACAGGTCAGGATTGTGATATCGCAAGCGTTAAGAACATGATTGCAGGAAAGCAGTCTATGTCAATCTTCAAGGATACACGTACACTTGCTTCAAAGGTAGTAGAGATGGTTGACGCTATTATGCAGGGTAAGGAAGCTCCTATCAACGACAAGGAGACATACGACAATGGTACAGGTATCATTCCTTCATACCTTTGCGAGCCTGTATTTGCAGATGTTAACAACTATAAGGAATTGTTAATTGACTCAGGATACTACACAGAGGATCAGTTGAAGTAGTATATAGTCAATACCCAAAAGACTTATGAAATTTTGACAGACGGGTAAGCTTTTACCCGTCTGTTTTTAGGAAAAGATAGCAAATATAGTTGCAGGGAGGATAATCGATGGCAAAAATCTTATTGGAAATGAAAAACATTACCAAGACATTCCCTGGCGTAAAGGCACTTGATAACGTAAATCTCAAAGTTGAAGAGGGCGAAATCCATGCTTTGGTTGGTGAGAACGGAGCCGGAAAATCAACTTTGATGAATGTATTGAGTGGAATATATCCATATGGCTCATATGAGGGTGATATTATGTATGATGGTGAGGTTTGTCATTTCAATAATATCAAAGACAGTGAGCGAAAAGGTATCGTAATTATTCATCAGGAGTTAGCTCTTGTTCCGTACATGACCATCGGGGAAAATATGTTTCTTGGCAATGAGCAGGGACATAAATGGAAGATTAACTGGACTGAAACATATGGTAAAGCAGCTAAGTATCTCGAAACAGTTGGTCTGTCAGAGTCGCCGCAAACACTTGTTAAGGATATTGGTGTTGGTAAGCAGCAGCTTGTTGAAATAGCAAAGGCTTTGGCCAAGAATGCAAAGCTGCTCATTTTGGATGAGCCGACGGCATCCCTTAACGAGGATGATTCGAAAGCGTTGCTTGAGTTGATGCTCAAATTCAAAAAGGATGGACTCACATCCATTATTATTTCTCACAAATTAAATGAGATTTCTTATGTAGCAGATAAAATTACGGTAATACGAGATGGATCAACAATTGAGACGTTGGATAAGCAGACGGATGATATATCCGAGGGTCGTATCATTAAGGGCATGGTAGGTCGTGAAATTGCAGATCGGTTCCCAAGAAGAGGACTCGATATGAAAAAACGCCTTGTCGACGCCGAAACCCTGATGGAAATCAAAAACTGGACGGTACATCATCCGATCAATAAGGAACGCAAGGTGGTTGACAATGTCAGCTTTCATGTAAAAAAGGGTGAAGTGCTTGGTATTTCAGGATTGATGGGAGCCGGACGTACCGAGCTTGCTATGAGTGTATTCGGCAGAAGCTACGGAGAAAACATTTCCGGAGAAATACTTATGAATGGAAAACCGGTTGTGTTTAAGAGTGTTCAGGACGCAATTAAGCATGGACTTGCATATGTAACGGAGGATCGAAAAGGAAACGGACTTATTTTAAGTAACCCGATTAAGATTAATACAACACTTGCAAATTTGGATGCGGTCAGTAACCATGGTGTTATCGATAAGGACAAAGAGTATGCAGTTGCTGTTGAATACAAAGACAAGCTCCGTACAAAGTGCCCGACAGTGGAACAAAATGTCGGTAATTTAAGTGGTGGTAATCAACAGAAGGTATTGCTTGCAAAGTGGATGTTTGCAGATCCGGAAGTACTTATCTTGGATGAACCTACAAGAGGAATTGACGTTGGAGCAAAATACGAAATATATTGCATTATTAATCAGTTGGTTTCTGAAGGTAAATCAGTTATTATGATTTCATCCGAGCTTCCTGAAATTTTAGGTATGTGCGATAGAATTTATGTGATGAATGAAGGAAAAATCGTAGGGGAGCTCGAAGGCGAGGAAGCGTCTCAGGAAATCATCATGTCACATATTTTAAAATCCAGCGGAAAAGGAGAATAGAGTATGAGTAAAGCAAAAGCTGTAGATATAGCGAAAAAACTTACAATGATTTTCGTTCTGATATTAGTTACCGGCTTCTTTGCATGGAAGACGGAAGGGGCAATCTTGCTTCCGATGAATATCAGTAATTTAATTTCTCAAAATGCATATGTGTTTATTCTTGCAACAGGTATGCTTTTATGTATTTTGACAGGTGGTAATATCGATCTTTCTGTTGGATCGGTTGTATGTTTTGTTGGTGCCATCGGCGCAAAGCTTATGGTGGAAAACAACGTAAATATTGTTGTTGCTATTTTAATTATGTTGCTTGTTGGTACATTAATCGGTGCATGGCAGGGATTTTGGATTGCGTTTGTACGAATTCCTCCGTTTATCGTAACGCTTGCCGGTATGTTGATTTTCCGAGGCTTAAGTAATGTTGTTTTGGATGGTATGACAGTTTCAATTGCAGACAAGAAAAGCTTTGTAAAGTTGTTTGGTGGTGGTGCTGACTGTTATATTAAAGATTTTCTTGGAGCAAGTGAAATTAACGCAACATGTATGATTGCAGGCTGTGTTGCTGTTTTGATTTTTATCACCTTGCAGTTACTTAGCTATTTTGGTAAGAAGAAAAAAGGTTATGATGCGGGAAACTTCCCAGGATTGATTGTAAAGGTTGCAATCATCTCTGCAGTCATTATCTGGGTTACATATAAGCTTGCACAGCATAAAGGTATTCCTAGTGTGCTTATCTGGGTATTGATTGTCATCTTTGTTTACGGATACATTACATCTAACACCACGACCGGTCGTTCGTTCTATGCGGTAGGTGGTAACGAGAAGGCTACAAAGCTTTCCGGTATTAACACAAACAAGGTGTATTTCCTTGCATACCTTAACATGGGATTCTTATCTGCACTTGCAGGTATGGTTACGATTGCTCGTTTGTCTTCTGCACAGCCAACATATGGTCAGAACTATGAGATGGATGCGATTGCATCATGTTTCATTGGTGGTGCTTCTGCTTATGGCGGTATTGGTACAGTACCGGGAGTTATTATCGGTGCAATCCTTATGGGTGTTATCAACCTTGGTATGTCACTCATGGGTGTAGACCAGAACCTTCAGAAGGTTGTAAAGGGCGGTGTATTGTTGCTTGCTGTAATCTTTGATGTTGTATCAAAGCGTGGCGGAAAGTTAATTGAGAAGAACTAATCCATTTGAAAATTTTTTTTGATAGAATTTCCCGGCGGGGGATATGCCTTCGCTGGGATTTTTATGTTGATTTGAATCGAGTTTGTTGATATATTGATTAGGGTGTACGTAACAAGCGAAAGAAGGAGTATAAGAATGCTTCGAGAATGTAATTTTAATGATATATCAGACAGACATACATATGGATTAAATGATATGGTAAGACTTGACACGGATGGATGCAGCGGATGCCATAAGTGTTGTACGGGCATGGGACAGTCGATTATATTGGATCCTTTTGATATATGGCGAATGAAAACGTGTGCATACGAAACACGGGTTTCATTTGAAACGTTGATTCAAACGGGGAAAATTGAACTGAATCTGGTGGATGGATTGATTTTGCCGAATCTTCGCATGAACGAGAATGATGCCTGCAGTTTTTTAAATGAGAACGGGAGATGCAGTATCCATGCAGCAAGGCCATCAGTCTGTCGGCTGTTTCCGCTTGGAAGAGTGTATGATGAAAACGGTTTTTCCTATTTTTTACAGAAGGATGAATGCGCAAAAGAAGTTCGAGCAAAAATGAAGGTGAAAAAATGGATAGATACAGACAACATAAGGGAGCAGGAAATATTTGTTCTTGCATGGCATAATTTTATTCGTATGACAGGAAGCCGTATGATAGCACTTCGTGAACGTGGGACAAGCGAAATAATGAACGAGATTGCAATCTACGTATTAAATACATTTTATGTAAAAGATGTAGAAGTGTCTGAAGATGCAAAGGCATATAGAAACCTGGTCGAAATGATTCGAGAGGCAACAAAGAAGATAGAAATACTTTAAGGAGGAAGTCGTATCGTGTTAGGAATTATTGGAGCAATGGATGAAGAGGTTAGCCGCATCAAGGAGAAAATGACGGATGTTTGCATAAAAGTGATAGCCTCTATGGATTTTTACAAGGGAAAGCTTTATGAAAAGGAGGTAGTGGTTGTACGCTCCGGTATCGGAAAAGTAAATGCGGGTATTTGTACCCAGATATTAATCGACGTATTTGGTGTAGATGCTGTAGTGAATACAGGAATTGCAGGTAG
Organism: Eubacteriales bacterium; assembly: GCA_030533235.1. Taxonomy (GTDB): domain Bacteria; phylum Bacillota; class Clostridia; order Lachnospirales; family Lachnospiraceae; genus Coprococcus_C. The sequence continues at coordinate 33,302 of JAUNJN010000022.1, read as the reverse complement.
CTTGAATAATGAAATCAACATTGGGGATATCGTTCTCTCAACAGATGCTTTGCAACATGATATGGATGCAACCGGGTTTGGATATGAGCCGGGTGTGATTCCAAGAATGGAACAATCAATATTTGTTGCGGATGAAAGTATGCGGGAATTGGCAAAATGTTGTTGTGAACGTGTGAATCCGGATATTAAGGTGTTTGAGGGAAGAATTGTAAGCGGGGATCAATTTATTTCCGATCGCTCAAAAAAACAAGTGATTACTGATTTGTTTGCAGGATATTGTACAGAAATGGAAGGTGCTGCGATAGCACAAACCGCATACCTGAACGGGATTCCGTTTTTGATTATCCGAGCTATATCGGATAAAGCAGATGATAGTGCGACAGAAGATTATCCGGCATTTGAGGCAAAGGCTATTACACATAGCGTAAAATTGTTATGTGAGATGGTTTCAAAGATGTAATATTAATCACATAATTTATAGGAGGAGATAAAATGGAAAAGATAGCCAGCTTTACAATTGATCACACAAGACTTTTGCCGGGGATATATGTTTCAAGAAAAGATCATATCGGAGCAGAGGTAGTGACAACATTTGATATTCGTATGACAAGACCGAATTTTGAACCGGTGATGAATACAGCCGAGATTCATACAATTGAACATTTGGCGGCAACATTTTTACGCAATCATCCTATATACGGGGATAAAATTGTCTATTTTGGACCGATGGGATGTCGAACAGGTTTTTATTTACTTTTGTCCGGAGATTATTCGTCAGAAAAAATACTTCCGCTAATGAATGAATTATTCAGTTTTATGAAAGATTATGAAGGCGAAGTGCCGGGGGCATCCGCAAAGGATTGTGGAAATTATCTTGATATGAATCTGAATATGGCAAAATATTTGTGTAAGCAGTTTATGGACAATGTATTATTGAATATAACAAAAGAACGGTTGGTATATCCAAAGTAGCAACTGTTCCATCTACTTCCCTTGAACCAATAATATGATAAAGGTTCAAGGGTTTTTTTTATATCTATGATTTCATTAAAAATCTGCCAGATGCGGATATATGTCAGAGAGTAAATAATAAAGTTCGTTTTGTGTCGTTTTTTTTCGAAAAATGTATTGACCGTATGAGAAAAACATCATATCATAAACATGTAATCGGGCAGATTCTGTGCCCATCGCATAATGCGATTTCCGATTTTCAAATTGGTCATTTCGTCATAATTATCATGACACATTTCAAAACTATGATTAGGGAAACAGGAGGAGAATATGGGAAAAAACGATGAATTAATTTTCGAAGCAGAAACATTGGGGAAAGAAGAGTCAGTTCAATCACGGGGGGTGAATTATACAAAAACGGATTATGATCAAATGTGGTTACAGGAACAACCGTATTACTATTACGGAATTACACCGGAAAATGTGATTCGTGAAAGAGAACATCTAAATAATCATTTATCGGAATTTTTTAACGGAACCTACGTACCGCTTTGGAAACAGGATTTGAATCGATAAGCGGTGCGACGGTACGAAATAAATACCTTTTTTTGATCCGGGTACAATATTTTGTGGAAAAACACCTAAAAACTATTTCTTTTTTCAAACAGATATGATAAAATAAGGCATAGTATGAATAATTATGGGATTTTATAACTATTTATACAACAATTCGACGAAAAATGGCTGAAATACATATTATTTTGAGGAAAGGACCCGGTATTTATTCGGGGAGTTCGAGGTGTGAAGATGAGATTGAAAGACAAAATCATTAAAAAACTGCTCAATGTCGGAAAAAAGCACAGGATATTGGTATATCCGACATTGGCGCTTGTCGCGGTAGTCAGTGCAATATCCCAGATGATTTGTTGGGGCAAGGGAAATGGGAAGCGAGTCGTTGCATCAATTATGATTATGGCGATGCTTGTGACGCAGTCTTTGTTTCTTTCATCGGACGCTGCAAGTATGGATGACGGGGAAGATTTACTTGCATCCAATACGGATGCGGCTGAAACACAAGAGGTTGATGTCCTTCCTTTGAATGACGCAGACGATATGGAATTATCGGACAGCGGTATGGCTTTGCTCGCTGCACCCGGGGAAATTCCGACAGAACTTATTGTATATTTTGTCCGTGTGGATGAAAGAGGGAACGGAACGGTTGCTGCTTCAACACAAAACGTGACAGCAGGCGAGGATGGGAAATTTACAATTAATTTACCGGACAATCCAACAGTGATTCAAAAGTTCACTTCTGAAAATCCAAATAACTTTAAGGTCACAGGCTGTTATACGGATTTGGCATGTAGTACGGCAATTTCAGAAAGCAGTATCGTAATAGATAATACGGATCCGTCGGTGGCTTCCGGAACATATACGCTTTATTACAAAATGAATCGCACAGCCTATGATGTTGAAATTGTAGATGTTGATGGGACGACGCAGCTTGCAACCAAGAAGGTAGATGTAAGCAGTATTGCACTGCCGGGAGAGATGAATCCGGAAACCTCTTATCCGGTTGATCAGGCATCGGCGATATCCGCATACAAAACCGGATATACATATCAGGGGCTTTCATATGGCGGAGCATCCTATGATACAACGCAGAACATTCCGATTACCAATGCAACCGGTACTATCACATATACAGCTGATTGGAAACCTCAGACAATCGAACTTACCTTTACCGGAATGCCGGCAGGCTTGGATTCCGAGATCGTAAACAATATTGAGGATACGACTACACAGACGGCTACGGTTTTTTATACATACGGAGGAACATTGACACTTCCGGGTAATACAATGGGAGATGCGCTTGTCAGTGAGGCATACTATATTTCCCAATGGTCGTGTGCGGGAGAGACGTTTAATGCAGGCGCAACCTTATCATCGGAGGATGCGATGAAGCTTGTACGTGCACTTGGAACAGTATCTTTGGAGCCGAATATCGAGCAAAACGGAGCCATTGATGCGGTATGGTCTTATAAGGATATTGCACTTTCTTCAGACAGCGAGATACTTTCTGTTGGCGCATCTGCGGGAGATGGAGCGGTAATTACAGCTGTATACGGAGATGCATTTTCAGCAACTCTTGGTGCAAATTACAAGCTGGACGGTAAGGACAGTACAGGATTTACTTACCAGATTTCGTCAGCGGATAATGCAATACTGAATCAATATGGAATTGTTCAAAGTCCAAAGACAGACGCAAACGGTAATCGCGGTATTACATTCAGCAGTACAAAAACGTTGGATGTTCCAACGACAACCATCAAAATTAATGTCACAATTACAGACAGTCACAATAGCAGTATTAGCCAGAATTGTCCGATTACACTTAATATCCTGCCAAAGGAAATTACAATTGATGCGAGCTCTGTACGCAATTCGGACGGAGTAAACCCGCCGTCAAAGGAATATTCCGGTAATAGTCATATTGATGTTAAAACAACTGCAAATTTAGTCGGAGTGCTTGACTCGGATGATGTAACAGTATCCTTTAAGCAGTCTGCGTCGTTTGATAATGCTAATGTCGGTACAGGAAAGGCTGTAACGTTAGAAGATGTAAGCTTGGATGGAACGCATAAGCATCGATATACAATTCCGGATACGATTACGCTGGATGGAATCGGTACAATCAGCCAGAAGGGTCTTACAGTTATTATGGCATTGCAGGATGGACAGACGGATGTCGTGAAGTTTGGTAATCCGACTCCAAAATACGAACTGGATTTGGATGCGGCGAGCGTCAGTGCTCTTGCGGAGGCGGATCGTGCAGTATATAACAGTTATTTGGCTGCCGGGAACACAACTCAGTTTGTGAAGGAATATGTTGGATTTACTGATTGGTCTACGGCACGTACACTCTATAGTAATCCAAAGGCATATTCGATTTCACCGTTAATTGACAGTACCGGTAAAAACTACAGTGCTTCTGCAAGCGGGCTTACTATGAACTTCTTGGTTACAAGAGATGATGGTACTGCAGAACACGAATTGATTGGCGATAAAGTAAATAATTACTATAAGAGTCTTGTGATAAAGCCTCTTCGGGAGTCCACGGAATATGATCAGATACGTCGTGTGACAGATGAAAACGATATCACGGAGGGAATGTCTGAAAGTGAGGTGCTTGCACTTGGTTGGTCAAGTTCGATTTCCATAGAGGATATGGCCGACGGAACGGTTCAGTTTCAGATGCGTTCATCAAGTACCGGTGCGGTTACAAGAATTGTTACGATTCCTCATGTATATGTAGATTCACACGGTCCGGTTATCGATAAGGTTTCGGCAACTCCAAAATCATTTATTAACAGTTTTAACTTTGGCTCCTATTATCATAGTCAGGAGGGTGTCGAGTTTGTAACATTAAAGATTTACTATACGTCAGAGGATAGTCCTTGTACAAATCTTTACTACTATTTTGAGGATCAGAACGGAAGTGTGAGCGGCGAAACTCACGTTGGCTTTGTTCCGAATCCTGCTGAAAATAATTATGTTGCTACAATTACGATCGGAACTGCAAATCGCGGACAGCTTGTTGTCTATGCAGAGGATCAGGCAACAAATACTTCCGGACGCAGCCGGGTTCGTATGGATGTATTTGATGAAATGACATCTGTAAATGATTATTATGAGTGGATGGTAGAGAATAATATCGAGGATGCAGAGATTGATGTGAAGGATGCAGACGGTATTTCTGCGGTAGCAGATACATGGTACAATAAGTTGTGTCTCTCGGTAAATGCAAGTGATGATGAGAGTGGTGTTAATAGCATTGTATGGAATATTCAGACTCCGGATGGGGTGATTACGCCGGCGCCGGCAGAGGAGGCTTGGCAGACGGGAAAAAATACAAGCTACACATTTAATTATGTGATTGCAGACTCCGCTATGCCGATTGGAGCATATACAATATCTGCCGTGCTTAAAGATAATGCAGGTAATACAGTGACAACACCTGCGGTTGGACCGTATATGGTGGATTGTAAGTTCCCTGATATTTCCATTGATGCGATTGCAAACAGAGATGAGTATTCATCCGGAGTGGATTTTGACTTTACAGTCATTGAGGGCTCGGACGAAAGTGGTATTTATAAGGTTACATTGTATAAGCAGGACGGAACCGGAAAGGTGCCGATTAAGGTATGGAATCCGGCGGATGATGATGAAAAGCATCAGCTTCGTTGTGAAGGATATCGTATTGTAAACAATGGTACCTACATTTTGGAAGCAGAGGATATTGCCGGTAATATAAATTCAGAGGAACGTACATTTACGAAGCTTTCGACAAGCGTACCGGATGCGCCGGAAATTGATATTGACGGTGAGCTTGGCACGTCCGGCTGGTATAAGGGTGAAAATCCTCCGGAGGCTTTGATTACCTGTCAGACTGTTACGGCAGATGGTGTTCCGGTAACAACCAAATACAAGGTATCAGCAGGTAACAGTTCCAATCAGTCAACGGTCGATGCAGGTGATAACGAGGAACGCTTTACATTAAATGCACAAGGTACGATAACGATTGAGGCATGGAGTATCAGCGAATCAGGAATCGAAAGTGCAGTCACAAAGAAGATTGTGAATGTTGATACAACAAAGCCGTCTGCGGAAATTATGAATGCATATATCGATGAAAATGGAGATTTGTATGTGAATTTCCGTTTGAAAGATACAGAAAGCGGTATTGACGTAAATAAGGTGTATGTAAATGGCAACCGCGTCGAGGTTACAGCAGAAGAAAGTAGCTATATCGGTAAAATTAAGGTTGACACAAATGCAAACTATCAGATAACGGCATCTGATATTGCAGGTAATACATCAGAGGCTGTTGATTATGTTCCGCTTCAGATGTTTGTTGCACCGGTTACAGAGATTACGGCGACAACCGCCTATTTAGAAGCTGATGTGATTGTCGGAACATATGATGTGAACGAATGTTATATCGCATATAAGAAGCAAGGCGAGACCGCGTACCGTACAGCACTGTTTAACAAGACAGAAAATGGAAATCGAATTCATATGGATTGCGGATTTCGAGATTTGACGCCGGATACATTGTATCAATATAAAGTATTTGCAAGTGATGAAAAATCTCAAATATGTGTAGAAGAGGGTGTATTCCGTACATTGTCTTCGGACGGAAGAGGTACTGTTCATGGTACGGTTACATATGCTCCGGATTATATTGACAAGGATTATCCGGTATATGTAAGCCTGTATGAGGCAAATACGCTCATTGCCAGCAAAAAAATAGAATCTTCGTCTGATGAAGCATACAGTTTTGACAAATTGAAGGACGGAGCATACAGAGTGGTTGCAACAAACGGCGTTTTGATAGAGACAGCTTCTGTTATGATTGAGAATGCCGGTGTAATTCTTCCGGAAAATTATGCTGCTATGGGTGGTGTAAATCTTGTATTTAACGGTCTTTCCACAGAGGTAGTTATCGAAGACGGATCTATTTTACTGACAGCAGATAATCTTGAGTCAATTTATGATAATTCCGTTTACAAGGGAATTTTGACCGATGAGGATGTTGCTGTTTTGGAAGCCGGAGGAAGCATCAAAATTACATTACATGCAAATTATATGGATGCAGATGATGTATCAACTGAGGAAAAAAACATTTTCAAGCTTAACATGGCACAAAATGCTGTCATTGAAAAATATATTGAGTTAACTGTTTCTAAGGAAGTTTGGGATCAATACGGTAATTATGTGAATGGAACACCAAAACAGGTTCCGGAGTTGTACAATCCGATTACTATTTCCTTCCCGTTAGGTGATTTGGCCGGACAGAATATTTATGTAGCATCTGTTCATAATAATAACGGAAATTATTCCTTTATGAATTGGACGACTGCACCGGAAGCTATTGTTTCCGACAATTATATCACGATTCAAACAAGATTCTTTTCTGTTTATGCGTTATATCGTGTGATTCCGTCTGAGACAACATATATTGTTAATTGGAAAGACGGTGATGGCCGTGTCATGAAGACGGAGATTGTACAGGAAGGTACAGCAGCAACACCGCCGACAGAGGTTCCGACAAAGGCGGCAACCGATTCGTATACTTTTGAGTTTGTTGGTTGGGATGCCGATTATTCAAATGTAACATCTGATATGGTAATTATGGCACAGTTTCGTGCAGTTCCGATTTCGGATGATCCGTCACAACCGGATAAGCCATCCGATCCGGATGATCCGTCAAAGCCGGATGATCCATCCGTCCCTGACAGACCGGCAGATGTTACTCCACCGGAAAACAGACCGAATTCTTATACGTACTTAGGTTCTCCGGAATCACCAAAAACAGGAGATGCAACACCGATTGTATTATTGGTGCTCTTGATGGGAGCAGCGGGATGCGGTATGGTTTTTGTTTCAAAAAAATATAAAAATAATCAATAAATAATTTTATATAAACTGGTAATTACGAGCAAGTAATTACCAGTTTATTTTTATTCTTTTTTCTCATACTATTCATAAGACAATTAAGTCTTAATTAAATGAATGGAGGAAAAAAGAATGTCAAATTCAAACAACACAACTAGTGTACCGGAAGCAAGAGAAGCTATGAATAAGTTTAAAATGGAAGTAGCCAATGAGCTTGGCGTAAACTTAAAGCAGGGTTATAACGGAGACCTCACTTCCCGTGAGAGTGGTTCTATTGGTGGCGAGATGGTTCGTCAGATGATCAAGAGACAGGAAGAGCAGATGTCAGGCAAGTAATCTTTGCATAACAAAACAATAATCTTGATTCAATAAAACAAAAAGCTTGTTTCTATAGGAGTGATAAAGTTCTGACATATCACATATACTATAGAAACGAGCTTTTTTTGGCTTTATTTTCATTATAATTTCGCAAAAAATATAGACGGATAATTTTTCATATGCTATAATCGTACGGATAGTGCTTTTGCATGCAATACAAGGAGGAAAAGGACAAATGAGTTTATCAGTAGAAAAATTAGAAGGAAGCATGGCAAAATTAACAATTGAAGTGCCTGCAGAAGAGTTTACAAAAGCGATTACAGTCGCTTACAACAAAAATAAGAATAAGTTTTCAGTACCTGGATTCCGTAAGGGTAAGGTGCCTCAGGCATATATCGAGAAGATGTATGGAGCAGGTGTTTTCTATGAAGATGCTGCTAATCAGCTCATCAATGAGTATTATCCAAAGGAAGCCGGTGAGTGTGAGGAAGAAATCGTTTCCAGCCCTGAAATTGATGTCGTACAGATTGAAAAGGGTAAGGCTTTTATCTTTACAGCAACTGTAGCAATCAAACCGGAAATCAAGCTTGGACAGTATAAGGGTGTTGAGATTGAGAAATTGGATGCTACCGTAACAGATGATGAGGTTATGGCAGAGATTCTTAAGGCTCAGAAGGAAAATTCAAGATCCATCACTGTAGAAGACAGACCTGCAAAGATGGATGATGAAGTCACAATCAACTTCGAAGGATTTGTTGACGGAGAAGCATTTGAAGGCGGTAAGGGAGAAAACTACAAGCTTACACTCGGTTCTCACTCATTCATTGATACTTTTGAGGATCAGATTGTTGGAAAGTCAATCGGAGATACCTTCGATGTAAATGTTACATTCCCGGCTGATTACCATGTTGCAGATTTAAAGGATAAGCCTGCTGTATTTAAAGTTGAATTGCTTGCAATTACAGAAATCGAGCTTCCTGAGTTGGATGACGAGTTTGCAAGTGAGGTTTCTTCTTTTGAGACATTTGACGCATACAAGGAAGATGTCAAGAAGATATTAGAGGTTAAGAAGGAAAGAGAAGTAACACGTGAGAAGCAGACAAAGGTTGTTGAGAAGGTTGCTGAGTCGTCAGAGGTTGAAATTCCGGAACCGATGATTGCTTACAATCAGGAGAAGATGTTTGAAGAGTTTTCTCAGAATATGATGTATCAGGGTCTTCAGATGGAGCAGTACCTTCAGATTATGAACACAACAAAAGAAGCTATGCTTGAGCAGATTAAGCCGGATGCAATCAAGAGAATCAAGAACGGTCTTGTACTTGATGCGGTTGTAGCTGCGGAGAACATCGAAGTTTCTGATGATGAGTTTAATGAGGAAATCACAAAGATGGCTGAGGCTTATCAGATGGAAGCAGATAAGCTTAAAGAATTAGTTGGTGATAAGGAAATGGAGTCAATCAAAAAGGATATTGCTGCCAGAAAGGCACTTACATTCCTCGCTGATCACTGTAAGGAGGTATAAACATGGCATTAGTACCTATGGTCGTTGAACAGACAAGTCGTGGAGAACGTTCATATGATATTTATTCCAGATTGCTCAAAGAACGTATCATTTTTCTTAGTGATGAGGTAAATGATGCAACAGCAAGTCTTGTAATTGCACAGCTTTTGTTTCTTGAATCTGAGGATTCAACAAAAGACATTTCATTATATATTAACAGTCCGGGAGGGTCTGTATCTGCCGGATTTGGTATTTATGACACAATGCGATACATCAAGTGTGATGTGTCAACGATTTGTGTAGGTATGGCAGCAAGTATGGGTGCATTTTTACTTGCAGGCGGTACAAAGGGCAAGCGTTTTGCTCTTCCAAATTCAGAAATAATGATTCATCAGCCATTAGGTGGTATTGGTGGTCATACACAGGCTTCCGATATGAAGATTGCCACGGATAACATTCTCCGTACAAAAGAGCGTATAAACCGCATCTTAAGTGAGAATACAGGTAAGACAACTGAGGAAATAGAGCGTGATACTGACCGTAATAACTGGATGACTGCTGAGCAGGCATTAGAGTATGGTTTGATTGATCGTATTATGACAGAGAGAGTTTAAAGTAATGAGGTGGCAACATGGCAAATCGTCCGGAAGAAAAGAAAAAAGTTAAATGTTCATTTTGTAATAAGAGTCAGGAACAGGTTCGCAAGCTGATTGCGGGACCGAACGTATACATTTGTGATGAATGCATTGAGATTTGTTCGGAGATTATTCAGGATGAGTTTGAAAACGAGTTGCTCGATACAGATATAAACTTACTGAAACCGATGGAAATCAAAGAGTTTTTGGATGATTATGTAATCGGCCAGGAAACTGCCAAAAAAGTGCTTTCGGTTGCGGTATACAATCATTACAAGCGTATCCTGGCAGAAAAGGACTTTGATGTTGAGCTTCAAAAGAGTAACATTATTATGATTGGACCAACCGGATCCGGAAAAACGTATTTGGCTCAGACACTTGCAAAGCTTCTGAATGTTCCGTTTGCCATTGCAGATGCAACAACTTTGACAGAGGCCGGATATGTTGGTGAAGACGTCGAAAACATCCTACTTAAGCTGATTCAGGCTGCAGATTATGATATCGAACGTGCGCAAACCGGCATCATCTATATTGATGAGATTGATAAAATAACTAAGAAATCCGAAAATGTTTCAATTACAAGAGATGTTTCCGGTGAGGGTGTTCAGCAGGCCTTGCTTAAGATTATCGAGGGCACGGTTGCTTCGGTTCCGCCACAAGGAGGCAGAAAACATCCGCAGCAGGAGTTTATTCAGATTGATACGACAAATATTCTTTTTATTTGTGGTGGTGCCTTTGAGGGTATGGACAAGATTATTGAGAATCGTATTGGTAAAAAGTCTATTGGCTTTAATGCGGATGTCGTTGGAAATAAGGAAAAGGATGAGAATGAGATTCTTCGTCAGGTTCGTCCGCAGGATTTTGTAAAGTATGGATTGATTCCGGAGTTTATTGGGCGAGTACCTGTCTCTGTAACACTTGATTTATTGGATGAAGATGCTTTGGTACGTATCCTATCAGAACCAAAGAGTGCTATCTGTAAGCAGTATAAGAAACTGTTTGAGTTAGATGGCGTGAATCTTGAGTTTGAAGAGGATGCTTTACGTGAGATGGCAAAGGAAGCTATGGAACGTAAGACAGGAGCCAGAGGATTGCGTGCAATTATGGAGAATGCCGTGATGGATCTCATGTATGAGATTCCGTCCAATGATTATATTGAACGTTGTATTATAACGAAAGATTCAGTAATCGGAACCGGTGAACCAATTTTGGAATATTCCGATGAACCTCGTCAGAAAAAGACGAATTTTCATAAACGCGTTCGTCAAAATGCAGACAGTATTGCTTAGTTAGGATAACAGTATGGTAATAAAATCAGCAGAGTTAGAAACCGTTTGTGGTATTACAAGTACATTGCCGGAAAATGATATGCCGGAGATTGCTTTTGCGGGTAAGTCAAATGTCGGTAAATCCTCCTTGATTAACGGACTTTTAAATCGCAAGGCTTTAGCTCGTACATCGGCGTCGCCGGGCAAAACACAGACAATAAATTTTTATAACATTAACAAATCCCTTTATTTTGTGGATTTGCCGGGATACGGATATGCAAAGGTATCTCAGGAAATACGTAATAAATGGGGAAAGATGATTGAACGCTACTTGCACAAATCAAAGCAATTACGTGCAGTTTTTTTGTTAGTGGATATTCGACATGCACCGGGAGAAAATGACAGAATTATGTATGATTGGATTGTGCATAACGGATATGAGCCAATCATCATAGCGACAAAGCTTGATAAGATTAAGCGCAGTCAGCTTCTTAAAAATCTTAAAATAATTCGGGAGACATTAAATGTATCTCCGGAAACAAAAATAATCCCCTTTTCCGCAGTATCAAAGCAGGGAAAAGAGGAAATTTGGGAAGCTATTCAGACTTCCATAATTGATTAATCAGGTAATCATATATGCCGGAACTTTTGCTTCGCCAGTTGTTGCAAATTGTTTCGGCTTGTGATTTACTTGGGACATCAAATTTCAAATCCATCAGAGTTTCTTTTCTGTCTTTTATGACACATTTTACAGTGTACCAGTTTGATTCATTATTATAATAGTCTGCGTAGATTTCCGATTCGTTTTTTACATGGATGCGGGATGCTTTTAGGTATTCCAGTATATCCTGTTTTATATCGTAGGAAAGATGATTTTCAAAGTAGGACAGAGCTTCCTCACCGGAATCTGTAATTTTGTAATGAATGGTATCACGAATCATATCGGTTGATATGAAATGATTGTCGATTAATTCACTTAGTGTTTCGTGCAGATTAAAAAGTGTTGTGTAGCCTTTTCCAACAATAAAGTCAGAAATGATTGTATTGGTCATTGTGTAATCGGTACGATCCAGCATAAACAGAATAATTAACTTATAAAGAAGTAGTGCTTCCATATGGTTCTCCTTTGTAATTTATATTAACATAACACCATATTACATTCCCCAATGTGAAAATGCAACAAAAAACCAAATTTGGGTCTTTGAAAATGTTTTCGAAATAATTGTTTACGTTTTTTTTTCATTGTGATAATATATAGGCAATCTAATTAGTATTGGTTCAATGGATCTACCTATTTCTGGATTAACACCCAGTTTTACAACACGATTAAGGATACAGTTTGATAGAATAAAGGAGTTCGTATGGATTTTAAAAAAGCATCAATCGCTGAATTGAGAAATTATGCGAAAGAAAAAGGTATTTGTAACATTTCTGCTATGAAGAAGGCAGAATTGGCGGAGCTTTTGGAAAATGTTGAGAAAATGACATCACAACCAAGACAAGCAGAAGATAATAAGATTGTGAAAAGACCGGAAACACGTGAAAATGTTGTAAAAAAAGCGGAAGCACGTGAAAATGTTGCAAAACGTCCTACTCCGCGTCCGGTTGCAAAACAACCGGAGCAGCCAAGAGCATCTGTACTTAAGACACAGGAAGCAAGTCAGGACCGTAGTTATCAGGAACAGCGTAATTTGGAATCGGAAAATCCTGAGGTTGAAGCGAAAATTAAGGTGTATGACGGTCAGGAGTTTAATGCAAACTTAGACAGTGGATGCGAGGCTGACGGTATTTTGGAGGTTATGCCGGATGGCTACGGATTTATTCGTAGTGCAAATTATATGCCGGGTGATCGGGATATTTATGTGTCGCCCGTTCAGATTCGTAAATTTGGATTAAAAAAGGGAGATATGATTGGCGGACCAATTCGTACGAAGACGCAAGGTGAAAAGTTTAGTGCCTTACTTTATATTCGTCATGTGAATGGCTTTCTGCCTTCGCAGGCAGCGAAACGTATTCCGTTTGAGGATTTAACTCCGATTTTTCCGGATGAACGAATTCGTCTGGATGAAACAGGAGCACCGGTTGCAATTCGAATTGTAGATTTGCTGTCACCGATTGGAAAAGGTCAAAGAGGAATGATCGTTTCACCGCCAAAGGCAGGTAAAACAACACTATTAAAGGCAATCGCAAAAAGCATTAGTAAAAACAATAAGGATATGCATCTGATTGTACTTTTGATTGATGAGCGACCGGAGGAAGTTACTGATATACGTGAATCGATTGAAGGAGACAATGTGGAGGTTATTTACTCGACATTTGATGAACTGCCGGAACATCATAAGCGTGTATCAGAGATGGTGATTGAGCGTGCAAAACGTCTGGTAGAGCATGGTATGGATGTTGTGATTTTGCTGGATAGTATTACGAGACTTGCGAGAGCATACAATTTAACGGTATCACCAAGTGGAAGAACTTTATCTGGCGGTCTTGATCCCGCAGCGTTACATATGCCGAAGCGGTTTTTCGGAGCTGCCCGTAATATGCGTAACGGAGGCAGTCTCACGGTACTTGCGACTGCGTTGGTCGAAACAGGAAGTCGTATGGATGATGTTGTGTTCGAGGAATTTAAGGGAACCGGTAATATGGAACTCGTCCTTGATCGCAAATTATCGGAAAAACGTATCTTTCCTGCAATTGACATTAGTAAATCCGGCACACGACGAGATGATCTTTTGCTGACACCGGAAGAGCAGGAGGTTGTAAACGGCATTCATAAGGCGTTATCCGGAGCGAAGGCAGAGGAGTCCACTGAGGAAATCCTTAAAATATTTGTTCGCACAAAAAATAATCAGGAATTTGTAGATTACATGAAAAAAACATTGTTGAGCAGACATTAATTTTTTAAAAAATTTTCAAATATACTTGATTTTATCATACTGCTATGATAAAATAGCTATCGTTGTGGGTGTAATAGGCGTATGGTATGCTTATTATACGTTGTAGTTATGAAGAATCAAGGCGTTTGCCTGTTCTCATAGAAGAGTAAATAATAAAGAGGTGAAAAACATGAGAGAAGGAATCCATCCAGATTATTATCAGGCAAAGGTTGTATGCAACTGTGGTAACGAGTTTGTAACAGGCTCAACAAAGGAAAGCATCCACGTTGAAATTTGTTCAAAGTGCCATTCATTCTATACAGGTCAGCAGAAGGCTGCACAGGCTCGTGGTAGAATTGATAAGTTCAACCGTAAGTATGGTGTAACTCAGGCATAGTACTAAATACGAAACGCATTAAGGCTTGTTACGCAAATCGTAGCAAGCCTTGTTTTATGTTGGATTGGAGAAAATTATGGGAAAAGTGATGATTGGCGGACAGGCTGTAATTGAAGGAATCATGATGAAAAATGAAAACCAATATGCGGTTGCTGTTCGAAAACCGGACAAAGAAATTGAAGTTTCGGTTAAACCGTTTCATTCCAAAGCAGAAAACTGCAAAATCTTAAAGTTTCCGATAATAAGGGGAGTTGTTAATTTTATCGAATCCTTGGTTGTTGGTATTCGGACCTTGACATTTTCAGCATCCTTCTATGAAGAAGAGGAAGAAGATTCGAAGAAGGGTAATAAAGAAAAAAAGAAATCGAGTGAAACATCCGAAAAGGCAATGATGGCGGGAACAATTGCTTTTTCGCTCATTTTTGCTATTGCGCTTTTTATGCTTTTGCCGGCGTTTGTATCAGGATTGCTTGGAAACGTGATCGACAGCGAATGGATCATTGCAATTTTGGAAGGAGTTATTCGAATTGCTATTTTTCTTGGGTATCTGTTTTTGATATCCCGAATGGAGGATATCAAACGGACATTTATGTATCATGGAGCGGAACATAAGACCATAAATTGTTTAGAGCAGGGAAAAGAGCTTACCGTAGAAAATATTATGGGATGTTCACGTTTTCATAAACGTTGCGGCACAAGCTTCTTATTCTTGATAATGATTATCAGTATTTTGATTTTTATGTGGATTCGAACAGATACGATGTGGCTTCGTCTGTTGCTGCGTCTCCTTCTCGTACCGGTGATTGCCGGTGTATCGTATGAGTTTATTCGCTATGCAGGGAGACATGATTCCCCGATTGCAAATGTGCTTAGTAAACCGGGTCTTTGGTTACAGAGACTTACTACAATTGAACCGGAGCCGGATATGATTGAAGTAGCAATCAAATCAGTGGAAGGCGTGTTTGATTGGCGTGCATATCTTAAGGAGCAGCAAAGGGAGAATTAGTGCATGACATTAAAAGAAATCGTATGTCAAGGAGAACATATACTAAAGGAGGCAGGCATCAAGGATGCAACCGAGGATGCCAGGCTTCTTGCAATGTATGCATTTGACCTTGATTATTCAAGCTTTTTTCTTCAAATAAATGATGACGTTTCGGATGAGGCGGCTGAGTGGTTTATGAATTATATAAATCTTCGCAGTACACACTATCCGTGTCAATATATAATAGGTACCGCAAATTTTATGGGGTACGAGTTTAAGGTTTGTGAGGATGTACTGATTCCGAGACCGGAGACGGAGCTTTTGGTTGAGCAGGCAATTTGTTTGTCGGAGGGGAAACGTCCGTGTAAGGTGCTTGATTTGTGCTGCGGCAGCGGGTGCATTGGAATCAGCTACCGGAAGCTGCGGAAAGAGGCAGGATATGAGGATTATGTGATGCTCGCAGACATATCAAAGCAAGCTGTTTCGCTTGCAGACGAAAATGCGATGCGGCTTGGGGAACAGGTAGATATTGTTCGTTCGGATTTGTTTGGTTCGGTGGATGAACGATTTGATATGATAATATCGAATCCACCTTATATAAAGACAGCAGTCATTGACACGTTGATGGAGGAGGTTCGAGATTATGAACCGGTTCTT
The DNA here is from genome assembly GCA_030533235.1 of Eubacteriales bacterium. GTDB lineage: Bacteria > Bacillota > Clostridia > Lachnospirales > Lachnospiraceae > Coprococcus_C. Next base: position 17,255 of record JAUNJN010000022.1, on the reverse strand, counting down.
GCATTAGATGGTCATGAGGATGGACTTTACTTTTATGATAGGATAATAAAGGAAGCGAGGGATCATCTGTATGATGGTGGAAAATTACTCTTTGAAATCGGGCATGATCAGTCTGAAGCTGTTCGGCGATTATTTGTAGATGCCGGATATGAGGATATAGAGCAAAAAAAAGATTATGCAGATTTGGACCGTATTGTAACGGCCGTATGGAGGAATAAACATGTTTGATAAATTAGAAGATTTAGTAGCAAGATTGGATGAGTTGCAAAATGAATTAAGTGATCCGGGCGTTGCGTCCAATCCGGAACGTTTCCGTAATTTGATGAAGGAGCAGGCTAATCTTGCACCGATTGTTGAAAAGTATCAGGAATATAAGGATGCGAAACAGACGATTGAGGATAGCCTTCTTATGTTAGAAGAGGAAAATGATGAAGAGATGCGAGAGCTTTTGAAGGAAGAACTCTCATCAGCGAAGTCACAGGTGGAAGCGTGTGAGCAGGCACTTAAGATTTTACTTCTTCCGAAGGACCCTAACGATGATCGTAATGTTATCGTCGAAATCCGTGCCGGTGCGGGTGGCGATGAGGCGGCACTGTTTGCGGCAGAGCTTTATCGTATGTATGTACATTATGTAGAGAGCAGACGTTGGAAAACAGAGCTTATGGAAGTCGAAGAAATCGGTATCGGTGGTATGAAGTCGGTTACATTTATGGTAACCGGAAACGGTGCATACTCTGTGCTTAAGTATGAGAGTGGAGTTCATCGTGTACAGCGTGTCCCGGAGACAGAATCAGGCGGACGTATTCATACATCAACAGCCAGTGTTGCGGTACTTCCTGAGGCTGAGGAGATGGATGAAATCGAGATTCCGGAAAAGGATATCCGTATCGATGTTATGCGTGCGTCCGGTAATGGTGGTCAGTGTGTCAACACAACAGACTCCGCCGTACGTTTGACACATTATCCAACCGGTATTGTTGTATATAGCCAGACAGAAAAGTCACAGTTACAGAATAAGGCGAAGGCTTTTGCATTACTTAAGACGAAGCTTCTTGATATTGAACTTCAGAAACGTCACGATGAGGAAGCGGACCTTCGTAAGAGCCAGGTAGGTACAGGTGACCGATCAGAGAAGATTAGAACCTACAACTTCCCTCAGGGCAGAGTAACAGACCATAGAATCGGACTTACCTTGTATAAGCTTGATAAGATTATGAATGGTGATATTCAGGAGATTATCGATGCATGTATCGCTGCAGACCAGGCGGCGAAGCTTGCTAAGATGAATGAAGAGTAATGAATAGCTTGAAAATGTTTTAGAACGATTGGAAATCATTCCGATCGTTCTTTTTTGTTTGTATTTTTTTTTCATATGAGGTAAAATGTGGAATGGTGTAAAGTAATTTGAAACACGAGATTTTACGGGAAACTGCAGCAGATGTTGGATTTGCATTGCTGTCCCTTCTGGTAGGTGAGGAAAAGGGAGAAGTAGTGAAAAGAGCGATGGGGTTTACCGGAAAAGATAAATAGCATTTTAGGGATTTGAGAAGAAGGAGAAAATATGAGTCGTATAATTGATATTGACAAATTGACAAAAAATTACGAAAAAAACAGAGGAGTGGCGGATGTCAGCTTTTCTGTGGAGGAAGGGGATATTTTTGGCTTTTTGGGACCGAACGGAGCAGGAAAATCAACGACAATCCGCTCCATGCTGGGATTGATTCAGTATGAAAGCGGCTGTGTAAAGATTTTTGGAAAGGATATACTGCACGAAAAAGAAGCGGTTTTGAGTGAAATCGGCTATATGCCGTCAGAGGCGATGTTTTATCCGAACATGAAAGTAAAAGATGTGATAAAAATGGCTGCTGATGTTCGAGGGAAGGATTGTGACGAAGAGGCCCAAAAGCTTTGCAAACGTCTTCAGGTAGATACAGAAAAGAAGATTTGCGAATTATCGCTTGGAAATCGTAAGAAGGTGAGCATTGTATGTGCAATGCAGCATAAACCGAAGCTTTTTATCTTTGATGAGCCAACGAGCGGACTCGATCCGTTAATGCAGGCAGAGTTTTTCAAGTTAATTCAGGAATATGTGGCAGACGGAGCGACGTGTATGTTATCTACACATGTATTATCTGAGGTAAAAAAATATTGCAAGCATGTTGCAATAATGAAGGAAGGATGTCTAAAATGCGTAGACACGGTTGACAGGATTACAAAGACAAGTGCAAAGCGGATTCGTATGGTAAGAGACGGAAAACAGGAAGACTTTATATATAAAGGAGATTTGAATAAGCTGGTTGATGAGTTTGCGGGTCATCATATTGAAGATATCTTAATTGAGGAACCGTCTTTGGATGAAATCTTTATGCATTTTTATGAGAACTAGGGGGATATGTATATGAATACAATATATAAATATGAGATGAGAAACTATATGAAAAGCCTTCTTATCTGGACGATAGCAGTTGGCGGGTTATGTGGTGTTTGTATATTACTCTTTTCAAGTATGGAAGAAAGTATGGCAAACATAGCGGAGAGTTATGCTTCGATGGGTGCATTTTCGGAAGCATTTGGCATGGATAAACTTAGTATGGCAACGCTCAAGGGCTTCTATGCAACAGAAGTCGGTACAATTCACGGATTGGGCGGGGCTATGTTTGCGGCAGTAATAAGCATGGTTTCTATATCGAAGGAAGAAGACGGCCACACCGGTGAATTCCTTTTTACACTTCCGATAACGAGAGGAAAGGTGTTATCCGCAAAGCTTTGTGCGATTGTTACCAATTTGTTTGTTTTTAATCTTGTATGTATTGGTATTTACGGAGTTAGTTTTATAATTCTCGGAAAGGGAATCGCCGTTGGAGAATTTTTCCTTTTTCATCTTATGCAATTTCTTATGCAGCTGGAAATTGCCGGCATTTGTTTTGGGTTATCGGCATGCATGAAAAAGAACAAATTAGGAATTGGTCTTGGTGTTGTGCTTTTTTTATACGCATATGATTTGATGGCGAGAGTGATACCGGATTTGAAGAATATTATCGCAATCGGACCATTTTCTTATGCAAATGCAGCAGATATTTTTAGTTCCGGTACAATTGATGTTTTGGCATTATTTATAGGACTTGTCCTTATGCTTGGAGGCTATGTATCGGCATATATCGTCTATATAAGACGTGATTTAGCTTCTTAAAATGTAAAAGAAACATGAAAGTTTGGAATCGGATCTTTTTTTGGGGGGGAAAAACAAAGTGTATAAAAAGGCATATAAGATAATCTGTATTATCATCACAGTATTCGTATGTCTTTTTTGTGTACACTTTGATTTCAATGAAGCACAAGCTTCCTTGCTTCCGTATGCATCCGATGGTTTTTGGGAAACCGATTTTAATTCCGATAATTATATTTTGACTGATACACCTGCTTGTACAAACGAAATGCTTGGAGTACGAGCTGTAAGAAACATAAACAGATTTGCAAGCAGGGGAGTAAGGTTAAAAGAAAAAATACAATTTTCTATTGCTTGGATTTGTCCGGATTGTTGCTTTCTTTCGGGACAAGCAAGCATCTTTGTTTTATTCTATAAAACGTCATACATATCATGTGTGGATGAACAAATCGTAACTTATATTCACAATTCAGATGGAAAAAAACGTATATAAACATGATTTCAGAGAGAATGCTTATAGGATGCTATAGGCTTACTTGTGTACGTCATTTTTTGAGCGAAAGCATACGGTAGAGGGTATGCCTTATTTTCGTGCGTATATGAAGGAGGAATATTATGTTTATGAATATATCTGTAGGGGTTATGTGTGTGATAGCAATTTTGTCTGTAATTTACGGATGTTGGATACATAAAAATGGACCGGAACCAACGAATGGGATAATGGAACAGAACGATGAAAGAAAGGATGAAGAGGCATGAGTGTTACATATGTGTTTGAACTTTTAGGCGGACTTGCATTGTTTCTTTATGGAATGCAAATGATGAGTGTAGGTTTAGAGGCTGTTGCAGCAAATAAGATGAAACTTATATTGGAAAAACTCACTTCCAATCGATTGCTTGGTGTCTTGGTAGGGGCTTTTATTACCGCAATTATTCAGTCATCCTCGGCAACAACTGTAATGGTTGTCGGATTTGTGAATTCCGGCATCATGACATTATATCAAGCGATATGGATTATTATGGGAGCGAATATCGGTACAACGATTACCGGACAACTGATTGCCTTGGATGCAGGAAAAATTGCACCGCTGATCGCTTTTCTTGGTGTGGGTATGATAATACTTCTGAAAAAGGAGAAGATAAAGCATATTGGAGAAATTATGGCAGGGCTTGGAGTACTGTTTATCGGAATGGATATGATGAGTACGGCGATGATACCGTTTGCGGAATCGGATAGCTTTGTACACCTGTTGACCAAATTTCAAAATCCGATTCTGGGAATTATGGCAGGGACGGTTTTTACGGCGGTTATTCAATCTTCATCTGCATCGGTTGGTATTTTGCAGGCACTAGCTCTAAGTGGTGCTATTGATTTAGGCAGTGCGGCGTATGTTTTGTTTGGTCAGAATATCGGGACATGTATTACAGCGTTTTTGGCATCAATCGGGACAAAAACCATTGCAAAGCGTACGACAATCATTCATATTATGTTTAATGTAGTTGGAACGATTGTATTTACCACATTGTGCATAACAACACCGATTATAACGATTATTCAAAGTTGGACACCGACAAATGCATCGGCGCAGATTGCGAATCTTCATACATTGTTTAATGTTGTGACAACCATATTATTGCTTCCGTTTGGAACATATCTTTCGAAGATTGCATCCGCGATATTGAAGGATAAAACAGATGATTTCGATACGTGCGGAATGCATACACGTTATTTGATCGACATTCATCATTCCAATACAGAAAAGCCCGGAGTTTCTGTCCTTTGCTGCGTAGGAATTAGAAAAGAAATCATGAGAATGCTGGAGATGGCGAGAAGCAATGTATTGGATGCATTTGATGTATTCACAAAGAAGCAAGGTGAAAAACATGAAACGATTGAACAAAGAGAGGAGTATGTGGATTTTTTAAATAAGGAAATATCAAAATACATTACTCTTGTAATCTCTTATGAAAGAACAAATGCGGGAAGTCAAATTTTCAATTCCTATTTTACAATTACAAGTAATGTGGAGCGGATTAGTGATTATGCGATAAATATTGCAGAGTATTTGAATATGATAAATAAAAGGAATATTGTTTTCTCCGAAGAGGCGAGTAATGAGGCAGTGGAAATGCAAAAAACATGTTCCGGGCTGTTTAATCTTTTGCTGGAACAAACGGATGATTATGTGAAATGGCATGAAAAAATAGCGTGCATGGAACAAAAAATAGATGATATGACGATGCAATATCGAAATAATATGTATGAACGGATTCGATTGGGTACATGTTCCGGGGAGGGGAGTGTTCTATTTTCGGAAATGTTAACAGATTTCGAGAGAATCGGTGATCATGCATTAAATATATCCAATGAAATGCTGAAAATTCATATCGCTACCAGTTAAAATCTTTGGTTGTCGGATGGCGGACATCGTGATAAAATAACACTATGTATTATTATGAATTGTTGAGGAGGGGCAATGGATGAAAAAGACAGAATGTACATGGTATGATCGAAAGAGACATCTTGGTTTGCCGATTAGTTTCACAAAATATTACATATTCGAGGATCGTTTCTTCAATGAAACCGGTTTCTTCACAACCAATATCGAAGAAATATTGTTGTATCGAATTCGAGATATTTCGGTTCAGATTAATTTATGGCAGAAGATTTTTGGTGTCGGAACAATTGTTCTAATTTCGTCAGACAAGACGATGCCTTCACTTGAGGTCAAAAATATCAAAAATCCAAGAGGTGTAAAAGAAATCATGCATCAGGAAATCGAAAGGATGAAAGATTCGAAACGAATCCGTGTCGGTGAGATTTTGGATGGACATGATAATTGTGACCTTGATCAATACGAAGGTGAAGAAGAGAACTAACAGACAAAGTTTAGGGGGAAAAGAATCAGAAGCAGCCTTGCGCTTTTGATTCTTTGTATTTGTATGGAAGAAAATTATATTGTATTAAGAAAAAACTTTCAAGAAAACGATGATAGGCGTGATGCGGATTTTTGTACGCCGGAAGATGTTGTACGATTTGATGATATTACGTATGGTCCGGATGCAACATGGAATGTTCTTGATGTATATCGACCAAAGGATAACGAGAGTGTTTTACCGGTGATTGTGAGTGTACACGGTGGCGGATTTGTCTACGGAGATAAGGAACGTTATCAGTATTATTGTATGGATCTTGCAAAGCGCGGGTTTGCGGTTGTCAATTTTTCTTATCGCCTTGCTCCGGAAAATAAGTTTCCTGCACCTCTTGTGGATATGACGATGGTACTGTCCTGGATGAGTGAGCATGCGGATGAGTATGGCATGGATTCAAAAAATGTTTTTGCTGTCGGAGATTCGGCAGGAGGACACATTCTGGCAATGTATGCTGCGGCAATGAGCAATTTGGATTACGCCAATATACTAAAAGAGAAGTATGGTCTTACAGTATGTGCGGATATCAAATTTAAAGGTGTTGGTTTAAATTGCGGAGAATATATGGGAAGTGCTTCAAAGGAAATTATGCAGACATATCTTCCGGTTGGAGATGCAGAAGAATATAGTTTGGTCGATTTACCACAATATATTACAGAAGCGTTTCCACCGGCATATATGATGACGGCACCGGCTGATTTTTTGAAGACCAGTACATATGGTATGGTAAAGGTCTTTACGGAGCGCAATGTACCGTTTGTGCTTCGTATGTATGGAAACAGTGAACGGCCGCTTGGACATGTGTTTCATTGTGATTTAAAATTGCCGGAGGCAACGCAGTGTAATGATGATGAATGTAGTTTCTTTCGGAGTCTTATGTAGGAGGATTATGGGATGGCAGTTAGTCTGATGGAATTAATAAAGGTAATAATTATCGGAATTGTCGAAGGAATTTCCGAATGGCTTCCGGTTAGCAGTACCGGACATATGCTTTTGTTGGATGAGTTTATCAAGCTGGATGTCTCAGCAGAATTTAAGGAGATGTTTCTGGTTGTCATTCAGCTTGGGGCAATACTTGCCGTAGTAATTGTTTTTTTTCAAAAGATGTGGCCGTTTGACTTCGGACATAAAGAGGATGGCAGGAGTATTATCAGAAAGGATGTCTTTTCTGTTTGGTTCAAGGTTGTTGTGGCTTGTATTCCGGGTGCTGTTGTGACGCTCTTATTTGATGATTATATCGAGGCGCATCTTAAGACACCGACTGTTATTTCAATTGCACTTATATTTTATGGTATTGTGTTTATTGTGATTGAAACATGGAACAAAAAAAGAGAAGCTAAGATAGTATCGCTTTCGGATATCACATATAAGACGGCATTTATTATCGGCTTGTTCCAGGTGCTTTCGATTATTCCGGGAACTTCGCGTTCCGGAGCTACAATTATCGGAGCACTTTTGATTGGTGTTTCTCGTGTGGCAGCCGCAGAGTTTACATTTTTCCTTGCAGTTCCGGTTATGTTCGGACTTAGCCTGATCAAGGTAGTAAAGTTTGGATTTGCTTATACGAGTGCGGAAATTGTAATTTTGCTCGTTGGTGTTGTTGTGGCATTTGTGGTTTCGCTCGTTGTGATTAAGTTTTTAATGAGCTATATCAAGAAACGTGATTTTAAGCTGTTTGGCTGGTATCGAATCGTTCTTGGTATGTTTATGCTCACATATTTTATTGCAACCCATTAGAAGGAATATGTGGAGGAGATTATGGGAGTATTACAAAATATTAAGCCGGAAACCGTATTTCGGTTTTTTGAGAAACTGTGTGGGATTCCGCATGGATCCTCGGACACAAACAAAGTTAGTGAGTATCTTTGCGAATTTGCCGGGTTAAAAAATTTAGTTTATGAGAGGGATGTACTTGGAAATGTCATTATTAAAAAACCCGGAACACAAGGATATGAGCAATCGGAACCGGTGATTCTTCAATCGCACATCGATATGGTATGTGAAAAGGAGACGGACTGTGATATCGATTTTTCCAAGGATGGACTTCGGCTTATGCTTTCCGGAAATGAAATATCTGCTGATAAGACAACATTAGGCGGTGATGATGGAATCGGTGTCGCAATTATGCTGGCGATTCTTGATGCGGAGGATATTGCGCATCCGCCAATCGAGGCGGTTTTTACCGTTGATGAGGAAATTGGTATGCTTGGGGCAGCAGGCCTTGATTATTCAAAGCTTTCCGCAAAGAGAATGTTAAATCTTGATTCGGAAGAAGAAGGACACCTTTTGGTTGGTTGCGCAGGGGGTGCAACGGCAGTTTTGCGTGTGCCGGTAGAGTTTGAGGTGTTTTCCGGTTCATATTCCATGGTAAAAATTACGGTGTCCGGTGTTACCGGCGGACATTCCGGGGTAGAGATAAATCGACAGGGAGCCAATGCCGCAAAACTGCTCGGTCGTCTAATGAAAGCACTTTATGACCGGACTACCGTGCGATTTGTAGAGCTTCACGGAGGTATGAAGGATAATGTAATCATGAAAGAAGCAAGTACGCAGTGTATACTTGTGGAGGAAGATGGGGAGGAAAAGCTAAACGAGCTAGTCGAGCAGTATCTTCAAATATATCAAAATGAATATGGAAAGACAGATGAACAGTTAGCTGTTTCGGTTGAAGTGCTGGTACCATGGCGCAAGCGGGCGGAAATGGTCTGTATGTCGCATGCTTCAACACGTCATGTAATTGATGTATTAGTTGCATTGCCAAATGGCGTGCAGTGTATGAGCAGGGATATTGAGGGTTTGGTTCAAAGCTCACTCAATCTGGGGATTATTAAGACATTAGACGGAAATGCACAGGGAAACGTATTACTTTGTTCGTCTGTGCGCAGTAGTGTGAGCTCCGAAAAAGAAGAATTGATAGAACGGATAAAGAGTATTGCGGACCTTGTGGGGGGCGATGTGACAATTCGGGGAGATTATCCGGCTTGGGAATATAAGCAGGAATCAAAGCTTCGGGAGCTTATGACAGACATATATCAAACGATGTACGGAAAAAAGCCTGTTGTGGAGGTGATTCATGCAGGTCTCGAATGTGGATTATTTTCTGATGCGATAAGTGGGCTCGATTGTGTATCCTATGGCCCTTGGATTTATGACATTCACACGACAAAAGAGCGGTTATTGGTGGACAGCGTGCAACGTGTCTGGGAGTATACAATAGAGGTATTAAAATGCATGAAGTAAGCGGTATTCGGTTGACAAATTGAAAAGCCTGACTTACAATGTACAAATAATTTTGACAAAGGGAGTGGTAGAATGACAGCTTGGGAAAAGAATATTCGAAGGGTTATCCCGTATGTTCCGGGAGAACAGCCAAAGGAAACGAATATTATCAAACTGAACACAAACGAAAATCCGTATGATCCGTCACCGCGTGTCATGCAAAAGCAAATGGAACTTTCGGTATTAAAGAAGTATCCGGACCCTACAGCTTCGGCACTGGTTGATGCACTTGCTGCTTATCATCATGTAAGCAATAAGAATGTATTTGTCGGTGTTGGTTCGGATGATGTACTTGCAATGTCATTCTTAACCTTTTTTAACAGTACGGAACCGATATTATTTCCGGATATCACGTATTCATTTTATGATGTGTGGGCAGATCTGTTTAAAATTCCGTATCGTACGGTTGCCGTCGATGATAGTTTTAAAATTCATGCCAAAGACTATTATGGTGAAAACGGAGGAATTGTGATTGCAAATCCAAATGCTCCGACCGGTATCGCAGAACCGCTTTCGTTTATTGAAGACATTTTGGAGCATAATAAGGATGTAGTTGTTATCGTAGATGAGGCTTATGTAGATTTCGGAGGGGAAAGCGCACTTGCACTTGTTGATAAGTATGACAATTTGCTTGTTGTTCGCACATATTCAAAATCACGTTCGATGGCAGGTGTTCGTATCGGATATGCAATCGGAAATGAAAAGCTAATAAATTATCTAAATGATGTAAAATACTCCTACAATTCTTATACAATGAATTATCCAAGTATTGTTCTCGGAGTAGAGAGCATTGCAGATGAGGATTATTTTAGAGAATCCATTGCAAAGGTAATTAAGACGAGAGAGTGGTTTACGCTCCAAATTGAACAGCTTGGTTTTTCATGTCCGAAGTCATCGACAAATTTTGTTTTTGCGACCCATAAGTCAATTCCTGCGAAGGAAATCTATGAGAAAGCCAAGGAAAATAAAATTATTGTGCGGTACTTCAATAAGCCGAGAATTGATAATTATCTTCGTATTACAATCGGCACACAGGAAGAAATGCAGATATTTGTTGATTTTTTAAAGAAGCTTACAGACGAAGCCTGTTAGTTTATGTTGAATATTAGTTTGATTGCAGATATCAGGATTTATGTCCGGTATCTGCATTCTTTTTATAAGAAGGTTGAAAAATAAAAATGGATTATGTATAATCAGTATATCAACAGACAGGGTAAAAGCAGTATTCTATTGACGTGTTGTCAGCTTTCAAATTCATTACCCTAAATCCCAATAACAGTTTTAAAAAAGAATATGGAAAGGAGTATTACATTATGCGTTCGTGTAAGTAGAAGTATGTTAGAATTTCAAGAATTTGTTGCAAGTGTGAGAGAGCAGATTGCGGACTATTTATTGCAGTATGATATTGATACTGTAGAGGTAAAAGAGCTGCTAAAAAACAATGATGTTGTGGTTACAGGATTGATTGTGCACATTTCGGATTGTCCGGTGACACCGAATTTATATTTGGAATCGTATTATGAAAAATACAGGCAAGGCAGTTGTATGGAAGAAATTTTAGGGCAGCTTCGCGATGATTATATTTATGCCAAAAATCATACACCGATTGATAGCTATGAGCCGTTTTGTGCGGATACTGTCCGCGAGCGGATTTTTTTTAAGCTTGTAAATCGTGGGAAAAATGAGAGCTTTTTACAAAATTGTCCGTACATATCATATATGGATTTAGCGATTACGTTTCGATATATGGTTATATGTGATGGGGAACGGATTGGTTCGGCACTTGTGCGAAATCAGGATATGGAACAGTGGAATCTTAGTTTAGATACATTGTATGCGTATGCAAAGGATAACACGCGAAGAATTTTTTCGGTAAAGCTTACATCTATGGCGGAAATAGTTGAGAAGGGCACGGATATTTGTCTTGATATGGAACTTTTGGAACAGGGACCGAAGCTTTATGTACTCACAAATGAGCGTGGAGTAAACGGTGCCTCTCTGATATTGTATGATGATATTTTAGCGGAATTTGCAGATAGGTTTGCATGTGATTTTTATATCCTTCCATCCAGTATCCATGAGGTATTGCTTTTGCCTAAAACCGAGGAAATAAACGTTGCTTTTTTGTCGCAGACGGTAAGGGAAGTAAACAGTTTTGCGGTAGGAGAAACGGATTATCTGTCGGATTGTGTTTACTACTATAACCGGCATACAAAATCTCTATCGATTTGTGATTAAATGCTTGACGTATGGGTAAAAATTATGCTATCTTTAATAGGCGTTATAAACGTATTTTTATATTTGGAGGATTTATCATGGCAAAAGGTACAGTAAAGTGGTTTAACAACCAGAAGGGCTTTGGATTTATTACAGGTGAGGATGGTAAGGATGTATTCGTACATTTTACAGGTCTTAACATGGAAGGTTTCAAGACTCTTGAGGAGAATCAGCAGGTTGAGTACGAAGTTGTCAATGGCGAGAAGGGTCCACAGGCAATTAATGTAACGGTTCTCTAATTTATTCAAGCTTAATCAAGTAACATCGTACCTATTTTTATTATAGATTGCATTTTAATGTAGCATTAGAATTAGGATTTGTTATATAATTGAGTGAAAGAAAACGGGACATGCGATATGTTTCGACAGAAAATCGCTATAGACTGCGTGTTTATAGCGATTTTTTATTGTGAAAAAATGCCTATTCTGTTTGACAAAATTGTTAAAATACAATAAAATTGTAGCTGGATATGGTTAAAATTTGATAATTGGAGGGATATGATTGGGAGATAGTTTTGTTTCGAGAAAAGACCGAATCATTGCCTCTGCGATAGATATTATTAGTGAGCTTGGTTTGTCAGCACTTACGACAAAGAATCTTGCGTTGAAGGAAAATATGTCGGAGGGGTTGCTATATAAATATTTCGGTGGGATTGATGAGGTTTTGGTCGAGGTTGTAAACTTTTACAGCAAGTATGATGAAAGCGTTCGACATACGGTTTCTTCAAAGTCTAAGAAGAATATGGATAAGCTGTATGAATATGCGGATACATATGCAACGTACTATGATAACTATTATGCGATTTCAACGTTGATGCTGCAGTACGAAGAACTTTTACATAATGTAGGTACGAGAGAGCAGATAGCAAAGTGCATTGAAGAACGGCGGAATTATGTAAAAGCTCTGTTTGATAATGCGATCCGTGAGGGCGAGATAATCGATGTTTTTTCGACAGATGAGCTGGCAGATGTGTTTCAGGGGATTATCATGTCAAAGATATTGAGTCGTCGGATTATGAATCGTAAAACATCGTTTAAAAATGAGTTAATGAGTTATATGAGAAAATGGATTGATAGTATTATGATAGAGGAGCGGGAGGAAAAAATATGAAAATATTAATAGCAGAAGATGATATGGCAAGCGGAAAGTTTATGTTAAAGCTTCTCGCGAAGTACGGAGAGGTTGTACTTGCGAGAGACGGCATTGCTGCAGTGGATGAATTTGTAAATGCAATAAACAACAATGAGCGGTTTGATCTTGTCTGTCTGGATGTTATGATGCCAAAGATTGACGGATATAAGGCGCTTGCCTCGATTCGTGATGCTGAAAGAAAGCTTGGACTCGCGAGGGATAAACGTGTGAAGGTTGTTATGGTGAGTGCACTTGATGAAGGCTTTGATGCAAACTATGCCAGTGATGATTATGAGGAGTATATGTGCAAACCGATTGATATTATCAAGTTTGACGAGATGATGCATGAACTCGGTTTGGTACAATAGGATTCGAGATGGATATATTTGAGTATATGAGAAATAACAACATGAAGGATGAGTCACCGCTTGCAAAACGGTTGCGTCCTGATTGCTTAGAGGAGGTTGTCGGCCAACAACATATTCTTGGTAAGGACAAGCTCCTTTATCGTATTATTAAGGCAGATAAGCTGTCATCGATAATTTTATACGGACCTCCCGGGACCGGGAAGACAACACTCGCCAGGGTAATTGCTAATACCACCAGTGCAAAATTTTGTGAAATCAATGCAACGGCATCCGGAAAAAAGGATCTTGAAGAGGTTGTAAAGTCAGCAAAGGATAATCTTGGGATGTATCAACAAAAGACGATTTTGTTTATCGATGAGATTCATCGATTTAACAAGGCACAACAGGATTATCTGCTTCCGTTTGTAGAGGATGGAACGATTGTACTGATTGGTGCAACGACGGAAAATCCGTATTTTGAAGTAAATAGCGCACTTATTTCAAGATCAACCGTATTTCAATTAAAGCCTCTTACAAAGGAGGACGTCGCTGCTATTATTCGAAAGGCGGTTACGGATACTGTCAAAGGAATGGGAGCTTATGATGCAGAGATTACCGAAGATGCTGTAGAGTTTCTTGCTGATGTTTCGGAAGGAGATGCCAGATGCGCATTAAATGCTGTGGAGCTTGGTGTATTATCCACAGAACGTGATGCAAAAACAGGCAAAATCATTATCGATTTATCGGTTGCGGAAGAATGTATTCAAAAGAGGGTTCTTCGATATGATAAAAACGGTGATAATCATTACGACATCATTTCTGCATTTATTAAGAGTATGCGTGGATCGGATCCGGATGCTGCCGTATATTATTTGGCTAAGATGCTTTATGGTGGAGAAAGCGTAACCTTTATAGCAAGACGTATCATGATATGTGCTTGCGAGGATGTCGGAATTGCCGATCCGCAGGCAATTGTTATTGCTGCATCGTGTGCGCAGGCGGTTGAACGTGTCGGTATGCCGGAAGCACAAATTATATTGGCACAGGCAGCGATTTATGTCGCATGTGCACCAAAGAGTAACTCGGTTGTAAATGCAATTTTTGCCGCTGGAGATGCCGTAAAACGTGTTGGAGGCTGCGAGGTTCCGGTACACCTTAAGGATGCTCATTATTCCGGAGCAAAGAATCTTGGCAATGTCGGATATCAATATGCACATGATTATCCGAATCATTATGTAAAGCAACAGTATTTGCCCGATGCATTAGTCGGAGAGCAGTTTTATGAGCCGGGAGACCTTGGCTATGAGCAATCGGTTAAGGAATGGTTTCAAAAAATAAATAAAACATTAATAAATTAGATACAACCATGATACAAGTTTATGATAGGGTAATCATATAAAATCGTACGATTTGTTGTATCGGTTTTTAAGATGTATAATAGCAACTTGAGTGTCAGCAATTCGGACACTCATTTGTTGTATATCATGAAAGGATGGAGCATGAATATGAAAAGGAAAAAGGGGATTATTGTTGGATGCATTTTGGCTGTATTCATTATTGCAGCTGCTGTATTACTCGTATTGAAGCTTGTAAAGAAGAAAGAGGATACAGCAAATGAAGAGCTTGTTTATACGGAACTTGTATCCAATCTTACAGATTCGGGATACTCCGGGGATAACAGGTATATGGGAGTGGTCGAATCACAGGAAGTAAAAGGTGTAGATAAGGATTCTGAAAAAAAGGTGGGAGAAATCCTCGTATCTGAAGGGGATCCTCTTTTTAACTATGATACAGATGAGCTTACTTTGGCACTTCGACAGATGGAGCTTGAGCTTACAAGCATCTACAATAGCATTTCCAATGCAAATGCAGAGATTGCAAAGCTGACACAGGAGCGTAATGATGCGGAAGCAGAGGATAAAATACAGTTTACGGCACAGATTCAGAGCCTACAGGCACAGGTTAATCAGTATTCCTATGACGCAAGCTCCAAGCAACTTGAGATTGATCGACAAAAGAGTGCTATCGAAAACAATGTTGTGTTTGCGCCAATGAGTGGTGTTATTAAGGAAATCAATGAAAATACAACTAATATATCACAGGATGATTATTACAACGGAGGAAATACGGAGCAGAAGCATTTTATTTCGATTATGGCACTTGGAGATTATCGTATAAAGGCAACTGCAAGTGAGATGAATGTACGTAGTATGTCCGAGGGACAACCTATGATAATTCGTTCGAGATTAGATGAGAGTATTACTTGGACTGGCGTGATTTCCAAGATTGATTTGGAACATCCGGAGAGCAATAATAACAACGACTATTATTACATGGGGGGAAGCCAGGAGCAGGCAACCAAATATCCGTTTTACATTTCACTTGACTCGGTTGATAATTTGATGCTCGGCCAACATGTGTACGTGGAAGCGGATTATGGACAAAGTACAGTAAAGATCGGTATATGGTTGAATGAATATTACATCATGCAGGAAGACGGCAAGGCATATATCTGGGTTGAAAATAAAAAAGGTCGTGTAGAAAAACGAGAGGTAACACTTGGTGGTTATGACGATAATATGTGGTCTTATGAAATCGTAGAAGGCTTGTCAAAGGAAGACTATATTGCGTTTCCGGAGGAACGTATAAAGGATGGTATGAAGGCAACTCATAATTATGAGGATATCATGCAGCAGGAAATGGAAAACATGATGACAGACGATGGCATGGTGGATGACGGCATGATGGTGGATGACGGCATGTCTGTTGATGATATGGGAATCACACTTCCGGATGGATATACATTTAATGACAATGGTGAATTAGTCGATGCAGACGGAAATGTTGTAAACGATTTCTATTTTGACGAAAACGGTAATATTCAGCTTGGTACTCCTGATGAGATTGTAGACGGAGGGGGTAGTGAGTTATGATTCTGGAATTACAGGGAATCTACAAAAATTATATACAGGGCACGATGGAGGTGCCTGTTCTAAAAAACATTAATTTTTCGGTGGAAGAAGGAGAGTATGTTGCGATTATGGGACCGTCCGGTTCCGGGAAGTCAACGCTTATGAATATTATCGGTTGTCTGGATAAGCCGACATCCGGCACGTATCTTTTGGACGGAGAAGACATCGGAGGATATAACGATAAGCAATTATCCTATGTACGTAATAAAAGTATCGGATTCGTATTTCAGACATTTAATCTGCTCCCACGTCAGTCCGCGCTTGATAATGTCGGATTGCCACTTCAGTATGCAAAAGTTCCAAAGCGTGAGCGTAAGGAACTGTGTATGAAGGCACTGGATATGGTCGGGTTATCAGACCGTGTCAATTTTAAACCGACACAGCTATCCGGCGGACAGAAGCAGCGTGTCGCTATTGCGAGAGCAATGGTAAACAGACCGAAGATTTTACTGGCGGATGAGCCAACCGGAGCACTTGATACAAAGTCCGGTGTTCAGGTTATGGAATTGTTCAGACAGTTACATGAAAACGGTGTGACAATTATTATGATTACACACTCCGAGGAAATTGCAAGTTATGCGGACCGTGTCATAAAGATTATTGATGGCGAACTTACAGACGGCATGTATAGCGTGCGTAACGAGGAAGCGCAAACAGCTATGGTCGATGATAATATTCTTGTCCAAGCGGATATGCCTGATGAGGAGGTGAAGATATGAGTAGGAAAAAAATAATTATACTGATATCTGTCATTTCAATCGTCATTTTGGGTGGTTCTGTATTCGGATTTTATTTTTTGAAAAATCGTACGCAAAACAAAAAGACATGTGATGTTTTTCCGATGATGGAGGTTGCCATGCAGGGCGGATATTTCGGAAACTCCGAATATATGAGCGGTAATGTGGTTGCTGACAAGGAACAAAATGTCTATCTCACAAATGATGATAAGATTTTAGAAGTCTGTGTGCAGGAAGGAGATATTGTACACACCGGTGATGTTCTTTTGAAATTTGATACTACAGCACAGTCTTTGCAGCTTGATATCAAACGTGCACAGGTTGAAATCGCAAGAACTAACGTGCTTGCGGCAGAACGGCAACTTACGAAATTACAAAACACAACGCCGGTTGAACCGACAACCGAGGAACCGAC
>JAUNJN010000054.1 GCA_030533235.1 Eubacteriales bacterium | reverse complement strand
ATCCCACTCACTTATCAATTTAACAGCTGCAGGGACAAGAAAACTTGATATTTCAGTAGCGGTTTCCTATGATTCGGATCTCGAACTTGTCAAAAAGACGTTGGAACAGGTGTTAAAGGATTGTAGTTACCGCGAGCAAACATGTGGATATGATGTGTTTGTATCTGATTTTCTGGACAGTGGAATCAAGGTCGGTATTCGGTGTATGGTGAAAACCGAAGATTATTGGAAGGCGAGATGGGATATTCTCGAAAAAATTAAAATTTATTTTGATAATCATTGTATTAAGATTCCGTATCCGCATATGGAGGTTGCCATAAAGAATGACGAACATAAGATAAAATAGATGCGTACGATATCGTATGAAAGAATATGATAAATGCCTAAATGTATATGGAATAACAAAGGATTATGTGGTAAAATATTTCTTTGGATATTTCATGTATATGGATATTTGAATTATGAATATGAAGAGAAAATGAGGCAAGAATATGTATTACAAAAATGTTTTGGATTTAATTGGAAACACCCCACTTCTTAGCTTGGAGGAGACAACCGGTTGCAATATATTTGCAAAGGCAGAATTTCTGAATCCGGGTGGCAGCATCAAGGATCGTATTGCAAAAAATATGCTTGAGGTTGCAGAGGCAGAAGGTAAACTAAGACCCGGAATGACGATTATTGAACCGACAAGCGGCAATACGGGAATCGGACTTGCGCTTTGCGGAATTCGTAAGGGATATCCTGTAATCATTGTTATGCCGGAAAATATGAGTGAAGAACGCAAGAAGATTATCAAGGCACTCGGTGCAGAGCTGGTTCTTACGGAGCCGAAGCTTAGTATCGGAGGTGCAGTTGATAAAGCGGCCGAAATATGTGCAACAGACCCGGAAAAGTATTTTATGCCACAACAGTTTGTGAATCCTGCAAATCCGGATATTCATTATCGTACGACAGCTGTTGAGCTTGCATCGCAACTCGGCAAAAAGATAGATATTTATGTTTCAGGTATCGGAAGTGGTGGTACATTACAGGGTATAGCAAAATATTTGCTGGAACAAAATCCGGATACAAAGATCGTTGCTGTGGAACCTAAAAACGTTTCCGCTTTGTTGGGACACGAACCGGGACTTCATCAGATTCAGGGAATCGGAGATGGTTTTATCCCTGAAATATTGGATACAAATATTATTACAGATATTGTAGAGGTTACGGATGAGGATGCAATCAATACAGCCAGAATGCTTGCTAAGGTACAGGGACTTTTGGTTGGAACATCTTCGGGTGCAAATGTTTGGACCGCTATGCAGATGGCAGAAAAGTATGGAAAAGACAAGGTGATTGCAACCGTTCTTCCGGATCGTGTGGAGCGATACTTTAGCACATCTTTAATTTAAGATAGGTTGTGTATGTTAATATACTGAATTGGAGGTAATCAAAATGACAAAAATTGATATTATGTCCGGGTTTTTAGGCGCCGGGAAGACAACTTTGATTAAAAAGTTAATTGAAGAGGCTTTTTCAGGGGAAAAGCTTGTCTTGATTGAAAATGAGTTTGGCGAAATCGGTATTGACGGGGGGTTCTTAAAGGATGCCGGAGTACAGATTACAGAGATGAACCAGGGATGTATCTGCTGTTCTCTCGTCGGTGATTTTGGAACAGCATTAAAGCAGGTGATTGATCAGTATGCTCCGGATCGTGTAATTATCGAGCCGTCAGGTGTCGGTAAGCTTTCTGACGTCATAAAGGCTGTTACAGATGTCGGTGAAGATGCTGATGTGGTGATTAACAGTACGACAACTGTAGTTGATGTTGCAAAATGCAAGATGTACATGAAAAACTTTGGTGAGTTTTTTAACAATCAGGTGGAAAGCGCCGGAACGATTGTTTTAAGTCGTACACAAAATGTTTCGGAAAGTAAAGTGCATGATACAGTTACTCTGTTACGTGAACACAATGATTCTGCGGTTATTATTACAACACCTTGGGATGATATGAAGGGAACAGTAATTTTGGATGCTATGGAGCATGCAAATACGTTGGACGATTTAATTGCAGATGCAGTTAAGATTGCAAAAGAGCATGAGCATCATCACCATCATGAGCATGGAGAAGAATGTACATGCGGTTGTCATGACCATGACCACGAGCATCACGACCACGACCATCATCATGAGCATGAACAAGACGGACATGAGCATCATCACCATCATGAGCATGAACAAGACGGACATGAGCATCATCACCATCATGTTCATGGAGAGGAGTGCACATGCGGTTGTCATGACCATCATCACGAGCATCATCATGCAGATGAGGTATTTACAAGTTGGGGAAAAGAGACAGCTGTAAAATATGCGAAAGAACAGTTAGATTCGATTTTATCTGAACTTGCGAAGGAGGATTGTCCATATGGAGTGATTCTTCGTGCGAAAGGTATTGTATCCGGCAAGGATGGGATTTGGTATCATTTTGATCTTGTACCGGGTGAGTACGAGGTTCGAGAAGGTGCATCTGACTATACAGGCAAACTTTGTGTTATTGGCAGTAGGTTGGATGAGACGGCACTTGAAACATTATTTGCATTAAATTAGAGAAAAGGAAGCGTTTAGTATGGGACCAAAGAATCCGATAGAAGAAATTCCTGTATATATGTTTATGGGCTTTTTGGAAAGCGGTAAAACAACATTTGCAAATGAGACCTTGATTGAGCGCGGCTTTACAGAAGGGGAGCCGACACTTTTGTTAGTCTGTGAAGAGGGAATCGAGGAATATGATGTAGAATACTTAAAAAGTCAAAATATTTTTACAGAGTTCATAGAAGAAAATCAATTAACGACAGAATATTTACTTGATTTACAGGATAAGTATAAGCCGACACGTGTTATGATTGAGTATAACGGAACATGGAAGATGGATAAATTATTTTCTATTCGTGTGCCAAAGGGATGGACAGTTGTACAGGTAATAACATTTGTTGATGCCACGACTTTTGATGTATATGTTGCAAACATGAAGGCTATGATGATGGAACAACTGTCCACTGCGGATATGATTATTTTCAACCGTTGTGATGAAAACACAAAAAAGGCAGAGTATCGTCGGAGCATCAAGGCAGTCAATCGCAGAGCACAGGTGATTTTTGAAAATAAAGATGGATTGGCTGAGATTGATGATGAAGAACTTGAGCTTCCGTATGATTTGGAACAGCCGATTATTACACTTGAAGATGATGATTATGGCATTTTTTATATTGATGCATGTGATAATCCGGACAAATATCTTGGAAAGAAAATTACATTTCGTGCAATGGTGCATAAACCTAAGGAATATGCAATCAATGAATTTGTTCCGGGTCGTTTTGCAATGACATGTTGTGCAGATGATATCGCATTTATTGGTTTTAAATGTTATTTTGATGCAGCAAAACATTTGTCCGACCGACAGTGGGTTATGGTAACCGGTGTAATTGAGAAAGAATATTACCCGGAGTTCGAAGGGGAAGGACCTGTTATTCGCGCAACAAGGGTCGAACCTGCAAAACCTGCAAAGGAAGAATTAGTTTATTTTAATTAGTTATTGTATAAATTTTTCACATTTATTTGACAATTTCATCAAAATTTTACCATAGTATCCGTTTATGATTTTTTAAAACAAACGTGTAAGCATGAAAGGAAGATGTCATATGAATGAATACAATGAAACATACACTCAGGAATTAACCCCGAATTTGCAGGCTTCAACAGAAACAACAAAAGTGTATGAGACAAAGAAGACTGTAAATGCGAAGTCAAAAAGAAGCAGACATACCATGAAACGATTTGTTTCGGTAGCGTTAAGCGCAGCTTTGTTTGGCGGTGTTGCAGGTGGGGTGTTTAATGCTGTATCAGGTGATCGTATTCGTGAACTACGTGCGACATATGATATGGCGGAAGAAAAACAGACATTTGGGGGTGAACTTTTCGGGGAAACCTCATCACTTGTTGAAAATGAAGCTGTTACGGAAGGTTTGGATCCGGATTTTTCAATTTCGACAGTTGAAGTTGCGGCTGACAATACTTCGAAGAATATGGGGTATGATGTATCAGATATTGCAAATTCAGTGATGCCTTCGATTGTATCCGTAACAGTCAAGGGAGTTCAGGAGGTGCCGGATTTCTTTGGGTATGTGAAGGAATATGAAACAGAAGGCTGTGGCTCCGGAATCATTATCGGTGAAAATGAAAGCGAGCTTTTGGTTGTAACAAATAATCATGTTGTAGAGAATGCCAAGGAAGT
This sequence comes from Eubacteriales bacterium, assembly GCA_030533235.1. Lineage (GTDB taxonomy): Bacteria > Bacillota > Clostridia > Lachnospirales > Lachnospiraceae > Coprococcus_C. The sequence goes on along the minus strand of JAUNJN010000054.1, from coordinate 5,293 downwards.
TTCAGTTTCGTTCATTGATGAGAACGTATACGACGCAAAGGTAAAAGCAACAGACAGTGACAATGATTTGGCAATTATATCGGTTTTGCGTGATTCGTTATCAGAGGAAACAAGAAATGCCATTAAGATTGCAAAGCTTGGAAATTCGGATGAGCTAAAGGTCGGAGAACAGGTGGTTGCAATCGGAAATGCGCTTGGATATGGTCAATCGGTTACAACCGGTATTGTAAGTGCTAAAAATTGTATGAATTCGACGAATGCGATGCCGTTGATTCAGACAGATGCTGCAATTAATCCCGGAAACAGTGGTGGTGCACTTTTAAATATGAATGGAGAAGTGATTGGAATTAATTCATCGAAGTATGCATCCACTGAAGTTGAAGGAATGGGATTTGCAATTCCGATATCCGGTGTTGAATCCATTATCTCGGATTTGATGACACAGACACCGCGTGAAAAGGTGGAAGAAGAAAAAAGGGGATATTTGGGTATTCAATGCGGTACGATCTCTGTCGATGCTGCGTCTATGTACGGAATTCCGGAGGGCGTTTTGGTTATTGATATATTGAAGCCTTCAGGTGCCGGTAAAGCAGGGCTTAAGAAAAATGATGTAATTACAAAGATTAATGAAAAAACAGTAAAGTCTGCCGATGCATTGATTGAGGAATTGTCTTACTATGAGAAGGGCGAGACGGTAACCGTTACGTATCAGACGCTTGAAGATGATAAATATGTTGAGAAGAAAGCGGAGGTTATTTTGCTTCCTAAAGCGGAAGACTAATATATTCATAAGTACATTATGAGGAATAACTGACAAAAAGAGCTCCCCAATTTGGGGAGCTCTTTTTGTCAAAGACACTATGTCAAAATTCTCTACATATTTTTACGTGCCGTAGCAAGCATGAGCTTAATACGGTTAATCTGATTAACCTCTGATGCACCCGGATCATAGTCGATTGCAACGATGTTCGCTTCCGGATATGCATGCCGAAGTGATTTGATTACACCTTTACCGACAATGTGGTTTGGAAGACATGCAAATGGCTGACAGCATACAATATTTCCGGCACCGCTCTTGATAAGCTCAATCATTTCACCGGTTAAGAACCAGCCTTCACCTGTTTGATTTCCGATTGACACAATTGGTTTTGCGTAATCAGCAAGCTTCGAAATATGTACAGGCGGAGTGAAGCGTTTACTCTTCTTAAGTGCTTTAACGACAGGATGACGTAATGCTTCCAGTGCAGCAATGCTAAGATTACTGTTGCGCGCAGTTTTCTTGGATTTACCGAGGAACTCATATTTATAGTTGTTATTGTAGAAGCAGTACTGGAAGAAATCAAGCAAATCAGGCATAACCGCTTCAGCACCTTCCCGTTCAAGCATATCAACAAGATGATTGTTTGCAGATGGAAGGAACTTAACCAAAATCTCGCCCACGATACCGACTCTAGGTTTTTTCATATTCTCATGAATCGGAATCTGATCAAATTCTTTAACAATATCGGATACGAGCTTTGAGAAGCCTCGACCGCCGTTTTCCATGCAACGGATAGCAGCATGCTCCCATTTCTTATGAAGCTTATTTACAGAACCCGGTACTTTTTCGTAAGGACGAGTACGGTAGACGACACGCATAAATAAATCACCGATTGCAAGTGCCTGCATCGCACATTTTACTGTTTTTAAATTGAATTTAAATCCGGAATTTTTCTCAAAACCCTGGACGGAGAGTGCAATAACCGGAATTTGCGGGTAACCGGATTTGGCGAGTGCACGTCTGATAAAGCCAACATAGTTGGTTGCTCTGCATCCGCCTCCTGTTTGCGTCATAATAAGTGCAAGCTTGTTTGGATCATATTTTCCGGAAGTGATGGCATGCATCATCTGACCGACTACAATCAAGGATGGATAACATGCATCGTTATTTACGTATCGAAGACCGGTATCGACAACCTCTTTTGTCGCATCCGGTAGCATAACGATATTAAGTCTCATACACTTTAACGCTGCTTCCAATATACTGAAGTGAATCGGAGACATCTGAGGAACTAAAACAGTGTAATCCTTCATGTCTGAAGTGAATTCCACTCGATGGATGTTGCTTGGAGCAGGGCATGGCTTAAAGTTATGCTTACGACGTACATTTACCGCACTGATAAGTGAACGGATACGGATACGCGCTGCGCCAAGGTTGCTGACCTCATCGATTTTAAGGACGGTATAAATCTTTCCGGAGTTTGTAAGAATATCATTGACACAATCTGTTGTTACGGCGTCCAGTCCGCAACCAAAGGAATTCAGCTGGATGAGCTCTAAATTATTGCTTGCCTTTACGTAGTTTGCAGCTTTATAAAGTCTGGAGTGGTACATCCATTGGTCGGATACAATCAACGGACGTTCTACTTCGGCAAGATGCGATACGGAGTCTTCTGTTAATACTGCAATATCATAGGAATTGATAAGTTCAGGAAGACCATGATTGATTTCAGGATCCAAATGGTATGGACGACCGGCAAGTACAATACCTAATTTGTCATTATCCTTTAAGTATTTGATAACCTCCTCGCCCTTATTCTGAATATCCTTTTTGACTGCATCATCCTCTTTGTATGCGGCTTCTACAGCATCTGATATTTCGGATGCTGTTACATCTGTATATTTTGAAAATTCACGTAACAGACGATCCTTTAATGCTTCTTTGTTATCAAGCGCAAGGAACGGTCGGATATATGTGATATCGGGAGAACTGATTTCCTCCATGTTATTTTTTATATTTTCTGCGTAAGATGTAACAATCGGGCAGTTGTAGTGGTTGTTTGCATCCGGTGTTTCATTACGCTCATAAGGAATACACGGATAGAAAATTGTAGGAATTCCTTGCTTAATTAACCACATAACATGACCGTGTGAAATCTTTGCAGGATAACATTCTGATTCACTCGGGATTGACTCGATACCAAGTGTGTAAATGTCTCTTGATGATTTTGGTGAGAGAATTACACGGTAACCGAGCTTTGTAAGAAATGTAAACCAGAAAGGATAGTTTTCATACATATTAAGCACTCGAGGAATACCGATAACTCCTCGTGGTGCTTCCGCTTCACTAAGTGGTGTGTAGTCAAAAAGACGATGAAATTTGTAATCAAACAGGTTTGGAACCTGTTTTGCATTTTTCTTTAATCCAAGCCCTTGTTCACAACGGTTTCCGGAAATAAACTGGCGATTACCTGAAAAACGATTGATTGTAAGGAGACAATTATTGGTACAGCCCTTGCAACGGGACATTCTTGTCTCATAGGTTAGATTTTCCAAGTCTGCCTGAGAGAGCATTGTGGTCGTTTGCCCTTCTTCGTATCTGTCGCGCGCGATCAATGCAGCACCGAATGCACCCATGATACCTGCAATATCCGGTCGAATAGCTTCGCGGCCGGATATAAGCTCAAAGCTTCGTAATACGGCATCATTGTAGAAGGTACCGCCTTGAACAACGATATGCTTACCGAGTGATTTTGGATCGGTAAGCTTAATAACCTTTAATAATGCATTTTTAATAACAGAGTAAGCAAGACCGGCAGAAATGTCGGCAACTGTTGCACCTTCCTTTTGCGCCTGCTTAACCTTTGAATTCATAAATACGGTACAACGCGAACCAAGATCGATCGGGCTCTTGGCAAAAAGAGCAATTTTTGCAAAATCTTTGACTTCATAATTCAGGGATTTTGCAAAGGTTTCAATAAAGGAACCGCAACCGGAAGAGCATGCTTCGTTCAGCATAACATTATCAACAACTTCGTTTTTTATCTTGATACATTTCATATCCTGACCGCCAATATCAAGAATGCAATCAACTTCCGGATCAAAAAAAGCAGCGGCAGTATAATGCGCAATTGTCTCAACCTCGCCGTAATCAAGCATAAGTGCGGACTTAATCAGGGCTTCGCCGTAACCTGTAGAACAACCGGCAACAATAGAAACATCCGCAGGTAATTTTGAATAGATGTCTTTCATGGCACGAAGTGTTGTTTTAAGCGGACTGCCGTTGTTACTGCTGTAAAAATCATAAAGAAGCGCCCCGTCCTCTGCAACAAGTGCAACCTTGGTTGTGGTAGATCCGGCATCAATGCCGAGGAAACAGCGTCCTTTATATGTCGATAAATCGGTACGGGCTACCTTGTAAGAAGCCTGTTTTTCAATAAAAGCATTATAATCGTTTTCAGACGCAAATAAAGGCGGAAGTCTGTCAACATCTACCGAAATTTTTAAATCCTTGGATAGAGCATCAATTAAAGCGGAAAATGTAAATGTACAATCTTCTTTAGCCTGTAATGCAGCACCAACCGCTGCAAATAAATGGGAATGCTCCGGTGCAATAATTTGTGCATCGGTTAAATTTAATGTGCGGATAAAAGCAGCACGCAGCTGATCTAAAAAGTGAAGCGGTCCACCTAAAAATGCAACATTTCCCTTAATTGGTTTACCGCATGCAAGACCGCTGATGGTCTGGTTAACGACTGCCTGAAAAATGGATGCGGATAGATTTGGTTTTGTTGCACCCTCATTGATTAAAGGTTGAATATCTGTTTTTGCAAATACACCGCATCTTGCAGCAATGGAATACAGAGTGTCATAATCGCGGGCATATTCATTGAGTCCTGCGGCATCTGTTTGTAAAAGGGAAGCCATCTGATCAATGAAAGAACCTGTTCCGCCTGCGCATACACCATTCATACGTTGTTCAACACCATTAGTAAAGTATATAATCTTGGCATCCTCGCCACCGAGCTCAATGGCGACATCCGTTTGTGGGGCATAATCTGTCAGAGCGTCTGATACGCATACAACTTCCTGCTCAAAAGGAACACCGATTACTTCTGCTAATGCGAGTCCTCCGGAACCTGTGATTGTAGGAGCAACTTCACAATCTCCAAGTGAATCCTTTGCATCCGAAATCAAATTTTGCAGTGTCTCTTTGATATTGGCAAAGTGACGCTTATACTCGGAAAATAAAATATTGTGTTCTTTGTCAATGACAGCGACCTTTACTGTTGTTGAGCCGATGTCGATTCCTAATCGTTTCATATGTGTTATATGGCGCAAGCCATACCTCCTTATAGATTATGGAAAATATTCGATGATACGACATATTTCCTTATTATTATGTATAATGCAACATTTCAATTATAATGGAAAAGAATTTATATTTCAACAGAAAAAATATGTCATTGTGCCACAATTTTGTAGCGTTACAATTGATGTGAGACCTTTCTATATACAAAAAGCGGTTGAGTAC
>JAUNJN010000021.1 GCA_030533235.1 Eubacteriales bacterium | reverse complement strand
GAAGAGACAGAAACCGAGGCAGAGGAACCGGAAGAAGTTTCGGAAGAGACAGAAACCGAGGCAGAAGAATCGGAAGTCGTGGATGATAATCCATGGAATAATATCAAGAAAAATTCACTTGAGTTTCCGGTGTTCCGTTCTTCTTTGTTCCCGGAGTATCATAATAATGAGGAACATGTAATCGAAAATCATTTTGAAGAGATTATGGAAAAGGAACATTCCAAATTACAGGAAAACCTTCAAAAAGAAGAGCAGATGCAAAAAGAAGCTGAGGCGTTGCTTGCATCACTCGGAATCGATTTGTCTTCAGTTGGTAGCACCAAAAATCAAACAGGTAAAGTGATGGGGACAAAGGATGAGGCTTCCGAGATAGTGAGGCCGACAATTTTGAATAAGGGACCTTCACGAGATGAGTTAAAATCATCTTTGAAGATAGATTCTACCAAGAGAGAAATCTTACGTAAATTAAAAGAGTACAGATAATGCTTGGAAGAATATGTTACTGAAAGGAGGTATAAGCGAGTGGCGATAGATCAAAGAGAAGCATTGATAGCTGCCGTTAGAGCGCAAGTAGAAAAGGAAAAAGCTGCTAAAGCTGCAAAACAAAAACGTGAGCAGGAAGCATTGAGACTTGCCGGCAAAAAGGTTGCAGAAGAAAAAGCAGATGATAAACCGAAATACAAAACGCTTTCAGCAGAAGAGCTGGCTAAAATTGAAGAGAAAAAACGGCGTAAAAAAGCTGCTGAACTGGGTATTGATCTTGATGCACTCGATGAAGAGATCGAAGAAGCATTGGAAGAACAGGCACAGGAAACCAATGAGCCAGAGAAAGTACAGGATGCGAAAAAAACATCAGAGAAAGCAGACGATAAGGAGAAGGTTGCTGATAAAAAGAATGATGAAAAGGTATCTGACAAAACAGATTCTGGCAAGGATACCGGTTTTACCGGTGTGACCGGTGCAAAATCTTCCGGTGGTATTGGATTAAATCTTGACATCGATGGCATGACAAAGGACAAATCTAAGAATTCTACTGTCAAGGTACTTAGCGATGACAACAAGGGGGTTGCTGAGGACGGCAAAACGAGAGTAATTTCTGAAGGAGGTACTTGGCAACAGTCAGAGGCATCAAAAGCTTCTACTGAGAATTCAGATGATGTAATTAAAATCGTTCCAAACAGAACAACACCTACGAATGATGTTAAGAGCATGTATGAAATTGATGACGATGATGATGCTTTAGGCGCAGAAATTTCAAAGCTTGCAACATTTAGTGATGAAACCAAGAAGGATACAGCAAAGGAAGAGGAGAACAAGACTTCCGAAAAAGCAGAAACTTCAAAGAAACAGGATGAAGAGGATGCTGCTGCGAAGAGGGCTGCTACACTTGAGGCTCGTAGAAAAGAAGAGGCTCGTATACGTGAGGAAGCACGTCAGAAGGAAGAGGCTCGCAGAAAGAGACTTGAGGAGGCAGAACGTAAAGCAAACGAGCAAGAGCGCCGTATTGCGGAAGCTGAAGCAAAGCGCAGAGCTGCAGAAGCTGCACGCAAGAAGGCAGAAGAGGAAGAGGCTCGCAGATTAGAAGAAGAAAAACGCAAGAAAGAAAAGGAAGCAGCTCGTATAAAGGCAAAAGCAGAGGCACTTGCAAAGGCAGAAGAAGCAGCTCGTGCAAAGGCAAAGGCAGAAGCGAACAAGCAGCTTGAAGCAGCAAAGAACAAGGTTTCCGAAGCTACAAAGGCATTGGAAGATGTTAAAAAGCTTGAGGCAGATGCATTAAAGAAAGCATCAGAAGCAAGAAAAAATGCTGATGCTGAGATTAAGAAAACAAAAGATGATGCGCAAAAGCGTGCTGCACAGGAGGCAAGCAGAAAGTCTGCGGAAGAGGCGGCTGCGAAGAAAGAAGCGGAAGCAGCTAAGAAAATTGCTGAAGATGAAGCACGTAAGAAAGCGGAAGAAGAAGCACTTTGGAAAGCAACAGAAGAAGCTTTGAAAAAGGCAGAGGCAGATGCTAAGAAGGGAATTGATGATGCCAAGAAGAAGGTTGCTGAGGCTGAGAAAAAGGTTGAAGAGGCAAAGAAGGCATTAGATGATACCAAGAAAGCGGAGGCTGAGGCTGTAAAGAAAGCAGAAGAAGCAAAACAGAAGCTTGAAAGTGAAACAAAGAAGAAAGCTGATGATGCAAAGAAGGCTGCAGAGGAAGCTTCAAAGAAAAAAGCGGCTGAAGATGCTAAGAAGAAGGCTGATGAAGAGTCAAAGGCCAAGGCTTTGGCTGACGAAAAAAAGAAAGCAGACGAGGCTAGTGCAAAGCAGAAAGCAGCAGAAACAGAAGCTGTTAAGAAAGCAGATGAAGCAGATAAGGTACTTCATGATTTGAAGAAGAAGACAGAGGCTGCCGCAACTGTATTAGATGATGCAAAGAAGGCTGTACTTGCTGCAGAAAAGGCACTTGCTGAAGCAGACAAGATTAAGCTTGATATTGCGGATGTGGGTGATGATACAGAACTTCCGATGGAGGCATATTATCTCCAGAAATACACAGGTTCGGATTTACTTGCCGATGAGATGATTTTCGCATTTAATATGGCATCAAAGTCATCAGGAACCGGACGTAATGTTGTAATCATGGGAGATCACGGTTTCGGCATGACCGGAATCGGTGAAGATTTCGCAAGAAGTTTCTATGATTTGAAGGTTTGTAATGCAAAGACGATTGCGAAGATTAAGGCCCAGGCGTTAAACAAGGTTAAGCTTACAGATGCTATGGAAAAACTCCGTGGCGGTTGCTTGGTTGTTGAAAATGCAGGACTCATTACTCCTGATAAGATGAAGGAAATTTTAGACCTTACATCTCCGGAGAAAAATGATATCGTTATTATGCTTACAGGTGAATATGGTTCAATCTGTCGTTTGTTTGATGCATCAAAGGAGGCAGATATTGCCTTCCAGAAGCGTGTTGACATGAGAGGCATGGAAAATGAAGATATGGTTATCATTGCAAAAGGTTATATTATTCAGAAAGGTTACACAGCGGATGAGTCTGTGAACGGAATTTTGAATACGACAATTATGGCGATAGAGACCGGTAATATCGATCGTATGCTCAAGGTTGTTGATGATGCTTTAGTAAAGTGTGAGGAACGTGAAAAGGTTGCCGGCACAGAAAAGAAAATTTTGCTAGGTGCAGATTTTAAATAGGCATTGAAAAAAATAGTGCGTATGCGTATAATCAATTTGATGAAGGCATACGCATTATTTTTGTTGTACGAAATTGCTTTGTGTATTCTGTGTAACAAAATGATATTGTGCGGAAGGATAAAATAATAAGGGGATAAAAACGTGGTAACAAATATAGATATTGGTATCGATCTCGGTACATCAAACACAGTAATTTACATAAAGGATAAGGGCATAGTTGTAAATCAGCCATCAGTTGTTGCATATGAGGTCCGTGGTAAGAAAATTATTGCTGTCGGAAATAAAGCTAAAAAAATGATTGGAAAAACACCGGAGGAAATCAAAGTTGTTCGTCCGATTATACAAGGCGTTATATCGGATTACACACTAACAGAACGTATGTTGAAGGCATACGTAAAGAATGCGATGGAAAAACGCAAAATTTGGGGAAGACCAAACATATGCGTGTGTGTTCCGAGTGGTGTAACCGAAGTTGAAAAACGCGCGGTTGAGGATGCAGTTTATCGTACAGGCGCAAAGAGAGTCTATATTTTGGAAGAACCATTTGCGGCTGCCGTCGGAGCGGGTGTAAATATTGATTCTTCACGTGGAAATATGATTGTAGACATCGGAGGGGGTACAACGGATATAGCAGTTGTATCAAAGGGAGGCATCGATGAGAGCTATTCCATTAAGGTTGCAGGAGACGATTTTGATGAAGCAATCATAAGATATTTACGGAAACGTCACAATGTGCTCATTGGTGCTGCTTCATGTGAGGAATTAAAGTGTGATGTCGGTTCTGTATATCCGCGCGAAAAGGATGCAATTGGATATGCAAAGGGGAAAGAACTTGTAAGGGGGTTGCCGACCAAGATTGCAGTAAAATCTTCAGAGATGATAGAAGCAACCAAGGAGGTTATGGATCTGATAATAGATGCCATTCGTAATACACTGCAAAATACCCCACCGGAGCTTGCTTCCGATATTGCGGAACACGGTATTATATTAACCGGTGGCGGAAGTAAGATATTTGGTCTTGCAAAACTTATCGAAGAACAAGTAGGCGTTAAGGCAGTCTTGTTGGAAAATCCGGAGCTTGCGGTGGCAAAGGGTGCAGGAACGGCAAGACAGTATGTAAAGGAAAATCCCGACAAGAGGTAGGAAAGAGAGTATGCAGATTTCAGACTACACATATGACGATCGTTTTTTACCGTTAAATCGGGCCGAAATGCAACAAAAAGGATGGGAACAGGCAGATTTCGTATATATTATCGGAGATGCTTATGTGGACCATCCTTCTTTTGGTCATGCAATTATTAGTCGAATGCTGGAATTATACGGATATAAGGTCGCAATCATTTCGCAGCCGGACTGGAAAGATGTGTCGAGCATTGATATTTACGGTAAACCTCGACTTGGTTTTTTAGTGAGCGGCGGAAATATGGATTCGATGGTCAATCACTATTCGGTGTCAAAAAAACGTCGAGCGACGGATGCTTATACTCCGGGTGGAGAGATGGGAAAACGGCCGGATTATGCGACGATTGTTTATTGCAATTTAATTCGAAGAAAGTACAAGAATGTGCCGATTATTATCGGTGGTATCGAAGCGAGCCTGCGTAGGCTTGCACATTATGATTATTGGTCAAACAAGCTAAAGCATTCTGTACTTGTGGATTCGCAGGCGGATATTCTAATATATGGAATGGGAGAGCATGCAATTATTGAGATTGCAGAAGCGTTGGATAGCGGAATAGATGTTCATGATATTACATATGTGGACGGAACTGTATATCGCTCGAAGACAATGCCGGATGCAAAGTATGCACTCGTGTTACCGGATTATGAGGCGTTATGTGAGGATAAATTAAATTACGCAAGAAGCTTCAAAATTCAATATGACAATACTGACCATTTTACGGCGAAGACCTTGGTCGAGAAATACAATGATCATTTATTTATCGTTCAAAACAGACCGGCTGCACCGCTTACGGAAGCAGAGATGGATCGTGTTTATTCACTTGATTATACAAGAACCTACCATCCGAGCTATGAATCCATGGGAGGAGTTCCGGCTATTTCAGAAGTTAAGTTTTCGCTTGTGAGCAATCGCGGCTGTTTTGGTGGCTGCAGCTTTTGTGCACTCACTTTTCATCAGGGACGCATGTTACAAACGCGTAGTCACAAATCTATCATACAGGAAGCAGAAAAAATGGTTTGGGATCCTGAATTCAAAGGATATATTCATGATGTCGGAGGTCCGACGGCAAACTTCCGTATTAAGGCATGTGATAAACAACTTACACACGGCGTATGCGCAAACAGACAATGCTTGTTCCCGAAACCATGTCCGAATCTTAAAGTGGATCATTCGGATTATATGGAACTATTACGAAAATTACGAGAGCTCCCAAATGTAAAAAAAGTATTTATTCGTTCGGGGATCCGTTTTGATTATCTCATGGCCGATTCGGATGATTCTTTTTTCTATGAATTGTGTAAATATCACATAAGCGGACAGCTCAAGGTTGCTCCGGAGCATGTATCGGATAATGTTCTTAAACGTATGGGAAAACCGGAGAATTCCGTATTCAAAAGCTTTTGTGAGAAATACAAGCATATCAATGAACAGCTTGGGATGAAGCAATATATGGTTCCGTATCTCATGTCTTCACATCCGGGTTCAACGATGAAGGATGCTGTAAAGCTGGCAGAGTATTTGCGCGATCTTGGCTATATGCCGGAGCAGGTGCAGGATTTTTATCCGACACCGTCAACGATGTCCACGTGTATGTATTATACAGGTGTGGATCCAAGGACGATGGAAAAAGTTTATGTACCGACTTCTCCGCATGAGAAAGCGATGCAGCGAGCTTTGATTCAGTATCGAAATCCCAAAAACTATGATTTGGTTTATGAGGCACTTACGATTACAAAACGAACGGATCTCATCGGATTTGATAAAAAATGTTTGATTCGACCAAGACAGGATGCTGAGAAAAATCGATACGGAACCGGCGGTAAAATATCCCAAAATCTAACAAATAGCAAGAAAAGTAATATAAATCACAAAAAAACAATACGAAATGTTCACAAAAAGAAAAAAAAGTGATTGGATACTATGTTGCGAAACATTTCGATATATGATAATATTGTGATAAGCATGTCGAGGCTTAAGTATTCTCGGCAAAAAAAGAATGGAGGATTAAATAATTATGTCAAGAAAAGTAGTTTTAGCAGGCGCATGTCGTACAGCGATCGGTACTATGGGTGGTTCATTAAGCAATACACCTGCAGCAGAGCTCGGTGCGATTGTTATCAAGGAAGCATTAAACAGAGCTGGTGTTGCACCAGAGGCTGTTGATCAGGTATATATGGGTTGTGTAATCCAGGCTGGTTTAGGTCAGAATGTTGCTCGTCAGGCATCTATTAAGGCTGGTCTTCCAAATGAAGTTCCTGCAGTTACTATGAACGTAGTTTGTGGTTCAGGTCTTAACTGTGTTAACCAGGCAGCACAGATGATTATGGCAGGAGAGGCTGATATCGTTGTTGCCGGTGGTATGGAGAATATGTCAATGGCTCCTTACGCACTTGACAAGGCTCGTTTTGGTTACCGTATGAACAACGGTGTAATTAAGGACTGTATGGTAAATGATGCTCTTTGGGATGCATTCAATGATTATCATATGATTACAACTGCTGACAATATCTGCCGTGAGTGGGGAATCACAAGAGAAGAGCTTGATGAGTTCGCACTTAAGTCACAGCAGAAGGCTGAGGCAGCTCAGGCAGCAGGCGCTTTTGATAAGGAAATTGTTCCTGTAACAGTTAAGGTTAAGAAGCAGGATGTTGAGTTTGCTAAGGATGAGGGACCAAGAGCAGGTTCTACAATGGAAGGTCTTGCTAAGCTTCGTCCAATCAATAAGGATGGTTTCGTTACAGCCGGTAATGCATCAGGTATCAACGATGGTGCAGCTGCAATCGTTGTAATGTCAGAAGAGAAGGCGAAGGAGCTTGGTGTTAAGCCTATGGCTACATGGGTAGCCGGTGGTCTTGCAGGTTGCCGTCCGGAGGTTATGGGTATCGGTCCTGTTCCTGCTACACAGAAGGTTATGGCTAAGGCTGGCATGAAGATTGAAGATTTCGATATCATCGAGGCAAATGAGGCATTTGCTGCTCAGTCAATCGCTGTAGGTCGTGATCTTGGTATTGATGTTGACAAGCAGCTCAATCCAAATGGTGGTGCGATTGCACTCGGACATCCGGTTGGAGCATCCGGTTGCCGTATCCTTGTTACACTTCTTCATGAGATGGAAGCAAAGGATGCTAAGAAGGGTCTTGCTACACTCTGTATCGGTGGCGGTATGGGCTGTGCAACTATCGTTGAGAGAGACTAATATTTATTAACAAGGAGATAGACATGGAGTTTATTACTTATGAGCAGGAAGGTTTTGTTGGTGTAATTACAATCAACAGACCAAAGGCATTAAATGCGCTGAACAGTCAGGTTCTTGAAGAGCTTGAAGCAACTTTTAAGGCAGTAGATCTTGATACAACAAGAGCACTTGTTTTAACAGGTGCGGGCGAGAAGTCATTTGTTGCAGGTGCTGATATCGGAGAGATGTCTACACTTACAAAGGCAGAGGGTGAAGCATTCGGTAAAAAGGGTAACGATGTATTTCGTATGATTGAGACTTTCCCAATCCCTGTCATTGCAGCAATTAACGGATTTGCACTTGGTGGAGGATGTGAGATTTCTATGAGCTGTGATATCAGACTTTGCTCTGATAATGCAGTTTTTGGTCAGCCTGAGGTTGGTCTTGGTATTACACCTGGTTTTGGTGGAACACAGAGACTTGCCCGTCTTGTAGGCGAAGGTATGGCAAAGCAGATGATTTATACAGCTCGTAATATTAAGGCTGATGAGGCTTATCGTATAGGTCTTGTAAATGCAGTTTACTCTGCATCTACAGATGAGGCAGGTAACGAAGTCAGTGCACAGGCAAATCTTCTTGCAGCAGCGAAGAAGATGGCAGCAGGCATTGCTATGAATGCTCCGATTGCGGTTCGTAACTGCAAGAAGGCAATCAACGAAGGTATGCAGGTTGATATGGACAAGGCCATCGTAATCGAAGAAAAATTATTTGGCGATTGTTTTGAAACTGCTGACCAGCAGGCCGGTATGGGCAACTTCTTAGAGAAAGACAAAGAGAAGAAGCTTAAGGTAGTTCCTTTCCAGAACAAATAAACATAACATACATAGGATAGGGGATCAAAATTGGTGTCCTATCCTTCGTGTGTACAAATATGATTTAATTTTAGGAGGTTTTTTAACATGAAAGTTGGCGTTATTGGTGCAGGTACCATGGGTCAGGGCATTGCTAAGGCATTTGCTATGGTTGACGGCTACACAGTAGCTCTTTGCGATATTAAGCAGGAGTGGGCTGAAGGCGGCAAGGACAAGATTGCAAAAGGTTATGCAAAGCTTGTAGAAAAAGGTAAAATGACACAGGAGCAGGTTGATGGTATTCTTGCCAGCATTACTCCGGGTCTTAAGGAAGATCTTTGTGCAGATTGCGATTTGATCGTAGAAGCTGCATTTGAGAATATGGAAGTTAAGAAGACAACATTTGGTGAGCTTGATAAGATTTGTAAGCCGGAGTGTATCTTCGCTTCAAACACATCTTCACTTTCTATTACAGAGATTGGTAATGGTCTTACACGTCCGATGATTGGTATGCACTTCTTCAATCCTGCTGACAGAATGAAGCTTGTTGAGGTTATTGCCGGTGTAAACACACCTGCAGAGACAGTTGAGAAGATTATTAAGATTTCTGAGGAAATCGGTAAGACACCTGTACAGGTAAATGAGGCTGCCGGTTTTGTAGTAAACAGAATTCTCATCCCTATGATTAACGAAGCTGCTTTCATCAAGATGGAAGGTGTTTCTGATGTAGCCGGTATTGATTCCGCTATGAAGCTTGGTGCGAACCATCCAATGGGACCACTTGAGTTAGGTGATTTCATAGGTTTGGATATTTGCCTTGCAATTATGGATGTACTTTATGCTGAGACAGGTGATAGCAAGTATCGTGCATGTCCGCTTCTTCGTAAGATGGTACGTGGCGGAAACCTTGGCGTAAAGAGCGGTAAGGGATTCTACATCTACAATGCAGATCGTACAAAGACAGCTTACGACGCAAAGTAGAATCAATTAATTTGAGCTTTTTTGCAACTGCGTGAATTTGCGCAGTTGCAATTATAGAATAATAATGGAGGAAAGTAATAATGGATTTCACTTTAGACAAGAAGTATGAAATGGCTCAGAATCTTTTCAAAGATTTTGCGCAGAACGAAGTAAAGCCTCTTGCTCAGGAAATCGACGAAGAACACAGATTTCCAAGAGAGACAGTTGACAAGATGGCAAAGTATGGTTTCTTAGGTATTCCTGTACCAAAGGAGTTAGGCGGACAGGGATGTGACGTTCTTACATACGTTATGTGTGTAGAAGAGCTTTCAAAGGTTTGCGGTACTACAGGTGTTATCGTATCAGCACATACATCACTTTGTGTTGATCCGATTGTAACTTATGGTACACCGGAGCAGAAGGCTAAGTATGTTCCGGATCTTGCTTCCGGAAAGAAGCTTGGTGCATTTGGTCTTACAGAGCCGGGTGCCGGTACAGATGCTCAGGGTCAGCAGACAAAGGCTGTTCTTGACGAGGCTACAGGCGAGTGGATTCTTAATGGTTCAAAGTGCTTCATCACAAATGGTAAGGAAGCAGATGTTTACATCGTTATCG
Source organism: Eubacteriales bacterium (assembly GCA_030533235.1). Lineage (GTDB taxonomy): Bacteria > Bacillota > Clostridia > Lachnospirales > Lachnospiraceae > Coprococcus_C. The sequence continues at coordinate 30,112 of JAUNJN010000021.1, read as the reverse complement.
CTGTTACAGGTATTGTTGAAAAGCGTGGCAGAAAGATGAAAGAGATTTCAGCTTTCATCGTTGAGAAGGGTACGCCGGGATTCTCATTTGGTACAAAGGAGAACAAGATGGGTATCTGCGCATCTTCAACATATGAGCTTATCTTCACAGATTGCCGTATTCCAAAGGAGAACCTTCTTGGACAGAAGGGCAAGGGATTTTCAATCGCTATGCATACACTTGATGGCGGACGTATCGGTATTGCTGCTCAGGCTCTTGGTATTGCAGAGGGTGCTCTTGAGACAACAATCAACTATGTAAAAGAAAGAAAGCAGTTCGGTCGTACAATTGCTCAGTTCCAGAATACACAGTTCGTACTTGCTGATCTTGCTACAAAGGTTGAGGCTGCAAAGCTTCTCGTTTACAAGGCTGCAAGAAAGAAAGACGAATATCAGGCAGGCGCAAAGGTTTCTTACTCTGTAGAAGCTGCTATGGCTAAGCTTTATGCTGCTGAGGTTGCTATGGAAGTAACAACAAAGTGCGTACAGTTACATGGTGGATACGGTTACATCAAGGAGTACGATGTAGAACGTATGATGCGTGATGCTAAGATTACAGAGATTTACGAGGGTACTTCAGAAGTACAGCGTATGGTAATCTCTGCTAACATCTTGAATTAAGGAGGTACTGATCGTGAAAATTATCGTATGTATTAAGCAGGTACCTGATACAAAGGGTGGCGTTAAGTTTAACCCGGATGGTACATTGGATAGAGGAGCAATGCTCACAATCATGAATCCTGATGATAAGGCTGGTCTTGAGGCTGCTCTTAGAATTAAGGATGCAACAGGTGCAGAAGTTACAGTTATTACAATGGGTCTTCCAAAGGCTGCAGACGTACTTCAGGAAGCAATCGCTATGGGTGCTGACAAGGGTGTTCTTGTAACAGACCGTGTTCTTGGTGGTGCTGATACTTGGGCTACATCTACAACACTTGCAGGTGCACTTCGTAAGCTTGATTATGATTTAATTATTACAGGTCGCCAGGCTATCGATGGTGATACCGCTCAGGTTGGTCCTCAGATCGCTGAGCATCTTGGTCTTCCTGTTATCTCTTATGCACAGGAAATCAAGGTTGATGGTGACAGCGTAGTAGTTAAGCGTGTATATGATGATGGTTATCATATGGTTAAGGCTAAGATGCCATGTCTTATTACAGCACTTTCAGAGTTAAATGAGCCTAGATACATGACACCGGGTGGAATCTTTGATGCAGTGAATGCAGATATTACAACATTTGGCAGAGCGGATCTTGTTGATGTTGATGATTCAGACCTTGGTCTTAAGGGTTCCCCTACAAAGATTGCCAGAGCTTCAGATAAGGTTCGTAAGGGCGCTGGTGAGAAGATCGTAGCAGAGTCTCCGGAAGATGGAGTAAACTACATTGTAGGTAAGTTACTTGATAAGCATGTAATCTAATAAAGGAAAGTGGTGAATAAAATGGGCGCAATGAACGCAGAAGAATATGCAAAGTACAAGGGCGTATATGTCTTTGCACAGCAGGTAGATAATGTAATTAGCGGCATCTCTTTCGAGCTTATCGGCGAAGGTAAGAGACTTGCTGAGCAGTTAGGTGTAGATGTAACTGCAGTATTAATCGGTTCCGATGTTAAGGGCTTAGTTGATGAGTTAGCTGAGTACGGTGCTGATAAGGTTATCGTTGTTGACGATCCTGAACTTAAGAATTACAGAACAGAGCCATATGCACATGCATTAGCATCTGTTATCAATGAGTACAAGCCGGAAATCGTTTTGGTAGGTGCTACAGCAATTGGTAGAGATCTTGGTCCTACAGTTTCAGCAAGAGTAAAGACCGGTCTTACAGCTGACTGTACATTACTTGAGATCGCTGATTTCCCAATTAATCCAATTCCGGGACAGGAGCAGAAGCACAATCAGCTTCTTATGACACGTCCTGCATTTGGTGGTAACACAATTGCTACAATCGCTTGTCCTGACAATCGTCCACAGATGGCTACAGTTCGTCCGGGCGTTATGCAGAAGCTTGAGAAGAAGCCGGGTGCTAAGGCAGAAGTGATTGAGTTCAATCCTGGTTTCACACCGGACAACAAATATGTAGAGATTCTTGAGATTTCTAAGGCTGTTTCAGACATCAAGGACATCATGGATGCAAAGATTCTTGTATCTGGTGGTCGTGGTGTAGGTTCTGCTGAGAACTTCAAGATTCTTGAGGACCTCGCAGAGGCACTTGGTGGACAGGTATCTTGCTCACGTGCCGTTGTAGATTCAGGCTGGATGCCAAGAGATATGCAGGTAGGTCAGACAGGTAAGACTGTACGTCCAAACGTTTATTTTGCGATCGGTATTTCAGGTGCCATTCAGCACGTAGCCGGTATGGAAGAGTCAGACATCATCGTTGCAATCAACAAGGACGAGGATGCTCCAATCTTCGATGTAGCTGATTACGGTGTTGTTGGTGATTTGAACAAGATTGTTCCTCAGCTTACAGAGGCAATCAAGGCTCAGATGGCAAGCAAGTAATTCATAGAATAGTATAAGAAAAGAGGTTGTCTTTGGACAACCTCTTTTTGATTGGCTATAGCTTCATATAACGTTTTGTGATTGCTTCGACATCATAGTTTGGAGCATATTCATTTGCGATTGTAACTATTCCTTCGGCAAGTCCCTCAGCACGACCTTCCTGGCGTCCTTGTTCACGTTCTTCTGCACGGAATAACTTTTCTCTCCGTTCAAATGTGTAATCCAGTGCAGCCACTTGTTTCACCTCATTTCCCTTTTCAGATAAAAAGTCTTCTAATACATGTCCTGCAATGCATTCATCATATATTCATTTAATACCGGACATTTATCCCAAAGTATCCGATTATTACCTTCATGCGATGTGTTGTTCAGTGCATTGTACACCTGCAAACAGTTTTTGAATCCTCCAAAAGCATGGAAAATAGGCTTGGACAAGAGAAAAAAATATATAAGAAAACCGTCAAGAAGGTGAAGAAAGATTTACTTGTTTTCATATTTCAATATATAAGTTATAATAAATGAATATTAACAGAGGAAGAGAATTCGATGAACAAAGAAAGATTAAAAACTATGCTTTTGTTGCATATATTATTATTTTTATATTCATTAGGTGCAATTGCGGCAAAACTTGCAGGACAACAGGAATTTATGTCTGCCAAGTTCATTTTCTTTTATGGGATAGTATTGGTAGGGTTGCTTCTGTACGCTTTGTTTTGGCAACAAATTTTAAAAAGAGTATCGCTCATTACGGCCTATGCCAATAAGGCGGTTACGATTATTTGGGGTGTGCTGTGGGGAAAATTGATTTTTGAAGAAACAATTACTGTGTGGAATATCATAGGGTCGATGATTGTTATTTGTGGTGTATATATGGTGGTAAGTGCGGATGAAGAGTGATAATGTTTGTATTATATTGTTTTTGATTGCTGTATTTGTGTCTTCTGTATCACAGATCATATTAAAAAAGAGTGCGTTGAAAACACATGGCAGTATTGTAAAAGAATATTTGAATGTATTTGTGATTGTGTCATATATCATGTTCTTTTTGGCTTCTTTGATGATAGTTACGGCGTATAGCAAGGTGCCACTTTCTATGGGGCCGATTCTTGAAGCAACAGGGTATATATGGGTTTCTGTGCTTGGAGTAATGATTTTGAAAGAACATATAAACAAGAAAAAATTGTTAGGGATGTTGTTAATAGTATTGGGAATTATTGCATTTAATCTGTGAAATTCGGTTACTGTATTTAATACAGTAGTAGATATAATCCGTATAGTAATAGAAGGTGGGCCGGGTAAAATCCGTAAAACAGATATTTCATGCCCGGTCCCTTTTTTCGATTATACATAAGAATAAATACAAACGATATCAGACAGTAAAACTGGAGTTCCGGCTGATACAGATATGTAATCACAAAGATCAGCATGGCCTGTATGCATGTGTATTTGAGCGTTACACGATCGTTTTCAAAGTCATCATCCGGGATTCGGAACAAGTAGAAGATGGCGATCATCAAAATGCCGTATCTTCCATAAGACATATAGAATTCTTCCGCAAGATATTGGCTAACGACAAGCGTGATACATCCGATTCCGAAATATATGGTACGACTTTTGGGTTTGATTTGCATGGCTTTCATACAGTTATCAAGCACATAAATTGTCAGTAGTCCGAGTAACAGGGTAAAGAAGATATTTAGTGCGTGTAGATAAAAAAATGTATGTTGAAAACAAAGATTGTACGGAATTTGTGAAATGATTGCAAATACAACCAAACGTGCAAAATATTTCTTTACATTTCGACTATAATGAAATCCTTCCACAAGCATATAGCAAAAGATCGGAAAGGAACAGCGACCGATAGCGCGAAGTATATCATACACAGACTCGGAAATAATAGCTTGTTCGCCCGATGCATCGAATAATAAAATACCGATATGGTCGATTAACATGGTAAATAGTGCGATAAGCTTTAGCGTAAGTGTATTTAAGATATGTGAGTTTTTGTTCTGTTTGCCTGAAGCAATGGATGAATTCATATATTATTCCTCAAAAAATAGTATGCGTGAACAGATATTCTTGAATATTCATCAGTGTATCATAAATTGTGTAATGCGACAAGGGAGAAAAGTTCCTTACACTTGACATAAAATAATATAAGTTGATATAAATAGTGTTAGGAAATGAATACATATCGAAAATGAAATAGTCAATAAAGGATGCATGATTATATGAGTGAAAAGGCAGTTGTTGAAAAAAATATGAACGGAAAAAGATTATTAAAGTATATTGTTGTTGAGGTCGGAATACTGGCGGTATTTTTGATGAATTTCTTTGGAATAGAAGCGTACTATTTTGCAACAGTATTTCTTGGGTTTGGTATATGTTTGATATATAAGTTCTTCAAAACGGAAAAACGATTAAAAAATATAATCTTGGCAATGTTGTGTGCAGGAACATCTGCGTTTTTACTTATGAATGTGAAGGGGTGCGAGATATGGTATACCAAAGAAACACCGTGGTATTATGTAATTAAAATCGTGCTTAATATCTGGCTGCTACTTAGTATATGTCTGGTTATGAAAAAAGACATGAGTGAAAAGCACGATAATCATATTATGAATGCATTGGTGCCGGTGATTTCAATTGTGTCATGCGCGTTATATGCGGCGTTTGCCTTACACATTACGGTTGACTATTTTGAATATGTACAGTTTTCCGGGGTGCTATGGGATTTTGTATTAAGTCTGCTGGTCATCTGTGTTATATGGATGCTGACAAATCGCTATTTGATTGCGTGTATCGGATACAGTTTTGTAGCAGCGGTGTTTTCAGCTGTGAATCATTTTGTATATGAGTTTCGTGGCACACCGATTATCTATAATGATTTTACCGCGTATAAGACTGCACAAAATGTTTTGTCCGGATACACTATCAAATTCACAGGTGAAGTCATGATGGTTCTTGTTGGTTTTGTCGTTTTACTTCTTTGCATGTTGTTTTCCGGCAAAAACAATTTAAAACTAAATAATAAACCATGGACAATTTCTGTCAGAATAGCAGTTGTCGTTGTAGGTGTGGTTTCATTTGCAAAACTGTTTCACTATGACTTTGAAAATACGGACAGCATCTATCATTTAAGTCGGATTGCATGGGAACCGAGATATGGATACGGAGAAGATGGTGTCATAAAAACGATTATTGAAACGAGTAATTGCGTACGTTTACATAAACCGAGCGGATATTCAGAAGAAAAACTATATGAGCTTGAAAAACAATACCAGGAAAGCATCAGCGAAAATACTAATCAGAGACCAAAAAACATTATTGTGATTATGAACGAAACATGGTCGGATTTATCGTTGTTGATGCCGCTTGATACAAATTTGGAATACAATACATTTTATTGTAGTATGGATAAAAATGTAATAAAAGGGAATGTGCTTACGTCTGTGTGGGGTGGGGGAACCTGCAATTCCGAGTACGAGTTTTTAACCGGAAATTCCATGTGGTATACGCCGGGAACATTTCCGTATCAATCCTTTATAAATAAAGATATACCATCGCTTGTTTCGACAATGAAAAGCAATGGGTATTACACAACGGCGATTCATCCTCTCACCGGACAGAACTGGAACCGCGAGAAGGTTTATGATAATCTGGGTTTTGATGCAGTTCGGTTTGATGAAATCATTGAGAATAACAATCTGGCTGAGTATTTGATGCGTGGGTATTTGTCGGATGAAGGTCTGTATGCTTATATCGAGAACGTGACGGAACAATCCGGCGACCAATATAATTTTATTTTTGCCGTGACAATACAAAACCATGGAGATTATAGCAGTGAAAATTTTGAAAACAGCGTTGTTTGTGAAGATGCTGATTCGGACGAACTGAATCAATATCTGACTCTGATGCGGGAAAGTGACAGAGCTCTGGAACAGTTGATTTCGTATTATGAGGATAAGGAACCGACGATGATTGTTATGTTTGGTGATCATATGCCTCGTTTTTGGGATTCCGGAATGAAGGATTATACCAAACCATATACACAGAGTAATCAGATGTCCGAGAAAGAAAAAATATATATGACGCCATATTTTATATGGAAAAATTATGGCAATGAAGCGGGGCGGTATGAGGACACAAGTCTCAATTTTTTAGGGACTGAGTTACTTGAAGAGGCAGGACTTGACATGCCGGTATACAACCGGTTTCTGGCAGAGCTTCATGAGGTGCTTCCGGCAATGAACCTGATGGGATGCCGGGATAAAGACGGGGAATATCAGGCGTATGATGATGTTTCGGACTCGATAGAGGAACAATTAGAAACATATAAATGTCTGATGTATGATTTGTTACATAATAAAAAGCCGGAGGAAGCGGTGTTTTACGTAAAATAGAATTTTGAGGGAGGAGATACATGTGAAAAAAGAATCAATATTAAACAAAAAAATTGAATTGCCGAATGAAAAGGGAATTATACGCGTTGGATTAATTATGTACATATATTATTGGCTCTTGTATTGCTATGATTTGACAGAGAAGATCGATAGTCTGTTTTTAACGAATCTGGCATTGGTTGGAATTATGATTGGTATTACATTGCCGTTTTATTTTATATATCGAAAATGGACAAGACACGAGGAAAAACTGAACCTTAAAAATTGGAAACAATATGTGATTGCCATGGGATTGCTTGTCCTTGTATTTATAAACTATCTGATACAGAGCTATATGAATTACGGGACCTTCGGCTTTTCGTTTGATACATTTGAGCGATTCAATGTTGCCTCCTTGCTTTTTTGCTTTTTTCAATATGCGTGTGTTGTTGCAGTGACGGAGGAATTTATGTTTCGTGTACTGATTCAAAATGAGCTGGTTGACATTTTTGGACGGTTCAGATGGTTAGTACCTGTCATAACGGCTGCATATTTTGGGTATATACATACCGTGCAGGGAAATGTGGCACAGGCATGGAGTGCGTTTGTATTTGGGCTCATTTTAGGCTATGCAAAATTATATATAAAAAACTGTACATATTTGACACTTGTGATTGTACACGGATTGTATGATTTTTTGATTGTTATTCTATAAAAAGTTTGCGTAAATAGTGGTTTTATGGTATAATTTTCTTCAACACAAATTCGAAAAACAAAGAGGTATTGCATATGGGAATTGGCGGCAGAAAAAAGATACGTATTGGTGATTTGCTCGTTGAGGCTGGGGCAATTACGCAGGAAGAACTGGATCAGGCGCTTGAAAAACAAAAAGAAACCGGTGGCAGACTCGGTAATGTCATCATGGAGATGGGATTTATCAGTCAGGAGCTTCTGATTACGGTATTAACAGCCCAGATGGGGATCGATTATTGCGAGATTAAAGCAGTCAAGATTGAGGATGATATTCTGGATCTGGTGCCGGAAGCAATGGTTCAGAAATATCGGGTGATTCCGGTTGGCTATGATGAGAACAATCCCAATATATTAAAGGTTGCCATGGTTGATCCGATGGATTTAAACGCCATCGATGATATCGGCATTTCAACCGGCTTACAGGTAGAACCGATGTTTTCGATGGAAGATGACATGAATGAGGTCATCGGTAAATACTACGGCAACACGCAGGCGATGGAAGCTGCGGAGCAGTACCGGAAAGAGATGATGGCGGGAGGACTTACGACTGCGGATGAAGAAGCGATGAATGAAGATATCGAGAATTCTCCGATCGTTCTTCTCGTAAAGCAGATTATCGAAGGCGGCGTAAGACAGAGAGCTTCCGATATACATATTGAGCCATTGGAGTCTTGCGTGCGGGTTCGTTATCGTATCGACGGTGCCCTAAAGCAGGTTATGACCTATGATTACAGCTTGCTTGCAGGTATCGTAGCACGTATCAAGATTATCGGTGGTATGGATATCGCCGAGAAACGTAAACCGCAGGACGGTCGTATTACAATTGTTGTTGATCACAGAGAGTTTGATGTCCGTGTATCTGTACTTCCTACGGTATACGGAGAAAAAACCGTTATGAGACTTACCTCCAAGGACGGTCTTACAAAGCCAAAGAGCGCTCTTGGATTTGGTCCGGAAGAACTAAAAGTTTTTGATGGTATCTTGAGTAATCCGCATGGTATCATCCTTGTAACAGGACCGACAGGTTCCGGTAAATCTACAACGCTTTATACTTCACTCAGTGAGTTAAATACAGAAGATGTTAACATCATCACAGTTGAGGATCCGGTCGAGGCAAATATCGACGGTATCAATCAGGTGCAGGTAAATGTAAAAGCAGATATGACGTTTGCGGCAGCACTTCGTTCGATTCTGCGTCAGGACCCGGATATCATCATGATCGGTGAGATTCGAGACGGCGAGACGGCAAAGATTGCGGTACAGGCTGCTATCACAGGTCACCTTGTTGTATCGACACTTCATACAAACTCTGCAGCGTCTACGGTTACACGTATTATTGATATGGGTATTGAGCCTTATGTAGCAGGTGATGCATTGGTTGGTGTCATCGCACAGCGACTGGTCCGCAGACTTTGTAATTCCTGCAAGGCACCGCGTCTTGCAGATGAGGATGAACGCAAGATCTTGGGCGTTACAGATAACGAGGAAGAAACCGTTATTTACGAGCCGGTTGGTTGTCCGCTTTGCGGAGATACCGGATATGCCGGACGTATCGGTGTGTATGAGATGATGCCGGTTTCCAAGGAGCTCCAGGCAGTTATCGCCAGAGGCTCTACGGCAGATGTGATTGAGAAACAGGCACTGTCAGAAGGTATGCTCACCCTGAAGATGGGTGCTGCAAAGCATGTATTAAATGGTATTACATCGCTGTATGAAATGAAAAAGATTACCTACGAAACCGGTGATGAATATTAGACATTTCAGGCAGACGATAACAGAGGGGAGAATAAATCATGGTAGATATGAAAGAACTGCTCGCATTTGCAGTCGAGCAAAATGCATCCGATGTGCACATAGCTTGTGGAATTCCGCCAAAGCTTCGAATTCACGGTAAATTAACGGAGGTCGAGATACCGCCTTTGATGCCTGCCGATGCAGCAGCGGCAATCGGCTCCACAATGCACGAGCGTCACAAACAAATCTTGAAGGAACGCGGAGAGGTCGATTTCTCGTACGCTTCTGCAGAGACCGGTCGATTCCGTGTCAATGTATTCATGGATCGAGGGAATATGGCGGCTGCCTATCGTAAGGTTGATACTCAGATTCCGAGACCGGATATGCTTGGTATCCCGGATGCGGTTGTACAGTTATATAAGAAGAAAAGAGGTCTGGTACTTGTCACAGGACCGACAGGTTCCGGTAAATCTACGACACTTGCTTCTATAATCAATAAGGCAAACGAGAATCTGACAGACCATATCATTACCTTGGAGGATCCGATCGAGTACGTACATAAGCACAAGAAATCGGTTGTCAATCAGCGAGAGGTTGGTATGGACACCCTTAGTTATGCAAATGCACTTCGTGCAGCACTCCGTGAGGATCCGGATATCATCCTTGTAGGTGAGATGCGTGATCTGGAGACTATATCAACTGCGATTACAGCAGCCGAGACCGGTCACCTCGTATTTTCAACATTGCATACGATTGGTGCAGCATCTACGATTGACCGTATCATTGATGTATTTCCGACACATCAGCAGCAGCAGACACGTATTCAGCTTTCGATGATTTTGGAAGGTGTTATCTCACAGGCGCTCATTCCAAATGCAAACGGTGACGGACGAGTGGCGGCGTTTGAGGTTATGCTTGCCAACCCGGCAATTCGAAGCCTGATTCGTGAAGCGAAGACACATCAGATTCAGTCAACGATTCAGACGAACCGTGCACTTGGTATGATTACGCTGGATGATTTCCTGATAGAGCTTTATCGCAGTGGCAAGATTACACGTGAAAGCGCACTGACCTATGCACAGGATCAGGTAAATATGAAGAAACAGATGTAAATTTATTGTTTTTGTGCAATATTACCAAAAATAATACAATGTGTTATATAATGTTGCAAAAACGATAAAAATCATGTATTATCATTTTAGATACATATTGTTAATAATTTGTTCATAAAATAGGATTGGGTCGGAGGAGTAGACATGGCACAGTATAACTACAAAGCGATGGATAAGGCCGGTAAAAACAAGAAGGGCACCATCGAGGCCGTCAACGAAGAAAAGGCAAAAGAGAAGCTTCGTAGCGAAGGACTGATTATCCAGGATTTAAAGGAGCAGTCCGCAGGCGGATTTAAGATTAACAAGAAAGTAAAGGATAAGGATCTGGCAGTTTTTTGTAAACAGTTTGTTGCAATCTTAAATGCCGGTGTTACGATTATCACAGCACTTGAGATGTTGTCCGAGCAGTTGGATAACAAGACATTGAAGGGTGCACTGCAGGAGGCACAGGCTCATGTACAAAAGGGTGGTACCTTGGCAGATGCGTTCAAGTTAAATCCAAAGGTGTTCCCGCCGATTATGATTAACATGGTGGCGGCCGGAGAGATGTCCGGTAACCTGGAGGTATGTTTTGAACGTTTGACAACGCACTTTGAAAATGCGAACAAGTTAAAGTCAAAGGTTAAGGGTGCGATGACTTATCCGATCGTTATCCTGTGTGTCGTTATCGCGGTTGTTGTCGTTCTTTTGATTAAGGTTATCCCGACATTCGCAGATATGTTTGAGGATATGGGTACGGAGCTTCCGAAGGCGACGCAGATGTTAGTCGATTTGAGTAAGTTCTTACAGACAAAGGGCTGGGTTGTTATACTTGTCGTTGTTGCACTTGTGTTCTTATTTAGGTGGATTGGCAAGACAGAGAGTGGCTCACTTGTATATGCGAAGATAGGGCTTAAGATGCCGCTCTTCGGTAATTTGACGATTAAGTCTGCGGCAGCGACGTTTGCACGTACACTTTCTACCCTGATGGCATCCGGTATCCCGCTCATTGATGCGGTAGAACAGGTTGCCAAGATGATGAATAACCGGATTATCCGGGATGGTTTATTGGATGCGAGAAATCAGATTGCAAAGGGTGTTCCGCTTTCCAAACCACTACGTGATATGGATATCTTCCCGACGATGCTTCCTCAGATGACTAAGATTGGTGAGGAGACAGGTAATATCGAAGATATGATGGATAAGGTTGCAGAGTACTACGAGATGGAAGTAAATGCTGCAACAGATGCTTTGACTGCTATGATGGAGCCGATGATTATCGTGCTTATGGCGGTCGTTGTAGGTGGTATCGTTATTGCGATTTACTCACCGATGCTTAGTATGTACGACGCCGTTGACAACTACTAAGCTACATAAGTGGATATATGCCGGTAGGCGAGGATGCCGGCTTTATCAAATAAATATAATATAAAGGAGAGAAAAACTATGAAAAAAACAAACAAAGGTTTCTCACTTGTTGAGCTTATCATCGTAATTGCGATTATGGCAATCCTTGCCGGTGCAATCGCTCCTGCTTTGATTCGTTATATCGACAAGTCCAGAAAGTCAAACGACGTAACTTCTGCAAAAGCAATTAAGACAGCTGTTGAGACAGCACTCGGTAACGAGCAGATGTATGAATATCTTACTTCTGCAACTCCAGGTACTGGTGGTGATTTCACAGGCGTACTTGTTATTGAGCCGGGTGTAAAGCTTACTACATCATCAACAGGTACAGACAACTCTGCTAACTGTGTAACAGTATACACATCAGAAGATTGGTCAGGTGAACTCGGTGAAGATGCAGGTCTCGCTTTTGCTGTAAAAGCTGCTATTCAGAAGGAAGTTGCCACAAACATTGGTGAGAAGATGCCTAAGTGCAAGTACAAGAAGAACGCTTCTAAGCCGAAGGATAAGGCAGCAGCTAATAAGCCAGAGTGCTTCGTTGCTACAGTATCTGCAGGTGGTGAAATCTCAGTTTATGTATGTACAAATGGAACAAAGCCAGCAGATATTAGTTACAAGCCTGTTTTAGGTAAGGACGATGATCTTAAGAGTAATAATGATCTCGGTACAGACTTCCAGCTTGTTCCTGAGGTATCTAGCTACTACCAATAAATAATCAATAACACATAGATAATTCCGCCCGATTCGCCGGGTGGAATTATCGTTGTGTTTTTTGACATCATGAGAAACGAGAGGACTTAGCGTAAAGGTATGGATAGTATCAGATTAATATTATGTAGTTTATTCGGACTGTACGGTGTAGTGATTGGCAGCTTTGTGAATGTACTTATTCTACGGCTTCCGATTCGCGAGAGTATTACCTTGAAGCGTTCTCATTGTATGTCGTGCGGACATGTGCTTTCTTGGTACGAATTGTTTCCGCTGTTTAGTTATTTATTTTTAAGGGGAAGGTGCAGGCACTGTAAAGCACATATATCGATTCAGTATCCGATTGTGGAGGGCTTGAACGGTATACTCTATGTAGGGATTTTCCTCGTATATGGTCTTTCCGTAGAGACAATTCTTTACTGCCTGTCGGTTTCCGCCTTATTGGCACTGAGCGTCATAGACTGGCGCACACAGGAAATCCCGTTGGGATTTAATATTTTCATCCTAATATTAGGACTGATTCGTCTGGTTACAGATTATCGTAACTGGAGTCAGTATGTAATCGGTTTGTTTGCGGTCAGCGGTTTTCTACTACTACTGTGGCTTGTTACAAAGGGACGTGGGATAGGAGACGGTGACATAAAACTTATGGCAGCAACCGGCTTACTGTTAGGCTGGCAGCTTAATATTGTAGCATTCTTGTTAGGCTGTATCATAGGTTCGGTAGTGCATCTGACAAGGATGGCTATTAAAAAGGTAAGTCATGTACTTTCCTTTGGTCCGTACCTTAGTATGGGCGTATATATAGCAATGATATGGGGTGAGCAGCTTGTAAGCTGGTACCTGAATTAAAGAAAATCACTGATTAGCGAGGGAGGCTATAACAAATGGCAAAGATTAGTAAAGTGTTATCCATTGATATCACAAATGAAAGTATTACAATCGTTGAAATGACAGCCGCTCCGAAAAAGGAGAGCAGCGTACATAATGTCATCATTTTAGAAACACCGGAGGACTCTTACGAGGATGGTGTCATCAAGGAACCGGAAAAAATTGCAAATGCAATCCGTGAGGAGTTAACAGCAAGAGGCATTCATAACAAAAATGCAGTATTTGTATTATCCTCAACCAAGATTGTAAACAGAGAGGTTATGGTTCCTTTTGTAAAGGAGAACAAAATCAGAGGAATTATTAATGCGAACTCACAGGAATATTTCCCTGTAAACATAGAAGATTATGTTGTATCGCATTCTGTACTTGAGACGGTAACAGATGCGGAGGGCAACAAGCAGTATCGTGTACTTGCTGTGGCAGCTCCGGGTCATATGGTAAAATCTTACTATGACTTAGGTGCGATGGCAGGACTTAACGTTGTATCACTTGATTATATCGGTAATGCAATGTTCCAGTTGATTAAGACCCAGACGACTCCACAGACGACAACCATGGTTGTTCAGCTCGGCAGTGAGTCAACTGTATTAAATATCGTGCAGGGGGAAAACCTTCTGCTTCAAAGAACGGTGCCATATGGTACAAATTCCGTAGTCAATGTTGTTATGGACGACAAGGGCGTTGATGCAACGACCGCCATGACATTACTTCAGAATGATCAGATTATTACCGTTGATTTTGATGACAATGAGGCAACCGGTGCGTTCCGTTATCTGATTAACAATATCGGACGTGTTATGGACTTCTATGCATCCAAGAATGCAGATAAGCCGATTGAGGAAGTCCTTCTTACCGGTGATGGCGCGTTGATTCGAGGCATCGATGGTTTGTTCAAGATTCAGTTAAATGTCAATACACGTATTATGGATTCACTGTTGAATGTAAAGTTTGATTCCGGTATTGATTTGAAGGTATACAATCCGGTATATCTCGTTACACCGATTGGTGCAACGTTTGCACCGATGAATTTCCTGCCGTTAGACGTTGCAAAGAAGAAGGAGAAAACAGGCGTGAGCCTTGCGATTTATGTAGCGGGCTTGGTTGTTGTTGCAATTGCTGCGGCTGCAGTAAGCTTTATGTCTATCAAGCAGAAAAATGACGCACAGGAAAAGAAAGACGATGTGCAGCATGAGATTGACAAGATAGCAGACATTGAGCAGGTAATTGCAGACCATGATAAGGCAAAAAATACATATACAGATATTGTCACAATGTATGCAACCACCTATCAGTTAAACGAAAATGTGCGTATGTGTATTGATGAGTTAGAGAGCAAGATTCCGACTTGTGTATACATTACCGGCTTTTCATCCTCGAACTCCGGTATCAACATCCCGGCTGTATCATCCAGCTACGAAGGTATGGCAGAGTTTATGATGCAGCTTAAGACAATTCCGTGCATCAGCGATGCGTATGTATCCGGATATTCAAAATCCGTTGATGCGGAAACAGGCGAAGCAACATTTACATTTTCAGTGACTGCAAAGTATGTGGACTTAAATCCGTACGTTGATACAGTTTCAGGCGATGCAGAAGCAGCAGAAGAGACAGCTGAGTAAAGGAGGGGATGCAACATGTCACGAAACAATATTAAGATTATTATCGTATTTTTATGTGTATTAATTGTCGGCGGTGTATACATGTATGTTTACAAGCCAAACAAGGATACAACCGATAGCTTAAAGTCTGAGACCGAGAGCTTAGAGAAAAAGCTTGCGGATTTACAGGAAAAAAACAAGCATAGAGACGAGTATATCGAGAAGACAAAGGCCTATTATGCCGAGTTTGACAAGATTGTACAGGATTTCCCTGCAACACTTGATCAGGAGCTTACGGTTATGTTTATGAAGGGCATCGAGGATTCCCAGAATGGTGAATTCCAGATTCCGTCTGTAGGCTTAGGACAGCCAAAACAGTTCTATACCTTAGGCGGTGCAGATGGTGATTATGTGTGCTATACACAGTCACTTCCAATCAGCTATACGGGTAATTATGAGGGCGTAAAGGATTACATTGATTATATTATGAATTATCAGTATCGTATGAATATTTCTTCCATCAACATTTCTTATGATGCGGAGAATGATGTAGCATCCGGTAGTGTATCCATGAATGCGTATGCGATTGCAGGCGGCGGCAGAGAAGGCGATACACTTGACCTTGATGTTCAGACAGGCGTAGACAACATGTTTATCGGCGGTGATGGCGCTGCTGCAAATACAAACTTTGCATATGATGCGGATAACGGTGAAGTTATCAAGACAACAAACGATATCAAGATTACATTAAACAAGGCCGGTAACGATACCGCAGCAGGTGTTGTTGTTTCTGCAGGGGCAGATAACACAAATGTTACAAGCAATGATAACGATGTTGTAAAGGTTGCTGTACAGATCTTTGAGGAGGATGGCAAAAATTATGCAAAGTATGCGATCGGAGATAAAGATTATACAGTTGAATTAGTTGGAAAAGATGTAAAGATTTATGTAAAGTCAGCTGCTCGTGTAGACGGCGACGACAAAAACAGCGTAAAGCTCAACATTACAAATGCAACCAAGCTTCCTGTGTTTGTAAAGGTTGACGGTGATGATGCAGTATCGCCGAGATTTTCAATGGGTAGCAAGACAGGAACAGTGAAGGTTTATTAAGAGAGGGTTGGTTTTATGGCAAAAAACAACAATAAAGGTTTCAGTTTGATTGAAATCATCATAGCCATCGCCATACTGTCCGTACTGTTGATACCGATTATCAATCAGTTTGCGGGAACGATGCGTACAAATCGTCGTTCCAAGGAACAGCAAAAAGCAAACGAGAATGCTCAATATGTATTGGAATATTTTAAGAATGCGAGTCTTACGGAGCTTCGGTCAACGTCAGGCTCGGGAAATATCCATACGACAACCTACACACCGATTGAGATGAAGGATGCGGATGCCTGTGAAATTTATGTTGCAAGCAAGGACGCCTCCGGTGTGTATACGATTGATTCATCTCCGATTGGTAAAGTTCCGTATAACGTCATGAAATTCACATTAAACGACGAATACATCGGAAGCAAACGGACAAAGTATAACCGTACGGTATATCTCGATGATTTGACAGCACAGTTAAAGGCAACAGAGTTTACGGTTGGCAGTGAGACAAATACCTATCGGATTGCATACGATCTTCCGGAGGGACTTACAACACCTGATGTTGTTTCAGATGATTTAGCGGCCGGATTCACACGTACAAATGAAGGTAGTTATGTATTGTATGATTCTGCAAATGAATATATCCGAGGAATTGTTTGTGTAAAGTCTTCAAATGATGTGATTGATAATCCGAATGAGATAGACGCAGGTAATGTGCATAGTCTTAACAGCGAGGGTGTTGCGCTGATTACAGGATTTGCAACGGATTTTGACAAGCAGGCTTCAGCAGAGCTTTATGCGAGAGCGATGGAAACGCTTCGAAACGAACATCCGGATGAGTGGATGATTGAAATGGGCAAGACGGATGAGGATGCATTGAGCTATATTGATGACTTCGGATATTTAGATGGATTAAAGAAGCTGCTTGTTGTATCGGTTAGCGAAAAAGAAGATACATCAAGTACAAAGTATCCGAATTATTATGATGTTACGGTAGATGTAATTTACGAGACCGGTTATTTAGATGCACATGAACAGGTTACGTATAATGCGTATAGTCAGAAATTTTATTATGATCCTGCTGACCCGGATGCAAAGGTTCCATATATATACCTTGAGTATCAACCGCTTTCGACAGAGTATACGAGCGGACAGGGAGTGGAATATGCAGCGCAGGATTATATTTTGTTAGACAATCAGACGGCACAGGATATCAAGATGTATCTTATTAAGCCAAAATGGGATGCTGCGCATCGGTACTTAAGTGGTGCAGATTCAACAGCTAAGTTTTCGGATGAGGATTATTTGTTGACTTATGCAACTCCATCTGAAATCGATAAGATTAAAAATGGAAGTGCGGACGAAGTAAAAGCAGTTCGGGATACAATTGATATACGTAGAAAAACCTACTATCGAAACAATGAAAAGGATGACCTTGCGTATGCTACTAATACAGAAAAGGTACAAATTTTCATGAATTATACATCAACTTCCGGTCAGATCGATGTCTATACAAATATGGACAGCAGTGATGTTAACACGGCAGGTGCGCAGTTCCAGTGTGCGGACATCTCGGTGTATTCAGATTATTTCAAGCAGGGTACGGCACGTAGTGTAAAGGAATATGATATTAGTACATTTAAAGATATGGCAGATGAAGAAAATAAGGCAGACCGTTTTTATACGATATCTGTACATTTAACACCTGCTGAAGATTCCATCAACAAAATTGTATTAAACGGAGCGAAGGGGGAGTATTAGTTGAAAATTATTAATAAGATAAAAAGAAAACTAAATAACCAGGGCTCTAGTATTATTATGGTTATTGTTGCACTATCGTTTATCGGTATTATAGTAGGATCATTATTATCAGCTGCAGGCTCGGCTTATAATTTAAAGAAGCAGGAGTTAAATGCGAAGGATAATTTCTATTATGTAGAGCAGGCCATGCAGGAAATATACACCGGTGTCGGTATGCAGACCATCGAAGAGATGAAAACTGCGTATGCATACACGGTAGAGAATATGGTACGTTATGATACTGATCTTCAGACGTATAAAACATTGTCGAACACAGAAGCTAACAAGATGTTCAAGGATAAGTTCATGGAACAAATCATGAACAGTGAGTATTTCAAGCGTGGTGCAGCAGAGCTTGCAACAACGCTGCAGGGATATATTTCCAATTCCACGGTTACCCTCGACGCATCAAAGCTTAGTATTGTACGCCAGGCAGACCGTATTGTTCTAAAGGATGTTACGGTATCAAGAGAGCAGGAGTACAAATCGAAGGCAGGAGGAACCTATACACAGACTGTTTGTGCAGACATCGTAATCAGTCAGCCGAATTTTGAGGTACAGTTTAATACAACCGATGCTGATTATTCTGCATTGTTCGATTTTGCTATGGTTGCGGATATGGGCGTTGAGATCAAGCAGGCAGAGGGTGTTCCTCTTGTTATCAACGGTAATATCTATGCGGCTTCTGATTATTATAACAAGAGCTATAACAGTGGTATTGCAGAAAACACTGCAGATAAAATCGAGAACAAGGATGGTACAACCGTAACCGGTCTTAGCTACAGTGATGGTGTCATCACGGGAAGCTATACGGTGGGTGAAGATCCTTATAAGTTTGAATATGCATTTTCAAAGGTATCCAACAAGCAGCTTGAGGACAAAGACGGCAATCCGGTTCGTTCGGCTTCATTAGGATATGTGAATGATTATTATGCGAATCCGAGCAGTACAACTATCGAGCTTGCGCCGTTCAATGGAGAAAATCTACATAGTCGTTATTCAGGATTATACATTGATGGTTCCAACGTATCGATTATGACAGATACTGTGATTGTTCCGGGCTCTCTTGCAGTTATGAACAATTCAGATCTTGTTGTTTACGGCAGAACCGGTAGTACATTACCGCAGATTTGGGCGGATGATGTTGTGCTTGGTGGCATGAGCAAGTATGATGATAAGAATTCAACCGAGGACAAGAAGGTCTTTACAGGTTCACAGGCTATTATCCGTGCGAATCTTTTTGTCAAGGATGATATGCAATTAGATGCGGATGGAACAAGCTTTACATTAAGCGGTTCATATTATGGTTATGGAGACGGTACATCAAGGGACAGCAGAGTATTCTTTGACACAGTCGATCCGACAAAGTTCCAGATAACAGTAAAGGATGGCGAAAATGAACAGACCTTTAATCGCGGACACTTTAACAGTAGTGCAATTGTTGTAAACGGTCAGAATGCAACGCTTGACTTTGGGTTGGCAAATAACATCTATGTTGCAGGTCGTGCCTATGTAGAGCTGTCACGTTATGGTACGGAAATGGTTTCAGACGACAAAATTAAAACAACAACCTATACGTATCTGCCATATACCGACGATAACAAGACAGATTTTATCAGAGATTACAAGACCGGTGAAAGTATCGCATACAAGCCGAGTCAGTTGCTGTATACGGTATCAACCTGGGAAGAATCCGAGTCAGATAGCACAAGAGGTTATGACGCGGTAGATATTCCGTTATCCTTGCAGGGTGAGGGTTGCTTTATGAGTGTTTTGTTCCCGGAGGAAATCTTCCATGGTCATTTACCGGTGATTAAAACAGAAATCAAAGAACGTGATTATGTATTTATTGATTTTGTGAAGGCATGGGAAGTGCTTGAAGCAATTGAAGATAGCACAACTGCAACGACGGAGCAAAAGGCGAAGGTAGTTGATATCAAGAAGCTTTGTGATTCAGCGGACGCATATCAGTCATATTTTGCATATAAGTATGTAGAAGAGGCACAGAAAGAGGATGCGAGTCCTGCTCTTGTTGATATTTCCAAATATGATGAGTTTGAGAATGGAATGATTAGCTATACAACAAGTGAAAATGGGCAAATGATTGATCCGAACATTTATTCAAGTGGTGCGATTACCGTTAATAAGGGTAATACATTCACGATGTCAACACCGAATAGTGATAAAGCAATCAGTGCGCTGTTAAGTGGTGATGACGAAGGTTATCCATATACTAATAATATGACGGATACTACAGATGCACCGGAAAATCTGATTGCAGCTGCATATAATTTTTCAAACGATCTTGAGATGGAATACAATTATGTAAAGTGGAATCTTGCACATTACAAGAACGGTGATATGGAAAAGCAGTATATCAAGGATGTTATCGGTGCATATGGTGAGGGTGCGATTACACCGCTTAACAAATATTTACTGATTCAAAACTTTGATGAAGTTCCGTCTACGGGATATTCGATTGATGGAAAGGAATTAAGTGACGGTAATATTACATATCGGATTTGGGCAAGTGATAAAGATATCGTTATTGATGACGCGGCAGACCTGACAGGTATTATCGTAACAAAGGGTGACGTATCATTTGGTGATAATGTTACCAGGTTTACAGGTATTATTATCTCCGGTGGTAAGGTTTATGTAGGCAAGAATATGCGTGAAATCAATGCAGCACCTGCAACCTGCCGAGAGATTATGAGACAGTGCATGCGTATTTACGATACGGATTGCAAGTATTTCCTTAAGCTGTTTAGAGAGTATGCTTCCGTCGTAAAGGATGATGAAGGAGAAGGCGGAGAAACCGTAAGTGAGATTACGCCAATGGTTAACGTGAATTCAATCGGATTCTCTGATGTAGTCAGCATGGAGAACTGGACGAAGAACGTGGGAGGTGCCTATGAGGTTACTGAGTAAGCGTAAGAAACAACAAAACAACAAAGGCTATTCGTTAATTGAACTTATTATCACAATTGCTATTATTGTTGTTATGACAGGCGTATCGTTAGTTACCTTGTCGATGATAGGCTCTGCACGTGCCAGAGAGGCTGCCGTAAGCTTTGAGTCGGAGCTTGCGGATCTTATATCCAGGTCAAAAAATCAGATTTGTATCATTGACGGAGAGAAACATCCGGAATTAAACTTTTGCCTGAAGGTTTATAAATCCGGAGACAAGTATTATGCAAAAAAGGGTTATTATAATTCCGCTGCTACCGCAGATCTCACAGTAGAGATGAAGGCAGGCGATGCCTTTAGTAATACCTACAGATATTATTTCTTTGAAGGTGAGAACGGTAGCAAAAATCTCGGAACCGGTTTTTCTTCCAAGGTTAAGATTACCTATACCGGAGAAGACGGTGTTGAAAATGAGATAGATGAAGACGGTGTGTATATCATATACAACCGAAACGGAAGATGCATAGGTGGTTCCGGAAGGTTTGATTTCTATAAGAGATCAAGCAATGGTCAGATTGCCTACATTCAGGTTAACAAAAACGGTAGCCATCAATCAAAATAAAAAGGAGTGATAAAACTGTGAAACAAAAAATGAAAAGTAATAGTGGCTTCACTCTGATTGAGTTGATTATAGCCATAGCAATTCTGGCATTTCTGATGACTGCAGTAAGCTCCTTTATGGGAACCGGAGTTTTGAATTTTAAAAAGTCGAAGGCAGACATCAATGTACACAACACGGCACAGGATGTGTATGATCAGCTTGCAGACTCGATTATGTCAGGAAACAATATTATTATCTGTGCCTATGTTGTATCCGGAACATTAGAAGGAACAACTACGGCAGATACGAAAGTAACCTTTTTGGAAGCCGGAGATGCGGCAGACAGGACGTTGGATGGTCCGTATTATTTCCTCCGAAATGAGGATAAGGACGAAGATGAGGTCATCGATCAGCAGAATGATTTAATCAATGGTTATCTTAAAAAGTATTGTTTGGATGTAAAAGGATATAAAACCTACGATGAATTACCTGCTGGAGTAAGATTATATCCGATACAAATCATCGTGGATAAGGCAATTGCTATTGACGAAAGCTGTTGCTCGGATTTAAAGCTTGGTGAAGCGAATGTCAATGCTTTGACCGGTGAGAGTGTGGTAATTGACTATCAGACGCGCGAGGTATTGGATGGAGAAGGTAACACAACCGAAGAAGAGGTGGAAACCTCCGACGGAATACCTGTTTACAATGTAAATGATACCGAGCGATGTGTGTACACCTTTGATGAAAAGAACATGTATCTGGAACGTGAATATGCGTTCATGGATAAGTTAAATGATTTTTCTTCATCCAGAGGGATTGCAACCTTGAAACCATACAAGTATACGGAAGCATTTAATTATGTCACGATGAGCTTTACAATGCCGGATGGATCTACACAAGAGGCAACAGCACCTGGCTGCGTCTTATATGTGGATAAAGGCAAAAACGCACTTGGTTTAGAGTTATACTTCTCAGATAAAAATATGACATATGTAACAAGTGGATTGATTAATACGCGTAACACTTATGTATTGCGCGCAAAAAAGTAAAGAGGGGGTAAGAGCATAATGAAAAGAAAAACAAAGCTGTTAATTAGTTCTATGGCTGTGCTTATCGTTATGGCGATTGCCGCCACAGCACTTTCGTACAGACAAGCAAATAGGGCTGCTGATCCGGTACAATCGTTAGCAGAGGGTGATTCTGACGAAACGGAATATGCTCGTGCAACGAATATTGATTACATCATCATGAATGCAAATGATACAAACGCAGATGATATGTATTATCATATTGTTGAGATTGGTTCCGGCACGGAGTCTGGGTTCCGGACATTTGCGGAAGCAGGAAAGACCGGGGATTTTGCAAATTATGTATTAGATGGTAACAAATCGGCAGACAATAGTTTGGTAATGGATCCGGCAAAGATTGATTATCATTATTTCAATGCTGCCGATGTTGGTGAGAAGGATGCAGATAAGCTTGAGATTATTGCAAAGGCTGACTTCATCTATATCAGTAATATTAATAATGCATATAACAAAGATAATGATTTTGGTGAAGAGCTTTATAACCTGTTGCATACATATGCAATCGGTGATTACAAGCCATTTATCATTGATAGTCCGAATGCAGGTTCCGGCGGTGGTTCCGGTGGTGGCGGCGGAAACAGTGGTGGATCTGCTGCACCGACAAATGCAACAGTTGCAAATGTTGTTGATGATTATTTTGGACCGAGTGGTGTGTATAACAGCACATATGAGTGGGTCAATACAACACCTGCACAGACGTTTTTAGCAGGTGGTCTCGGTAACACAAAATATATCGGTATCAACAGTAAGACTGCTCAGAAAAAATGGACACAGCTTTATAATGCCCCAAGTGCGGATTTACCGGAAGCGGATAAAAACAATGCAGGAAAGCTCGAAAAAGCGGGTAAGCTGGCAAGAGTTTTAGTAGTAAGTAATGATGGTACGACCGGAACACTGACTGCAAATTTGTTGGGTCCTTCTGCGACGGTTGATTCCACACAGTATTATGTAAATGGACCTGATGATACAGGTGCTTATAAGACGACAGAATACATTCCGACCGGTACAGTATATACTGCTTCTACAACTGATTTCCAGAAGTTTGCATATAGTACCAGATATTCTTATCGTCCGGATTTTGTAGAAGTAAATTCAATTAAGGTTACAGATTTTGCAACAACAGCAATTGATGGTTATGATTTGATTGTCATTGAGTCGGATTGTAAAACAACAGAAATCGGTCAGAGCAATTATGATCGTTTGGTTGCTGCCATGAAGGCAAAAATGCATATTGTATATGATTCTTCATTGGCAGGTGCACCACAGACTACAACCCCTGGCAATCCGGGTAGCGGTGATGCCGGTGATGGTGATGTAGATGACTCAGCAAATTCAAGATATCATCAGCTATATTATCTTGTTGCAACCGTGGATGGTGTTGCAAGCTATCCAAACATCATGCCAACGAGCTCTTCTGCTGTAAACATGATGGTGACGAGCAAGAGTTCATCTATCTGTAAACCGATTGCGGATTTGATTAACAGTTCGTCTTATCGCGGTATCGGTGGACCAACTGGCTCCTCAAATTCATTTACCGTACTTGAAATCCAACCGGCATATCCGATTGATGAGAGCATTGCCGCATCAAAGGGTACATATTATACACAAGGTACTGCAATGGCTCCAAGTGGTATGACAAAGGAACAGGTTGGAACTGATAAAGAGTACTATGCTTGGGAGTTATCCGAGGCAAAGGTTGCAGCTGCTTTAGGACTTCAATATGACGATGTAAAGGTTGTTCATATGTCAGTCGATGAGTTTGCAGCAAATCATACAGAGCTTCTTGGCAACTATGATATGGTATATCTTGGTGGTAACCGTAGTGCACTTGCAAATGGAACCTATATTTATACATCACAAGGTGAGCTTGCAGAGGTGCGTAACTTCTCCTTCCTTGGAAATGGTGGTATTAAATTTACAAGCTTAAGCGGTGAGTTTTTCTTCTCGGTTGATCGCTTTAATCCGAGAGATTTATCAACCTACAATCTTAAGCAGTTAAACGAGTTTGCAAAGGCAGGTATGCCGGTTATTATTTCAAAGGAATTAACGCAGGCATATACGGTAAATGATGGAACCGTAGAATCAGGATCTAAGATGTATTCGTTCTTGTCGGATAATATATCAAAGAGCAACGTTTTATCAGATTTCGATCCGACAAAGACGGTGAAGGATAGCCAGGGTGGATTAGGTGATTCCATGATGGGCTATGTTGAGGTATTTGATACAGACACAGCAGATTCCTTACGGACAATTTATAATAATAATACAAAGAGACTGCTTTTGGCAGTTACAAGCAGACCTGCACAGTATAATCTGTATGACAAGTCAACAAAGCTTACAAGTACAGCACTTAATTTTAAGTTTGATGTGAGTGCAGATAGCTATACAGCAAAGCTTTATATCGACCATAATAACAATGGAGCATTTGAGGAAGCGGCAGTAAAGACGGATACCAGCAGCTCCGGTACGCTTTCATATAGTTTATCAGAGTACAAGGGCGGACTTATTTACTGGAAGCTTGAGGTTTCAAGCGGAAAGATGACTGCAAGCTCTACCGGTGCAACCTATGTTAAGCCAAACGGAGAGAAGCAGGATGTCCGTGTATTAGAGATTTTACCATGTGAAAAAGTCGATTATACATGCAATTACGGTCCACAGCAGGGTGTAACGCTGATGTTCTGTACAGAGTGTCAGAGAGCCAATATGCCGATTGAGTGGAATCCGATTGTTACAAATCCATGGTCAGATACATACCGAACCTATAGTTCGATGTATATGGGTGCTGACTTAACATCAAATTTCGGTAATGGTGGACCATATGGCAGGCCGATTACCGATGAAGGTATTATTAGTAATAGTGATATGGATGCGGTTTACATTGGTAAGCATGAGCATAAGTTTGGTATTGTCAAGTATGGAGGTTCTGAGGTATACAGCGATCCGGCAAAGGGCGAGTACGATGATTGGGATTGGAACTTCGCTGATGAGCTAAGTGATATGTATAATTTCCATATTGACATGATGACTACACGTGAGTATGAAGCACTGGATGCAAAAATTAAGTCAGACTATACGCCATTAATCGGTGATTTGACAGAGCTTGCAGCAGCAGAGCTTGCAGTAACAAATGCGAAGAAGGCGTTGGATGATTATGTAAAGGGCAGCGATTACAACACCGCAATAGCGAATGTTGAAACCGCAATTGCACATATTCGTGATCAGGGCATTAATTATAATAATAGTGTAGTTTACTTTAAAGAAGAAATGCAGAGATTGCTCGATGAGAAGTGCTACTATGATTTCTTCAGTTCATTTGGAAACGTACATATAGTAAATGCAGCACTTGAAATGAACGAAAAGGAGATGTGGAACTCATACGAGACGTGGGCAAGAGCAAACGACAAGAAGATTGAGCTTACGGATGCTTATATGCAGGCTCTTTACAAGTACAACTTCTTAAATACAGAGGGTAAGGATTGGCTTACCGGTTCATACAGCTCTGTTGTAATCGGAGCATGTGAGAACTTTGGTAATGATGACCTTGCAAAGGACGCATGTGGTGCATTGAACGAATATGCAACAAAGGGAGGACAGATTATTACCTTCCATGAGTGCTTTGGTCGTTTGAAGGATAATCCGACAGCCGGTAATATTACAGCGGCAATTATGGATGCAGCAGGTGTAAATGCATATTCTGATACACAGAGAATGTCATCCGATGCAGGACAGTCAAATCCGGCTGCAGGCAGTATGCGTAGCTACTACAAGTATGGTTCTATCAACTGGACACATGTTGCTAAATGGGCGAACGCTGCAGATCAAACAAATGGCATCTTTAACCCGGGTACTGATCAGGCGGTTATCAATAACCGATGTGCAGTAAATATCTTCCCATTCACATTAAGTGATAAGCTGAAGATTACGGGTACACATCCGGTCGGATATGCGATTGATACGGATGATTTGAACGTAACGCCACTTTATACATTGACGACAAGTAATTACCAGAATGAATATCAGACAGTTTATCCGGCATCTCCGGTAGATGGTTCTGATAACGCCTTCATTTACAGTAGCGGAAACTTCTATTATTGTGGTGCGGGACATTCAAAAGTAACAGGTCTTAATAAGAACAACAATGATGAGCGTCGTTTGTATATCAATATTATCTGTAATTCCGTAGCAAATTCATCCATTATGCCGGAAGAACCGGGTATCGATGTATTTGATTATTCTGACGGAACAGGAGAAGAGAAGAATGACATCGTTGTGCCGGATGGTGACAATGGTTATATCTACGAGCTGGAGGAAAAAGATGAAATTCCTGAGTTTTCATTTAAGGCTACTGTAGATGCAAAGACGCAGATTGATTATGTAAATATCTATTACAAGCTTGACAAGAGCTTCCTGTATAAGACTGATCCGAAAGAGTTAAAGCTGGCATTAGCCTTTAACAATGAAAAGGATAAGATGATTGCAGGTAATCTTGATGCAAAGGCCGGTACGTTATATGATATCGATGCAACACAATATCCGGGCTTAAAGCTGACAAAGGAAATGTTTGATGCATACGGAGGCAATTACACGTACATCATAATTGAGGTAGTTGATACAGAAGGAAATGAATCCTACCAGAAGATTAAGGTTACAAAGAAAGTACATCTCTTTGATTTAACTTAATGATGAATTACTGACCGGAGGGTGGTGGCATCCTCCGGTTTTTCATTGTAGGTTGGGATGTGATAGAAAGGATATCAGACTATGAACAATCATGATTTGGAAATCCTTGATATTATGAAGCAGAAGCATTTAGACGCCGTGATAATTACAGACGGTTATAATATGCATGCAATATCGGGATATAAAGGACATACCGGCTGTATGCTCCTTGCAAAGGATATAAAATATATTTTTACGGATTCAAGATATACGGAACAGGTCACAATCGAAGCTCCGGATGTTCGGTGTGTCGATATTGGTCGTGACAGTTATGCTACGGCGATTGCGAAAGAGTTGATGACACTCTTTATTCATTCGGACAAGGTATTAATGATCGGATTTGAGGATGCGCACATTTCCTATCGTTTGTATCAGTCGCTGTCAAAGGTTCTTACAGATTCTTTTGGTGAGAGGGTTAAGTTGGTTGCGTTGAAAGAAAACATCAATGCATTGCGTATCGTAAAGACTGCGGATGAAATCAAAAAGCTTAAGAAAGCGGAAGCAATCGGAGATCTTGCTTTTGCACATATAAGAGATTTCATACGTGCAGGTATGACGGAAATGGAAATCGCTTTGGAACTGGAATGTGTCATGCGAAAAAATGGTGCAACGAATGTAAGCTTTGATACAATTGTTGCATCCGGATCAAATAGTTCTCTGCCACATGCAGTCCCGACAACAAGGAAGGTTACAGAAGGTGATTTTGTGACGATGGATTTTGGCTGTATTTACGAGGGGTATTGCTCGGATATGACACGTACGGTTTATATTGGAGAGAAACCGTCTGATAAGCAGAAGGAAATCTATCATATTGTTTTGGAAGCACAGCTTGCAGCACTTGACATCGTACGTCCGGGGCTAAAATGCTCAGAGGTTGACGCATGTGCCAGAACTGTAATTGAAAAGGCCGGCTATGGCGATTATTTTGGACATGGACTTGGACATGGAGTCGGTTTATTTATTCATGAGGAACCTCGCTTTTCACCGAAATGCCATGATATTTTAAAGCCGGGAACTGTGATTACGGTAGAACCCGGAATATATTTGCCGGGAGAGTTTGGTGTCCGCATCGAAGATATGATACTGATTACGGAAGACGGTTATCAAAATCTTGCGTCATCACCGAAAGAATTTATTTGCATTTAACAATAAAATGGTTGAAAATTGCTCGTATCTATATTAAAATAACGTATATGCGATTTTAAGGAGGATTATTATGATTTCAGCAGGCGATTTTAGAAATGGTGTTACAATCGAGTTAGAGGGTAACGTATATCAGATTATTGAGTTTCAGCATGTTAAGCCTGGCAAGGGTGCAGCTTTTGTCAGAACAAAGCTTAAGAATATAAAGAGTGGCGGCGTTGTTGAGAAGACCTTCCGTCCAACAGAGAAGTGTCCAAAGGCTCATATCGATCGTAAGGATATGCAGTATTTGTATACAGATGGCGAGCTTTACAACTTTATGGATGTAGAGACTTACGATCAGATCGCATTAAACAAGGATGTTATCGGCGATTCTTTGAAGTTTGTTAAAGAGAACGAGATGTGTAAGATTAACTCTCATAATGGTTCTGTATTTGCAGTAGAGCCTCCTCTTTTTGTAGAGCTTCTTATCACAGAGTGCGAACCTGGTGTTAAGGGTGATACAGCGACAGGTGCTACAAAGCCATGTACAGTTGAGACAGGTGCAACACTTAACGTACCGCTTTTTGTTAACCAGGGGGATACAATCAAGATTGATACAAGAACAGGTGAGTACTTGTCAAGAGTATAGTTCTATAATTTAATATATTTTAGAGTGGAAAGAGACTGTTATTCAGTCTCTTTTTATTTTATTCTTATATTTTCTGCATATAAAATGGAAATGTGAAAGCGACTGCAAGTATTTCGGATATTGCCAGTACGAATATTCCATGCTATACTTTTTTCAAAGCAGTTTTCTTGTATTCTATAACTCTATTATTCTTTTTTCATGAAATCTTGCTTTTAAATTCATTTCAATTTAATCGCAGGAGCATGAAAAAATATGCCATAGTGCTCCTGCAGTAAGGAGGTACCATGGCACAACTGCGTGAATACAAAAGCAGTGTATTTTCCATGCTTTTGGAGGATCCAAAAAACTGTTTGCAGGTGTACAATGCATTGAACAACACATCACATGAAGATCCAAGTCTTGTAGAAATCAAACGTCTCGACGGAGGGATTCTTTTATCCATCCGAAATGACGCATCCTTTTTGATTGACAATCACCTGAATCTTTTTGAACATCAGTCCACCTACAATCCTAACATGCCGCTGCGGAGTTTAATCTATTTTACAGGACTTGTACGCGAGCATATCACGAATGATGATTTGTTTAAAAGACAGAAGATAACCATACCTGTTCCGCATTTTGTAGTATTCTACAACGGAGTCGAGAAACGCCCGGAGAAAGAAACCATGCTTCTTTCCTCCTCGTATGCACACGATGTAAACGAACCGGATCTTGAACTAAAATGTACTGCATACAACATAGGAAACGGCAACAACCGGAAATTACTAGAGAAATGTCCGGTGTTAAGCGAGTACATGATATTTGTTGATAAGGTTCGTAAGTTCATGGATGAATACAATGACATCGAGACAGCAATCGACATAGCAATTAAGGAATGTATTGCGGAACATGTTTTGGAAGACTTTTTATCTGAAAAAGGAAACGAGGTGAAACAAGTGGCTGCATTGGATTACACATTTGAACGGCGAGAAAAGTTGTTCCGTGCAGAGGAACGAGAAGAAGGAATCAAGGAAGGAATCA
>JAUNJN010000053.1 GCA_030533235.1 Eubacteriales bacterium | reverse complement strand
GCGTATTTACACTATTTGTGAGGTTTTTACCATTTTTTAACTGTCAAAGACGGGAATTTGAGTAATATCAAGTGGTTTACTTTTTTACAAAAAAAGAACAGCTCTAATGAGCTGCTCTTAAAATAATTATTCCAGACAAACGTTTCACAACTCCGGTGTTTATGTGGGTTTGCAAGTATTTGCCCTACTCAAACTCCACCGTTCCTGTCGGCTTTGGTGTGAAATCATAAAGTACACGATTGATTCCCGGAACCTCATGTGTAATACGTTCTGTAATATGAACCATAAGCGCGTGCGGAAGCTCTGCAACCGTTGCTGTCATAACATCGGTTGTGCATACGGCACGAACAATACAGCACCACTCAAAAGCACGTTTGCCGTCCTTGATACCGGTCGATTTGAAATCAGGTACTACTGTGAAATATTGCCATACCTTGTCTACAAGACCATTCTTCTCAAATTCTTCACGAAGGATTGCATCCGACTCACGCACTGCCTCAAGACGATCTCTTGTGATTGCGCCCGGACATCTTACGCCAAGTCCAGGACCCGGGAATGGCTGGCGATATACCATGTCGTGTGGAAGACCAAGCTGATCACCGACTACTCGAACCTCATCCTTGAAAAGAATCTTAACCGGCTCAACAAGCTCGAAATCCATATCCTCCGGAAGACCGCCTGCGTTATGGTGTGCCTTAATACCATTCTCACTCTCTAAAATATCCGGCCAGATTGTTCCCTGTGCAAGAAACTCTACACCCTCAAGCTTACGAGCTTCCTCTGCGAATACTTCTATAAATTCTCCACCGATAATCTTTCTCTTTGTTTCAGGATCCGTAACGCCTGCAAGCTTATCGAGAAAACGGTCTGTCGCATCTACGTATACAAGGTTTGCATCCATCTGGTTACGGAATACTTCAATCACCTGCTCCGGTTCACCCTTACGAAGTAAGCCATGATTTACATGTACGCATACAAGCTGCTTTCCGATTGCCTTAATAAGAAGTGCTGCAACAACCGATGAATCAACACCACCTGAAAGTGCAAGAAGAACCTTTTTATCTCCGACCTGCTCCTTGATAAGCGCGATCTGTTCATCAATAAAAGCCTGTGCAAGCTCCGGTGTCGTAATACGCACCATATCATCCGGACGTCTATCGTTTGCCATAATCTTATCCTCCACATTTTATATTTTATTTCATATCGATTTACCAGCTAAGTACCAATATCTTAACTAACATAGTTATCAAAATAACCCTGTACCAATACAACCGGTGTACCCTTATCGCCGGAACCGCTTGTAAGGTCGCACAAAGAACCAATCAAATCTGTAAGCTGACGAGGTGTCGTACCCTGCGATGCCATATTTCCTACAAGGTTTGCCTGTTTTGCCTTGATACTCTCCTCGATGGCTGCCTTTAACTGCTCACCCTTCAAATCCTTGAAATCATTGTCGGCAAGATATTTTAACTTTAACTCATTTGGTGTCCCAACCAATCCTGCAGTATATGCAGGTGAAACAACCGGATCTGCAAGCTCCCAAATCTTACCCTGCGGATCCTTAAATGCACCATCACCGTATACCATAACCTCAACACACTTGCCTGTGCGTTTCAACACTTCCGCCTGAATTGCATCTACAAAATCCTGGCATGGTTTCGGGAACAGCTTAATCTTATCCTCTGTAGCCTTGTTCGATCCAAGCAGACCATATTTCTCATTGCATCCACTGCCGTTTACAGGTGCATTCAAAATATCGTCAAGTGTCAGAACCGTCTTTGCACCTGCTGCCTTTAGGATACGTTTTGTACGCACTCTCGTATGAATGTCACATGCCAAAATACAATCTGTATAATCCAAAATTGCCTTTGGCTGGTTCGCAAAAATAATCTCTACCTCTGCACCCGCCTCCTTAATAATACTTGCATAATAATCGACATAGTCAACACCTGTGAACTCATGCTTGTTCTCACCGAACAATTCACGATATTTTTCAAGTGTTAATACATCGCTGTATGGATTGATCCCCTTCTCATCCAACTGATCATATGTAAGCAGTGCATTACCAACCTCATCACTCGGATAGCTGAGCATAAGAACAACCTTTTTTGCACCCATAGCAATTCCCTTTAAGCAAATCGAAAAACGGTTTCTTGACAAAATCGGGAAAATAACACCGATTGTCCCTCCGCCAAGCTTAGCCCGAACATCATCTGCAATATCCTGAATCATTGCATAATTTCCCTGTGCTCTGGCTACGATGGACTCTGTAACCGAAATAACGTCTCTGTCGCGAATCTCAAAGCCTTCAGACTCAGCCGCTCCTAAAACGCTATCTACAACAATTTGCACTAAGTCATCGCCTTCTCGAATAATCGGGCAACGAATACCCCTTGAAACAGTACCTACTCTTCTTTCCACTTTCTTACTCTCCTTTGTGAATAAAAATTAGAATCACCATACAGTATATCATAAATACCGTCTATTCGCCACTTATCAATTCCATTTTTTTATATTTTCTTTCTACTGACTAATCAGAATTCTCGGTTCAACCTTCTTGATTTTTCTTGCCATTATATATGAAAATGCAAATGATACAACCGTCATAAATACAACAGGAATCAGTAAATCCGACACATGTAAGGTTGCTTTATAGTTTGCAATTCCGAACTGATAGAATGCAGTTCCAAGTACCGGTTGCATTGCAAGTATCCCAAGCCCGGAACCGATTGCCGCAGATATTAATCCAATCAACATGAATCGAAGTCCCATTTGACTTCGAAGTTTACCGGATGAAATACCGATTGCTTTGTAAATTCCAAAATCCTTCTTTTCTCCGACCATCATTCGGTTTGCAACAAGCCCGATTGTAATACTTACAAATAACGCCCCCAAAACATAAACCAACATCGTAAGGCCTCTGATTGCAATCGCAATACTCTTCATCGATGCATTATCATCGAGATTCGACTCATTGTTTTGATAAAAGCCGGAAATCCCTAAATCATCGGAAGCCACGTCCTTGCTGTTATCCGAGGACTCAAACTGATAAATCTTATTTAACGCTTCATATACTTCCTCCCCCTTTGCAGAGTTTTCATATTGGATATTCTTTCTGACATATGTCTTCTCTGATTCTCCAAACATATCATCACGTTTTTCATAATAGTCATCCGGATAGAACGATAGATATGCATCAGTTGTCATCACAAACGCTCTTCCCAAATCATATGGTGTATTAAAAATACCCGTTACAAGCATTTTTTTCGTGTTCGCTGTGACTGTTACCGGCACCTCATCACCGATTTCGAGATCAAACTCTTTTGAAATGTATGGAGTAATCATAATCTCATTTTCATACTCACACAATCGCCCATCCAAAACATTGCTGAGCTTGCTCGGATCAGAAATAATATTACATTGCACATTGACATCATCCAGCAACAAATATTCATAGGACGACGTAAACATATCATAATCTGTATACTGTCTGATAATCTGATCAATGTTTTCTTCTTCCTCTTCATCATAGACAATATATGCATCCCAATTTACATCCGAGAACACTTTGGACAAGCTCAAATCATCATACGTCCACGCAAACACATTGTTCATAAGAACCAAAAAAACTGTAAGCATTGCCGTTACCAAAACAATCGAAATATACGCCTTGATGTTTGATGTAAACTGTCTGTACGCCAATGATAAATTGAGAAACCTTGCACTGATTTTTGTCTGGAGCAAAGAGGAAAAATGTACACTCTTCACACCCTCGTTCAACGCTTCAACAGGGGTAACCCTTCCGATTTTCCTGCTCTTTACAGATACAAAGAATAAAATACAAAGTACTACAAGCATCATCATAATCAATGATGCAATTATGCTGATTCTGGGTTTTACAACCATCCCGGTCGTTCCAAGCATAATGTTATTTACAACACGAATAAGAGGAATCGAAACCGGCAAACCAATTACCAACCCAACAACTGCTACCAGACTGTAACAAAATACAAGTGACCTGCGAATCTTTGTCGTTGTCATACCAAGCGCCTTATAGATTCCGATATTCACATAATCCTGCTCAATACTACTTACAATACTGTGTCCCATAACCATAAATGCCGCAAGCAAAAGAATCACGATAAAAATTCCTGCAACTGCGGAAAACAAATTCACGGTTAACATTGTATATCCAACCGCCTGACTTCTTGTGAAAGATATCCATGCATAGCTGCTTATAGATGCTGCAGCGTTAATCGCCTTCTCAAATTCCAAATTGTTCATGTCAGAGTCCGCCTTAAATACATTCAGACTCCATGCTCGATTGATATAAAGCTCTCCGTCCTTCCGGGCCATTGCATCCTCATATGCCTGATCAAATATTCTCATTGTCTCAGGGTTAACAAGAAGCGTCTTGATTCCGATGACACTTCCTCCCATCATCGGTTCCTCAAAGAAATACTTTACCGTCAAATGATACTCTGTCTCTTCATCCAAATTGAATGCAATCGTATCTCCGATTTTTATGTTATACATCGATTGATATGTAATCGGAACGCAAACCTCTCCTTTGGAAAGCTCCGCATTTTTTACAAGTTGATTATCGCCATCACGCATTTCAAAATGCATTTGCTCATCCGAATAATCAAGAATATGCGTTGTATTATAGGTTTCAAACTCTCCAACCTTCATATAATCTCTTGTAAAGGTTTTTACACATGTAACCTTTGAAACTGCTTCGGATGCTTCAAGCTTCGCAACGATTTCATCCACACTCGTCCCCTTTACCGCAAGCATTTCATCCGAATCCACACATGACCAGTAATCCCCATATCCACAGGTCTCCATCTTGTTTTCCAAACGTTTCATCGAATTTGTACGTACATTATAAACGATACCAAACGCAATCGATACAATACACATCAACACTACGATACCGATATATGCACCTTTATTTTTTCTGAGATTCCCCGATACAACTATCTTTACGCTTTTCATAATGCCCCACCGCCTTTCCTACCAAGAAAGAGAATCAAGCCAAGCATTCACCTGATTTTCTCTGGACTTCTTGTCGGCTTCTTCATACGGCGGAAGCGCAAGCTCTCCGCACACCTGACCATCCTCGATGTAAATAATACGGTTTGCTCGAATCGCAGCTTTCATATCATGTGTAACCATCAAAATTGTTTGTCCCTTTTCGTTTAACTCACTAAAAAGATTCAATACATCCTTCGTGTTTTTACGGTTTAAGGCACCGGTCGGCTCGTCAGCAAATAAAATCCCCGGATGATTGATAACCGCTCTGGCAATCGCTCCACGCTGTGCTTCACCACCGGAAACCTGAGCCGGAAAGCGATTTGCGATTTCCTCCACATTCATATCTGCAAGCAGCTTCATTGCATCCTCTCTGACTGCAGTGGCAGCTGCATTTTTTCCCATATATCCGGCCACTAAAATATTTTCAAGTACCGTAAGACTGCTTACCAAATGTACTTGCTGAAACACGAAGCCAAACTCATCCACACGGAGCTTTGCCATCTGTTTTTCATTCAGGCTTGTGATATCCTGTTCTTTATAGAGCACCGTTCCGGATGTAGGTTTTTCCATACCGCTTATGTTATAAAGAAGCGTCGATTTACCGGAACCGGACGGACCCATAACAACTGTAAAATCACCCTCATATATCTTTAAATCCATTCCGTTGATTACATGATTTTGAATGCCTTCATTCGAAAAACTTTTGTTTAATTTTTTTGCTTCAAGAATTACTTTTTTCATACATTTTTCTCCTAATGTGTTTTGCGCAATTTTGATATAGTCGCTTATTATGCAAACAGCTCCAAACCTGTCAATGTCTGAAGCTATCTGTCCGAGCCTATGCCCGTATCATACTAATTGAATTATTAAGGAATCTTTAAGAAGTGAAATAATGCAAAATAATTTATGAAACAATTTCAAATGTAAGCATGACCAAAAGGCCGTCCGGCTTATTCGTAATTGAAACCTTCCCCCCTAATTGCTCCATAATAAATTTTACGATATAAAGACCAAGTCCTGCCCCCTGTGCCGTTTCCACATTTGATCCCCTGTAAAACTTATCAAAGATAAACGGCATATCCTTATCAGGAATTCCTTTGCCTTCATCCCGAACGGAAAGTGTATATGTATGTGCATCCGAGATTTCCCCCGATACGTGAAGCTTTGTACCCGGTGCATACTTTCTGCCGTTTGTAATAATATTTTCAATTACCTGCGCAATTCTGCCTTCATCACCAATCGTTTTTGCCTGTGGAAGTCTACCCTCTATTATGATATCATCCGCATTTCCCGAAAGCGATTCCAACGTTTCGCGAATCAGCTTTGAAAGTTCAATTTCATCGCGTCGGATTGTAAGCTTATCCAAATCATGCAGGGAGTGCAAAAATAAATCATTCGTAATCTTCGTTACGTCATCACATTTCCGGATAATGACTTCCGCAAAACGCTCTCTTCGTTCCGGTGAACTGTCCATATTCATCGTAAGTGCTTCGGCATATCCACGAATCGATGCAATTGGTGTCTTAATATCGTGCGACAGACTCGCAACTACCGTTTTATTATTCTCGATTGCTTCTGCCTCACACCTTCTGGCGCGTACAATCTCGGAACGCATATGGTCAAAGGCCCACGTAAACTGCCCAAACATATTCACACGCTTATAGTGAAACTCACGTTCAAGATTGCCGTTAGCAATCTCTTCAGCAAATTCCGTAAGCTCATCAAACGGGCGCAAAATAAGAACATACACAATCAAAAACAAAAGCACAATCAAAAGCACGCTTACGATGTAGATAGCAACGATCCACCCGGTACTTTTTTCATCTGACGGCTCCTCATATTTATATAACATTTGTCTCAAGTCTTCAATTTTATCAATCACACGGTCATCACCCGCTTTTTGCAGCTCTTCGATTTCATTTAGAGCTACAATTGTACTTCTTGCATTTGTCTTTTGACTATGCTCTTTGCGCGCCTTATTATATTCTGCAAAAAAAATAAAAAAGCATATCGTCAATACTTCAATTGCAAATAAGACAATCCCGATAACCTTTTTCTTTGCACTTAATCCTTTTTCCATACTACACACCGATATCCGATTCCCCACACCGTCTTGATAAACTGTGGATTCGACGGATCCTCCTCCAATTTTTCACGCAACCATCTGACATGTACCGCAAGTGTTGCCGGTTCAACTTCACTAAACATCCCCCACACCTCATTGATCAAATGCTCTTTTGAAAGTGCCTCATCCATATGATCAATAAAATACACAAGCAAATCATATTCTTTGGGAGATAATGTAACCGTCTCTTTATTTTTTGTTACAATATGACCGACACGGTCAATTTCGATTTGCACATTGTCTCCAACCTTAATCATTTCACCGGATGCAGGCTTTGTACTGCCATAGGTTCGTCGCAAAAGGGAATTCACGCGTGACAATAATTCCTTTAGAGAAAACGGTTTCGCCAAATAATCATCGCCCCCGATATCCAGTCCAACAACCTTGTCATCCTCGCTCGTCCTTGCACTGACAAAAATCACAGGCACTTGCGATACTCTTCGCAGCTCCTCACAAAGCTCATATCCACACCCATCCGGTAAATTGATATCCAGCAAAATCAAATCCGGTTTCAGTTTTACCAACAATTGATATGCTTCTTCGATGCTCGACGCAAGCACAGTCCGGTATGCATTATCCTCCAGCAAATCACTTACCAGCATCGCGAGATCCCTGTCATCATCAATAATCATAATTGTTCGTACGTTTGTCAAAACTACTCCACTTCCTTTGCATTCTCCAATACAGAAGATGTATCATTCCAATAATCAGTATCATGTAAAAGCCCGATTGCAGCTTTGCTAAAATGCGGTTTATGACCTTTTTTTATCTGCTCTGCATAATCATTTAGGCATTTAATTGCCGTTCCGCCTGACAGAAGCAGTACCGGAACGTTTGCAACAACCGCAAGTCCCTGCAATAAATCTGCTAAATTCCAGACAAGGTCCGCCTTTGAAATCGCACCGAAGAAAATGATGCCGGTTGCTAATACCCGAAAGACGATTAGTTCCGCCTTACGTGATTCACGTTTTAATATAAACTCCAGGCAGCCTTCACAATAGGAGTAATTCCCAATCAGTGTTGTAAATGCAAACAGTGACATCGCAACTGCCATAAACACCGGCCCGAACTCTCCAAGTGTTGCCTTGATGGATTCCTGCACATAAGCAGCTCCCGCAAGCTTTTCCGTCGGCACAACGCCGGAACACAAGCACATAAATGCACTTGCCGTACAAATGAGCAACGTATCAATAAATACTGAAATCATCTGTACAAGTCCCTGCTTTGCCGGATGTGAAACATCGGCCTTTGCGGAGGCATTTGGTGCGGAACCCATACCGGCTTCGTTTGAATAAAGTCCTCGTCTGATTCCCCACATAATACACGAGCCGGAGAAACCGCCAAGCACCGACTGAAAATCAAATGCTCCTTCAAAAATCATCCGAAACATCCCAGGCAAATTTCGATAATTGACAGCCATAACAATAAGCGAAACGAGAACGTATAAAATGCCCATAACCGGCACAACAACTTCCGTCACCTTAATTAAACGTCTTGCCCCACCGATGACAATAATTCCAAATAATATGGCAAGCACAATTCCGATTAGAATCGGCGTTGTGTTTGCATGATAAAACGAAAACACCTCAAAGGTTGACTGCAGATTATAAGAAGCAAGCAAATTATAACCGAGCGCATAAATTAATATAATAATTCCGGAGAAAATCACACCAAGCCATCTTGCCCCAAGTGCCTGCTCCATATAATACGCCGGTCCACCCATGCTTGTTCCGTCTGCTCTTCGCTTTTTATAAATCTGCGCGAGTGTTGATTCTACAAACGCCGTGGCACCTCCTAAGACTGCGGTAATCCACATCCAAAAAACAGCACCCGGACCACCAAGACAAATCGCTGTGGAAACCCCGATAATATTTCCTGTTCCGACACGCGATGCAGTAGAAACCATTAATGCGCCAAAAGAAGATATCCCATCCTTTTGCTGCGGTTTATCCATAATCGCCTTACATGCCTGCTTAAACAATGTAAGCTGCATAAATCTTGTACGTATTGTAAAATACACGCCTGCTGCAAGCAAAATAAGCGGCACAAAATATGGCTTGTACAAAATATCCACAACCGCTAATATCATATCGTTTATCGTCTGACTCATTAAAGGATCTCCTCAAGTTGTTCTCTCATTTAGCTATTGTATCATTCGCCCCAAATATACACAATCGAAACTTGCCGGAAGGAATTTCCGAGCACTAAAAAGTCGAAGCTTTTCCTTATTGTTCTTTATTGATTTTCTGTAGTTTGACAACTACTTTTACTGTACCCGCTTCTGCTGCTTCAGGACGTTCTGTTTCCGTCCTAAGAACCAAAACCGGCACACCGAAAGCAGGTGCTTCCTCCTGCAAACCACCTGAATCTGTCATTACCAGGTATCCGATGTCTTCTCTTTCTACTGCTTGTTTATCCAGCGCAAAGTTTTGATCTCCCTTGAATAAATGTATGCCACAGACATAAGATGATAATATCTAATTAATCAAAAAGCACCCACTCCAAAGGTGGATGCTCCGAGTTTAGGCTAAAAAAATGTCCTTA
>JAUNJN010000052.1 GCA_030533235.1 Eubacteriales bacterium | reverse complement strand
TACTGTGGCTGCTGCGTCTGGTACTGTGGCTGCTGTGCCTGCGCATTTTGCTGAGGTTGAGATGTCTGTGCATTTTGCATCATATTTTGATTATTGTTATCCATCCTTATCTCCTCTCTAATATACCTTTGCGTCCTCTTCCTTGTTCAATACACGAAGTGCACCCTGTGCAAGTGCAAGAAGCTCATCTTCTCCTGCATATACTGTAATTCCTGCAATAAATGAAACTCTCTTTTTGAGTTCCTCAACTGCATATTTAGAATAAGCAATACCACCTGTAAAAATAATCTGGTCAACCTTACCCTCTAAAACGGTTGCCTGTGCTCCGATATCCTTGGAAACCTGATATAAGAATGCATCGTAGATAAGCTTTGCCTTCTCGTCACCTTGACCAATCAATGCTTCCACATCCCTTGCATCATTTGTTCCCATATATGCATTAAAGCCGGCTTTCCCAACAAGTTGCTTTACCATTTCCTTCTCTGTATACTTTCCTGAATAGCAAAGGCGAATCAACTCGCCGTTTGGCACACCGCCTGCACGCTCCGGTGAGAATGCACCGTCACCGTTTAATGCATTAAATACATCAACAACCTTTCCGTCTCTATGTGCACCGACAGATACTCCACCACCCATATGAACAACAATCAGGTTAAGACTCTCATATGGTACACCCTTTTCCTTTGCGTAACGCTTTGCAACAGCCTTCTGATTTAACGCGTGAAAAATGCTTGTTCTTGGAAGCTCCGGATGACCGGATAATCTTGCAATGTCGTCAAGCTCGTCTACAACGACCGGATCAACAATGTAAGACGGTGCACCGATTGCATCACCGATTTCCTTTGCAATAATACCACCGAGGTTTGATGCGTGCTCGCCTCTCTTTGCCTCAACAAGGTCCTTGACAAGCTCGTCTGTAACTGCATATGTACCACCCGGAATCGGCTTTAACAATCCGCCACGTCCAACAACGACATCCAAAGAATTAATATCGAAGTTCTTTTCCTCTAAAAGATCTGTAATTACCTTCTTACGAAAATCCTTTTGTGCAACAATGGAATCAAACTGTGCGATTTCCTCTGTTGCATGACGCAAGGTCTCTTCAAACAAAAGTGTCTCATCTTCAAATACACCAATCTTTGTTGAAGTCGAACCCGGATTAATGATTAATGACTTGTAACCCATTTTATAATCCTCCTATACTCTTTATTAATATTTAATCACATAACTCTTACTTTGACATTTCCTCTGCAACAATTGCAGCAAGTGCAATTGAATTTACCTTTGTCTCAAAGGAATCAGAACGGGATGTCAAAATAACAGGAGCCTTTGTACCTGTTAAGATACAACCATTCTTTACCTTTGCAGTATGAACAAGTGTCTTGTATGTAATATTTCCTGCGTGAATATCCGGGAAAAGAAGAATATCTGCATCACCGACAATCTTACGACCGGTTGCGCCCTTATGTCTTGCTGCCTCCGGATCAATTGCAAGATCCATAGAAAGCGGTCCGTCAACGATACATCCTGTAATCTGACCTTCCTCATTCATCTTTGTAAGTGCATCTGCCTCAACGGTAGCAGGCATCTTCGGATTCACAACCTCAACTGCAGCAAGCGGTGCAACCTT
This sequence comes from Eubacteriales bacterium, assembly GCA_030533235.1. GTDB lineage: Bacteria > Bacillota > Clostridia > Lachnospirales > Lachnospiraceae > Coprococcus_C. Next base: position 8,323 of record JAUNJN010000052.1, on the reverse strand, counting down.
TGGACATGCAACGCCACAAGCATGTGCAACCTCAACGGTATTATTGATGATGCCAACCTTATCCTCCAATGTCGGATATGGAATAAATGCAACATCTGCAAGGAAGAACATCTTTTCATAGCCGGCAACCTCAAATAATGCAACATGCGAAAGCGGCTTACCGGTACGAAGACCAACCTCTTTGTCCAACACACTCTTAAGGAATCCCTTTGTATCAATCAATCCCTTCATGTACATATCCGCCTTGCCATCATGTACAAGCTTAACAGCGGTAAGTGCTGCCTCTGTGTTATCCTTTACATCAATTACTTCAAAACCTGAGAGATCCATATTGATGGATGCAGCGACCTCATGAATCTTATCTGCATCTCCTACTAAAATCGCTTCTGCAATATTGCGTTCCTTTGCTGCCATAACAGCCTCCAATACTGCATCATCCTGTGCAACTGCTACCGCAACCTTCTTTGTTGCACATGCCTTTACCTTCTCAAGTAATCCGTCAAAATTGTTCATTTGTTTCATGTCCTTTCTTGTTTATTTATTATCTTTATGTTTTATAATCACATCAAGCACTGAGGAAATGAAGCATAACACAATGGAAACAATTCCAAGTGTCCTGTTGATTTTTTTCTCACGTGCCTTCTTTGCCTTCTTGGATGCTTTCCTCTGCTTTTTTTCTTCCCGAGTCGGTTTTTCCTTTATCGCAGGTTTTGGCATTTTCACTTTTTTTGCCTTTTTCGGTTTCTTAATCCCGCTCATATACACACCCCTTCCATCTCGCGATTCCAACTATTATACCACATTATTCATATGTATTTCAATAAATTCGGCAAAGGTTTTCATTAAGCCTCGCCGATATTTGGTTGAATACTTTCAATCTTACATGAAAAAAATGCAATCAAAAGCACAATTGTCATAAGTACCCAACTGACCGGTTCCGTAAATGCCACCCCCGTGTATCCGAAAATCGGAACCAGAAAATTGGCGGAGATAATTTTTACCGCCATCTCCATCACACTCGAAACAATCGGTATTATGCGCTTTCCGAGTCCCTGCAGAGAGCTTCGTAAAATAAACAACGGACCTAACGCATAGAAAAAGACAATACTAATCCTTGAATACATTACCGCATAACCAATAAGTGCCTCATCGTCACTGCTCGCAAGCCATCGAAACACGCGCTCGCCAAACACAAAGCAAACTACAAGAAGCACGGTTGATATAACCGTAACCATTCCAATTGCCGTAACAACTCCTTTTTTTACTCGATCATTTCGACCGGCTCCGATATTTTGACTCACATAGGTTGTCATGGAAATACCGATGCAATAAAGTGATACACACAATATATCAAATACTCGACGGGCTGCCGTATGCGCCGCAACGACCGTCGTACCAAGTCCGTTAATTGCCGACTGCAACACAACCGTTCCCAGATTCACAATACATGTCATAAATCCCATCGCAAACCCGGTTGTAGCCAGATTGACATACAACGCTTTCTCCGGCTTCCATTCCTCCCGTTTTGGCAGAAGTTCGCGGAACTTGGCAATAAAGAACATAAGACAGGCAGCCGCGCAACAGCACTGTGATATTAACGTTGCATATGCCGCTCCCTTAATTCCAAGTTTCAGTCCGCCAACAAACAAAAAGTCCATTCCGACATTAACCAAAACGCCGCCAATCAGACAATATAACGGTGTCTTACTGTCTCCCACTGCACGCAATGTATTCGCACACATATTATATACGGACGAAAAAATCGTTCCAACCAAAATGATACGGACATAAGCAATCGCATTGTCAAAAATATCCGCAGGTGTCTTTAATACCACCAGAATATCTGATACAAAATAAAGTGCCGCCCCCGTCAGCAAAACAGTTATCATCATAGTAAGCACAATCGTTCCTGCAATAAATTTGCGCATTTTCTTATACTCTTTTGCACCAAAACTTGTTGCCGTCGGGATTGCAAAGCCCTGCGTCAGACCATTGATAAACGCTATAATTGTATTGGATATAACACTTGTGGCACCGACTGCCGCAAATGCATCGGTTCCGACAAACTCACTTACAATTTTGCTGTCTGCAATATTATAAAACTGCTGAAATATGCTCCCCAAAATAATCGGAATCGCAAACATGATAATTACCTTCAACGGTTTTCCTGTTGTCAAATCTTTCATAATAATTTTCCTCGAATTGCTTTTCCGGCTTGTTTATATGCAATAAGCTGTTCCACAATCTCTTTCGTAAAAACTTCGCCCGGTGTAATCAAGTAACTTCCCGGTGGGTAGACATATATATTATCAACTGCCTGTTTTCCAATCAGTTGACGAAACCTTTCCTCCGAGTCTTCCGTATCATCATAATACGAACCGCACTCCATGGAATCGAGCATTTCCAATACATCACACAAATGTATAAAATCCTCTTTTGTGTCCTCCATTGTAGAAATAAGCACAACGTAATCCGCTCCTGCCATCTCAACAACGATATTTCCTTGTTCTTCCAAAAGCCTCAAAAATTGCATGCCTGAAACTCTTGTTCCATCCGCATGGTTTTTCCACAAAACAAGTCTCGTTTCATCCAAACATCCCCGTGCCTGCGCAAGGACGCCGGATACTTCCAGTAAATGAATACTTGATAACTCTTTGATTTTTGATCTTGCACCACGCAAGTTTTCTATGTAAGACGACGTATCCGTCTTGCACGCTCTCGCAACCGCTTCCTCCATACTGCAAAGGAAAATATATGAAGGTGACGAGCTCATAAACACCTGCATCCACCGTTCAACAACTTCAATGAGTGATGCATCGCACACATGCAACAACGCGGTCTGTGTTAACGCTGCCATCGTTTTGTGCAGACTCTGAACAACAAGATCCGCACCGAGTGATACTGCTGAATCCGGAAGCTCACAGATAAAAGGTAAATGTGCACCGTGCGCTTCATCTACGATCAGCTTGATATCCTGCTTATGCAAATACTCTGCGATGCCGGCAATATCTGAAACAATCCCCTCATAGCTCGGACTTGTCAATACCATTGCACAGATTTTGGTTGCATTCTCATCCCTTTGCAGCTTTGCGACTGCGTCTCTAATATGCGATACGGTCACAGGTCCGGCAAGCTTTGGATGCACCTCATCTGTGTAAAGATTTTCCGGTTCAATATAAACCGGCCGAAGCCCCAGCATCTGCACGGCGTTGTACACAGACTTATGACAGTTTCGTGCAACCAAAATCACATCATTTTGCTTGGCACACGCGGCGATTGCCGTCAGAATCGCTCCGGTCGAACCATTTACGACATAATAACTTTTCGCAGTTCCGTATACGCCTCGAAGCTCATTCATAGACTCCTTAATGCATGCCGTCGGGCAAAATAAATCATCGGTGCCTGGCACCTCTGTCACATCATATTGCATTGCCTGCTTTAGCATTTCCTGTATCCCCGAGCCATTTTCCCACAAGCTTTTTCTCTTATGACCCGGCATATGCCATGGGTATTTTTCTTCGGAAACATACTGTATTAAACTCTCTGCAATATAACGTTTCATCTTCATAAATCTATTCCAAAATTACTCCCTGCACATCCGCAAGCGTAAGTGCAGTCAGCGAATCCTCCTTAAAATCAGACTCCTGCACGAGTCTGTTTGCCTGATTGCGAATCACACGATCCAGATAATTACGTACGGAACGCGCATTACCAAAGTTTTTCGGCGGGTTACTTAAGATGCCATGAAATTTATCCCTTACTAATGCAATCGCATCCTCCTCAAAATGATAATCCAGTTTTTTTGCCCGGTTTGTCATTATTGTAATCAACTCGTCTGCACTGTAATTCGGAAAGCTGATGGTCCGGTTAAATCTGGAACGAAGACCCGGATTTGCATCCAAAAATGTCTGCATTTCGTCATGATAGCCGGCAACAATTACAATCAGGTCTTCGCGATAATCTTCCATTGCCTTATTCAAAATATCAATCGCTTCCTGACCAAAATCGCCATCCTGTTTTCCCGCAGACAATGCGTATGCCTCGTCGATAAACAAGATACCGCCTTTGGCTTCCTCCACGACCTCCATGACCTTTTCACTCGTCTGTCCCATATATCCCGCAACAAGTCCGGAACGATCCACCTCAACCAGATGTCCCTTTGACAAAATACCAAGACCCTTATATATCTTTGACAGGATACGTGCCACAGTTGTTTTACCGGTACCCGGATTCCCTAAAAACACCATATGATTTGTTGTCGGCGGAAGCTGTAAGCCCTTTTCCTGTCGAATTTTACAAATCTTAAGCAGATTTACAAGATTATGCACCTCATGCTTCACACTGTCCATACCAATCAGCTCATTTAACTCCTGCATGAGTTTTTCGATGTTTAATTCTTCCGGATCCACGACAGTTGCAACAGCCTGTTTTTTATCTTCCAGTGTTTCTTCCTGCACTGCTGCCGATGTAATCACAGCCTGTTCAAATTGCTTTTGCACTGCTCCGTCACGTTCTGTAAGCTTATTTTCCACAGGCTCCGCCCACAGACCATTATCTGTCCGCAACGAAAACCTTTGTGACGAGGAAGTCCTTGTCTCCTTTAACAGGCGGTCTCCCTGTATCAAATCTTCCCGATATTCTTCAAGCTCCTCCGGTGAATAGTCCGGCAAATCCTCTTTTTTCACCTTGCTTCCCGGCGCAAATGCAATCGTCGGCTTGTAGGAAACCATCTTATGTCTTATATCCTCTATTCCTGATTTTAGCATTTCGATGTAAGAGGACAATGCTTCAAGTTCCCCGGCTGTCGTATCATGATTACAGGAAATCAGATCGGTTCCGATATAGTTGAAGGAAGTCACATACATCATCGTAAGATCATAATACTGCGTGCTAAGCTCTCCCGTCTCCGGCCCGATTGTTGCACGAACAAACGGCTCTAACGAAAGAGGATAATGCTCCTTAATTGCCTCTGTCGTAAGTCCCCAGTCGCTCGCATAGCGTTTCATTCCGTCTTCCGAAAATTCCAAATTCATAAGCATATTAATATAACGATGCTCTTCCTTGTTCAGACGACCATCTGCATATGCAAGATAAATTAAAAAATTAAGCATATCGGTAAAAAAAATTTTCTCAAGGGAAACCCGTCCCTGCGTTTTCACAAATTCCGCATGACCGATGCTTCTAGCTCTTTGCATACAAAGCGCAAGCATTTTCCGACTCTCCTCTTTAACTTTTACCTTTGCCGTATTAAAGCCCCATTCCATTCACGCTCACCTGTTTCATTGATATTCTAAATTAATTTTAAAGACTTAAGCTCCTGATATAACATCGCAACCGGAAGACCGACAACATTATTATAATCGCCCTTAATCTCCCTAATATAAGGTGCTGCCATACTCTGGATGCCATACGCACCGGCCTTATCCATACAATCTCCGGTGGCAATATATGCATTTCGTTCCTCCTCGGTCATCGGATAAAAAACAACCTTAGTGCATGCAAAAAACGAATGTGTCCGAACCACTCCATCCGCTTCCCAGACGAACGTAACACCGGTATACACCTCATGTTCATTGTCCTGTAACATAGAAAGCATTGAAAATGCCTCTCCCTCGTCCTTCGGCTTGCCGAGAATCACACCGTCACATGCCACAACCGTATCGGCACCAATTACAAGCTTGTTGGAAGTATTCCCCATCTCGGGCACTCTATTCTTCCAAACCGCAATTGCCTTTCTCCTTGAAAGCGTACACACAAGCTCCGAAGGCTCACATACGTCCAATGTCTCATCTGCATCACTTACAACAACCTCAAACGATATACCAAGCATCTGTAACAATTCTTTTCTTCGAGGTGATTTCGATGCCAAAATAAACTCCTTCATAAATACAAACACCTCCATTTTCATTATATCATTCATACCCTTATCTGCAATTGTTTTTTTGCACATTATCATACGCAACCATCGAAAAAATCGGACGATATCCATGATTTCCTGATATAGACATCTGCATACAAGAAAGAGTCTTGCTTGCAAGACTCTCGCGCCGAGCGCGGTTGCTTTTGCAACATATACTTTGCGCGCGAGTGCGCATCCTGACACGAAGTGTCTTTTTTATTGCCTAGGATGTGCGAAGCACTTTCCTATGCAATAAAAAAACGGATGTACGATATAATTGTACACCCGCTTCTTTATAATAATCTTTCCTTTATGCAATTCCATCCTCTGCCATCTTAACTTCAAACTCGTCAACCGGCATCGGCTTTGCAAAATAATACCCCTGTATTAAGTCACACTCATTATCCGCCAGGAAATCTACCTGTTCTCTCGTCTCGATTCCCTCAGCCACAATTCGCATATTTAACTTCTTTGCCAGACCGATGGCTTCTCCTACGATAACCTTGCCCTTGCCCTCTTCATCGTTTCCTCTGAAGAACTCCGCATCCAGCTTTACAATGTCAATCGGCAATTCTTTCAAGGAATTAAGCGACGAATAACCGGCACCAAAATCATCCATCGATACGGCAAACCCGTAACTCTTCATCTTTTTTACGATATCGATTAACGTCTTTTTGTCATCAAAGAATGCACTCTCCGTAAGCTCAAGTTCAATCGCATCGTGGGGAACCTTGTACCCGTCAACAATTTCACATACATGCTCAGCCAAATTATCCTGTGTAAAATGCGCTCTTGACACATTTACAGATATCGGAACAATCTTTTTACCCTGGGCAATCCATTCGGACTGAAGCCTTGCAACCTCCCCAATCATATAATCATCAAGCTTTGTAATAAAACCGTTTTTCTCAAAAATAGGAATAAATTTATACGGTGCAATCAAACCTTCTGTCGGATGAACCCAACGCACCAGAGCCTCTGCTGCCGCAAGCTTTTCTTTGTCAACCGAATATTTCGGCTGAAGATAAACCTTGTATTCGTGATTATGAAGCGCACGCTCCATTTCATTTTCCACTTTACGTTCCCAGAGAAGATCATCCTTCATCGCCTGTGTAAAAAATTTGACACTCTCGTTATGAACATCCTCAATATTACGTCTTGCGATGGTTGCCCGGTTATAAGCTTCTGAAGGATCCATCACCTCTTTATCCAGACGATTGATTCCAACCTTAAAATACAGCTTGATTTTTGGGCGCATATTCTCCAGTTCTTTTATGATCTGCCCAACTCTTTCCACCAATTGTTCTTCACTGTCATAGCAAAGTAACAAACCAAAATCACACATTTCATGTCGCGCGAAGACTTCCTTCTTCGCAACATTTTTTTGAAGCACCTCGTAAAAATCACTCAGCAATTTACTGCCTGCCGCCTCACCATAGCACGAACAATAGCTTCTGTATTTTTCCATACGTATATGAATGATTGCTGCATTTACGGATTTTTTTCTGTACTTTTTCATCCTTTTTGCAGCCCTTTCAAGGAAATAATACCAGTTTTTCCCTCCGGTCTCCTTGTCTGCATAATAAAGCTTAAAAAGCTTTCTCTGATTCCGGAAAAATCTCACAATCATAAATACAACAAACAGCAAATAGATGAAACAAATCAAAATGATGCCGATGCATACCATAAAGACAAGAAAAACATCCTGCATCGTAATGTATATATTGGTTGTAATCGCAGTAACCGTACCATCGTCATTTTGAAACTCAAAATAACAGTTCTGCTCAAATATCGTCTCGCCCATAGACTCGTCAAATAATTCCGAGGTTGAATCGATTGCTTCTATTGACGTTTTTATAATATAGCCAATCTTTCCTTTCGCGAACTTTTGGAAAAAGGAATCCTCTGTTGTTGCCAGATAAACCTCGCAATTATCTTCATATTTGGAGCCCTCAAAATCCTCCATACCATTTATATACTCTAATATACTCGTTTTTTCATCCGCTACTTTTTCTCCGATGGAATATAACACGACTCCGTCACGGAAAATCGTAACTCCGGTTACATCCGGAACCGATTTTTCGTAACTATGGAAAATACGCTCTGCCTCCGACCAATCGTTTGAGCTCGTCTCCTTAATCTGCTTATAACATCCGTGTGCCAGTTTGTATCCCTGATTCAATTTACCCTTTGTCATATTATATCCAATCGCAGACGCTATCAACGATACTGCCGCCGCAACGACAAACATCACAACAATCAATACAATAATCACCGGATAAAGATGTGTTTTCTTAAGTTTTTCGGTGTTATTTCTTTTCATTCGCTTATTTTCTCCACTCGGTACAATAAGATTTTTTATTCTGCAGGTGTTGTAAATGCAGAATCTGCGCCTGTTTCCCCAGCCTGTGCCTGCTGATACTG
>JAUNJN010000051.1 GCA_030533235.1 Eubacteriales bacterium | reverse complement strand
AAATCTCTTAAAGAATTTTCAGGGTTAACATGTTATTAAGTTATCAAAGGTTCTTTTTGTCTGCCGTCATCTTGATTAGCGACAGCTTTTATAAGATACCACTTTCGGGATATCTTGTCAACAGCATTTTTCATTTTTTTTGAAAAAAACTGATTTTTATTTTTTCCTCTACAAAAGTGGTGCAACCAACCTTAAGATTGCCTGACCAAATCGTTTCAGTCTGCTCGTCTTTTCTATTTCTTCCAAAGTTACTTCATCACATTTTTTAAGGGTTTCCATATAATCCTTGTATATGTCCTTAATTGCGGCAGTTTCATACATCCACACGCCGCATTCAAAATGAAGATACAGACTCCTGAAATCAAAATTTACAGTTCCGACAGTTGCAACTGCGTCATCCATAACAACCGTCTTCGCATGAATAAAGCCCGGCGTATACTGATAGATTTTTACACCTGATTTAATTAAATGGTAATAGTAGGACTGTGTGACCATATACACCAGCTTTTTGTCGGGAACTCCCGGTGTGATAATTCGGACATCTATTCCGCTTTTTGCGGCGAGCGACAATGCCGTAAACATTTCATTATCGATAATTAGGTACGGCGTCGTAATGTAGATATAACGCTTCGCCTTGTTAATCATATTTAAATAGATGTTTTCACTTACAATTTCATCGTCAACCGGTGTGTCACCATAAGGTTGCACAAAACCATCATCTGCAACAGGCTCGCTTTGATAAACTGCCGGCATATATTTTCTATAATTATCCGTCTCTTGTTCTTTTGTCACAAGCTTCCATGTCTGCAGAAACATCATGGTAAGATTCCAAACGCCCTCTCCGGTCAACATAACGCCTGTGTCCTTCCAATGTCCAAATCGACACTGCTTATTGATATATTCATCCGCAAGGTTAATCCCCCCGGTAAAACCGACGTATCCATCAATGACTGTAATCTTTCTGTGATCACGGTTGTTTTGACGCAAATTGATAACCGGAGCAAGCGGATTGAATGGTGCTGCTTTGATTCCGGCATCCTTCATTTCCCGCGCAAAACGGCTCGGCATCCACATGGCACATCCGAAATCATCGTAAATCAGGCGTACATCTACCCCCTCCTTTGCTTTCTGCATCAGGATTTCCAATACATGATTCCACATTTCACCCTGTTTAATTATGAAGTATTCCATAAATATAAAATGCTTTGCCTTGGAAAGTTCATCCAACAAACAGGCATAATTTTCTTCTCCAAGCGCAAAATATTTGACAGATGTTTTTTTATAAGCCGGATAACCTGCAAACTTTGAAATATAAGTTGACTGCACACTTGCACTTTTGCTCATATTTCGAATATCTTGTTGAACCTCCGAATCATCCGGCAAATAATGAAATGTATCCAAATAGTTTTCTTGTGCCTCTTTTATAAATTTTTGTCTGGTTCGATTGCCGGCCAAAAACAAATAAAGCAAGCCGCCAATTAACGGAAAAGATAATATAAGCATTACCCAAACCAGTTTATATGCAGGATTTTCCTGTTTATTTACAATAATTAATACAGCAAAAATGGACACAAGCAATGCACCTGTTCGCCAATACAAATCGTAGTCCTCTAAATAACGGTAGAGTAATAGCATAATAAAAAACTGCAACAAAATCAGAAGAACCAAAATACCGATTTTCAGTATAGAAGTTCTCCTCGAGATATTCGATGATCCGATTTTGGAATGCTTTCTCTTTTTCTGCTTTTGCACCATACTTATTTTCTCCAACGTCCGGAAGAGCCGCAAGGAAGACATAGTCCGGTTTTCGTAACCGGAAGTCCTATTTCATCCGACTCTACATAACCTCCGTGTTTTGATACAACCTCTGTTGAAATCATATAGCTAAGCACCGATGGAGCCAAACCGGTTGTATATGAGTTCACTAAAAAGAATAATGGGTCATCCGAAAGAAGCTGTGAAGTAAGTTCAATGAACGGATAAATCTTTTCTTCCAATTTCCAGATTTCACCCTTCGGACCACGTCCATAAGAAGGCGGGTCCATAATAATACCGTCATAGTGATTTCCTCTGCGAAGCTCACGCTCCACAAATTTTACACAGTCATCCACAAGCCATCTGATAGGTGCCTCGGCAAGACCGGAGGAAACCGCATTTTCCTTTGCCCACGCAACCATACCCTTTGACGCATCCACATGTGTCACCATTGCGCCTGCCTTTGCAGCTGCCAAGGTTGCACCACCTGTGTACGCGAACAAATTCAATACCTTGATTTCACGTTTTTGCTCGCGAATCAAATCACCAAACCAATCCCAGTTCGTCGCCTGTTCCGGAAAAAGTCCCGTATGTTTAAATGCAAACGGCTTGAGATTAAATGTCAATTCTTTATAATTGATACTCCACTGCTCCGGCAAATTCATAAACTCCCATTCCCCGCCTCCTTTATTACTGCGGTGATAATGTCCGTTTAGTTGATTCCATGCCATATGGTCTTTTGGTGTATTCCATAAAACCTGCGGGTCCGGTCGAAGCAGGATATACTTTCCCCATCGTTCCAGTTTTTCTCCCATCGAACAGTCAATGACCTCATAGTCCTTCCAGTCCTTTGCAATCCACATAATATTCCCTCTTTACCAAATATAATAATCCTGTTACGCTACAGACGACATAAGCACCCTTTGGGTGGGATTTAACAAGTCCGCCTATTATGGGTGCTTAAAAACAATTACCAATCACGTTTTTCAATCGGTAAATATTCCTTATGCTCACCTACAAACTTGTATGCAGGTCGAATAATCTTTCCGTTATTTACCAACTCTTCTATACGATGCGCCGACCACCCTGATATACGAGAGATGGCAAAAATCGGCGTAAAAATTTCCATTGGAAGCTTCAGCATGGAATATACAAATCCACTGTAAAAATCAACATTTGCACATACATCCTTGAATGTACGTCTGTTCTCGCTAATGAGTTCCGCTGCCATATGTTCTACACGTTCATACAGTGCAAACTCCCGTTCCAATCCCTTTTCCTCCGAAAGCATCTTTGCGTAATGCTTCAAAATAACTGCTCTCGGGTCTGATTTGCTGTATACCGCATGCCCCATACCATAAATCAATCCGGATTTATCAAAGGCCCGCTTTCCGAGCAAGTCAAGCAGATAGCTGCGTAGCTCATCCTCATTCTCCCAATCTCTGACATGCTCCTTCAGGTCATTAAACATCTGCTGAACCTTTATGTTAGCACCACCATGACGCGGTCCCTTCAGGGAACCAAGCGATGCTGCCACCGTCGAATACGTATCCGTACCGGTAGATGTGAGTACATGGGTAGTAAATGTAGAATTATTACCGCCACCATGCTCTGCATGTATCACAAGACATACATCCAACACCTTTGCTTCGAGCTCTGTATATTTACCATCTGTACGAAGCAAACGCAGAATGTTTTCGGCTGTTGAAAGTCCCTTCTTTGGGCGATGAATAACAAGACTCTTATCCAAATAGTAATGACGATATGCCTGATATCCGTATGCCGCCATAACCGGGAACTGTGCGATAAGCTTCAAACACTGCATCAACACATTACGGATATCCAGGTTGTTTGGATCAGAATCATATGTGTATAAAGTAAGCACGCACTTCTGTAATACATTCATCATATCACGGCTCGGTGCCTTCATAATAACATCGCGGTTAAACGACTCCGGCAACTGACGTAAATCCTCAAGTACCTCAATAAAGCTTTCCAGCTGGGATTCGGAAGGCAGCTTACCGAACAATAACAAAAACGTTGCTTCCTCATAGCCATATTTGCTGTTGTCAAAACCCTTTACAAGATCTTTGATTTCGTAGCCCTGGAAATACAATTCTCCGTCAATTGGAATTCTGTGTCCGTCAACGACTTCAAAACCTTTCACGTCAGACACTTCCGTCAATCCTGTCAATACGCCTCGTCCGTTCGAATCGCGCAGTCCGCGCATTACATTGTACTCTTCGTATAAGTTTACATTGATCTTGCCCGCCTCGTTACAAAAATCCACGTATTCATCTAATATTTGGTCAAATCTCACTTCTGCCATCTAATTTCATCTCCTCAATATCAGGAATACGCCTTCGTCCTCCTGATGTATTATTTGAATTGTCCCATGTATTCATAAGAAAGGCTCTTCAAAATATCTTCATCCTTTGTTCCGGTAGCTCCAACAAATACTCCCTCCGTATACGAACTATCCGGATAATAAAATACATTGTAGTAGTTTGCATAATCGCCTTCTCTGTCAACATAATACACATCATCACCTAAATCACCAAACAAAGCATCCATCTCTGCCCCTGTACTGCCAAGCATGATGCCCCCCGGGAAAATAACCTCTGCAGAACAAGTATCGCTTTCAACATATATGTATTTTACCATACCAAACTCCGGCCGGATTGCATTTCTCGTGTAGTTTTCCAACCCAATCTCAATCTTGTTGCCATCCTTTTCCATATATGTAGAAGTTGCCCCTTCTCCAACTATATATTCCGCAGTAGAATCACCCAGTATCCATCCGTTTGCAGCAAACTCCGAAAATGGTACCGGTAACTGATAATACACACCATCTACCGTAAAGATGTGGTCAAATCGATCCACAGACGCTCCGGTCGGTGCTACATACTGTGAATTAATTTCCGGAGGAAGCTCCTCAAGCTGATCAGCTGTAATCTGCAATGCCGGCGGTACACTTGAATTCAACATGGAAATTGACTCTAAAACACCTCCGCGAAGTACTAAATCAACACCATCATCCCAGTCATTGCCATAATAATCTACAGAAGTATATCCTTCCTCATCTTCCTCGTCCGTATAAACACTATCCGGCGCACCCAATTTTGACTTGACTTGATCAAGATTAGATACCCCGAGTGTTACATCTCCGGCCATTTTAATCTCTGCATCGGAACGAACCTCATTGTAGTCACGATCAATTGACATACCTATGACGTAACACTGATTTAGAGTTCCAACTGATACACTATAATTCACAACGACAACCGTCATTTGAACGCCATTGTTTTCCACATATAATGACTCCCATTCTCCTGCGGAGAAGCTGGTCGGAGCACTGTTACATTCCCAGCCCTTAGAAGCAAATTCCGCATACGGCATCGGGAACTGATAAATCGTTCCGTCAATGGAAATCATATAATCACGCCAATCATTGGAAAGCGATTCCGGCCAGACAAAAGCGTATTCCGGAACTGAAATCGGATTATCTATTGTAAAAGGATTTTATGTGGTACTTCATTCTTATGTTGTGCCGTCTTCTGTTGTGCCATCCTCCGTAGTGCTTGTCGACAAATCTTCTGTCGTCTTTTTCCCCTTTGACGGACGGTTTCCGTTAACAATCAGAACAACTGCAAGTGCAATTGCCGCAACCGAACCACTAATAATTCCGATAATTGCCCCTTTCCCAAGACCTTTCTTTTTCTGTGGTGCAACCTTCGGTTCTTCCAAATACATAGACTGCTGAGAAACGCTATTGCCTCCCATCATCACATTGTTGACCATCGGCTGCTGTGGCATCATCGGACTCAACGGACTTGTTCCGTATAAATCCGAAAGCAATTCCCCAATATTTTGATATCGATCAGTTGTCTTTACTGCGAGTCCCTTACGAAGCACGTATTCTGTACGCTGAGATACCGAAACTCCATGCGACGACGGAGAAACATATTCATCCTGATCCATACGTTCAATACTGTTTGGCGGCACCTGACCGGTCAACATCTTATACATCGCTGCACATAAGCTGTAAATATCTGTCCACGGTCCCTGATTGCCCTTTGCATAATACTGCTCAGGTGGTGCATATCCATGCTTTAATATGACGGTGAAGGTTTTATCTGCAGTGGAAGTATTTTCTCTCGCAGCACCAAAATCGATTAATTTGATTTTTCCGTCACTCGTAACCATAATATTATCCGGACTAATGTCACGATGAACCAATCCACCGTTATGTACGGTAAACAAAGACTCAAGGGCAGGCTTCATAAGCGCAAGCACGGTTGCCTCCGGAAGTCTCCCTCCCGAATTATTTAAATACTCTTTTAAGTTGATACCGTTAATATATTCCATTACGATATACGCAGTACCATTTTCATAGAAGAAATCCTTAACCGATACAATACCCGGGAGTGTGTAGAACTTTGATAAGTTCTGAGCCTCCTCCACATAACGTTTCAGCCCCTTGTCATAATCATCTTTATGCGCTTCTTGGGCAATGACGGTATTCTGTGGGTTATCCCCACCGGTATTTCTCGTCACAAAGCTCTCCGGATAATACTCCTTGATTGCAATGTAAGTTTGAAGATTAAGATCCCATCCAAGGTAAGTAATTCCAAATCCACCGACACCAATCACACGCCCCAACATATACTTGTTTTGTAATACAGTAAACGGTCGAAGACAGGTTGGTTTTTCTTTATAATTTGCAATTTCAAACCCGCAGTACGGGCATTTCTCCTCTTCTCCTGATATCGACTGCATACAATTCGGACAACGATCGTATTTCATCTGCGGTTTCCCCTCCATTCAACAAATCACACGAGTGTGCGAAACATTTTCTATGCAATAAAAAATTATAGCAAAATATTTGATACCACACAAGTTAAATCTCTACAATATAGCGTTCGTATGCATTAACAACACGCGTTTCATTATAAACCGATTCACGTTTAAAATCCCTTCCGTAATTGATATGCACATGACCATGTACAAACAATTTCGGTTTGTATGTATCCATGATTTCCAAGAACGCCTCAAATCCGGTATGCGGTAAATCAACACTGTCATTTAGATGATACGCCGGTGAATGTGTAAGCAAAATATCAATGCCTCCCTGCTTGCGTACCTTCCGACGGAGTTTTTTTGCACGTTTTTTCATTTCCTTTTGCGTGAATTGATGTGCCCCATAGTTATAGCTCATGCATCCGCCGAGTCCCATGATGCGAACACCCTTATAGTTATAAACCGTGTCATCAATACAAATGCAGCCCTCCGGCGGTGTATCCTCATAACAATAATCATGATTTCCATGTACATAAAGAACCGGTGCCTTAGAAAAGGTTGCAATAAATGATAAATACTGTGGTGCAAGATCTCCGCAAGATAGTATCAAATCAATGTCA
Source organism: Eubacteriales bacterium (assembly GCA_030533235.1). GTDB lineage: Bacteria > Bacillota > Clostridia > Lachnospirales > Lachnospiraceae > Coprococcus_C. The sequence continues at coordinate 2,915 of JAUNJN010000051.1, read as the reverse complement.
TCTAATTTTCCTTTTTCGTAATAGTCCCAATAGTATTTTGACTCTTCATCTGCAAGTAACAAAATCCTCATATGGCAAGTAACCCCTTATTATATGTTTTCTGATACGCCCTTCAACTCAACGATCGATTTCGCCTCATCACGTAATGCTTCAATCTCAGGAATCTCTCCCTTGACGTTGTCAAGCAGCCAGTCCATCTTCATGATTTCCTCCGGCAACATCGCCTCGTCCGGTTCATTTACAATCGTCCCCTCCTGATTGTAAAGCTCACCCTCAAATGGCTGGAACTCATTTTTCATCAGTAGCTTCTTGAACACCTGAACAAGTCGCTGCGTCTCAACCGGCAGTTTTTTTGAATAAATAATGTCTACAACCTTTGCAGAAAGCCCCCACCAGTAATTGATTGCCTTATCTTCATTTTCTCCTTCCTGCTGGAAGCTTCCGTTTAGTACAGCATCAATCAGCTTTTCGTAGAATACACCCCATTGATAAATCGGCATCGCCAAATTAACCGGTTCCTCGCCTTCAATACAATACAATCCAAATTGACGGTTTGCGGCATTTGGCTTTATCATCGTCTGGTCGGATACGTAGTATATTTCATTTGCCTTGAATTCTTCGATTACACGCTCTCTGGATACACCCTTTACGGTCGTCCACTTCAGATACACCTTTGCTTTTGGATTCACCATACGCGCCCCGAGTGCAAACGCATTAATGTTCGCCGTCATTCCATAGATTGGATAATCCGCCAGATATCCGATTTTTCCGTTTGGAGAAAGCGAACCCGCAATCATTCCTGCCAAAAACTTTACTTCATACAACCGCGCATAATAGGTTCGTATCAGTTTGTAGGATGTATTCAGTGAGCAATTCATGACAACAACATTCGGGTGATTCACTGCTGCCTTGACGCTGGCCGCAGCCTGTCTGGAAGAGGTTGTAAATATGATCTGAATGCCTTCCTCTATCAGATTCTCTATCGCATCAATCGTTTCTTCTTCGGTCTTTACATCAATAACCCTCATCGTCTGGAATCTATCCGGATATGTTTCCTCCAAATATAAACGTCCGAGCTCATGACCATACAGCCACTCGGATTCCTTCGGGTCCTTATCAAAGATAAATGCAACATCAACCACCTTCGGTGCAGGTGCTTTGAAATACTCCATAAGACGTTTCCGCCCCTTCTTGGACGGTTCCATACGAAGCTCAATTTCCTGCCCCTTGGATTCGTCCTTAAACTCATCCCAGAGAAGGTCCACCTTTCCCTTCATTTCATTGCCGGTCAGGTCCTTGATATTCTCATAACCATATATATCTATAAAAATCAGAAATGCATCGCCGCTTTCGATTGGAAGCTTTTCGCCACCGCGCGACTTTAACGCCGTACAAAAATTATGATGCGCGGAGCCAAAATCCTTTCTTTGATCTTCATCCCATACAGCTGTCACATCCTCGCATGTAAGTTCCAACAACCGCTTATAGCAGCCTTCTTCGCTAAAATGCAAATAATTAATCTCAGTAAGTTTATAGAATTCCAGAAATTCATAATAGATTCGAATTTCCGGATCATCCGTAAGCTTTGGGATTTTACGTGTAACCACGCCCGGGATTGTGACAGCTCCCAGGAATTTCATAACGGAAACTCGTTTATTCCCTTCAACGACATAAAACTTATTCAGATACTCAAATACCTTAATCGGTTCACGAATCCCTTCCTCAATCTGACTGTCATATAGTTCGCCCCACTTCGCCCCAAATTCGGTACGGTAATTCAAAATCGGCATAAAATTGTTTGCAAACGAATATGTTCTGCCCACATTGCTCGTACCGACAATCTGATCAATCGGTATCTGGACAAGACCAAGATTCACTTCACTTTGAATCTCTACCCCTTCCAGTATCTCATCCAACACCGGCAAATATTCATTTTCCCCTTTTGCAACCGCAGCCTTGAATGCCTTCAAGCCAAGCTTCTGCGCTTTTTCATATTCTACGTACGACATAATTTCTCCTTTCATACGAAATCAAATCAATCCATCCAAATCATTCTATTCTATGCTCATATCCCCCAATATGAACATTTTCCTAAATTATATCGAGCCGTTGTGTCGATTTCAATTGTATTTTCGCACAAAAAAACAAAAGAAAACGTCCTCTTCATGCAAAAATGCAATAACAACAAAAACGGCACCATGCAGATAACCTGCAATGGCACCGTTTTTCTAATTATCTAAAACATTTGATAGCTCTTACTTTTACGATATGCGCAATGATTAGCACACACCCTGAGCTAACATAGCATCTTCTAAGGTGTCTGCAGTTTTACTGGGTTTTGAGATCGGTTGTATATCACGTGTATAGAGTGATTGTCGGAGAATTTCAAATAAAATGCATTTCCAATCTTATACAGTACAACATAATTCCCACAAATCACATATTTATAATCCGTTCGGAAGCTGACCCTTTTAGCAAGATCAGCTCCCATGTACGGAAATTGCTGAATGTTCTCAATTCAAGCATATATCTCCTGAATGGTCTTTACTGCCATTTCTTCATTATCTTCAGCAATATACTCTTTTATATTCTTCAAGTCCTCTGCTACAATAGGGTTAATCCGTAATTTCATCATAAGCTATACCCCGACAGATTTCTTCAGTTCATCTAAACTCATCCAGGCGCTTTCATCCTTAACTGCTCTTTCTGCTTCCTGCAGCTTCATGAGTAGCTTCTTTTCGCATTTTTCACGCTCATAGTCCGCAAAGTCCATAACCACAAACTTGCCTCTAGCATTTTGGGTCAAAAACACGGTTTCTCCAACCTGACAATTTTTCAGTACTTCATTATAATTCCTTTTATCTGATACAGGTAATATATTCGGCATAAAATCAACTTCCTTTCCTTGATATAGT
>JAUNJN010000020.1 GCA_030533235.1 Eubacteriales bacterium | reverse complement strand
ACCAGTTTCATGACGCATTGGTGCCTTTCGCAGAAAGGCGGATTATACAAATGAAGAATTTCAAAATCTATATGAACAACCTTTTAGCTTTTTATGAAGCATATTTCAATCATGTATATCATGCATAATCAGCTAAAAGGGACTATTTGTGAAAACTGAATATTCAAAAAGCAGACCACTTCACAAATGTGAAATGGTCCTTTTTTATTTATATCGAATTAAAGGATATCAACAAACCTATCAAATGCTTTTTGCCCCTCTTCCGTCCTCTTATAGACACCAGCACATTCTAACACCTTCACAAATACCTTACTGATTTCATCCTGTAAAATGGAATGAATATTATCCCTACAGATTTCATAATTATTAATCCATTCATCCACCCAGTCTGCATGTTTTTCAATTTCTTCATTGCTTCTGATATCCCTCTTAGTAAGAATGTATTCCTCAAGAAGTAACATTTCTTTCTTTAGTCTTGCCGGTAGCACCGCAAGCCCCATGACCTCAATCAGACCAATATTCTCTTTCTTAATATGATGCAAGTCTGCTGACGGATGATAAACTCCCCATGGGCACTCATCTGTTGTAATATTATTTCTAAGCACTAAATCCAGCTCATATAAACCACCGTGCATTCTTGCAATCGGTGTAATCGTGTTATGAAGTGTTCCATCTGTCTCGCTGAAAATAAAAGCTGCCTCATCTGTGTAAGATTTCCATAAAGTCAAAATATGATCTGCAGCCTGCGTCATTTGGTCAATATCTTTTCCCTGAAGACGAATCACTGACATCGGCCATTTTACAATGCCTGCTGTCAGGTCTTCATATCCCGGCAAAGTAAAAGTTCTGTCATACGGAGCTTTCGCCATGGCAAATACATATCTGCCACCCTGAAAATGATCATGACTTAAAATAGAGCCACCTACAATCGGTAAATCTGCATTAGAACCAGCTGTATAATGTGGAAACAGCTTCACAAATTCCAAAATCTTCTTAAATACTGCTTTGTCAATCTTCATCGGTGTATGTTCTTTATTGAAAATAATGCAGTGCTCATTGTAATACACATAAGGAGAATACTGTAAAAAATAATCCTGTCCATCCAGTTTTATTGGAATAATTCTGTGATTCTGTCTTGCAGGATGGGAAATATGACCTGCATAACCTTCGTTTTCCATACAAAGCAGACAGCTTGGATATCCCGACTTCTTTGCCTGCCCGGCTTTTGCAATATCCCGCGGATCCTTTTCCGGCTTTGAAAGATTAATAGTAATATCAATCGGACCATAAGGTGTTTCCGTTACCCATTTTTCATCCTTTGCAATACGATCTATACGAATATAATTTGTTCTTTTACTAAACTCATAATAGTAATCTGTCGCCAATTTGCTATTTGTCTTATAAAGTTCATAAAAGGTCTTTCGTACTACAGAAGGAGCCGGAGTAAGAAGTCCCATAATTTTTGTATCAAATAAGTCTGTCACTGTTACAGAATCATCTTCTATCATTCCATTTTCAAATGCATAAGTACACATATCCTCCAAAATCTCAGCAAGCGGTCTTTCCTCTGTGATTTCTTCAGAAAATTCCATCTGCCCGAATAATTCAAGAAGACGGTTTGTCACATATACCCGGTCATCTTCCTCAACCAGATGTTTACTGATGCCGTACTGTACAAGCTCATTTATTAATCTGTTAATCATAAACAATCACACTCCTTATACTGTCTGATATCCGTTCGGATGTCCCTTATGCCATCTCCAGGCAGTATCAATAATCGTCTCCAAATCTGCATACTTTGGATTCCAGCCAAGTATACTTTTTGCCTTATCACTGGAAGCAATCAGTGTAGACGGATCTCCGGCTCTACGAGCTTCTTCCTTTGCAGGAATTGCATGCCCTGTTACCCTTCTTGCAGTCTCAATGACTTCCTTAACCGTAAATCCGACACCATTACCAAGATTAAAGATATCACTTTTTCCGCCATTTCTTAAATACTTCATGGCTAAGATATGTGCCTGTGCTAAATCATTTACATGGATATAGTCTCTGACACATGTGCCATCCTTTGTATCATAATCATTACCAAATACAGAAATATATGCCCTTTGATTGTTTGGAACCTGTAAAATAAGTGGAATCAGATGAGTTTCTGGATTATGAGCTTCCCCGATCTTTCCATTCGGATGTGCTCCGCACGCATTGAAATATCGAAGTGAAACGAAACGTAAATTATGTGCTTTTGATGTCCACTTAAACATCTTTTCCATGGAAAGCTTTGTTTCTCCATAACAGTTAGTCGGAAGCGTTCTGTCTGTCTCAAGAATAGGAATACTTTCCGGTTCTCCATACGTTGCAGCCGTGGATGAGAACACAATCTTATCAATACCATGTGCAACCATGCTTTCCAAAAGAACCTCTGTGCCACAAAGATTATTGCTGTAATACTTAAGTGGATTCTTCATACTCTCGCCAACCTGAGAGCTTGCAGCAAAATGAATTACTCCATCAATATCTTCCTTTTCGAATACAGAATCCATAAATGCTCTGTCCCTGATATCTCCTTCATAAAACTTTGCTTTCGGATGGACCGCTTCTTTAAAACCAGTTAAAAGGTTGTCAACAATAACCACATTTTCTCCTGCATCAATTAATTCATATACGGTATGTGAACCAATATATCCTGCACCACCTAATACTAATATACTACTCATTTGTCATCCCTCCCTTACAAAACCTTCATTCCACCATATTTTCTAATTTTCAACACACTACATGCACCCTGACCAAATACTTTATCCATTTTCTTCTGGTACTCTGCCACCGCTTCATTTTTCACAAATGTCTGAATTGTTCCTGCAAATCCTCCACCATGTACTCTGCAAACACCATTATCACCTAAGAAATCTTCACTGATTGCAAGAGCAATTGAAACGTTTTGATGCTGCACATCTGCATTGGAATATACATTCTGCAGATATTTATAAGAAGAATTACCGGATGCTTTTACATTTTTCAAAAATGCTGCAATATCTTCATTAGAAAGTGCTGCAACTTCCTTCTGCACTCTCTCATTTTCTCTTATAAAATGAATTGCCCTAAGAACGCCTCTGTCTCCAACCAGTTCTCTTAATTTTGAAATATTATCAAGGATATCATCTATCGAAAGGCCAAGAAGTACTTCCTTTCCAAAGAAAGCAGCAACCTTCTTCATCTCTTCCGGAATCGATGCATAGTCTGCTGTCAAATCCGCGTGAGAACCTTTTGTATCCGTAATACACAAACTGTATCCATATCTATTAAGGTCAAAAGCTACCTTTTCAACCTTTGGTTCCCTCGGATTTGCAAAATCAACATGAACCAGATTTCCGACAGAGCAAGCCATTTGATCCATCAATCCACATGGCTTTCCAAAATAAACATTCTCTGCAAACTGACCAATGATTGCAATTTCTTCTGCCGAAACACTCATATCGTTATATAAGCCGGACAAAATATTTCCAATAAGAGTCTCATACGCTGCTGAGGAAGAAAGTCCAGCTCCAATCAGTACATCACTTGTGATATATGCCTTAAATCCTCCGATTTTATATCCATGATTTACAAATCCTGCAAGCACTCCCTTTATTAGTGCGATTGTTGTCTCTTTTTCTTCCTCCTGCATCTCAAGGTTATCTAGTGAAATAGTAATCAATGTATATCCCTTGGAAAGGATAGTTACTTTATTATCCGTTGTCTTTTTCACAATACCAATGGCATCCAGATTAATTGACGCTGCGAGGATTTCTCCATTCTGATGATCGGTATGGTTTCCACCTACCTCACTTCTTCCCGGTGCACTGTAGATTTCAACATCATCAAAGCCAAACTCTTCCATATAATTTCTCAATGCACTGACATATCGTTGTTTCTGGTAATTAAGCTTATTATCATCCACATATATGTCCATAAGTCTTTCATCATATGTTCCGGAACTAAATTGACACATTAATTCATCTATAATCATATAATTCACCTTCCTCCTGTATTTATAAAGAGCATTGTCTATTCAATTATGACAATGCCCTTTGCTGTAAGTCACTGCCCTTTTACTGTGCAGTTTGTTTTGTTATCCCTTTTTCTTTTTTTATTTTTTCATTTGCTTCTTCAACATTCATCTTAGAAAGAATAAACCAAATCAATACATCGAATATGAGTGGTAACCACAAATACATGAACTGCATCATATTAAGTGCTGACTGAGGTTGAACTGCATTTGTTCCTACATAGCCGCTAAGCTCTAACATCCAGCCTACAACAGCAGTTCCGATACCACCGCCAAGCTTAATTCCAAGAGATGTGCAAGAATACATTGTACCATCTACACGCTTGCCCTGTGTAAGATACGTATATTCAGAACATGAAGCAATTACCGCATTCATATCGCCCTGCCATGGACCCTGACCTAATGCTGCAACAGCTGTAAATGCCATCATTAAAGGAATGCTTCCCATATATCCTGCTACTACAACTAATGCTCTGCCAATTACTGCAAGTAAATAACCTCTCTTATTAAGCTTGTACATACCTTTCCACTTACCCACTAATGTTGGGGTGAAGATAAGTGCAATAATAAGAGGGATGTTTACCGTCCATGCAAACTGTCCAAACAGATTTTTATTCTTTAATACCCATGTCATATAGTAAATACCTGCACCAATCATCGCACTATATAACTGCTGTAAAATGTATGTGCCACAGATCATTAAGTAGAATTTGTTCTTAACAAGCAACTTAAACGCCTGCACAAGTCCATACTTTTCTTCCTCACCGGTTGACTTTCCTTCATTTAACTCTTCCTCTGGAAGCTCTTTAACAGACAATGTAGAAATTGTGTTTGAAATCAAACCAATCACTGCATAAATAATTGCCACAAGTCTCCAGGCAGCTGCATCTCCACCACAGAAATCTACAAATCCAACTGTAATCGCCTGAATCAAAAGGCTTGTTGAAAATGCAAAGATAAAACGGTAGGAACCCATCTGCACACGTTCCTTACTGTTCTTTGTAATTAATGATGTAAGTGCAGAATATGCAATATTATTTGCTGTATAAAATACACCATTTAAAAGTGTGTATGCGATAAAGAACCATGCATACTGTGCTGTTTTTCCAAGACTGGTTGGAATTGCAAAACAGGCTATCAGCGTAATTGCACATCCTACGTATCCATATAACATCCAAGGTCTTGCTTTTCCAAGTTTGCTGTGTGTCTTATCAATCATGGATCCGAAAAAGATGTCCGTAAAACCATCAAACAACTTGGAAAATGCTATCAATGTTCCCACAATTCCGGATGCCAATCCAACTGTGTCAGTCAAATATACCATGATAAACGATGTTAAAAATGCATATACTACATTTCCTGCAATGTCACCGGAACCATACCCCACTTTGTTATACCACTTTAAATATTTCTTTTCTTCCATAAGAATCTCTCCTTTGTTAATCATATTACTCCTTTACAAACGGAACCATTTCAAACCGGAACTGGAATAATTCTTCACTAAATCGGTATGCATCCAACACAACCGGTCCACAACTATTAGAACCAATTCCATTCATTGCATAATCAATACAAAGAACTGTGCTGTCTGATTCTGTCAGTTCATAATTATGTGCTGTTTTTTCAAGTTCTTCCTGCGTATATCCAGAAGCATTGAATGAGAATGATTTTTCGGCTACTACTGTAAGACCAAACTGGCTATTCGCAAGTTCAACATAATCACAATCAAAATGGCTTCCATTTTCCTGCGGCTTAATATAATCCTCATGCATATCAGAGACCTTCGAACGATATAATCCATGACTGGCAGACTGATGTTTGTCTCGGTAGCTTTCCTGCGGTCCCATTCCAAAATAACGTACCTCATCTAATTTCTTATCAAGGAACAATCTTACTCCAAACCTTGGAAGATCCGGAAATTCATCATCCTTCTTTACCGCAATGGACGCGGCAATCTTACCACATTCTGTAATCCTCCATGTTAATTCAATATCCAATATCTTCTGAACCGTATCAGCAACCACTGCTAAATGTTCCATAATAAAGACACCGTGCTGGTTTTGAAGAACCTCTGTTGTATATGCTCTTGTATATGCTGCATCATAATGAGCTTTTTTTCCAGTCCAGCTTAATATACATATCGTTATCTGTAGGAGCTCTCCATATATTTAATTCCATTGGGTGATTCAGATAATTTCTACCTGCAAACTGAATACTGTTAAACAATCCTGTTCTCTTATCCAGAGTGTATGAAAATTTCTTTGCCTGTATAATAATTTCAGTGTCATTTTCCTTCACTGTGATATTATCACCAATAGCTTCTTCTCTTTCTAACCACTCTAAAGCCTTACGATTTCTACCATCTTCATTGCACAGCTTTATTTCATCAAATCCTAATACGTGCCCTTTTTCTAAAAGAGGAATTTCCTTTTTTAAACGATATATAAGCTTCAAATATGCTTTTCCCTCTGATGGTATCTGTAACTTAAGTTTTACCTTTCCATCTTCATGAGGATTTACAAATACGTTGGAAAGTTTGCCTTTACCTACCGTCAAACCATCATTCGTCATTTCATAAAAAATCTCTACATACTCCTTCAAATTATCAAAATCCATATAATTATGAAGAACAAGCTCTCCACTTTCTTGATCATAAGAAACAACTCTTACAGGTCGATATACATTTTTGTATTCCAATAATCCGGTATGAGGTCTACGATCCGGATATACTAGTCCGTCCATACAGAAATTGCTATCATGAACTATTTCACCATGATCCCCACCATAATGATAAATCGTCTTTCCGTTATCTGCCTCACCATGTGCAATGGCATGATCACACCACTCCCAGACAAATCCTCCACACATTCTGTCATCCTTATGAATCATCTGGAAATAATCCTCAAAATCTCCAGGTCCATTTCCCATACTATGACAATATTCCACTAGTAAAAATGGCTTACTTCCGTCTTTTTCTAAATACTCTTCTATCTCTGACAATGCCGGATACATACGACTGTATAAATCTAAATCATCATAATTATACGTGATATCACAATTACGATATCTTGCACTCTCGTACTGTGTAATACGCTCCGGATCAAATGACTTTGTCCACTTCAAGGCATTCTCAAAATTACAACCATATGCGCTTTCATTCCCCATCGACCACATCACTATACATGGACGATTTTTGTCTCTTTCTACCATCAGTTGCACTCGATCTACAATAGCACCTTCCCATGCCGGATCATCTGCTATCTTCTCATTCCAGCGACGGAAACGATTCTGATCAGTATCTTCTTTTCGATAAAGCATAAATGGTCCATGTGCTTCAATATCAGCTTCATCAATGACCATAAATCCATACTCATCGCACATCTGATAAAAATATGGTGCATTTGGATAATGGCTGGAACGAATTGAATTAAAATTATGTTGTTTCATTAAAGTAAGATCTGTCTTAATCTGATTAACACTGGTAACAAAACCTGTTTTAGGATCCGAATCATGTCTGTTTACACCACGAAACTTTATCTTTTCTCCATTGATATAAATTACTGCATCCTTTATCGTAATTGTCCTGAATCCAATTCGATCCACAATAACCTCATCCGGTGTTGTAAAAATCACCTTATAAAGATATGGGTTTTCTGTATTCCACAATATTGGATTTACAACCGTAAATTCTATTACTCCATCCTTTACAGTTTCTCCATTAGCAACTATTGCTCCATACTTATCTTCTATCTGAATTTTTGTTTCAACCGGGTCCGTAAACTGGATATCCATTTTCACGGTTGCAATATCATTCGTCACTTGGGTTGTGATATGATAGTCCCTAATTGTTTTTTCCGGTCTCTTTAACAAATAAATATCTCGAAAAATTCCACTCATACGGAACTTATCCTGATCCTCTAAATAAGAACCATCGCACCACTTGAGCACCAAAACTGCAATTGTGTTATCTCCATCCTTTAATACAGATGTAACATCAAATTCGCTTGTTGCATGCGACACCTGACTATATCCTACATACGTTCCATTCATCCAAACAAAAAAGCAACTATCCACTCCTTCAAAATTCAAAAACGCCTTGGGAGCTTTTTCTTCTTTCTGATATGTGAAAGTATGCACATACGCTCCACACGGGATATCCTGTGGGATACATGGCGGATCAAAGGGAAACGGATATCTGATATTGGTATACTGATGACTGTCGTATCCTGCCATCTGCCACACTCCCGGAACTGCAATCTTATCAAATTCAGAAATATCATATCCTTCCTCATAAAATACATCTGTCACTTCATAAATACTGTCAAAATACTTAAAATTCCATTCACCATTTAATAATAGAAATCTGTCAGAATTTTCTCTGTTTTCAATCAAGTCATCCTTCCTTACAGATGCAGGGATATAATATGCTCTTGGTGACATGGTGTTTTCATGTAACATTTCTAAATTTTCATAGTAACGCGGCACGATCATATTGTAACCCTCCTTAAAATATGTATTATTTTTTACAAAACGTTTCCACTCGTTGCTTTGTCTTTATTCTCTTCCCTTACTTTATGCTGATATAATACCCTATCATGCAAAAAATATCTATGAACAGGAATAGACAGAATATGCACAAAATGATACAATACAGGAAATTCGAATTACCAGATTGTATTAAGGAGGAACACATGTATATTAATACCGGTTACTTAAATAATTCACATATGGATTTTAAAGATAAGAGTCGACCATTAGTTATTGGAAGTTGTGGCACCTATCGTCTGACGACCCATCCTAAATTACCAACATATCGTCCAAGAGGAAGATTCGATTTTCAAATCATTTATATAGCATCCGGAAAAGGCTATTTTCATTTTGATTCTCCTGATAACGAAACCATAGTTCCGGCCGGAAATATTGTACTATATCGTCCGAAAGAATTTCAGAAATATGAATACTATGGGGAGGATAAAACAGAAGTCTATTGGATTCATTTTACAGGAAGTGACGTAACAAACATCTTAAGAAAATACGGATTTCAAGATAATAAACACATTTTTCAAGTAGGTTCCTCATTGGAATACGAACGTGTCTTTAAACGAATTATATTAGAATTGCAAAGGTGCCAGATGAATTACGAAGAAATGCTCACACTTCTGCTCCATCATTTATTTATCATATTTGAACGGGAACTTAAGCGTGATCATATACGAAAAAATGAATATCTGGATAAAGAAATGGATATCGCAACAAGCTATTTTAATGAAAATTACAATCAAGATATCAATATTGACGAATATGCAAGTTCAAGAGGAATGAGCGTAAGCTGGTTCATACGAAATTTCAAAAAATATACCGGACAGACACCAATGCAGTTCATTGTATCCCTTCGAATTAATAATGCACAAATACTATTAGAAACTACCGATTATTCTATCAATGAAATATCATCCATTGTAGGTTATGAAAACCAATTATATTTTAGCAGGCTGTTTCGCAAGCAAAAGGGATACGCTCCAACAGAGTATCGAAAAAGAGGACATGGAACTAGAATATAAATCGCAACTCTCTCTATGTGTATTAGCCAAAATCAACAATAATTCGTTTTTGGCTAATACCTTTCCTTTATCAATAATAAAATAAATAATTTCACAGCCATATGCTTTCACTGGCTGATACTTTAATATCTGGATATAGCACTCCATCCACCTCTGTATAAGTACCACCCATTGCTTCATAAGTTGATAATTCTCTGCTCATCGCTACTACCTCTATTCCTTTATCTTGCTCTGTTACAACTGCTGCCAAGGCTTTCCTGCTTGCTGTGTTCCTGCGTCTCATACCACTCCTTCAGAAGCCGTTCGATTAAATCCGTCTTCTGTTTTGGTGTATAATCCTCAGGGAAATACTTTGCCAATGCATCTGCACGAAGCTTTATTTGCTCCCTCTGATTTGGCTTTTCTTCCTCCAAAACCATACAAATCGCATCCATATCCAAAGTTCCGTGTTGGCTCATTACCTTCAAGCGACATGCCTGAGATAAAGATGGGGTACACTGCTCCAAATCCATAATGGCATGAAGCTCGTACTGCTCCTCTTCCTTTAGATATGAAAGCTCCACAGCCACTGTAAAAGCAATGTTTCCTTCGTCCACCATATTCAAAATCTTAGGAATCAGATTGGTAAGGCGGATATATCTTTTAATCTGAGCCACGCTCTCCCCTGACTGCTTTGCAAGCAACTCGTTACTTCGCATAGCACCGGAAACAAGCCCTCCCGGATTCTTTTTGGCAGACCTCGGTTCAACTTGAGCCAAAGTTATATCATCTGCCAATACCTTTTTCCCCTGATGCTTCATTGCCTCCAGTTTCATACGATAGGCAAACGCTTTCTCACTGGGCTTTAAATTATTCCGATGCAAATTCGAATCCACCATCGCCACAACTGCCCGGTCATCATCAAGCTCTCTTATGACAACAGGAACCTCTGTTTCCCCAGCCCATAGAGCTGCTTCCTTTCTTCGGTGTCCCGATATAACCTCAAATCCATCTCCATAAGGATTCGTCCTCACCAGAAGTAGCACAAGCACACCTTCCTTTTCAATACTTCTCATCAGCTCGCATAATTCCGTATTGGTCTCCACCTTAAACGGGTGATTCCTAAAACTATGCAATTCGCTGATAGATACATTCTTAATCGTTTCCATACAATCGCTCCTTTCATCAACGCATATAATCGTTACTCACGAAACCTGACTCCTTTAACCAAAAGAAAGACCGCTCACTTTCAATTTTCTTGAAAATGAACGGTCTCTCACGCTACTTTTATTCAGTTGAATGATAATGTGATATTGTTCGTGTTTTCGATGTTGGCTCTGAACAATCTATTTCCGTTTAGATGTGTTTCCACACACGCTATCCAATACAACCAACACATTTACACCGTCGGAAATTGCTTTTTGTATGTTTTTCGGTCACTCTGGTCAAACCTAAAAAACCTCTCAAAGTGCCTAAACTCAAGGATTTTTACATATCGGTTCGATGTAGTGCAACTATTGTCTCTACATGTTCCGTCCAAGGAAACATGTCCACACCTACTATCCGCTCCACCTTATATTCCCCTCGTGCGGTAAGGATTTTTAAATCGCGCGCCAGAGACTCCTGTCCACAGGCGATATACACGATTTTCTTCGGCTTTAATATTGATAACGCCTTCAGGAATTCCGGACTGCTGCCGCTGCGTGGCGGATCCATAAAAACGACGTCGCAAGTCTGTTTGTTGTTCGCCATCTGAATCATAAATGCTCCTGCATCCTTGTTAACGAATCGGATGTTTTTGACACCATTTACTTTTGCATTGATGGCGGCATCAGCGGTTGCTTCACGGTTTGTTTCCACACCGATGACTTCTTTTGCCTTGTCACTTGCAACAATTCCGATTGTCCCGGTTCCGCAATATGCATCAATGACACGTTCCTTACCGGTTAAGCCTGCAAATGAAACTGCCGTTTGATACAGGATTTCGGTTTGTGCAGGATTCACCTGATAAAAGCTCGTTGGCGAAATGCGAAAACGTTTGTTGCATAATACATCCTCAATATAGCCTTTTCCGTGCATAACACGATTGCGATTGCCAAGCACCATGCTCGTTTGTCGTTCATTTATATTTTGTACTACCGTTGTGATTTCCGGATGCATTGAAAGGAGCACTTTTACAAAATTGTTTTTTGATGGAAACATCGGGCCTGCTGTGACAAGTACGACCATGATTTGTTTTGAAAAAAGACCTACGCGCACCATCACATGACGGAGAAGACCGCTCCTTCGATCCTCGTCATAGATTGGAATCTTAAACGAACGCACCATCATTCCAATATCTTCGATAATTTTCTGCGCAGACGCATTTTCGATCAGACAATCTTTTGAGGGCAGCACATTGTGTGTACCACCCTCATAAACTCCTGCTACGACACTGCCGTCTTTTCGTCTTTGAAAAGCTGCATTTACCTTGCAACGATAATGATCCGCATGTTCCATACCGATAATTTTTTCCACATGTCCATATTGCTTTAACAGCTCCTGCAAATGGTTCTGCTTCTTTGCCAAATGCTTTTCATATTCCATGTCAATAAACCGGCATCCACCGCATTTATTTGAAATCGCGCATCTACTTTTATAATTTGTTCCTGTTTTTTTGCCCAAATCCTTGTCCTCCCAGAACAAAAGATGTACAACGTGACACGGGGACACTCCTCGTGACAAAAGAAACGTCCCTACAACATCGCTGTAAAATCCTGCATCATTTCTGAAATCTTGATATTTTGCGGACAAACCTTCTCGCAGCTGCGACAGCCGACACAGGCAGCAGGCCGCTTATCCTCCGGCATAGAATTAATTACCATCGGTGCAATGAATCCGCCACCGGTAATTTTGTGCTCATTATATAGAGAAATAATTTGCGGAATATCGATTCCCTTTGGACAATAGGTTGTACAATATCGACATGCTGTACACGGAAGTGCTCCCTTCTTGACCTCCTCATCGATGAGTGTAAGAAGTGTTTCCTTTTCTGTATCAGAAAGAGGCTTCTCCTCCGACCAAATATGGATATTATCCTTTACCTGGTCAAAATCAGACATTCCGGAAAGTACTACCTTTACCTCCGGCAAAGACTGTGTAAAACGGAATGCCCAACCGACCTCGCTTTCCTCCGGACGATGATTTGCAAGCTCCTCCTTCATCGCAGCCGGCATTGTCGCAAGTTTGCCGCCGCGAACCGGCTCCATAATCCATACAGGGATGCCCGCGTTTGTTATCAACTCATACTTCTTGTCCGCATCCTGGAAATGCCAATCCATATAATTAATTTGCAACTGGCAGAATTCCATGTATGGTCCGTAAACCTCCAAAAACCGTTTCATTACCGCAATCGAACCATGCGCCGAAAAACCCAAATGCTTAATTCTGCCATTTTTCTTTTGCTCCAACATATATTCTAAGATTCCGAACTTTTCATCCAAATACGGATCAATGTTCTCTTCATTAACATTGTGAATTAAGTAGAAATCAAAATATGGTGTCTGACACTTTTCCAGCTGACGTTCAAAAATTTCCTTTACCTTGTCCATATTGGACACGTCATAGCCGGGGAACTTAGATGCTAGATAGAAGCTTTCTCTCGGATATTTTGACAACACCCTTCCGCAAACAAGTTCTGAATTTCCACTATGATATCCCCATGCTGTGTCATAATAATTTACCCCATGCTGGTATGCATAATCGATAATCTCTGCTGTTTTTTCTTCATCAATCTGATCATCCTTGCCATCAATTACCGGCAAACGCATCATACCAAATCCGAGTGCGGATAGCTTTAATCCTTGAAACTCCTTGTAAACCATTTTTCTTTCCTCCTATTCATTGCATGTAAATAATGTGACACAGGGACACTCCTCGTGACAAAAGAAACGTCCCCAACATCACCAGCAGGCTCCATCATAATAGTCGTAGCCCTGCATCAGATCTGACTGCTCGACTCCCGTAATATGCTCATCCGTTCCCTGCTGCATGATTTCTTCCAGCTGTTGTTGCTGTTCGCTCGGTTCGTTTTGCTCCGGCTGTTGCTGTTGCGGATCCTGTTGTTGCTGTGGATCCTGTTGTTGCGGATCTTGCTGCTCCGGCTTGCTCTTTAACTCATCAATAATTGCTTGCAGCTCGTCCTTTAGCTTTTGTGCCTCCTCATCGTGTCCGTTTTCATCATCCCGATGTGCACACTCTTCTTCCACAAGTACATCAATCGCACCTTCCAAAATCGCGATATATTCCTGTTTTTCATCATCCGAAAGCTTGTCCAAATGCTCCAAATTAAGCGGCTTAACCATCGACAGTGCAATATTCACCCGTATATCACATTCCTTTCGGTGCGCCACATAGCCTTTTAAAGCCTTTTCATACTCGGCAATGGCTTTTTCATAGAGCTGTTCCTCGAAAAACTCATTGCCCCGATTGTAATGATAAATATATCTTTGGAACAGTACAAAAAGCACAATGGCAATCGTCATAATCACGACGCCGATGCCTGTCAAAATCTTTTTCATACAAAAACCCCACCTTATTTCTTACGCAGACTGAGAACCGCTTCTAAAACAAGCATTGCAAGTAATCCCATTGCAAAATAATAATAAATATCTGTAATACCTGCCACATTTTCAGTTTCACTACCTTCCGAAATAATTTCAACATTTTGATTTTGCTTAATTTCGGTTAGAACAGAATTAATTTTATCTCTGCTTGTCATATGCACATAGGAAATTCCCATATCCTGTGCCAGTTGCTTTAAATTTCCCTCATCAAGCTTTGAAACCGCCGGCTTAGACGGGTAGCTTGTCCAGTCCGTAACCTCTTCATCATAATTTCCGTCATAGAAAGAATAGGCATGCATAATACCGCCCTCATCCGTTCCATAGCCAAGTACAGCGCCGCCGTCAATATATTCTGCAAGCTCACTGTAGGAATCCAATTTACTGCCATCCGTAATCTCTCCATCACTGATAAAAAATACAATAAGCCTTCCGGCAGACTTTTCTTTGGCCTGCTTTAACGAGGTAAGCATAAGCTCCTTCGGTTGATTCAACGAGCTTCCTCTTGCATAGAGCTGTTCCGGCGGGTTAATTGCGGAAATGGAATTCTCGATGTGCTCAAAATTATCTGTAAACGGCGAGAGAATACCGGCCTTATTGTGGAACGTAATAATGCTGAATCTTGCCCCTTGAAGCTCCTCTACCATATATGTACAGTCTTCCTTCATCGCATCAATTCTGCGCCCGTTTCCGTTATAATCCTCCGCAAGCATGCTAATCGTATTATCAATGACAAAGAGCACCTGCGTATCGGTACGCGTTTGCCCCGACTTTTTGGCTCTCCCCGGGAGCATCGGTCTTAAATTAATGATAAAAAGCAATATGACGATAATAATCTGGCGAATATATGCAAACACGCCCTTGCGCTTGCAAAGAAGCATTCCCACCGAAATTACTGCCATCAGCCATATTGGAATAATTGGATTTATAGTCATAACAACCTCTATTTTTTTAATATTCGAATACTTAGAAACATCAACACCGTCGCAACCAAAGCAACAAGAAATGCCATTTTCGGATAATCCGTCTCGATAATATACGTGTCCCCTTCGACTAAAGATGAACTGTGACTCTGAATATCATCGATAATATTAGAAAATGTATCCTCGTTTTCCTCTAAATAGAACTTTCCTCCTGTAAGCTCCACCGACGCCTTCATTTCTTCCATATCGGCTGTAGCCATAATCTCTGTACCGATTCCATATACCGTAATATCGTTATCCCTACAAAGCTCGGCAGCCTCAGGCAAATCATAAATTTCCGTACCGTATACTTCGTTATCTGAAGTGAAAATAACAAGCCTCGTCCGATCCTTTTCACGATTGGAAAAATGGTAAACACAAGACGCCAGCCCGTCTCCGATAATCGAACTTCCGCGTTCTTCATTTCCGACTAAGGTTCCTGCGGATATGTATTCGTTCCAGTAAAAATAATCATCATCCCAAATACCATTCTGCTCGACCTTGATTCGAAGCTCGAGTGCCTTATTGATGTTTTCAAGCTGCTCAATTACAAACTCATAATCATCCGTAAGCGGACAAACCAAAACCGGTGAAGTATTAAAGATAACGATTCCGAATCGTTCCCCCTTTAGAGAACGTACTGTCTCAATAAGCTCCCCTGTCAGAGTCTTGTTCATTTCATCCACCGTTGTCGAAATGTCCATACAAAGAATGATATCTCTGGCATATTTGTTTTCCTTTTCTACGCGGCTTTTGAACGGTCTCGCCGCCAAAACGCCGGTCGCTGTAATACCTGTTGCAAGGCACAATACCGTAAGAACGGAAAGCACTTTGTGCAATCGTTTTCTGCGCTTCAAATATGGATGATTTTCCATAAACGCCATATTGTAAATCTTTTCTCCCTGTCCATAGCTTTTTGTACGTTTACGGAGAAGAACTTGTAAAATCAATGTAATCACCGAGACAGCAATACTCGCAATCACCAGATAGCCATATTTTAATTCCATACTTCAATTACCCTCTTTGTTCTGCCGATTGCCGCCTGCGCATCCCCCATTGACACCTTTGCAAATTCAACGGCATAATACTCCTCCATCAAGCCGGCAAGCATCGGCATATTCATATACCGGATATCATTCAGCGTGCATCTGCTGACCTTGACACCGGTAATCTCCGAAACAAATTCTCTCACATATTTGCTTAACTTTTGATAGCAATAACGAATGGAAATCTGTCCGGTCTGCACCTTCACATCAAGTTCATCCAGCATGGCAAAATATTTCATCTTCAAATTATATTTTTCCTGTTCTGTGAGCGCGCGCCATGCTTTTTCCCCATCAATTTCTATCTTCTTTTCCGGTTTCTTTCTGAAAAGGAAATAGATGGCAAAAAGTACAATCACAACAAAAATCGCACACAGAATCAACGGAAGAAATGCATACCTGTAATTGTCCTGCATCTCTACCGTGATTTTCCCCGCATCCAATTTCATAGCTACCTCTTTTCGAATTTATGTTTTGCAAGCATATGATTGATTTCTCGTTCCATATTGGTAAGGTTATCAATCTCCGCACATGCAATCCCATAATGATTTAACTTATTTTCACATTCCTGACGGAGTCTTTGCGTTTCTTCCTTAAGCTTTTTCAAAAGACGTCGATCCTTCGCATAAAAATCCTCCAGATATGCGTCCTCACCCAAATCAAACAGCTTATCCCCTTGAAGCTCTGCATCCAAAACTCGGATCATCAATACGTCATTCATAACCTTAAGACGCTTAAGATTGGGCTCCGAAATCTTACATACACCTTCCAGGTCCGTCACAATCACAATGACCATTCGACGCTTGAAATTACGGATAATATACTCAAGGGCACGATTTACATCTGTGTGATTATCCATCGTCACGGACTTATCAAAATCCTGTAACATAAGCTCAATATTAGCAAGCCCCGTCTTGAACGTGAACTGCTGCATTCCTTTTTCCGTCGCATACGTTGCTCCGATATAATCACTGTTTCGATTGACAAACAGCGCAAGCGTGCCTGCTGCCATAATCGCAAGCTCGCGTTTTTCCGTCCCATCCTTGGACTTGCCAAGCATACGTCTGTTCGTATCAAACACAAACATAATGTTGTGCTTTTTCTCAGCAATGTACTGACGAACCAAAACCTTCCCGCTCCTTGAGGTCGCCTTCCAATCAATGTCCTTGACATCATCACCCATGACGTACTCACGAAGCTCGTCAAAGTTCATGCTTTTGCCCTTGAAAACCGATGTATAGGAACCATCCAAAACACAGTTTGTCACCTTGTTTGTATGAATCACGTTATAGCTGCTTAAATTTGCCTGTATCTTTGAAACATATTTCATTCTCATGGTGTCGGAACCACTCCTATAATTGCATCAATAATCTGTTCCTCCGTCACGCCGTCAGCAATTGCAGCAAAGTTAAGACTGATACGATGTCCGAGTACTGCGTATCGAATCGTTTTCACATCATCCGGTGTGCAATAGCCTCTGCCGTTAATGATTGCAACTGCTTTTGCAGCCTCCATAAATGTAATGGCAGCTCTTGTACTGGCCCCCATACGCACATACTGTGCAAGCTCCGGCGGAAGCAACTTGTCTACATTTCTGGTTGCCTGAACAATATCTACGATATATTTCTTAATGGCATTATCGACATAAACACGTTTTCTTAAATTTTGTAAAAAAACCATATCCTGCATACTTGCAACTGCACGGCTGTCCGACAGTGTACCGTTTTCAATACGATTTAATATTTCCATCTCGCAGGCAGGATTTGGATAATCAAGCTTTACCTTCAGTAAGAATCTGTCAAGCTGCGCCTCCGAAAGCACATACGTACCCTCCTGCTCAATCGGATTTTGTGTTGCGATCACGACAAATACATCCGGCATCTTGTAGTTTTGTCCACCAATCGTTACCGAATGCTCCTGCATCGCCTCAAGCATCGCACTCTGTGTTTTTGCACTGGAACGGTTAATCTCATCCAGTAAAACAAAATTGGCATAAACCGGGCCGAGCTTATTTTCAAAGCTATTTGTCATCGCATTATAAATCTGCGTACCAATAATATCACTCGGAATCAAATCCGGTGTACACTGGATTCTTGAAAATGTTCCATTGACAGCATCTGTCATAACCTTGGCAGCTGTCGTCTTTGCAAGTCCCGGTACCGATTCCATCAAAATATGTCCGTTTGACATCATGGAAACTAAGATCGCCGCACCAAGGAAAGGCTGACCTACCACCTTACTATTGTAATACCCCAAAATATTGTTGATTGTCGCTGTTGCCTGTTGCAGTTCGACTGCACTGATTGCATCCTGTTGCATAAGTATTAACCCTCTTGTTTTCCTTCTTTTTACTCTTTTCATTATGCATGAAAATACCAGCCGGCTTTCCACCCTTTTATTATCATCGCATCACGAAAAAATGTCAATAAAAACGCAATAAAAGAGCATGCATCACTCCGTATATTTCATCTGCACATTAAGGTTTATTTCCCTCGTGTTACACACCAATGAGTGTGTTTATGATATATACGAATCAGCATGCTCCATTTTATGGACCAATTTATATTTTTCTTGCATCTGTCAGCTTTATTGATACGTGTTTCCGCTACATTATCCACTTACAATGCTTCCACAGCAAGCTTTTGGGATGCTATTTCTTCAATTTTTTTCCCTTCTGTTTTTTTTTTTTAAATCTTCAATATCCAACTGCACGACTGTACATTCTTTGATATACCATCCAATAACAATTTTCTTACCTGCTTTAATAACTAATACTCCTGTTCTATCATCAGAATTACCTAAAGCCGTTGGAGTTGCTTTAACTCGAGTGATTTCATCAATAGGAATAACCCTTTTCCTTGGTAAAACAAGAGTATTATTTTCTGTATCAACACAAATCCATGCTGGCGTTAAAAGGTAAAGAATCATCAGAATTCCCACTGCTGTAAGATATCTTACACATGCCGAAAGATACCTTGAACTCACTTCAACTTTGTCACTACTTAAAAGCAAAAAACCTATCCCGAGAAGAATAAGCAACAATACCCCAGCCCCTTTTGATCTTTTTCCTATTTTTCTCATTGTATATACCTCGCTTTTATCTTATACTTTAGTGTCTACAAAAACACTTTCACAGGTAATGTTCCGCCATTACCTGTCTCTTGAGACACTGACCCTAATGCATTGTTTTTATTGTAAGCGCCTAATTTTAGGGTGGATTCCCTTCGGACGCCAGACCTTTTTGCTACTACTTCCACCACGTCATTTTTCATATCTTTTCATTCTCCTTTTTTCCATAGATGTTTTAATGATTGTATTATTTCTTGTCGACCTTCCTCTTCAATAGTTGTAATTGTATGTTGCATTTTTTTGTTACATTAATTTCGTGACACTATTCATCAACTCTTTCATCAAGAAATTTTTCAGTAGCATACTTAATGGCTTCTTCAAGTTCTGTATCAGACGGATTTACAGTATCATATCCTTTCTCGTGTAAACAAGTTGACACATAGGTACGAAAAACTCCACATTCACCATGATTTCCACCGTTTCCATACTCGCAAAATAACGACAAATCTTCACACTGTTCTTTATCGCCGGTTTCACAAAAAGCATCATATTCTCGAATCAAATCATCATATGATAATTTATTATCATGAAATAAATTGTAATATGCAATATTGATCTTTAATCCTTTTTCATCAATATAACGATTATTAACCGTAACCTTATTATCACTATATGTAAAATCTCCCGTTATTCCAAGATGATCCGCAAAATACTCGTTATCGTTTCGAAGAATCGCCATTTTTATTTTTTCTTCAACCAACTTCTTGTGAACAAATAAAAAGCAAATTACACCTATAAAAGCAATAATAATTATTCCTATCAGCAAACCTATTTTTTTCTTCATAAAACACCCCTTGCTACTACGAAGCCTCTCTTCATATCCGACAGGTTCTACTTTTCATTTTTCTCAATTATAGCAAAAAAAACGGCAATATCCAATCATAAATTGAATATTGCCAATCAATCATATAATCTCGTGTTCCATTTGGGCACCCGAATCCTATCCCTCAATTTTCAGCATCCGATATCCAATCCCGACATGCGTCTGAATATACTGCGGTCCATCCGGTGATTTCTCTATTTTTTTTCGAAGTGTTGCCATAAATACACGAAGGGATGCGACATCGTTTTCCCAAGATGCCCCCCATACATTTTGCATGATAAAGGTATGTGTCAGCACCTTGCCGATATTTTGTGCAAGCAGGCACAAGAGCTTGTATTCAATCGGTGTCAAATGCACCTCGATGTCTTGCAAATAGACAGTTCCGGCCGCATAATCAATCTTTAATGCGCCGTTTGTAAAGACCGAATTTCCCGGGGTACTTTCCTGCATCAAAGCAATTCTTCTTTGCATAACTCTGATTCTTGCAAGCAGCTCCTCCACGGAAAACGGTTTGGTCAGATAATCATCCGCACCTGCATCAAGCGCCTCAACCTTATCGCGGTCATCACTTCTCGCACTGATTACAATAATCGGTAAATTGCTCCACTCACGGATTTTTTTGAT
The DNA here is from genome assembly GCA_030533235.1 of Eubacteriales bacterium. GTDB lineage: Bacteria > Bacillota > Clostridia > Lachnospirales > Lachnospiraceae > Coprococcus_C. The sequence continues at coordinate 21,807 of JAUNJN010000020.1, read as the reverse complement.
GATTTCAATTCCGTCGATATCCGGCAATCCCAAATCAAGCAGAACAATATCCGGATTATGCGATGTAATTTCCATGAGCGCCGCAGCCCCGCTCATAGCAGTAATGCTTTGATATTCATTTATTTTGAGTGTTGTTGTAATGAGGTTTCGAATCGGTGCGTCGTCCTCAACAACCAAAATCTGTATTTTGTTCATAGTCCTTTACCTTTCCGATTGGTAACCGAATCGTAAATATACAACCATGCGGTTCGTTGTCCTCAAGCATAATCGTACCATTATGTGCCTGAACAATTGACTTGCAAAGTGATAAACCAAGCCCAAGACTCCGTCTGCTGTCTGCGACGCCGCTGTTTACCGTATAAAACATATCAAAAATATACGGCTTGCTTTCCTTCGGAATCCCCGGTCCGTCATCAATAACCTGTATTTGTGCCATATCATCCGCAATGCCTGCTTTTACACAAATCGTTGCGTCATTCGGCGTATACTTGATTGCATTGTCGAGCAGGTTAATCATCACCTGTACAATCAGCCTGCCGTCCACATCCACCAAAATAATTCCATCCTCTGTCTGCACATCAAAATGGTGTGTGTTGCTGATTCGCTTTGCGTGCGAGATTGCCTCCGAAATAATCTCGTCCACAAGCTCGGTGGATATATTTAACCGGATCTGCCCGTTGTCAATCCGCGTAACTGCAAGAAGATTTTCTACAACGTTAATAAGCCACATTGAATCGTCATAAATGTCCTTAAAAATCTGCTCTCGCAGCTCCTCATCCATCCGGCTGTAATTGTACAACAAATTATTGGCATTTCCGGATATCGATGTAAGCGGCGTTCTCAAATCATGCGATATGGAACGAAGCAGGTCCGCTCTTAGCTGCTCGCTTTTTGCAAGCAATGCAATTTCTTCTTTTTCCTTGGAATTGCGATTATTTTCCATCGCAAGTGCACATTCACCGAGTACAGACAAAACCATACTGTACTCAAACATCTCCGGCGGATTTTTTCCGATATCAATGCCGACCACACCATGCACCGCGTTACCGGTCCGAACCGCAAGATAGAGTCCCTCCGCCTCCGAAAAGACACCCGTCGTTGCACCTGCTCGTTTATTGTTTGTAAACACCCACTGTACAATTTCTGCTTCGTTATCATCAATTGCGACATACTCATTTTGACCGACCGCAATCGGTAACATCCGGTTTTCCCCGGAAATATAAACATGGATTGTCCGGTTTAACAAAATCTGCAGCTGCTTTGCCGTACCCTGCAGGATTTCCTCATCGGTCACTGCCTTTTGCAGAAGCTGATTTGTTTCAAATAATACTTTATTGCGAAATGCAGACTTTGCAGACTCCTTTGACTGATGCTTAATCTTTGACATAAGCGTTCCCGTCAAAAGACTTGTAAAAAACATGATTAAAAACGTAACAGGATATCCCTTGTCATATACCATAAACGTAAACTTTGGCCCGACAAAGAAATAGTTAAATGCAAGCACACTCGCAATCGCACCAAGTAAATTGCAAATCCATCCCTTGGTCAATATGGAAACCATAAGCATTCCAAGCAGGTAGATGGTTATAATATTGGCATTAATAAATCCAAATTCCTGAAACAAAAAACCAACGAGCGTTGCAAGCACTAAAACAATGCCGGTCACTAAAACATCCTTTACCGACACGCCTCCCGATATTGCCCTTCGAATACGGTTTGCATATTTTTCCTTTGCTCCGGAATCCGGAATAATGTGTATATTTACATCCAATGCAAGCTTTAAAAGACGGTCAACCAGCGTCGGCTTACTCCACAGGTGTCGCTTTCGCACATTACTTCTTCCGATTACGATTTTTGTCACGCCTGCAATCCTTGCGTATTCCGCAATCTGTACCGACACATCATCGCCATATGTGGTTTCCACTACTGCGCCGTAGCTTTCAGCAAGCTTGATATGCTCCTTAAGCCTCGCATTATCTTCTTTACTTAATTCCGTGTTTGTATCTACATACAATGCCGTGAAGCTGCCATCAAACGCTTTCGCCATCTGTGCGCCGATCATGATAATGTTCCGATTGGACGGAGACGGCGAGAGGCATACCATAATGTGTTCTCCGATTTCATTCTTGTTCGTATCCACCGTATGACAACCTCCCTTCCAAACATACTCATTATAACGTAATTCATGTTTGGACTCAATGCATTATAATTTAAAACACTTCTGCAAGGTCTTGTACTGACCTAAAACAAGTATCGTATCTCCCTTTGTTAAGCATGTATCCGGTGTGATAAACATATTCCATTTTCCTTCTCTTCGGATACCCATAATATTGATACCATAAGTTTTTCGAATATCGATCTGTCCGACAGTCCGATCTGCCCAGCCGGATGGTATATCCACCTCAAAAATCGCATGATCATCATCCAGCGAAATATAATCTAAAATATGTGTCGATGTATATCGGACAGCCGTCCATTTTGCAAGCTGCTTTTCCGGATAGACAACTTCATCCGCTCCGTTTCGAAGAAGGAATTTTTCCTGACCATCGCGTTCCGCTCTCGATACAACCATCTTTGCACCAAGCTCCTTTAGCAAATATGTCGTTTCCAGCGAACTCTGGAAATCCTTACTGATTGTCACAATACAAACATCAAAATTGCGAATACCTAGTGTTCGTAAAAACTCTTCCTGTGTACAATCTCCGATTTGCGCACTTGTCACATACGACATTGCCTCATTGACACGTTCTTCCTTCTCGTCGATGGCAAGCACCTCATGTCCAATCTTCTGAAGCTCCTTTGCAATATATGTTCCAAATTTTCCAAGTCCGATTAATAATACCGATTTCATAATATCCTCCTATCCAACTGTCAGTTTATCCTGCGGGTATCTTCCCATCTGTACCTTTGCTCCCGAAACTGCAGCGTAAACAAGCGTAAGTCCGCCGACTCTTCCCAAAAACATCAAAACAATTAATATCAACCTCGAAACAGCAGTAAGTCCCGGCGTAATACCGAGTGTAAGACCTACCGTTGCGATTGCTGATACGGTTTCAAACAAACAGGTCATAATCGGAAGGGACTCGACTGCGCTAATAATGATTGCACTCACCACCGGCAGTGAAATGTACATAAAGAACAATGTAAGTGCAACTGAAATTGTTTCATCCGGCACCCTTCTTCCAAAGAAATGTACACTGTCTCTCCTGCGAAATACCGCTATTGCACATCCGACAATAACCGCAAAGGTGGTTGTCTTCATACCACCCGCCGTAGATCCCGGCGAACCACCGATCATCATAAGTCCAATGACGGAAAGCTGTCCGCCCTCGCTCATCTGTGTCAAATCCGCCGTATTAAAGCCCGCGGTTCTCGGTGTAACTGCCTGAAACAAGGAACTGTACACACGCTGCTTCATCGGCATATCTTCGAATTCGAAAATGAAAAAACCAACTGCCGGAATCACAATAAGTAGGAGCGTTACAACCAAAATTAATTTACTTTGCATGCGGTAATGCTTAATTTTGAACTTATGCGTCCTTACATCATTCCATGTCAAAAATCCGATACCGCCCACGATAATCAGGCACATAATCGTAATATTGATAACCGGATGATCAATATAGCTTGTCATGGAAGAATATTTTTCTCTGCTTCCCATCAAATCAAGTCCGGCATTGCAAAACGCAGATATCGAATGGAACACAGCCATCCAAATTCCTCTTCCGATACCAAAATCCTTGCAAAATACCGGTGCAAGTATCATCGCTCCCAAAAGCTCTATGACAAAGGTTACCCGCAAAATAAATCCGGTCAGCTCCACGATACCGCCCACCTGCGGTGCTGCCACCGATTCCTGCATAATACTTCTTTGAAAAAGTCCGATTCTTCGTCCACCCAATATCGCAAGGCATGTAACAACCGTAATGACACCAAGTCCTCCAATCTGAACAAGAATCAAAATAATAACCTGTCCAAACAACGACCAATACGTACCTGTATCCTGAACAACCAAGCCCGTTACACAAACCGATGTCGTCGAAGTAAACAAAGAATCAAGAAAAGGTGTAACCTGCCCGTTTGCAGAAGAAATCGGCAACATAAGCAACAAGGCTCCGACCAAAATCACGCATGCAAAGCCTAACACGATTATTTGAAATGAATTGAGTCTTTTTGGTATTTTCGTAGAATGTTTGTCCATAATATCCACCGTAATTTATTATTTGCTATTCTGCTATATTTAGCATGAATAGTTTAAGACATTTGCCATTAACTTTGTAATAAGAAAATACAGTTGGTATTAAGATAGTATTAAGATTTGTTGATAAAGTGCGACTCTGTGTATACTATATCGATATGAAATCCACATATGTTTTACAAGCGGCTTTCAGCATCCTCCACATTGTCATATCCATATAATTTCGCAGTCTGGTTCATAATGTTATACGCAAGATTTTCTCCCTTACGGGCTATGTCCGCAATAAACCTTCCGTACAATACGAAGGTTTCCTCTGAATATGTTCCAAGTTCGCCACGCAGATATGTCTCATATGATGTATTATATTCACTGTCCTCATACGTATGAATACTTCTTGCATTGCCTGCCATCTTCGGATACTTTTTCGCGAACTCCTCCATCCAGGTAACCTGAATCTTAATAATTTCCTCGGCAATCGTTTGACGCTCTTTGCTTCGTTTCGGCAAGTCTTTTTCAAGCTCGGCATAACGTTCCTTTGCCGTACTCTGCATCATACGTGCGTATTTTTCCATGATAAGATTCCATCCCTTTGCATCCGCATCCTGCAAATCGTTCAGATAGCTACTTAAAAGTTCCTCATTCCAGGTGAGATACTGGCTCCTTCGCATAATGGAAAACGTATTCCAGTCATCCTGACAATCGGCACGTCCGCCTTCATTCTTCACCTTATCAAACTGTTTCCACTCAAGCTCTACAATTTGATCCACCAATGTTTTTTCCTGATCCATGATACGTCCTACCTCCTGCATATTTACCTTCTGTCCATACGCGGCATTCATCACAATCTGACTTTGCACATCAAGATACGTTTCGGTTGTATGGACAATTCCCTGCTCCCGCAGTTCCTCCGAAACAAGTCCTGCAATCTTCTCAAAGGTTCGCACAACTGCATCCTGCATATTAATTTTATATGGGTCATAATGATAACCGGCCCATGCCGTCTTTTGAAGCGGAAGCAAAATAAGAGTATCTACCAGCTGCCGTACACCTTTTAGCACACAAAGCCCGTCCATGCCCTTTCGCATCCATTTATAATACGGTGCATAGGTTCGATTCAGCAAATAGGCAAGTGACATCGCACTTTCAGCCCCTCTTGAAATGCAAAGCTTTGCCGTCACATAATCCTGACGCGCCATCATTCGTGCATAATTACTTTGCCCATACTGTGCAAAATCATGCAACGCCTTTGATAATCGCAGCTGCCACACCTGCTCCGGATAATATGCAAGCAAATCCCCGCGTATCGCAGAGAAAATACCGGTATCATCCCGAAATACCGTTCCGTTTGTTGCCTCGGCAAACCGGTCCTCGTCAAGTGTCAGCCAGGTCTGTGTCGGTAATATAATATGTCCCTCAACAAGATCGGACTCGTCAATTCGCACACCTAATATTCGCTCATAAAATGCACCGATGGTACACACGCCCCTGCGTCCGTTTAACAGCTTGTTATATGATACTCCCTGTTCTCCTCCATAAGCCTCAACAATTTGTTCATATGCATGATGCAGCGTAATACCGATTGCCTCATAATCCGAATCGGTAAGCCACATGCAAAAACCGATTCCGTAATCATGATCTACAGAAATATCATCCTCGAATCCATAACAATCGGAACCCTCTCCTGCAAAACCAACCGCAATCCGGCTCTCGTATTCCGGAAATTTTTCATGAATCATCGGGGCACCATAGGTTTCGTAAAACTCCCTGCAGGATTCCAGATTACTCTTTTTCTTATGCTTGTCCTTCATTCCGACCGACACATCGTTAGTCGTATCAGCTTGCACAGACATATCCGATTCTTCCTTCTGCTCTGCGAGTTCTGCACGCTTCAGCGCCCTGTGATAGTTCGCCTCCACACGCTCATACGCTTCCGTTTTACCGACATGCTTCATAAGCTCGTCCATTGCACGTTTATAATATGCTGCTGCCTCACCGAACGAATCTCCCATAAATAGCGCATCCCCCATTGCGGCAAGTGCCGCACCGTAATGAAAGTCTCTTCCTCCGTCCTTCTCAAAAATGGCAAGCGCTTCCTCAAGATAGTTCACAGCCTGCTCATAAGCCTTCGAATCCTGTGTAATCCGAAGCAGTGTCGCAGCAAGATTGGTACGTGTATTTGCCTGTTCAATTACAGCATTGGGATGGGCATCCACAACAACAAGCGCACGTTTTAACATTTCCCGTGCCTGAACAAAATCCCCGATTTCCTGATACAGCAGACTCCAGTTGTTATATAAGCTTGCATAGTGAAATTCTCCCTTTGGAAGCTGTTCTTTGTAAATGTTTTCCACTAAAACAAACAGCTCCTGCGATTTATCAAACAGACCGAAGGCACGATACGCATTTGCAACGTTTAGCATAGAGGTTGCGTAAGCCAGCGTCCCTGTCATCTTAAGCTTGTCAAACATCGTGATTACAAGCTCACAATAATGCAAGCCTTTTTCATTCTGGCTCGTATCACGGCAAAAACCCATCATCTCATTCATAAGCGTAACTGCCGAGCCATAATCCTGTTCTTCCATAGCCTCGGTAATCTTTTCCGTTAAGAATTCGTCAATTTTTTCCAGGGAATGTGTTCCGAACATTCCATCATACTCCATCAATACCTTGCTTACATCCATCCCTGCGCCCTCCGTATTTGATAAAATCATGCAAAGCTTTTACAAAATCTCGCTAAGCTCATCCAGCCAATTACCTTCAAAGGATTCGATTTCACCGGCATCCACCTTTTCGCGAAGTTTCGGATCCATCGGTATACGTGCAAACGTTTGTATTCCGTATTTCTCCGCAATCTCCTCCAAATGACTTTCTCCGTAAATCATGTGTTTCTTCTCACATTCATCACAAATAAAATACGACATATTTTCCACAATTCCAAGAATTGGTACATTCATCATGTCTGCCATGCGAACTGCCTTTTCCACAATCATGGATACTAAATCCTGTGGGGATGTTACCACGATAATCCCATCCACCGGAAGCGATTGAAATACCGTAAGCGGTACATCTCCGGTTCCCGGCGGGCAGTCCACTAGCATCAAATCCACATCCTGCCACAATACGTCGGTATAAAACTGTTTCACGGTTGCCGCAATCACCGGTCCTCTCCAAATAACCGGATTTTCTTGTTCATCCAACAAAAGATTCATTGACATCACATCAATACCGGTCTTGGTAGATACCGGAAACAATACCGCTTCTCCGTCTAAATCCTTACCCGATTTTGCCATTTCGTCGATGTGAAAGGTTTTCGGAATCGATGGTCCCGTAATATCCGCATCCAAAATCGCTGTCTGATTGCCCTTTCTCCGGGATAATACTGCAAGCAACGATGTAACGAGTGATTTTCCGACACCACCTTTCCCGCTGATAACCGCAATTACCTTTTTAATATTGGAATACGCATTCGGCTCTGCCTCAAGACTCGCCGGTGCATGATGTTCCATAGAACGCGATGGACAATCCGCACCGCATCCGTCACAATTATGTGTACACCCTTCCGGTGTTGTTTCATTTTCTGTTGTTTGCTTTTCCATTCTTAACGATCCTCCTCGATATGCTCTCTTCCGCCTGCGATGATACTGCGGACGTGGTCATCTGCCAATGAATAAAAAACAGACTTTCCTTCTCTGCGACTCTTAACAAGTTTGCTTTGTTTTAAAATACGAAGCTGATGTGAAATCGCCGACTGTGTCATATGGAGTGTTTCTGCCAGATCACACACACATACTTCCGCCTCAAACAAAACAAATAGGATTCGGATTCTGGTTGAATCTCCAAACACCTTAAAAAGCTCTGCCAAATCATATAATTCCTCTTCGTCCGGCATTGTTTTTTCCACACGTTTAATCAATTCCTCATGGATTTCCTCTGCCTCACAGCACATATCTTCCAGTTTCTTTGTCATAATATCCATTCCTTTCCGCATGTTTATAAGTTCTTTACAAACAGTGCACGAATTGCATTTAATACCGCAAGAATCATCACTCCTACATCTGCAAAAATTGCAAGCCACATTCCGGCAATTCCAAATGCTCCAAGAAGCAGACATACTGCCTTTACGCCAAGTGCCAATGCGATATTCTGATATACGATTCGAAGGCATTTGCGTGATATATGAATTGCCTTTGCAAGCTTCATTGGATCATCATCCATAAGTACGACATCCGCAGCCTCAATCGCTGCATCCGATCCAAGCGATCCCATTGCGATTCCGATATCCGCACGGGCAAGCACCGGCGCATCATTCACACCATCACCAACAAACGCAAGCTTTGCCTTTTCCTGTTTTTCTCCGAGCAAACGTTCCACCTCAGAAACCTTATCCGCAGGCAGAAGCTCACTTTTCACTTCATCGATTCCAAGCGATTCTGCCACATGCTTTGCTACCCGATCTGCATCGCCGGTAAGCATAACGGTCTTTCCTATGCCTGCGGCATGCAGAGACGAAATCGCATCCTTGGCCGTAGGCTTCACTACATCCGATATCAATATATGTCCATAATACTCGCCATCGACAGCAACATGGACAATCGTTCCGATATGACTGCATTCCTTATATCGAACAGCCATCCGCTTCATGAGCTTATCGTTGCCGACTGCCACCGTCCGTCCATCCACCTTTGCTACAATTCCGTTTCCTCCGATTTCCTCCACATCGGTCACTCGATTTTGGTCCACCGGTTTTCCGTACGCAGCCCTTAAGCTTTTACTGATTGGATGATTCGAATAGCACTCCGCATAGGTTGCATACATAAGAACCTCTTCGTCCTCACGTGTGCTGTGATGAATGCCGTTTACCTCAAACACACCCTTCGTCATCGTACCTGTTTTATCAAACACAACATATTTCGTTTGTGCAAGCGCTTCCAAATAGTTCGCACCCTTTACCAAAACACCCTCGTGACTTGCACCGCCGATTCCGGCAAAAAATGTAAGCGGAATACTGATTACAAGTGCACACGGACAGCTTATGACAAGGAATGTAAGTGCACGATATAAAAAGCTTGACCACATCGGCGCACTGCCAAGCACAGTCATGCGTACCACCGGGGGTATAACAGCAAGCGCGAGTGCCGAAAGACAAACAGCCGGCGTATAATACTTTGCAAATTTTGAAATAAAATTTTCTGATTTTGATTTCTTTGAACCTGAATTTTCGACTAAATCCAAGATTTTTGAAACGGTAGATTCACCAAACGGTTTTGTCGTCCGCACTCGAAGTACGCCGGTCATATTGATGCACCCACTGATAACCTCATCACCGATTTGTACCTCTCGCGGTAAGCTCTCACCTGTTAACGCACTCGTGTTAAGCGCGGATGTACCTTCACAAACAACTCCATCAATCGGTATCTTCTCTCCCGGCTGTATAAGAATTACCGTACCAACCGGGACCTCATCCGGATCAAGCTGCTCCACACTACCGTCTGCTTCGACATTGGCATAATCCGGCCGAATGTCCATGAGCGCACTAATGTTTTTCCTGCTTTTCCCTACCGCATAACTTTGGAACAATTCGCCGATTTGGTAAAACAGCATAACCCCTATCGCCTCTGTATAATCGCCTTCTCCGGTGATTGCCACAACAATCGCACCGATAGTTGCCACCGCCATCAGGAAATTTTCATCAAACACCTGTCTGTTAATAATTCCTCGAAGTGCCTTACGCAAAATATCATATCCTACAACAAAATACGGAATCATGTAAATGCAAAATCGAAGCATGCCTGTTACATGTATAAAATGGAACAAAACCATCATGACCGCAGCAACAAGAATGCGAATCAGCATCTTCTTTTGTTTTCGCGTCATACTATGTCCTCCCTCTATTTTCAGAAGAAAATTTCACAATCATCCTCAACTTTTTTACAATTCTTTCGCACCTGCTTCATAACCTCATCCGGGTTTGCGCCTTCCTCAAAGGTTACAACCATCTTGAGTGCCATAAAATTCACAACTGCATCTGCTACCCCCGCAGTTTTCTTTGCAGCCTCCTCCATCTTGTTCGCACAGTTTGCACAATCTACATCAATCTTATAAGTCTTCTTCATAGTGTTATCCTCTCTTATTTATATTATTATAGTTTTTGCCAACAAACGTATGAACAATCATTCATACATTTGTTTTATTATATCATACTGTGCTTGAATGTCAACGTCTTTTGTGAAGGATTGCCAATCTTTCTTTCGTTCATTTTTTCCGTTATAAAACCCATGCAACGTGCAAAATCAAATTTGAAAACGCATATTATGTTTGATATAATGCATTTAATAAGTTATGAGGGGGGGAATATCATCTTGGGAATCCATGACACGATGCAAGAGCTGGAGCGTTTGCGAAGAAAACGGCAGGGCGCACAGTATGTTGTACTTGCAATTTTTATTTTATTTTTTGTTATGTGGTTTTCCATATTGAGTCAGCCAAATTCTACAAAGTTCCTATTTGCACCGTTTTTGTTTGGCATTCTTATTTTTTTTCTGTTAAGACAATTGTCTGCCTGTCAAAAAGAATTTGATCGTCTCTATAAGGAAACCTTTGTTCCAAACGTACTACAGCAGTATTTTCAAAATTTGGTATACATCGGAGACCACGGTTTTGCGCGCGAAGAAGTGAAACAGTTCGGTCTGGCACGACTCGGAAACATTTTTCAGTCGGAGGATCTCATCCGCGGACAGTACAGAGGAATCAACTTTGCACAATCGGACGTTACAATCCGACATAAGTCCGGAGGGAAAAACAAGCAAACAACAACCTATTTTAAAGGACGCATGTTTGTGTTTGATTTTCCGAAAAACGAAGTTATTTCGTTACAGGTTCACTCCAAAAACTTTTTGTTTCATGCCGGTTCCCCGGGTTCCTTCAAGCTTCAGAAGGTGGAAATGGAGGATGTCGATTTTAACAAACGTTTCGTAGTCGCATCCGTGTCTGCGCACGATGCCTTTTACATATTGACTCCACCGCTGCTTATACGAATCAAGGCAATTTGCGAGCGCTACGGAAATGTAGCAATGCATTTTTCATGCGGAAAGCTTTATGTAGGCATTAATACAAGATCCAATGCATTTGATGCCAATATGCAAAAGCCGCTCTCCTATCCGGAGGAGCAGGCACGTATCCATCACGACGCACAGGTCATTATAGATATTATTGATACTATGACAGATACATTTTATAAGGAGGGTTCATTATGATCGTTTTAATTGTTTTAGGTATCATCCTCGTTCTCGTTTTGCTGTGGTATGTTTCTACCTTCAACAGCATCAAGGTTGCAAGGCTAAAGGTAAGCGAGGCATTGTCAGGTATTGACATTGCACTCACAAAGCGTTTTGACACACTGACCAAAATGTTAGACGTTGTTAAGGGTTATCAGCAGCACGAAATTACAACACTGAGGGAAATCGTTTCGCTCAGAAAAAACATGTCCATGAGCGAGCGTAAAGACGCAAACGCAAAGATGGATCAGGCAATGAGCCAGATCAACGTTGTTGCTGAAAATTACCCGGAGCTTCGTTCCAGTGAAAACTTCGTAACATTGCAAAAATCAATCGCCGACGTAGAAGAGCATTTACAGGCAGCTAGACGTTTATACAATTCCAACGTTACCGCATACAATGCAAAAATCGTTATGATTCCAAACAGCATTGTTGCCAACCAAATGGGGGCAACACCGGCAGAGTTTTTTGAGGCGGAAGCCCCTAAGCGTGAGGATGTTTCCATGACATTCTAGTCATATCCGCATCCTGCATATCAGTCACAAGACACAAAAAGAGTCGCAACAGTATGTATACTGGCGACTCTTTTTTCTGACAATATATAGAATAATGTAATTTTATGTGGTATACTACCGATATATTATATATAAATTCCCATTGTTTGTGTTTGAATAAGGAGCTCTGCCATGGAAAAGAAAAATAAGGGGTTTACACTCGTAGAATTAATCGTTGTAATTGTTATTCTTGCCATCCTCGCTGCAATTTTGGTTCCGGCGTTTCTTGGCTATATCGATAAAGCCAAGCGTAACCAGGATATCGTCGTTGCAAAATCCTGCATCACTGCAGCACAAGCAGAATTTACGGAGCTCTATGCGTACTCCGGAAACGGCGATGCAATTGACAAAATAAAAACCAGAGCCAAAAACGGAGATGACCGCGACATTACAGGCACCGATTTAGCGAAAAAGATTTTGACAACCGCCGACGCCAACCCATACATGCTGATTATCGGTACCGGAAGCTATTCCAAATACAAGAATACCGATATACACAAACCATATACGATTTATTTTGCCGTTTACTGGGGCACAAAGGAATCCAAACCGATTTTCTTCGATGGAACCGAATGGACAACCACGTACCCATGGAAAGCATCCTATGCAAACACCTTTAATGTAAAAGGCGAGGACATCGCCATGAATTTCTTTTTTGTTGCCAATCCATACAATAACATGACTACCGCATGGATCAAATTAAAGGAATCCATCAATGTAAAGCAGTAACTCCTGTCATATATCGTTTGTATTACATGCACTCCGTGTTATATGAGGTCCTTCAAGCGGAGTGCTTTTTCTATGCTTCCGTCTATTTTTAGCTTGCCAAGTGTAAATGCCAAAACCGGATCCAGCTTGCCCTCTAAAATTTTCTCAAAGGTCTTCGCACTTGCAATAAAGATTGCATCGCGATCATAATACTCATATGGCTCAATAAAAAGCTTCCCATCCTTGACCTCTGCATAAAAGATGCCTTCTGCTTCCCCTGTAATATTAAACTGAAATGCAAGATGCTCACTAATCCCTGATACATCCTTATCAGCAAACTGCGCCTTAATCTTGTTAAAAAACTCTTGATATGTCATTCTCATTTCCTACTATCACTCTTGGATTTTTTGTTATCCGCATTCGCGGTTCATATTTATTATACAAGATTTCGGATACTGTCACAAATCCTTTTTGCAACAGCCGGATTGTTCATCGTATAGATATGGACACCGTCGACATCATTTGCAATCAAATCTACAATCTGATGAATCGTATACGCGAGTCCGGCATCCAGCAAAGACTCCTTACTGTCCTCATACTTTTTCAAAATCTTTTCAAACCTTGTTGGTAAAGATGCCCCGCACATGTTCACCATTCGCTCAATCTGTGCTTTGTTTGTTACCGGCATAACGCCTGCATCAATCGGCACATCAATCCCCGCACATCTTACCTTATCACAAAACTGATAGAACACTTCGTTATCAAAAAACAATTGCGAAATCAAATGACTTGCTCCTGCATCGATTTTTTTCTTCAGATTACGTATATCCATTACCGGATTTTCCGCCTCCAAATGTGTTTCCGGATAGCATGCACCGCTCACACTAAAATTACCCTGTGACCGAATATACTCCACCAGCTCGCTTGCATATAAGAAATCATTTTTTGCCGGATAATCCGGATTGCGGTCACCTCGAAGTGCAAGGATATTTTCAATGCCCGCACATTCAAGTTCCCTTAACATGTCACTGATTTCAGCCCTCGTATAATAGAGACATGTCAAATGAACAACCGGCTCTACGCCATAGGTTTCTTTGATTTTTCTTGCAATTTCAACTGTTTTGCTGTTACGGGTACTTCCACCGGCACCGAAAGTCACACTGATAAAATCCGGATGTAAATCACATAACAGTTCCAGTGTCTCATCAATATTACTCAATGTATCCGATTTTTTCGGCGGAAAAATTTCAAAGGATAATGAAGGCTTTCCTTCCTGTCTTTTCTGATTTATGATATCTGCCACTTTCATAACTTTTGACCCTCTCTCATCTGTTTCATATGATTGTTTCATCATATTGTATATTCATTATAATATATAATTCTTTCCTTGTCTCTCGAACATTTCCGCATATTCACCATTTAATGCCATAAGTTCCTCATGTGTACCCTGTTCCTTGATTTTCCCTTCCGAAAACAGATAGATTCGATCGGCCATTCTCGTCGTTGATAAACGATGCGAAATAAATATTACGGTCGCATCCTCTGCATTTTTAATGAGGTTTTGATTGAGTTTATATTCGGATACCGGATCAAGCGCACTTGATGGCTCATCTAAAATTGCAATCGCATTTTTCTTTTCCTTCGCAAACATTCTGGCTATCGCAACCTTCTGTGCCTCGCCACCGGACAAATTAACGCCCTTTTCCTCAAACTCCTTTGTGAGTACAGTATGGATGCCCTCCGGAAGTGTTGCAAGCCTTTTCCCGAAATCTGCAAGCGTAAGTGCATGTACCACTCGTTCCTCGTCAGCATCCTTAAATTTACCCATCAAAACATTTTCCGCAACCGTTGCCCCGTAAATCTGGTAATCCTGAAATACAGCTCCAAATAAATCACGATACTCATCGGTCGTGTAGGATCGAATATCATGATCCCCATAACGAATTGCACCATCCGTTACATCATAAAGACGCATCAAAAGCTTGACAAAGGTTGTCTTTCCGGCACCGTTTTCGCCAACAATCGCAATCTTTTCACCCGGATGAATTGTCAGTGAAACATGCTCCAATGTATTTTTCTTTGTTCCCGGATATGCGAAGCTAATATCGTCAAGTACAAGTTCCAGGCGCTCCTCCGGTATATTTACCGTTCCCGTATGTCCTTCAATATTGGTTTCATAGTTTAATAATTTACGAAATCTGTCTGCGTACTGACCGATAATCTGGAAATCAACCAAGGCAAAGTTCGTCTCATTGAGTCTTTGTCTGACAATATTTGCGGCATTGTTTGTTGATGCAACATCTCCAAGCACAATCGATTTTATTACAAGTGCCAAATATCCTAAAAATGCAGGCACACAGAAGAAGGATAATACAGTATAAACCATAATCCAGTTTAAAAGCGAAACCCAGGTAATACGGACTCCATAATATTTTGCTGCCTCTTCACATTGATCAAGCGCCTCATCAAACTGCTTTCGAAGCGGCTCTTTAACCGTAGTCAGCTTCAGCTCCTTCGCATATTCCGGCTGGTAAAATACACGCTTCGAATAATCGGCTTTTCGCATGTATTTTTTATTTATTAAATCATATTCAAATTCCAGTCTTGTAATCTTAAAACGTGTCACGAGATTCACAAGAAATCCGCAAACAGGAAACAGCGCAACGAGCGGATGAATCGTAACAATCACGCCGGCTGCCACAATAAGCGCAAGCAGGCTTCCGATTAATACCTTGATACAGTTTACCGCCTTTTCAAGCATTTCATCAGCCTTGGATGCAACCGAAATATACATATCGTAATACTCCGGAGAATCATAGCATACCAAATCCATGCGACCGTTTTTCTCCATCAGCTCGCGCTGTATTTTTCCTCCCAGACGAACAAGCTTTGCCTTAGACCATTGCTCCAGAAGCTGATTTATCCACTCAATGGATACAACAATCACAAAGCTGACAAGCAAGACAAGCAACAAAGGCTTTAGCCCTTTCGGCCCCTGCAACAAATCAATCACAACCTTTAAAAGGATTGTATCATAAACAGCCTTCATTACCTGCAGCATACAAAACAATCCAACAACCGATACAATAAGCCTTCTGTCATATTTTGCGGCATACTTCACCATAAACCAGTTGTTACTGATCATACGTCTTACAGGTATTTTCTCTTTTCGTACTTCTTTTACGGCATCTTTAAATTCACTACTCAAAGCAGGCACCTCCCTTCGCAAAAAGCTCTTCCGGGATACTCTCCTGATAGTTTTGTGCCTGCAGGTGGAACATCTTATAATATTCTCCCTGCATTTCCATCAATTCCTCATGACTGCCTTCTTCGATAATAGCTCCGTTTTTCATCATAAATATGTGCTGTGCCATTCTTGCGGAAGATAATCTGTGTGAAATAAATATTACGCCTTTTCCTTCCGATGCACGCATCATATTGTTGTACATATTGTATTCAGCCAAAGGATCCAATGCACTCGAAGGCTCATCCAAAATTACCATATCCGGATTTTTCATAAATACTCTGGCGATAGCAATCTTTTGAGCCTGTCCGCCTGAACAAACAAATCCTTCTTCATCGAACTCTCGACTGATTACTGTATCCAACCCCTTCACAAGACCTCGGTGCGACAAATCAAACTGTGCTTTGGTAAGTGCATTTGCAGCCCGTTCATAATCTTCCTCACTCTTCGGCGTATATAATAAAACATTCTCGGCAAGTGACATTGCAAATACCTGCAGATCCTGAAATACCGTTCCGAAATGTGCACGATACTCATCCTTGTCAAGCTCCTTCAAATCAACACCATTTACCAAAATACGACCCTCAGTTACCGGATACAACCCCATCAAAAGCTTCACCAAGGTTGTCTTACCTGCTCCATTGTATCCGACAACTGCAATACGTTCGCCTTTTTTCCATGTAAAATTCATATCCTTTATGACCGGTTTCTCAGCACCCGGATACCGGAACGTTACATGCTCAAAAACAATCTCCGAAACATCCTTACAAGGAATTAATTTCTGCTGTTTCTTTCGCGGAGTCTCCAAGAAGTCTCTCAAATTTTGGAACAATGCAACCTGCTTTCTGACAAAGATTCCGTTGACCATCGCGTCCTTAAACTGTCCACTCGAAAATGCAAGCGCATTGATCATCGCGATGTAGCTTGCTACATTTGTTTTATATCCAAGCTTAACCATAAATGCAACGTATACGTAAGCACCAACCGTTGCCATAATACTGTAACTGCCAAAGGCAAAGAATGAGTGAAATGCGACCTTCATCCGATAGAACAAAGACGTCTTATAGGCATTGTCAATCGCTTCCTCCTGACGCTCCAAAAGAAGCTTTTGCATATCATATAATCGCAGCTCTCCCGCATATTTTTTCTCATAGAAAACACGTTTCACATAATCCGCCTCTCGCTTTGCCCGTGTGATTTCCTGCTGTAATGTAAACTCATAATCTCCTGCTTTTCGACTAAAATAAAAGCTTGCTCCTATCGGCGCCAAAACCATAATCATAAGCATCGGGTCTACACTTACGACAATTGCCATCGTAAGAAATGTCGCTACGATATTTCCGATGAATTTTCCGAGCGTAATCAAAAGCTGCATCGCCTGATCGACACACTGATCGAGTGCCTTTGTATACGCATCGTAAAAGCTTGGATCTTCATATTCCGAAATCGCAATCTGATCTGATATATCCATCACCTGATGAAATATATATCGATAGATTTTCGGCGTGTTAATTGACCGATAACACTCGTACCATCCACACATAAAGTGAATGCAAATATGAAGACTGCACGCAATCACCAAAAACCAAAACAGCTTCGTATACGGGATGCTCTTTTCAATACAGTCAAATATGTACTTTGTCAAATAGACAAAAAAGAACACATAAAATATTTGCTCTAATGAATTCTTAATCAGAGTAAACCATACTAATCCTTTGTCTGCAGCACTTACGGTACGCATGACGTATCGCAGATTCCCCTTTTTCTTTTTGTTCTCCTTCATGTCTTTCTCCTTTATGTTCTGTTACTTTGCTTCCTTAAAAGGAAGAAGCCAATCAACAACCTCTTCCTTCTTAGGCATTACCTTAAGTGCACCTTTTCTTGTCGTAACGAGCGATGCCGCCCCCGCCGCAAATTCCTGCATTTCCATAATATCGTATATTGACAGATTATCTAACCCATGCTCTAACACATAATTTAATATACATGCCATAAAGGTATCCCCGGCTCCGGTTGTCTCGATTGTATCCGATGTCAATATTGCTTCGCACGGCATTCTCTTATCGTTATATACTGCAATACTTCCCTTTTTTCCGCATGTAACGCACGCAAGCTTTGGCTTAAACTCTTCAAAGAACACATCCATTGCTTCAGAGACCGTGTTCTTCCCTGTCACAAACATGATTTCATCATCTGAAATCTTCAGAATGTCGCATGCCGAAAATCCGTATCGCATCATCTCTTTTGCAGTCTCAGCATCCTTCCACAAAAGTGGTCTGTAGTTTGGATCAAACGATATAAGAAGTCCCTGCTCTTTTGCGCGTGTAACTGCCTCCTTCGTCGCCTCCCGCACACCCTCATGTGTCATTGACAACGTGCCGAAATGAAAAATCTTTGCCGTATCAATCTGACCGTAATCAATTTCATCCTTTGAAAGACACATATCGGCTCCCGGATTTCTGTAAAAGGAAAAGCTTCGATCTCCGTCTGCAGCAGTATGAACAAACGCCAGTGTTGTCGGAACTTCCTCATCCTGTACGAGATTCGTTGTATCAATTCCGATACTTCGAACGGTCTCCGTTAAATACTGTCCAAATGCGTCCTTTCCAACCTTTCCGATAAACGCAGTCCTCTTGCCTAAGTTTTGCAGCATGGCAAGCACATTACACGGTGCGCCTCCCGGATTTGCCTCCAAAATAGGATTTCCGCTTACACTAAATCCGTTTTCCGTAAAATCAATTAACAACTCTCCGAGTGCAATGACATCTATATTTTTCGTATCAGAGCATTTTCCCTTCATGCAACAGGCGATTGATGTATCGACTTTGTTATATGGGATCAATGTCGCCTGAAATGCATGATACAAATCCGACTTGCCCGGCCACACAGTGTCAAGCAATTGATTGTTTGCATCTAATTGATGGAACCACGAACCGTTTACATGGTCAAGCACCTTTTGATCCAAGTACTGCATAAATTCCGAATATAGCTTTGCATATTCCTCTTTTTCAGTTACCCTGTACAATATAGCGGAGGTATTGATTGCCTCAGCTAATGTCCAATGCATACGGTCACGCACAACCGGATTCCCATCCCAATCTGTCGTATATACGATGCCCGGTGCACCATCCGCATTCCATGCGTCACTTGTTGCGCACACAAACAACTGCTCTGCTGCCTCTATATAGGCGGCAGCTTCCAATGAATCCTCCTCATACATCGACATCGCCCACTGGACAATAAGACGTGCCCACTCAATTCCATGCCCCGGAGTTGCTCCATACGGCTTGAACGGATCTGCAGGCCGTTCTTTATTACATTCTAAATCAGCCACCCATTCCTTTGTGAAATGCTCCGGTATCCGCCAATGATTTTCTTTAGCCCACCCGATAACACGACGAATAATCCTTCCTGCTCGTATACGATACTTCTCATCCCCAATCGCATCTGCTACCGCCAGAAAAGCCTCGACGGTGTGCATATTTGCGTTTAATCCACGATAAGAATCAAGCTTTGTAAATTCGGTATCCCACATATCATACGCAAGTCCTTCTTCGTCATCCCAAAAGCGATCATCAAATAATTGTAGTGCTTCTTCTAAAAGTTTGTTTCCGTCCGGGCGGCCTGCGAGTACCGCTGATGTTGCAGCTAAAATAACAAATGCATGCGTATAACACTGCTTATTCGGAAGAATGTCATGCTCCGCTGTCACTCCGCTGAACCAACCACCATGTGTGTCATCATGGAGTTCTCCCATCAACCCCTTTATGCCGGCATCGACAAGCGACTCGTATTCCTGCCATCCCATCAGACACCCTATACTGTAAACATGTATCATCCGACACGTAATCCATGTTTCTCTCGGACGTTCCACCCACGGAGTCCCGTCATCGCCGAGATAGTATGAACCTCCGAACGGTGACGGAAACGACTTTCCAAACCGAAGCAAATCTTCTGCCATTTGCTTCATAAATGCTTTGTTTTCTTTTGTATCAATCTGATATTTCAACACACCATCACCCCCGGTTATTTTTCATTCACCATTTATACCCTATTATATAGACATATAAAAGCCAAATCAATACAAACGTAATGATTTGGCTTTTATATTCATTCTTCCTAAGAAGAAACATGTCTCATCGAATTTCTTCGCCCGGTTTTTTCTTTGCCTTTTTGTCCTCGTACATGAGCGCATCTGCTTCCTTCATGAGTGCATCAAAATCATATCCGGCTTCCCAGAACACAACGCCGGCAGCAATCACACAATTAATTTCGTCATCTATGGCATTTAACCTTGCAAGCTCTCTCTCCCAACGCACCTTAATGGAATCAAGCTCTTCCTTTGTTATGTCGCACGCAATCAGTAAGAATTCATCTCCGCCCATACGGTATCCATGCACTTTATTGTTGGTTACCTTACGAATACTGTTCGCTGCCTTTATTAAGAGCTTATCTCCCGCTTCGTGTCCAAACTCATCATTCATCTTCTTTAAGTTATTGACATCCAGGTTAAAAATACCGATTGAATTAAGTCCAATATACTCTGTTTCTTTCATATCAAGGAACTTTGCCTTGTTATACAATCCTGTTAATCCGTCATGCTCACTGTTGTAAATGAGCTTGTCCTTGATAATACCATTCTCTACAAACAGCTTAATCACACCAAGCAACATCTTTTCCTGCATCAAATCTGTGTTCATATTTGGCCATACATTTAAATACACCGCATATTTCTGGCCTGATACGGAACCGTCACACAGCTTTCTGAATTTACTGTCCTTAGCGCTTCCGTTTAAAATCATAACCTCCTGAACCTTTGCAGAAAATCTGTCAAGCGGAATTTCATCCTCTTCATCCACAAAAAATGCATTCGCTACGTCCTCAGTCATAGCAATACGATCATTACTGTAAATATTACCCATTTTGCTAAATGTAATGATATCTACCTTGTCATCGCGTTGGATAAAATAGAATGCTTTGCTTGTCTTAAAATAATCTGTAAGCAGAGGGAGCAACTCGTAATATGTATCGGAGAGCTTCTCAAGTACTGCTGTCTGAAATGCAGACAGCTTCTGGAAAAAGGCCATGTACTTCGTGATATCACGATTGAGTCCCATATACTCCGTAATATCCGATATCATATGAATCACATAATTTCTACCTTCTTTTTCAAACATCGCTGACTGAAATCTGTAATATTTCTTTGAGTCCGTATCGATATTTTCCCACTCAACGATATCTCCACCGACACTTAACGCAGGACAATCATCGAGCCATAAGAAAATTTCCGAAGCATCCATTCCAACAATATCCGTACGATACTTATTTGTAAAAAAAGAATCTGCATACATAATCTCATCCGAACCACATGCGATAATGACAACACCGCCAATCTTGTCCGACACAAATTCTATGATCTCGTTCTTAAAGTCCATTCTGTTCGCCCTCCTATCTTTCCCGATTAACGATTTGATTTATTCAAATGTAAGGATATCCGCAAATCCCGTCATTTCAAAAACTTCCATAACATCGTTAATTACATTTTTCACAACCATCGTTCCGTGCAACGCATTCATCTTCTTCTGCGCATTTAGAATCGCTCTGAGACCGGAACTGGCCACATAGTCACAATTTTTCATATCAAGTACAAAGCTTTCAATCCCATCCACAAGGCTATCGTTAATCTCCTCTATCAGCTTTGGTGCCGCATTGGTATCAAGCCTTCCGTTGATTTCCATAGTAAGACCTGTTCCATCTTGCATTTTCTTGATTTCCATATGTATAATCCGCCTTTCTGCGAAAGGCACCAATGCGTCATGAAACTGGTGC
>JAUNJN010000019.1 GCA_030533235.1 Eubacteriales bacterium | reverse complement strand
ATTGAAATATATGGCTGTTAAATATTGTGACATTTAACAGCCGAAGTAATATATTATGTTAAAATGTGAGAATTTGAAAAAGAAATATTTGATGACTACAGCTGTTTCGGATTTGAATCTGGAAATACATGGTGGCAGGATTTACGCACTGCTCGGACCAAACGGAAGTGGTAAGTCAACGTTGATGAAGATGATTGTGGGAATTACAAAGCCGTCTTCCGGAACGATTACGTTAGAGGGCGAGCCGATTTCGTATAAGACGAAGGCCGATATTGCATATATGCCGACCGAGGCGTATTTCTTTTCATATATGACATGTATTGATATCGGAAAATATTACGAGGATTTCTTTGAGGATTTCGACTATGACAAATACATGAAGCTGCTTGCGGAGATGGACTTAAACCCGGCACAAAAGGCAAGAGAAATGTCCTCCGGTATGATGGCTAAACTTAAAATTGCAGTGAATTTATCAAGAAGTGCAAAGGTTATTTTATTGGATGAGCCGTTAAACGGAATTGATATTATTGCACGTGAAAAAATCATAAATACAATTATTGCAAATGTCAGTGATGATTCTGCAGTCGTAATATCATCGCATTTGGTGGATGAGCTGGAAAAGATTGTTGATTATGCCATCTTTATAAAAAACGGTACGTGTGTGTTGGCAGATGACGCAGAAATGATACGTGAGAAATACGGAAAATCGATAGTAGACATGTATAAAGAGATTTATGCATAGGAGGAAATGAAAATGTTAAAAATGATAAAATATGAGTATAGAAAAAGTTTAACGTCTCTGCTTTGTATGTTGGGCGGATATGCAATGATTGAAGTGTATCTTCTTATTTCTGCATATGTTTTGGAGGATGAGATTCATTTTAGCGCGGCACTTACTACTTTGTTGATTGCGGCATACATTTCTTATTTCCTTGTAATGATCTTCGGCGTTACAAGCTACAGTAAGGAATTAAAACAAAAATCGGGATATTTATTGTTTATGACACCGGTTTCCAGCTACAAGATTTTGGGGGCAAAGCTGCTTACAAATCTGATAAATGGTGTCATTATGGTTGCAGTCATTGCAGTATTATTTATTACCGGCTTCCGGATTGGCGAGGATAAGTTTTCATTTGGTAATGTTCTTAAATCTATTGAAGAGCTATATAACGAAATGGGTGGCAGCTGGTCAGAAGTGATTGCTAAGATTTTGGTGTTTATTTTCCTGTTTTTACTTGTTACGTATATGACGGTGGTTGTCGCATATTTTGCAATTTCACTTAGTGCAACGATTCTTCAGAACAAGAAGGGAAAGGGTG
The DNA here is from genome assembly GCA_030533235.1 of Eubacteriales bacterium. Classification (GTDB taxonomy): domain Bacteria; phylum Bacillota; class Clostridia; order Lachnospirales; family Lachnospiraceae; genus Coprococcus_C. The sequence continues at coordinate 41,278 of JAUNJN010000019.1, read as the reverse complement.
CGATTGGTGTATTACTGTTTGTTGTTATAATCGTACTTGTATACGCTGTTGGTTATCAGTTGCCGACGCTTGATTTCGATGTAAGCTCTGCTTTTGCAAAGGATGTTCTTGACCATTTGCCGATTATCCTGTGGTTTTTGGCATCTGCGGTAGCTGCCTATATTGGAAGTGCTACATTGCTGGAGAAAAAAATCAGCTTATAAAAACCGTCCGGAAAATGAAACAATAAAATTAACAGAATAAATGAAAGGTTGCAATATTGACATTCTGTCTTTTTAGTCTTACAATATACGAGATGTGGTTTTTAATACTACATGTAAGATGGTTTGATACTATTTCAGATGCATGCATGTTTCGAATGTATGCAATACATAGATTGTAACAGAAAGGACACACGATAATGAAGGATGTTATTATGCAACCGGCAGAAGGAATCGCAGGAAAATATATCTCTGTATCAACAGATGAACAGGGTGTTTTGAATGCGATTTCTTTTCATGATGATGAACATTTCAATTTTGCGTACGATGTAGTAGATGTGCTTGGAAAGAAACAACCGGATAAGCTTGCGATGTTACATATCGCAAATGATGGTACGGAGCGTCGGATTACATTTAAGGATATGATGGTGTATTCCAACAAGGCAGCAAACTATTTCCGTTTTCTCGGAATAAAACGCGGAGATCGCGTGATGCTTGTGTTAAAGCGTCATTATCAGTTTTGGTTTGCGATTCTTGCGTTACACAAGATCGGTGCGGTAGCAATTCCGGCGACAAACTTACTTGTAAAAAAGGATTTTGAATATCGTTTCAAGGCAGCTAAGGTCGATGCTGTCATATGTACGGCAGATGGTAAGGTTGCTGTAGAGGTTGAGCGTGCCGCTAAAAATTATGACGGATTAAAGGCAAAGATTATGGTTGGTTCTTCAACCTTGAGAGGCTGGCGTAATTTTAACCGTGATATGAAATGTTTTTCTTCGCAGTTTAAGAAGCCATCGTTGGTTCCGGGTGGCAATGATCCGATGCTTATGTTTTTTACATCGGGTACGACTTCTTATCCGAAGATTGCGGAGCATACGTACAAATATGCACTCGGTCATTATGTGACAGCCAAATATTGGCAGCAGGTACAAAGCGATGGCATTCATTTTACAATTAGTGATACCGGCTGGGGCAAGGCACTTTGGGGCAAGCTTTACGGACAATGGTTGTGTGAGGCGGCTGTGTTTACGTATGACTTTGATGAGTTCTACGCAAATCATATATTAGAGATGATTGAAAAGTACAAGATTACAACATTTTGTGCACCGCCTACTGTATACAGAGTGCTTGTGCATATGAATCTGGATAAATTTGATTTGTCATCACTTACCAACGTTACAACTGCAGGTGAGGCATTAAATCCTGAGATTTATGAGAAGTTTTATCGCAAGACCGGCATGCGTATTATGGAGGGCTTTGGTCAGACAGAGACGACACTTACCGTATGTAATTTACAGGGCATGCAGCCAAGACCGGGGTCCATGGGAAAGCCGAGTCCGCAATATGATGTCCAGATTATGCGTCCGGACGGATCCATCTGTGATGAACGCGAAACCGGTGAGATTGTAATCAATGTGAAAAAGGGAATGCCGGCCGGCTTGTTTATGGGATACTATCTTGATGAAAAACGTACCGAAAATGTTGTTTATGAGGGGTATTACCATACAGGCGATACCGCATATATGGATGATGACGGATACCTTTGGTATGTAGGTCGTGTGGATGACGTAATAAAGTCGACCGGTTATCGTGTCGGTCCGTTTGAGATTGAAAATGAAATTATGAAGCTGCCATATGTATTGGAGTGTGCGGTTACTTCAGTACCGGACCCAATCCGTGGTCAGGCAATCAAGGCAACCGTTGTTTTGACAGATGAGGTAGAAGGGGATGATGCATTGAAGAAGCAGATGAATAGATTCTTCAAGCAAAATCTTGCATCCTACAAACGTCCAAAGCTGATTGAGTTTGTCAAGGAATTGCCAAAGACAGTGAGTGGTAAGATTCGCCGAGTGGAAATTAAGGAGCGCGACTGGGCACAGGATGAGAAAAAGGATAAATAGGAGGGGCACATGGGAGACGTAGTAATCACTGGTATGGGTGCAGTTACACCGATTGGAATCGGGGTGCCATATTTTTGGAAGTCATTAATTGATGGTGTGTGCGGAGTTGCACCGATTACAAGATTTGACGTATCGAAGCTTCCGGTACAGTTTGCCGCATGTGTGAAGGATTTCGAGCCGGAACAGTACATGCCAAAGAAACTGACACGGGAAATGGATTTGTTTATGCAGTATGGTTATGCGGCAGCAGAGGAAGCACTGACGGATGCCGGTCTAAACCCGGAAAATACGGAGGAACGTAAGGTACCTGCAGAGCGTATTGGTATTGTTGTTGGTACCGCATATGCAGGTCTTGCAACGATAGCAAAAACACAGGAGGAGCTTAGTACAGGTGCACATAGCAAGGTAAGTCCTCGATTTGTACCAAAGATTATCGGAAATATTGCCGCAGCGCAGATTGCGATTGCAAAGGGATTTCGTGGACCGAGTCTTACGGTAACGACAGCCTGCTCATCCGGTGCGGATGCGATTTCAACCGGTATTATGCTGATAAAGAGCGGCGAGGCAGATGTTGTACTTTGTGTTGGTGCGGAGGCAGCAATTTCGGAATTAAACATTTTGGGACTTACGGCAGCACATGCCCTCTCGACCAGAAATGATGATCCGACGACTGCCTCTCGTCCGTTCGACGCGGAGCGTGACGGATTTGTCATGGGCGAAGGCGGCGGCTGTATCGTAATTGAGACAGAAGAACACGCAAAGGCGAGAAATGCACATATCCATGCGTCGATTATCGGCTGGGCGAACAGCACAGACGGATATCATGTAACATCCCCACATCCGGACGGAATCGGTGCCGTGTATTGTATGGAAAAGAGCTTGCAAAAGGCAGGCATCCGTCCGTCGGATGTTGATTATATTAATACACATGGTACATCTACACCAAAAGGAGATGTGATCGAGACAAAGGCAATCCATACGTTGTTTAAAGAACACGCTTCTAAGCTTGCGATTTCTTCGACAAAGGGCTCGACCGGACATATGATGGGAGCCGGAGGCGTCATCGAGACAATTGCCTGTGTCAAAGCGGTACAGGAAGATATCGTGCCACCGACCTTAAACCTTAAGACAAGTGATCCGGAATGTGATCTTGATTATGTACCAAACGTAGCAAGAAAGCAGAAGGTCGATGTAGCAATGTCAAATGCATTTGGATTTGGCGGACAAAATTCAAGCATTGTCGTACGTAAGTATTGCTAGGGGTTGCGTTTTGTAAACGAATGTGCTATGCTTTGTGCATAGTAATTATATTAATTTTTGGAGAATTGCATGTTAATTGTTGATGTAAAGATTGAAATTGCAAAATAAATATTGCAAGGGGTAGTTTCATTGAGTACGCTCGTAGTCTGCCCTCTCGCTTATTGTACGCACAATAAGTGATTTCGTCTTACATTAGTTTATTGATTGATATGGTAGTAGTCTATTGAACCATGGAGCTCGTGTAGGTCCATGGTTTTTTGTGTATAGAAAGGATGATTCAAAAATGAATATAACAGACAATATGGAATTTATTAAAATAAAACAGATGTGGTCAGAACTTGCAGTTACACAGGCTGCAAAGGATAAGATAATTGGCTGCGTGCCGATTCTTTCGGAAATGGAGCTTCGCAAGCAGCAAAAGGATACGACAGAGGGACGTTTTATGATTGAGCAGTATGGTACACCGCCGGTTGCGTCAGTGGATGAGATACCGGAGATTATGTCGCTTGCCGTTTGTGGAAAGCTGCTCACGACCGATCAGTTAGAGCGGGTTGCAGGTGCTTTAACGGCAGTAAAGCGCATGCAGGATTATTTAAGACGCGGAAGAACGGAAAATATTTCACTGGCTTATTACGATGAAAATCTTGATTCGTTAGATGATCTGCGAGAGGAGATTCAGCGTCAGATTCGAAATGGTCAGGTTGACAGCCATGCCTCGGCCAATCTGCTTCGCATTCGTTCGGAAATCATTACAACCGAGGAAAAGATGAAACAGCGTGCGGAACAGGTAATGCATACCTATAAGGATTGCATGGCTGATTCTTACTCAACATATCGAAACGGCAGATTGTGCGTACCGGTCAAAAAGGAATGGCGTTTCAAGGTGCCGGGCAGTGTGATTGACAAATCCTCTACCGGAAATACATTGTTTATGGAGCCGACAGCGGTTGCAAAATATTTTGAAGAGCTGCAGAATCTTCGTATTGATGAAGAAAATGAAATTTATCAGATTTTGTATACGCTTACCGCAATGGTCGGCGAATGTACGGCTGCGATGGAAGAAAATGTGCGTGTCATTGAGATGTTAGACTTTGTATTTTCAAAGGGCAAGCTGAGTATCGATTTATGTTGTGTGGAACCTGATATTAATACCGATGACGCAATAAAGCTTACAGAAGCGCGACACCCGTTGATGGATCGTAAGAAGTGTGTACCGCTGAATCTTACGATTGGAGGTGCACGAAAGGGAATTGTCATCACCGGTCCGAATACGGGTGGAAAAACAGTTTCAATAAAAAATGTTGCATTAAATTGTGTGATGGCACAGTGCGGACTTCATGTTTGCTGCGTCAAGGCTAATATATGTATGCGTAGCTCTTATTTGTGTGATATTGGTGACGGACAGAATATTTCGGAAAACTTGTCTACGTTTTCTGCCCATATTAACAATGTGTTATCGATACTTGAGAGTGCAAATGCATCAAGCTTTGTCATTATGGATGAACTTGGTTCCGGTACCGACCCGACTGAGGGTATGGGTATTGCCGTATCCATTTTGGAGGAGCTTCGAAAAAAAGGCTGCCTGTTTCTTGTAACGACGCATTATCCGGAAGTCAAGGAGTATGCAGAACGAACCGACTCCATTGTAAATGCACGTATGACGTTCGATCGGGAGACACTTTCACCAACTTACCGGATGATTGTCGGTGAAGCCGGAGAGAGCTGTGCGTTTTATATAGCAGAAAAGCTGGGCATGCCAAAAGGTATGTTAAAAACCGCAATCGAGGCTGCCTACGGCGAGCGTGCGGTTGCGGAATATGAGTTTCTCGATGATAACGAAAAGGAAGCGTACACAACTAAAAACCGAGGACCGCAGATTACAAAAATCAAAAAGCAGACGCAGCATAAAAATCTGTCAGAGGAATATCATATCGGTGACAGTGTTATGGTTTATCCGGACAAGAAAATCGGTATCGTATGTGCACCGATCAACGAGAAGGGTATGATGCGTATCCAGATGCCGCACGGAAAAATCGAGATTAATCATAAGCGTGTAAAGCTGCATGTGCCTGCCGACAAATTGTATCCGGAGGATTATGACTTTTCAATTATATTTGATACGGTGGAGCATCGAAAGGCAAGGCATGATATGGAGCGAAAGCTTACGGATACAGTGATTGAATATGAAGAATAATTAAAACGAAAATCCGCAGTGCATATTCCTATAAGGATTCGGGTGTCAAAATCCCCTGTTGATACAGTGCCTCGGCAGATTGTACAAATAAAAATGTCTTCATTCCGTTGTGCAAACCATTCCGATGAGCCACTTGATGCGAAGAAGTGTGTTCAGAAGAGGCTTCCACACTTCTTTGTGTCTCATCTCCATAGCACAAAAAGCCATTCAGACATTTTTATTTGTGCAATCTGCCGGGATAAAATTGAACACGAGGCTTTTGACACCCTAATCCTATAAGGAAGATGCACTGCGGATTATTATGTGTAGTTATGTTTTGTCCATAAGAGCAGTCTCGGGTTCTGTATCACTGCTTGCAATCGGGTCGTATTCTAATATGTCACCCGGCTGACAGTTGAGTGTCTCGCAAATTGCTTCTAATGTGGAGAAGCGGATGGCACTGATTTTACCGGTTTTTATTTTGGAGAGATTGACATTGGATACGCCAACCTGAGCGGATAAGTCATTGAGACTGATTTTTCGGTCCGCCATAACACGGTCCAGTCTTAAAATGATTTTTCCCATGTAATCACCACCTTATAATGTTTCGTCAGACTCTGCCTGAAGGAGAGCCCCATACTTGAAGATGTAGGAAAGTCCAAGGATGACAAGTACTAAGATTACGACACTTCCGTTAAAGCTGAAAGCGAAGGAACCACCTAACAGATTCTGAATAACGGCACTTGTAATACCGGAAATAAACACCCAAGGGATGAAGGAATATCCTACAAACTGAAGCTTTTTGATGATACCTTCCTCAAATGGAGATTGACAGTCGCGCAATTCCTTACAAAGCTTGTGGATTGCAAATACATTAATATATGCAAAAACACAAGAGATAAAACCGATTAAGCAAACGTTTGCAATGTTGCGCATGTTGAAGCTTGTGAGATTTGCATGACAGTCAAGTGTAAAACCATTTTTGTTAACGGAGTAATCACCGATGTAGTAGTCTGAACCGTTTACATCGAAGCTGCCGTTTCCTTCCTGAGCCTCCTGAAAGCTTTCCGAGAGGTCCTTCTGTTGATTTTCGGAGAGTGTCTTAATCTTGCTTACATCAGATGTGACGATTGCAGAGCCGTTGAGTTTTACGGTGACGAGCTCCTTTGGTAATGCATAGCATGCAATCGTTCCGATGAGCGAACCGATCATTCCCATGATTAAAAGGATGCTTATTATCTTGGAAATGATTGCTCCGACTTTACCGATGGTGTTAACTTTCTTAATTGCCTGTTCTTTCATAATTGTTTTCTTCCTTTCAAAAAATTAAATTTTTAATGTTTGTCGTTAAATGCATAATAATACACGATGATACGTTTGTCAACAACTTTTTATCGATAAATATTAAATTTTATTAAATAATCGTAAAAATAGCTATATAAGGACAGGCGAACCCGTGAAAGTACACGCGAAAGAGTGGTTCGGGGAAGGAATTTGTTTTTATTCTGCATCGATTGTGGTATGATAACATAGAAGGTATATGGGAGGTATCGTTATGCAGCAGGTAATACGTGGAACCTTGTCGGGACGTAATCGTGAGATATGGATAAAACAGGTACAGCAAAATGGTCAGCAAATCTTTCAGGCATCTGAGTATGGAGTCGTACTTCGTACCGGAATGCAGGATTTTATGAAAAAGGTTGGATCGATGCAGGTGATGGATATATACGGAAATACGGTTCTTTGGTTTGAACCGCATTTATCAGACGGATGTCACTTGCCGTTCATTATAGATTTTAATGGGCGACTGGCAGATAATTATGGTCAGCAAAGAGGAAGTATTCAGTCCGTCGGAATGATGAAAGATTTGTATTATGTCATGCAGTATAATAATGAAACAATAGAGGCTTATTCTTGGTCTGTACCGGGAGGTATGTTTGAAATATTTTACAAGGATCATGTTCAGATTGCACAGCTTGTAAAGTTTGAAAAGACAGAAAAGATGTTGGATGAATATTGTCTTTGTATAATGGATGGATATGATTATCTGTTTGATCTTTTGTTTCTTTATACATTACATTTTGATAAGCGTAATTTTGGTCACACGAGACAGGCTTTTTTCGGGAAATCGGCAGATTACCACAGAGAGGTGAGCTTTGCAGGAATCGGAAAATCAAAATACGATGCTAATTTTCTCAGAAATTATTTTCCGATGATCGACCGGCGGGTGAAACAAGGGAGAACATCAACGGCAAATGAAAGTAAATGGATTTTGATTTTGATGCTGTCACTGATTGCAATTGCTATTGTGATTGTCGGAATTGTGTATGCGTGCAATAAAGCGTCGATACTGTTGATTGTTGATATTTTTATGGTGGCTGTGTTTACGTTTATGTTTGTGGGAGCTAAAAAGTCAGGAATGCTGTAATGTCATAAATCCGTATTGAAAAAGCCGTCCGGTTGTAAGATGAACCGGACGGCTTTTTATTATGCTTCAAACGACTTGGCACGAGCAAGTGCTGCATCGATATTTACACAGAGGTTTTCAGCACCGAGCTTTTCTACAAAGCCGGCTTTTTTCATAACGTGCATTGGCTGCTCGTTTACGTGAGAGAGAAGTAAGCGGATTCCCTTCTTCCGGCAAATTGCATATGCTTCCTCTAAAGATTCCAGACCCGTAATATCCATAGCAGGTACATTACGCATACGAAGAATCAACACGTTCTTGTGCTTTTCGTTTGCAAACGCAAGATAATCTGTTGTAGCGCCAAAGAACATCGGACCGCTAATCTCATAAACCATTGTATTTTTAGGAACCACCTTTAAATCGGTGTGCTCCGAAATCTCATTCATATCCAAATCTTCCTTGTAAACCCAGGATTTCACCTCGGCAACATCGGACATACGCTTCATAAATAAGAAGGCGGCCATAACCATACCGATTTCGATAGCAACGACAAGATCGAAAAATACCGTGAGGAGGAAGGTAACAACAAGTACGAGAATGTCGCTCTTTGGAGCGGTTTTTAGCATGCGTACAAAGGTTCTCCAACCACTCATGTTGTAAGCAACCATAATCAGGATGGCTGCAAGACATGTCATAGGAATCATAGATGCATATGGCATGAGGAACAATAAAATCAAAAGTAATGTGATGGCATGAACGATACCCGCAATCGGTGTACGTCCACCATTTTTTACATTTGCGGCTGTACGTGCAATCGCACCGGTTGCAGGAATACCGCCGAAGAGTGCGGATACCATGTTACCGACACCCTGGCCGACAAGCTCTGCGTTTGAGCGATGATGACCGCCGATCATACCATCGGATACAACGCAGGAAAGCAATGACTCGATCGATGCGAGAATTGCGATTGTAAATGCCGGAGAAATGAGCTTCTTGACAAGGCCGAAGCTGAATTCCGGAACTGTAAAGGTAGGAAAACCTGCCTTGATTGTATATAAATCACCAATTGTTAAAACAGAAAGATTTCCAAGCTGTACGATTAAGGTTGTGACAATAATTGCAACAAGGGATCCCGGGATTTTTTGTGTGACCTTTGGCCAGAAAATCTGAATCAAAAGCGCAAGCATACCGATTCCAAACGTTGCAAGGTCTATCGTGTGGAAGTTTTCAGCATAGGCTTTGATTTTATCTGCAAACTCTGCGGGAACTGCACCCATTGTAAGACCGAAGAAATCCTTTAACTGACCGGCAAAAATGCCGACTGCGATACCAAATGTAAAACCGATTGTGATGGTCTTTGGAATAAACTTAATCAAGTTACCGAGCTTAAACAATCCCATGAGAATCATGATTATACCTGCAAGCAATGTGGCAACCGTAAGACCGGACATACCGTAATCTAATATGATACCGTAGATGATAACAACAAACGCGGCCGTCGGACCGCCAATCTGTACACGGCTGCCTCCTAACAGTGAAATGAAAAATCCTGCCATGATGGCTGTATACAGACCCTGTTCAGGACTGACACCGGATGCAATCGCTAAAGCGATGGATAACGGGAGCGCGATGATCGCAACGATGACACCTGCAACGATGTCCTTGATCAACTGTTCCTTTGTGTAGCCTTTTAGTGTACTAAATAGCTTTGGTTTGATGTACTTTAATGAATTCATTTGATTTTCCTCTCTGTTTTTTTCACTCTGTTTGTGATCGAATTTCACAAGTCAAAATGATAGAACAAAATATGCCGATTTACAAGGGGAAATAGCGACAAAAACATTGGGAAGAATGAAAGACAAAAACATTGGGAAGAATGAAAGAAATGTTGACGGAACTGTCAACGTTTTATTATAATTTATATATCTATGGAAAGAGGGATGAACTGTGAGCGATTTTGAGAAGACAAAGCGAAGAATATTTCGCATTATCCAAATAGGAAATAAGACAGATGTTCCGAGCACAATGTTTGATATAGTTATATCTTTGTTAATTGTAATCAGCATTACGGTAACATTTTTGCAAACCTTCGATAGTCTTGATTATTTGCGACCGATTTTGTCCGGCATTGAGCTTGTGACAATTATCGTGTTTACTATTGAATATTTGCTCCGTCTTTGGACGGCTCCTTATCTATATGAAGGATTGCCAAAGGGACGTGCCGTATGGAAATTTATTATATCCTTTTACGGAATCGTAGATTTGCTTACAATTGCGTCTTATTTTGCACCATTGTTTTCTAATGGGTTTGTGGCACTTCGTATGCTTCGTGTTGTGCGAATCATGCGACTATTTAAGCTGAACGCGACATATGATGCATTTAACGTCATCACGGATGTCTTAAAAGAAAAGAAAAATCAGATTTTATCGGCGACATTTATTATTTTTATTATGCTTTTGATGTCTTCGATGTGTATGTACAGTTTAGAGCACGAGGCACAGCCGGAAAATTTTGATAATGCATTTTCCGGTATCTGGTGGTCGGTTTCAACGTTGCTTACGGTCGGGTATGGAGATATCTATCCGGTTACGGTTGCCGGAAAAGCGGTTGCGATTATTATCTCATTTTTGGGGGTCGGACTCGTTGCGATACCAACCGGTATTATAAGCGCCGGTTTTGTGGAATACTATACAAGGATAAAGACCGGCCGATATGAAGGACGACAGGCAGATTTTGTTACGTTGTCAATCGATGAAAATGAACCGGAATGCGGGAAATGTATAAGGGAACTGTCACTACCGGCGGGATTGTATATCGCAGGAATTATTCGCGGAAGTGAGGCTTATTCACCGCAGGATGACTTTGTAATTAAGGAATATGACCAATTACTCCTTACAAGTACAGAGAAAAACTCGGTGTATGCACGTCTCGAGGAGGTTCGTCTTGCCGAAGGACATGAATGGATTAATCAGCAAATACGTGATTTGGATATATCAAGGAAAACTTGTATTCTTATGGTTCGTCGCAAAAATCGTGTCGTAAAGCCGGAGGATGCAACACGGCTTGTTCAGGATGATGTTGTCGTATTGCTTGATCGGAAATAGACGATAGCAAAACATCCATTCAGTTTCGGCGGTGGGATTTATCGAGACAGGAAAGGATTGATTATTCGATGAATCGAAAAGATAATCATAGGACCTATATTGCTATTGATTTGAAATCATTTTATGCATCGGTGGAATGTGTTGAGCGAGGATTGGACCCGCTTACGACAAACCTTGTAGTGGCGGACAAAAGCCGGACAGAGAAGACGATTTGCCTGGCGGTGTCACCATCACTGAAGGCGCATGGTATTCCGGGAAGAGCGAGATTGTTTGAGGTCGTTTCCAAGGTAAAGGAAGTCAATGCGCTACGGAAACAGTTTGCCAGGGAACATGAGTTTTCAGGAGAAAGCTACGATGCATTAAAACTGGAAAACGATAAGAATCTTGCGGTTGACTATATTGTTGCTGTGCCAAGAATGGCACTTTACATGGAATACAGTACCCGGATTTATGATATCTATATGCGTTATGTTGCACCGGAGGATATGCATGTGTACTCGGTAGATGAGGTATTCATCGATGCGACGGCATATCTTGACACGTATAAGATGACGGCGCATGAGCTTGCGATGAAGATGATACATGATGTTTTAGAGGAAACCGGGGTAACGGCTACGGCAGGTATCGGAACCAATCTTTATTTATGTAAGATTGCAATGGATATTGTTGCAAAGCATATTGAGCCGGATGCGGATGGGGTACGTATCGCAGAGCTTGACGAGATGCGGTATCGAAAGCTTTTGTGGAACCATAAGCCGCTAACAGACTTTTGGCGTGTCGGACCGGGAACAGCAAAAAAGCTTCACGCAAACGGACTTGATACGATGGGAGATATTTGCAGATGCTCACTTGGCGGAGAAGGTGATTTTTATAATCCGGATTTGTTGTATAAGCTGTTTGGCATTCAGGCAGAATTGTTGATTGACCATGCATGGGGCTATGAGCCTTGCACTTTGGCAGATATAAAAGCATACAAACCGGAAAACAAAAGTCTTAGTACCGGGCAGGTGTTGCATGAACCGTATGACTATGAGCATGCACGACTGATTGTACGGGAGATGACAGAGCTTCTGGTGCTGGATTTGGTTGACAAAGGGCTTGTGACGGACCAGATGGTACTTACGGTTGGTTATGATATCGAAAATCTTATGGATGCAAACCGGGCAAAAGCATATCAGGGAGAAATTACAATAGACCGTTACGGTCGGAAGGTTCCGAAGCATGCACACGGAAGCAAAAATTTGAATCGTTATTGCTCGTCCACAAGGTTGATTGTGGACGCGGTTATGGAGCTGTTCGATGAGGTCGTAGACGAGCATTTACTTGTGCGAAGAATCAATGTGGTCGCAAACCATACGATACCGGAAAAGGAAGCGGAGGAAAAGGTCGTCTATGAACAGCTTGACTTGTTCACGTATGAAGCGACAGAGCAAAAGAATGCGGAGGATTTGTCCTTGGTAAAGGAAAAGAATATGCAGAAAGCAATTCTTGATTTGCAAAAAAAATTCGGTAAGAATGCGGTGCTTAAGGGGATGAACCTGAAAGAGGGCGCAACGACGATTTCCAGAAATCAGCAAATCGGAGGGCATAAGGCATAATGGAAAAGAAGGCAGAGTTTCCGTATGAAGATATATTAGAAACAGATTATCCGTTCCCGACAAATCGGGTGCGGATGAGTATGCATGACCGGGCGGCGCAGTTCGGTTCTTTTGCAGCGCTTACAGGTCATGAAGAGGCGATTTGGGAAACGGCGAGATACACCTCGGTTTGGGTTGAACCGGACGAGGATGTAAAGGAACAGTTAAATCAGAAGCTGCAAATATTGATGGAGCAGGGGGAACGCGGCAAACAGGTGGAAATCACCTACTTTGAACCGGATGTGCGTAAGGCGGGTGGTTCCTATCAGGTCATTATCGGAACGTTAAAGAAGGTTGATATGGTAATGCATGAAATAATATTAACAAATGGATTGCATATTTTTATGGAACGGATTGTAAATATCGAAATTGCAGAAAAAAATTAAATGAATGGAGGGAACATATGAAGGGAAAATTTAAGATTTCATTGAATGCACCGGTAGTTTTGGGATTTGCGTTGATTTGTTTTATTGCGACGCTGCTTGGAGAACTTTCGGATGGAAAGATTACGATGAAGCTGTTTATGACGTATCGTGCATCGATGACAAATTTGCTCACATATTTGCGTATGTTTACGCATGTGTTCGGACACGGCGGATGGACACATTTTATCGGCAATATGTCGTACATTCTCCTGCTTGGTCCGCTGCTTGAGGAAAAATACGGTGGAAAAAATCTCATCGAGGTCATAGCAATCACGGCAGTTATCACGGCAATTTTGAATGCAATCTTCTTTTCAAATGTTGCTTTGTGCGGAGCCAGCGGGGTTGTGTTTGCGTTTATTCTGTTGTCTTCGTTTACAAGCTTTCGGGAGGGTGAAATCCCGATTACATTTATTTTGGTTGCAGTCATATACATTGGTCAGCAGGTGTATGAGGGCATTATGGTCGATGATAATGTCTCCAATCTGTCCCATGTATTGGGTGGCATTATCGGTGCAATCTCCGGTTTTGTATATAACAAAGAAAAACGAAATGCCTAGCAAGGGCATCGCTATTGACGGTTATAGTAATTGATGCCGTCGTTCGGTCGGAAATAGGTTCGGATATAGCCATCCGTTGCTACAACTACAAATTCGTTGGAGGCTTCGAGGTAGTAGATATCATCACCATCCTCGGCTTCGATTTTATGGAGTGAATTTGGGTCATTTATGACGCGGTTCGCTACTTTTTCATAGTCGGCAGCCGTCTGGTAGCCGAAGGAGTCGTCGAACTCACCACCGTGCTTCTCGAAGTGACTGTCTAAATAGGACTTACTGCGAAATGTGTAAGTTGTCTCGGTTGCTTGCTCGGGTTCCGTAGAGATAATTCCCTGCTCTGTAGTCGCTTGATGTTTATCCTCTGATTGATTGGAAGAAAGCTGTACGAAAAAGCCGACAACTACAATGATAATCAAACTGAAAATACTGTACTTGGAACCGGATTTCATTTGTTTCATAACAGAACCTCCATGTGGTGTTATTTTCATAAACATAGCATAGCGTGATGATATGGTCAATATGGGATCATGGTAAAATTGCGGGAGTAGCATTGCGTTGTGAAGAATTATTTACTATGAAATGAGGAACATAGATGTTATAATGTATTTACAAACATACTGTGATAGCATGGGAAGGGGGAATTGTTATGACATATGATGAGTATGAACACATTGCTGTTCAGGTCAATGTAACAGGGGAAGCGGCCGGTACATTTTATATCGAGATTCCCGAACGACATGTTTGCGTGGAGCCGTATGATTACTACAACCATGATGCGTGCGTGCGTGTGGATACCAAGACCCTTTGTGATCTTATGGAGCGTAGGATTACCTATGCGGATGCATGTAAGGATGGGAATGTCTGGATTGAAGGAAATCCATACAAGATCGGATTGTTAGGGAAGGTAAATGTCAAAATCGCAAATAAACACGGACAGAAGGAAAGGTAACAAATATGTCGAAGCAGACAAAGTGGATCATTGGGTTTATCGCAGGATTTTTTATCGTATTGGTGTTTGCCTTGGATATTTGGCTGAAGGCGGCGACATGGTACAAGGGTGACAGAACTAAGAATCCGACGGAATACAATATGGAATTTACATCCATGCATACAAAGGATTCCCACACGATGCATATGCGTGCGGGACAGTATCTTTCCGTTCAAATCGGAATTGAAAAGGGGGAAATGGATGTTGAGATTGAAAAAAAGGGCGAGGAACCGATTTACAGCGCGGACAATGTGACATCGGAGGATACGTTTGTCGAAATCCCATCGGATGGAGATTACGTAATAACCGTGCGTGGAAAACGTGCAAAGGGATATATGTACTTTAAAATCAGTGCACCGATTTTTGATTGATATTATATGGTAAGGAAGCAATTGGTTGGTAAATATGATTAGAATGTTTACCAACCTTTTTTTGTAAAATAGCTGCAAAAAATATTGTTGAATAATAACAAAAAAACATCGAAAAATATGGAACATTCCATATATGCATGCATTTAAAATTGTGATAAAATTCATCTATCGCTTTTTTGCAAAAAAGCGAAATATATGTCACCAAAGAAAGAATGAAATACATGCTTTGGAGTATGGCAGAAGGAGGATTGGGAATTGGAAAGAAAAACTGGTTCAAACGAAAACATTATTGAACTGAAATCTATCACAAAGCGCTTTGAGGATGGGTTCGCTGCGGTGGACAATTTTAACCTTGAGGTGAAGAGAGGTGAGTTCGTGACGTTTCTCGGACCATCCGGTTGCGGAAAGACGACGACACTTCGTATGATAGCAGGTTTTGACATTCCTACAGAAGGACAAATTTTATTAAACGGAGAGGACATCAGTAAGATGCCGGCATATGAAAGACCGATTAATACGGTATTTCAGCGATATGCGCTATTTCCTCATTTAAACATTTTTGATAACATTGCATTTGGTTTGAAGCTAAAGAAGCTTCCAAAGGCAGAGATTCAAAGAAAAGTCAAGCGAGTTTTGGAAATGGTTGACCTTGAAGGATTTGAGACCAGAAAAGTGTCAACACTTTCGGGAGGTCAGCAGCAGCGTATAGCCATAGCCAGAGCCCTTGTTAACGAGCCGGAGATACTTCTTTTGGATGAGCCGCTCGGTGCACTTGATCTCAAGATGCGTAAAGAGATGCAGCTTGAGTTAAAGAGCATGCACGAGAAGCTCGGAATTACGTTTATTTATGTAACGCATGACCAGGAGGAGGCACTTACAATGTCTGACAAGATTGTTGTTATGTCAGAAGGTAAGATGCAGCAGATCGGTACTCCGGAGGATATATATAATGAGCCGAAAAATGCGTTCGTCGCGGATTTTATCGGCGAGAGCAATATCTTTAACGGTATTATGACAGACAAATTAAAGGTACGTTTTTGCGGTGCGGAGTTTGAGTGCTTAGATGATGTGCCTAAGGGAACACATATTGATGCGGTTGTAAGACCGGAGGATGTAATCGTTACGACTGAGGCAGAAGGTGCCATCAAGGGTGAAGTTACATCGGTTGTATTTAAGGGTGTTCATTATGAAATTACAGTAGTATCCGGTAAAAACGAGATCGTGATTCAGTCTACGAAGTCGGCAGAGGTTGGCAACCGAGTGGGTCTTGATATTGAGCCGGATGGTATTCATATTATGCTTGCAGAACAGACGGTAAATAAGATGGAATCTGCAGTTGTTTATGACAAGAATCAATATTATCTTGAAATTATGGATGGTACAATTCCTTGTGATTTGACAAAGCTTATCCCGGGTGCGAAGCTTTCCGAGGATGGAAGATTATCGGATGCACACGGAGATGAAATTGATACAGACGCATTGAAGGTGATTCTTGCCGTTAAGCCTGAAGACATTAAGATGAGTGATGATGTCGAGGAAGGACAGATCGCAGGTCAGATTATCAACCTCATTTATAAGGGCGACCACTATAGTTATGTAGTAAGAACTGATATGGACGAGGATTTCATTGTTGATGATGAATATCTTTGGAATATGGATGATAGAATCAGTCTGATTATTCCGGAGGATAAGGCAGAACTTTCCCTCAAAAAATAATTCTTATTACATTTACGATAGGAGGTAGTGAAAATGCGTGCACTTCGCTTTTCAAGAAAACAGCTTGGCATTCCGTATGCATTGTTTCTCATACTTTTCGTGGTTGCACCGCTGTTTATCATCATATATTATGCCTTCACAAACGGAGAGGGCAAATTTACAATGGCAAATTTACAAGGCTTTTTTACCGATCCGAATACGATCGGAACATTGTTTTACAGCTTTGTGCTTGCCGTTGTAACGACGGTAGTATGTCTTCTTTTGGCATACCCGATTGCGTATGTTTTGGCTCGCAGCAGCATACGTCATAAGGCTGTGTTTGTTATGATTTTAGTAATGCCGATGTGGATCAATTTTACACTTCGTATTACTGCACTCAAGGAAATTCTTACATTGATAGAGGGAAATCTTGCATTTCATCCGTTTTTAAACTCTGTCATCGGCATGACCTATGATTTCCTTCCGTTTATGATACTTCCGATGTATACGACGCTTTCAAAGCTTGATGTGAGTCTTTTGGAGGCTGCAAATGATCTTGGTGCATCTCCGGTGCAGACATTTTTCAAGGTTACATTGCCGCTTTCGGTTCCGGGTATCATTAGTGGTGTTGTTATGGTATTTTTGCCATCCATGACAAACTATGTTGTACTTGATATGTTGTACAACAGCACATATATCATGGGCAGCCTGATTAACAGCTATTTCTCAGCGTACGATTGGCACAACGGTTCTATGATTGCACTCGTTCTGTTGCTTATCATTTTGATTTTTACATTGTGTACGAATCGCTATGAGGAGGAAGACGCAGGCTCGAGAGGAGGTGCGATTCTCTGATGAAGAAAGCATTTCCGATTATATTTCTTACAATTATGATTGCAGTGATGTATCTTCCGATTATGATGCTCGTTGTATACAGCTTTACGGATGCACCGAATATCGGACCGATTCACAGCTTTTCCATGCAGAATTATGTGACCTTGTTTACGAAGGATGAACTAAAATCCATGATTTTTGGTACGATTGTTTTGGCACTTGTGTCTGCACTTTTGGCTACGATATTTGGTACGCTTGGAGCAATCGGTGCATTTTATTCGAAAAAGGGAGCAGCAAGCTTTATTGGGTCCATGAATCAGGTGCCGGTTGTAAACGCCGATGTCGTAACCGGTTTTTCAATCTGTATTTTGTTGATCGTCACATTCAATATCAGTAAAGAAAGCTACATTCCGCTTGTTGTCGGACATACGGTTTTGTCTGCACCGTTTGTATATCTTTCGGTTGTACCAAAGCTTAAGCAGATGGACAACAGCTTGTACGAGGCAGCGCTTGACCTTGGCGCAAAGCCGGCATTTGCACTTCGTAAGGTTGTGTTGCCACAGATCATGCCGGGTGTGGTTTCGGGTTTTGCACTTGCGATTACACTTTCGCTTGATGATTATTTCATTGCAAGCTATACAAAGCCTGCAACCTTTGACACAATCAGTACCTACGTTGTAAATGCGACAAAGGGGTCTCAGACAGAAATCAAGACGGCACTCTGGGCACTTTCAACTGTGATATTTGCGATTGTAATTCTGGTTGTAGTTGCTATGAATCTGACCGGAAAGGGCGATGTCAATCGTCGCAGAAGGGAGGAAGCATAAGGATGAAACAAAACAGAAGAAAAATGATGCGCATGATTTCAAGTGGAATAGCGCTTATTATGATTGCCACATTACTCGTTTTGCTTGTTGCAAGTCCTTTTGTAAAGCAGACAACCGCTCTTGCAAAGGATGATGTAATAACACTTCGTGTATGTAACTGGGAGGAGTATATTGATCTCGGCGAATGGGATGAAGAGGAGTTGATTGAGCTTGATAACGGTGTATCCATATTTGGCGAGCAGACGATGATGGATGATTTCTGCAACTGGTATTATGAGACATATGGAAAGCGCGTGGAGATTGAGTATTCGTGCTTTGGAACAAACGAGGATTTATACAATCAGCTGACGCTCGGGGACACCTATGATCTTGTATGTCCGTCTGAATATATGATTATGAAGCTTATGGCAGAGGATATGCTTCAGCCGTTGTCCGAGGAATTTTTTGACGAAACGAACGAGAACAATTACTACATTCGAGGGGTATCGCCGTTTATTCGAGAAGCTTTTGAGACAAATGAGATTAACGGTAGCGCATGGAGCGAATATGCAGCCGGATTTATGTGGGGCGTAACAGGTATTTTGTATAATCCGGAGGAAATGACCGAAGAAGATGCATCTACCTGGAATGTATTTAATAATCCGGATTATTATCGTCGGATTACGATTAAGGATAATGTTCGTGACTCCTATTTTGCTGCAGTTGCTGCATGCAAGGATGATTTGCTTTTGAGTGATGATTTCATCAATGCGCCGGACTATCAGGAACGCCTTGCCATCGAGATGAATGATGTGAGCAAGGATACAATAAAAGAAGCACAGGATCTGTTGCAGGATTGGAAGGATAATGTATATGCCTTTGAGACGGATAGCGGAAAAGCGGATATCGTAAGCGGTAAGATTGCTGCGAACTACCAGTGGTCCGGAGACGCGGTTTATGCGATGGATTTGGCTGAGGAAGATGATGTTTATCTGGAGTATGCAGTTCCGAAGGAATGTACCAATCTCTGGTTTGACGGCTGGGTAATGCTAAAGGATGGTATCAAAAATGATGTCGAGAAGCAGCATGCTGCAGAAGCATTTATCAATTTTGTTTCCATGCCGGAAAATGCAGTCCGTAATATGTACTATATCGGTTATACATCGGTAATATCCGGTGGTGAGGATGATACTGTATTTGAGTATCTGAATTGGTGCTACGGTGCGGAAGAGGATGCTGAGGATGTCGTTTCGTATCCGGTCGGCTTCTTCTTTGCGCAGGACAATGAGGATGAAAACTATGTAATTGAGGCAGACGCCGAGCAGACAAAACGTCAGCTCTTCGCACAGTACCCGCCGCAGGAAGTTTTAGAACGCAGTGCAATTATGCAGTATTTTGATGAGACAGCAAGCAAGGATGCGAATCAGATGTGGATTAATGTCAGATGCTTTAATATCAAGGATGTAAGTTTCTCAACATGGCTTTTGATTGCGGCAGTACTATGTTTGGTCATTGCTGTTGCGCAGCGTATTCGGGCTGACAGATACAAAGGCTAAAAACGGTTGACTTTTCGAAAATACGAGAATATAATAATCGACAGGAAGCAAAGGCGCTTCGAATCTTTATGGTTCGAGGTGCCTCTTTTTTTGTGAGAGAATAGACAATTGTGCTTGAGGAAAAAGGAGAGCGGATAGGATGGATGATCATGTAAAAGAAGAGTGTGGCGTATTCGGAATTTGGAACCTTGGAAATGAGTCAGTCGCACATACGATTTATCAGGGCCTTTTAGCATTACAGCATCGCGGACAGGAGTCAGCGGGAATTGTAGTATGTGATACGAACGGTCCGATCGGAAATATATGCACACATAAGGATATGGGGCTTGTAAGTGAGGTGTTTCACAAGGAAGCTCTTGATAAGCTACGCGGAAATATTGGAATCGGGCATGTGCGGTATTCAACGGCCGGTGGGAGTGTTGTCGCAAATGCACAGCCGATTGTCCTTAACTATTTGAAGGGAACCCTGGCGCTTGCACATAACGGGAATATTACGAATGCGGATGAACTTCGGTTAGAGCTGTCAAAGGAGGGAGCAATCTTTAACGGAACCTCCGATTCGGAAACAATTGCTTATCGAATTGCAAAGGAGCGGATTGGCTCCGATTCGATTGAACAGGCGGTATATAAGACTGCAAAACGTATAAAGGGAGGATATGCATTGCTCGTACTAAGTCCGAGAAAGCTGGTTGCAGTAAGGGATCCTTACGGAATCAAACCATTGTGTCTTGGTAAATGCGGGGACAGTTATATCGTTGCATCCGAAAGCTGTGCGATATTGGCTGTCGGGGGTGAATTTATTCGTGATATTGAGCCGGGTGAAATACTGACCATTACAAAGGAAGGTCTGTGTGTTGATCATTCGTTGCAGATTAAAGAACGTGCACATTGTATATTTGAATATATTTATTTTGCAAGACTCGATTCCAAGCTCGACGGCATCAATGTTTATGATGCCCGAATTGCGGGAGGAATGGCGCTTGCGAGAAGGTATCCGGTCGAGGCGGATGTTGTCACCGGCGTACCGGACTCCGGGCTGGTTGCTGCTGTTGGATATGCAAAGGAGTCGGGCATCCCGTTTTCGCTGACATTTCATAAAAACAGCTATGTCGGAAGAACATTTATTAAGCCGACACAGGAGGAACGTGCAAATGCGGTGCAGGCAAAGCTTAGTGTGCTTGAACCGGTTGTCAGAGGGAAACGAATAGTGCTGATTGATGATTCAATTGTGAGAGGTACGACGATTGCCAATTTGATTCATATGCTGCGCGGATGCGGGGCAAAGGAGGTTCATGTCAGAATCAGCTCTCCTCCGTTTTTGTATCCTTGTTATTACGGAACGGATGTGCCGGATAATTCGCAGTTGATTGCAAACAATATGACGGTGGAAGAAATATGTACATCTATCGGAGCGGATTCCCTCGGTTATATGGATATCTCGGATTTCCCTTGTATGACAGGAAATTTACCGATTTGTAAAGCGTGCTTTGATAATAGATACCCGGTGTAACGATGAAATATCGTGAGAAAAAATGAGAAAGTGAGTGATGTGCGTGATGGGACAAGCTGTATGCAGACTGATTTTGGAGGATGGCATGGAATATGTCGGAAGAGGTTTTGGAGCAGATTCAGATGCGATTGTGGAACTGGTATTTAACACATCCATGGTCGGATATCAGGAAATTATGTCAGATCCTTCCTATACGGATCAGGCTGTTGTGATGACGTATCCGTTAATCGGAAATTACGGTATAAATGAACAGGATTACGAGACAAAGATACCGTCCTTGTCCGGTTTTGTTGTGCGGGATTATAATGATTTTCCGTCTAATTTCAGAAGCTTAAATACACTGCAGGAAATTATGTGTAAATACAATATCGTAGGCATATCCGATGTCGATACGAGAAGAATTGCCAGACATATTCGTGAACACGGAAGCATGCTTGCGTGCATTACACGTTCGGATATCGGAACCGAAGAGGTCGTAGAGCGGTTGAAGACGTATGAAGCGCCAAGGGATGCCGTTTCACGAGTCAGTACAAAAGAGATTTACCGTGAGGGCAATGAAACAGCGTGTGATTATCGTGTAGTTGCGATTGACTGCGGGATGAAGGCAAATATCGTACGTATGATGTGTGAGAAAAAAATTGCGGTTACGGTTGTACCATGGAATACATCCGCGGAAGAGATTTTTGCGATGAAACCGGACGGCGTGTTTGTATCGAACGGACCTGGAGACCCGACGGATGTATTACCTACCATTCAAACAATAAAAAATTTAATTGGAAAATGTCCGATTTTTGGAATTTGTCTCGGACATCAGATGATATCGCTTGCGTACGGTGCCAAAACCTATAAGCTTAAATTCGGACATCGGGGAGGCAATCATCCGGTGAAAAATCTGCAAACAGATAAAATCGAAATTACATCGCAAAATCATTCGTACGCAGTGGATGCAGACAGCGTAAAAAATACAAGACTTACGGTCACGCATGTGAATTTGCTGGATAATACGATCGAGGGTGTACAGTGTAGGGAGGATTATGTATGCTCTGTTCAGTATCACCCGGAGAGTGCGCCGGGACCGCAGGACAGCGCATATTTATTCGATGAATTTATTGCGAATATGAAAGCATGGAAGGAGGGAAAGTAGGATGCCGAAACGTATAGATATCCATAAAATTTTAGTGATTGGCTCCGGACCGATTGTAATCGGTCAGGCGGCAGAGTTTGACTATGCAGGAACGCAGGCATGCCTTGCTCTTCGAGAGGAAGGCTACGAGGTTATTCTTTGTAACTCAAATCCCGCAACGATTATGACAGACCAGAGTATTGCGGACAAGGTTTACATGGAACCGCTTACACTGGAATTCATTGCAAAAATTATCCGTATGGAACGACCGGATGCAATCCTTCCGGGAATCGGCGGTCAGACGGGACTGAATCTTGCCATGCAGCTCGAGAAAAAAGGTGTTTTGCGAGAATGTGGGGTAGAGCTTCTGGGTACGGATTTTCAAAGTATTGAGCAGGCGGAGGACCGTGAACAGTTTAAGGAGCTCTGTATTCGGTTGAATGAACCGGTGCTTCCTTCTTTGATTGCGGAAACAATGGAGGAAGGTGTAAATGCCGCGAAACAAATCGGATATCCGGTTGTTGTGCGACCTGCGTTTACGCTTGGTGGTACAGGTGGCGGCTTTGCCGATAACGAGACGGAGCTTCACGATATTTTAAAAAATGCATTTGTCCTGTCTCCCGTACACCAGGTATTAATTGAAAAGAGTGTAAAGGGATATAAAGAAATTGAGTACGAGGTTATGCGCGATGCGAATGACACGGCGATTACGATTTGTAACATGGAAAACCTGGATCCGGTTGGTATCCATACCGGCGATTCAATCGTAGTGTGCCCGTCCCAGACGCTTACGAACAAGGAGTACCATATGCTGCGTGACAGTGCATTAAAAATTATCCGTGCACTTGATATCAAGGGTGGTTGCAATGTGCAGTTTGCGTTAGATCCAAAGTCCTTTAATTATTATTTGATAGAAGTAAATCCGAGGGTGTCAAGATCGTCGGCACTTGCGTCCAAGGCGAGTGGATATCCGATTGCGCGCGTGTCCGCGAAGATTGCCGTAGGACTTCGATTGGATGAAATTGAACTGGCAAATACGCTGGCAAGCTTTGAACCGGCACTGGATTATGTTGTAACAAAGATGCCGCGTTTCCCGTTTGATAAATTTAACGATGCAAACAATACACTCGGTACACAGATGAAGGCAACCGGCGAGGCGATGAGTGTCGGAAGAACGTTCGAGGAAAGCTTGCTTAAGGCGGTTCGCTCTTTGGAAATCGGTGTATACCATTTATACAATCCAAAGTTTGATAACGTGTCTACGGATGAGTTGCTTGCGTATATTACAAAGGGAACGGATGACAGAATCTATGCCATTGCCGTGCTTTTAAGAAGAGATGTTTCGCTTGGTGCAATCTCGAAAATAACCGGTATTGATATGTTCTTTTTGAAGAAGCTGGAAAACATTATCTTGATGGAGCGGGAGCTTGAAAATGCTGTCAATGATTATGATGTGCTATATCGGGCAAAGCGGATGGGCTTTTCCGACCGGGAAATCGGGGATCTCTGGGGTGGTAAAACCGCACACGAAATCTATGATATACGAAAAGCACACAACATCTTCCCTGTCTATAAAATGATTGATACGTGTGCATCAGAGTTTGAAAGCTACATCCCGTATTTCTATTCGACCTATGAGGAAGAAAATGAGTCGGTCATATCGGACAAAAAGAAAATTATTGTGCTTGGTTCCGGACCGATCCGTATCGGACAGGGTGTGGAGTTTGACTACTCGACCGTGCATGCGGTAAAGACTATCAAGGAAGCGGGCTATGAGGCAATCATAATTAATAATAACCCGGAGACGGTTTCTACGGATTATACGACATCGGATAAATTGTATTTTGAGCCGCTTTGTGTAGAGGATGTTATGAATATTGTCGAGATGGAGAAACCGGAGGGGGTCATTGCAATTCTCGGTGGTCAGACGGCAATCAATCTTGCGGAACCGCTTCGCGAATATGGGGTAACTATTATCGGAACAGATTGTACTGCGATTGAGAAGGCAGAAAACCGAGATGAATTTGAAAAGCTTTTGTTGGAGCTTGATATTCCGCAACCAAAAGGACTTGCGGTGACGAATATAGAGGATGGCGTGAAGGCGGCTGCGCAGATCGGCTATCCGGTACTTGTCAGACCGAGCTTTGTGCTGGGCGGTCGTGCCATGCAGATTGTTTCCAAGGAAGAAGATCTGCGCCATTACCTAAAGACTGCGGTTGAGGTGGATGTGGATAAGCCTGTACTTGTAGACCGCTATATCAAGGGAAAAGAGGTTGAGGTCGATGCGGTCTGTGACGGATATAATGTATTTGTTCCGGGTATTATGGAGCTTGTAGAGCGTACCGGCGTGCATTCCGGAGACTCTATCAGTGTGTATCCGCCGTTTAGTATATCGGACAAGGTCAAGGGTACAATTTTAAGATATACGAAAAAGCTTGGACTCGGTATCGGTATCGTGGGGTTATTTAACATTCAGTTTATTGTAGATGAAAACGATGATGTCTATATTATTGAGGTCAATCCAAGGTCCTCGCGTACGGTTCCGTTTCTGTCAAAGGCAACCGGTTATTCGCTTGCGGATATTGCAACACTTGCAATTTTAGGTGTGACTCTGAAGGAGCAGGGCATCTTACAGCTGTATCCGGATGAAAGGGATAAATGGTATGTCAAGGCACCTGCGTTTTCGTTCTCAAAGCTAAAGGGTATGGATGCCTATTTGTCACCGGAGATGAAGTCGACCGGAGAAGCCATCGGATACGATGAGAAGCTGCATCGTGCAATGTATAAGGCACTTGTCGCATCCGGAATTAAGCTGCAAAATTACGGCACGGTGCTTGTCACACTGGCGGATGAGGACAAAGAGGAGGCACTTCCTC
This sequence comes from Eubacteriales bacterium, assembly GCA_030533235.1. Classification (GTDB taxonomy): domain Bacteria; phylum Bacillota; class Clostridia; order Lachnospirales; family Lachnospiraceae; genus Coprococcus_C. The sequence goes on along the minus strand of JAUNJN010000019.1, from coordinate 15,857 downwards.
TCATCAAGCGTTTTTATGATATGGGCTTTAATATTGAGGGCACAATTGGCAGTGCCGAGTTTTTGAAGGAGCATGGTATCAAGACGCGTATTCGCCGGAAGCTTAGTGAGGGAAGTGAGGAAATCCTGCAGACGATTCGTGCGGGTTATGTGAGCTATATCATAAATACGAGAGCGATTTTATCGGGCGTTCACTATGTGGATGGTGTTGCAATCAGACGTTGTGCCATCGAAAACAACGTTACAATGTTTACCTCCCTCGACACGGTAAAGGTACTACTTGATGTGCTTGAGGAACAGACAATACGAGTTTCACAAATTTTTTAAATTTTCTGTTGACAAAGAAAAAACATGGTGCTATAGTACAAAACATAAAAGCAAAGGCGCTTTGGATAATTCCAAGGTGCCTTTTTCTTTATTTAGGCCTCAAAAGTCTGCGCAGCTTTCGAGGCAATAAAAGAAGCATGAAAGGAGATTATGATTATGGATGTTACACCACAGAAATTGCCTGAAATGTATGGAAGCATGGTTTTCAATGATAAGATTATGAGAGATAAGCTTCCGAAGGACATATATAAAGCATTGAAAAAGACAATTGATCAGAATACACACTTGGAGCTTGATGTTGCAAATGCAGTTGCAGTTGCGATGAAGGAATGGGCGATGGAAAAGGGAGCAACCCATTTTACACATTGGTTCCAGCCGATGACAGGCTTTACGGCTGAAAAGCATGACAGCTTTATCAATCCGGTTGGAAACGGCGAAATCATTATGGAGTTTTCCGGTAAGGAGCTTGTAAAGGGCGAGCCGGATGCGTCCAGCTTCCCATCCGGTGGTCTTAGAGCTACATTTGAGGCAAGAGGCTATACAGCATGGGATCCGACATCACCGGCATTTGTAAAGGACGGAACCTTGTACATCCCAACCGCATTTTGTTCTTACAGCGGTGAGGCACTTGACAAGAAAACCCCGCTTCTTCGTTCTATGGAAGCACTTAGCAAGGAAGCAACCAAGGTGCTCAATTTGCTCGGTAATAAAGATGTGACGAGCGTTTCAACAACCGTTGGACCTGAGCAGGAATACTTCTTAGTCGATAAAGAGGATTTCAAGAAGAGACCGGATCTTATTTTTACGGGAAGAACACTTCTCGGTGCGATGCCTCCAAAGGGTCAGGAGATGGAGGATCATTACTTTGGTACATTAAAGCCAAGAGTTGCTGCTTATATGCATGATTTGGATGAGGAACTTTGGAAACTCGGAATTCCGGCAAAGACAAAGCATAACGAGGTTGCCCCTTGTCAGCATGAGCTTGCACCGGTATTTGATACGACAAATGTAGCTGTAGATCATAACCAGCTTACGATGGAGGTCATGAAGAAGGTTGCGGAGAAGCATGGCTTTGTATGTCTGCTTCATGAAAAACCGTTCGACGGAATCAACGGTTCCGGAAAGCATAATAACTGGTCGATGACAACGAATACGGGAATCAATCTTTTGGATCCGGGAAAGACACCGGCTGAAAATATTCAGTTCCTCGTATTCCTTACAGCAGTAATAAAGGCTGTGGATGAATATGCAGATTTGATGAGACTTTCTGTAGCAAGTGCGGGAAATGACCACAGATTAGGAGCAAATGAAGCACCTCCGGCAATCATTTCCATCTTCCTCGGAGATGAACTTACGTCTGTACTTGACTCGATCGAAAATGATACATTCTTTGGAAATAAGCAGATGGTTGCCATGGATACAGGGGCATCGGTATTGCCTCACTTTATGAAGGATACAACCGATCGAAACAGAACTTCACCATTTGCCTTCACGGGCAACAAATTTGAGTTCCGTTCGCTTGGTTCTTCAATTTCCGTATCCGGTCCGAATGTTGTATTAAATACGGCAGTGGCTGAAGAGCTTAGCGGCTTCTATGAGATATTAAAGGATGTTGCTCCGGAAGAGATGGACAAGGCGGTACATGAGCTGTTGAAGAAAACAATTGCAGAGCACAAGCGTGTAATCTTCAATGGAAACGGCTATACGGATGAATGGGTTGCTGAGGCGGAAAAGAGAGGACTTTACAACTACCGTTCAACACCGGATGTATTACCGGTTTTCATAGAGAAGAAAAATGTAGATCTCTTTGTTTCACATCATATCTTTACAAAGAGTGAGATTGAGTCCAGATATGAAATTTTACTTGAGAACTATTCAAAGAATATTCATATCGAGGCAAAGACTCTGTCTGATATGCTGAATCACCAGTTTATGCCGGCTCTTATGAATTATTTGGATTCAGTTATGACGGTTGTAGGAAAGAAAAAGCAGATTGCAGAAAATATTTCCTGCAAGTCAGAGCTTAAGCTTATCGAAAAGCTTTCTGCTTGGTATGAGCAGTTGGATGAATTGAATGAAAAGCTTATCGAGGATCGTATCAAGGCAGAGGCAATGACAGACAGTCTTGCACTTGCAAAGTTCTATCAGGAGACAATCCTTACAGATATGGCAGAGATTCGTACAATTGCAGATGCAGCAGAGGAAGTAATTCCGGCAGAGATGATGCCGTATCCAAGCTATGCAGATATGTTGTTCTATGTGTAGATAAATTAAACAGGAAAACAAACGCAAAGGCGCGTTCCGTGGAATAGGGAACGTGCCTTTTGTTATAAGAAAGGAGAGAGGCGTATGGAAGAAATATTTGAATTTATTAATAATCAAGTGTTCGCTGTGTGGTTCTTAATCGGTGCAGCACTTGTATTCTGGATGCAGGCCGGATTTGCGATGGTAGAGGCAGGCTTTACGAGGGCAAAAAACTCCGGTAACATCATTATGAAAAACCTGATGGACTTCTGTATCGGTACAGTTGTTTTCATCGCAATTGGTTTTGGGTTATTGTTTGGTGAAGATTTGGTTGGTTTCATCGGTAAGCCGGGATTTGACATTTTTACGGCATATGAAAATTTTGACTGGTCAAATTTTGTGTTTAACCTTGTATTCTGTGCAACAACAGCAACTATCGTATCCGGTGCAATGGCAGAGAGAACAAAATTCTTATCGTACTGTATTTATTCCGCTGTGATTTCCGCATTGATTTATCCGATTGAGGCACACTGGATCTGGGGCGGTGGCTGGTTAGCTGAAAGAGGCTTCCATGATTTCGCAGGTTCCTGTGCAATTCATATGGTTGGTGGTATCTCTGCATTAATCGGTGCAAAGATTCTCGGACCACGTATTGGTAAGTTTGTAAAGGATGATAACGGAAAGGTTACAAAGGTTAATGCTTTTCCGGGACATAATATTCCACTCGGTGCACTCGGTGTATTTATCCTTTGGTTCGGCTGGTATGGATTTAACGGTGCAGCGGCAACAAGTGTAGAACAGCTTGGAACAATCTTCCTCACAACTACAATTGCTCCTGCAGTTGCAACTGTAGTATGTATGATATTTACCTGGGTGAAGTATGGTAAGCCGGATGTGTCTATGTGTTTGAATGCATCCCTTGCAGGTCTGGTTGCAATCACAGCCGGTTGTGATGTGGTAGATGCACTCGGTTCCGTAATTATCGGTGCCGTTGCCGGTGTACTTGTTGTATTTGGTGTTTGGTTACTTGATTATGTACTTCGTATCGATGATCCGGTTGGTGCGGTTGCAGTACACTGCCTGAACGGTATTTGGGGTACAATTGCAGTTGGTTTGTTTGCAACAGCATCCGTTCCGGGAAATGAGATTAACGGTTTGTTCTACGGTGGTGGTATGAAGCAGTTAAATGAACAGCTTCTTGGATTCGTAACGGTTGCAGCCTGGACCGCAGTGACAATTACAATAACATTCCTTTTGATTAAAGTAACAATTGGTCTTCGTACAAGTGAGGAGGAAGAGATCACAGGTCTTGACATTACAGAGCATGGTCTTCCATCTGCATACGCAGGCTTCTCAATTATGGATATTTCCAATACTATGACAATGGATGTCAATGAGAACAGCAGTCTTGGAACTGAAAATTACGAAAAGGCATCCGAGGTTGTAAAGGAGGCAGCAGTCAATGTTACAAGGATGCCGATGCCGGATACCGGAATGTACAAGGTTGTTATTATCGCAAAGCTTTCTCGTTACGATATCTTAAAGAAGGCAATGAATAATCTCGGTGTAACCGGAATGACAGTCACACAGGTAATGGGTTGTGGTGTTCAGAAGGGTGCCGGTGAGATGTATCGAGGCGTAGAGATGGATGTTACCTTACTTCCGAAGGTTAAGGTAGAAGTTGTTGTCAGCAAGATTCCGGTTGACAATGTAATCGAAGCTGCAAAGAAGGCACTTTATACCGGTCATATCGGTGATGGAAAGATTTTCGTATATCCGGTAGAAAAGGTAGTTAAGATTCGTACAGGTGAAGAGGATTTTGAAGCACTTCAGGATGTAGAATAAGAGCGTTTTCAGTTGTTTGTGCATTTGCGAGTACATGCAAAATGCATAAAAGAAAATGAAAATGTTATGAAAAACAAGTAAAAATAACTTTTTGCTTCAAAATAACAACTTTTTCTTTACATTTACTTAAAAAAATGATAAACTTTGTCACATGATAATATTGTGATGACAAAGGCGTCAGAGAAACCTAATTTGTTTAGGTCTCTTTGACGCCTTTTCTATTTTATATTTGTTTGAAGGAGTGGTGAGAAATGGTTAAGTATGTGTTTGTAACAGGCGGCGTTGTATCAGGACTTGGGAAAGGGATTACGGCAGCCTCGCTTGGAAGATTGTTAAAGGCACGAGGTTATCATGTGACGATGCAGAAATTTGATCCGTATATCAATATGGATCCGGGTACAATGAATCCGATTCAGCATGGTGAAGTGTTTGTAACAGAGGATGGCACGGAAACCGATTTGGACCTTGGCCATTATGAAAGATTTATCAATGAAAATCTTGGAAAAAATGCAAATGTGACGACAGGTAAGATTTATTGGTCGGTGTTAAATAAAGAGCGTCACGGTGATTACGAGGGCGGAACGGTACAGGTTATACCGCATATTACAAATGAAATAAAGGATCGGATATACAAGGATGATTCGAAGGATGATATAACGATTTCGATTATTGAAATTGGTGGTACAGTCGGAGATATCGAGAGTCAGCCGTTTTTGGAAGCATTCAGACAGTTTCAGGCAGAGGTCGGCAGAGAAAACGCAATCATGATTCAGGTGACATTGATTCCTTACTTGAAATCATCCGGTGAGATGAAGACGAAGCCGACCCAGATGAGTGTCAAAAGCTTGCAAAGTATGGGAATCTGGCCGGATATTTTGGTTTGCAGATCGGATTATCCGGTGGATGATGGCATGCGTGAGAAAATCGCATTGTTCTGTAACGTGAAAAAGGAGCACGTGTTACAAAATCTGGATGCAAAGTCCCTTTATGAGGTTCCGCTTATGCTCGAGGAGGAAAATCTTGCCGGTGCAGTATGTGAATGTCTGAATATTCCGTGTCCGAAGCCGGATCTTACGAAGTGGAAGCAGATGGTGGAGGATTATCAAAATCCGAAGCATACGGTAACGATTGCACTTGTCGGAAAATACGTTGCACTTCATGATGCATATATCAGTGTTGTGGAAGCACTTAAGCATGGAGGCATTGCCAATAAGACAGAGGTGTTTATTAAATGGGTTGATTCGGAGCTTGTGACGGAGGAAAACGTGGCGGACTGTCTGAAGGATGTAAACGGGGTGATTGTTCCGGGCGGATTCGGAAAACGTGGTACGGATGGAATGGTTGTTGCAATCCGGTATGCAAGGGAGAATCGCCTGCCGTTCCTTGGTCTTTGTCTTGGGATGCAGCTTGCAATTGTGGAATTTGCAAGACACGTTTGCGGCATCCCGGATGCGGCAAGCATCGAGCTTGATCCGGATACGACAAATCCGGTTATCGCATTGCTTCCGGAGCAAAACGGAGTCGTAAATCTCGGAGGAACCTTGCGATTGGGGGCATATCCGTGTGTATTACAGGATGGTACAAAGGCAAGGCAGTTGTACGATAAGGACTGTATTGAGGAACGGCACAGACATCGTTATGAGGTAAATAATGATTACAGACAAACCTATACGGAGCACGGAATGACATTATCCGGAATCTCTCCGGACGGACGCATTGTTGAGATGATTGAACTGCTACAGCATCCGTTTTTCGTGGCAACGCAGGCACATCCGGAATTAAAATCAAGACCGGATGTCCCACATCCACTGTTTCGCGGATTTATTGAAGCTGCTCTAAAGCAGATTTCTTGAAAAAGGAGGAAATGATATGAGTACAAATAACGAACAATTACAACAGATTAAAGATGGAAAAGGCTTGTATAATCCGACCTTTGAACATGATAACTGTGGCATCGGAGCGATCGTAAATATACATGGTAAAAAAAGCCATCAGATTGTAGATGACGCATTAAAAATCGTAGAAAATCTTGAACATCGTGCAGGAAAAGATGCAGAAGGAAAGACCGGTGACGGTGTCGGGATTCTCACACAGATTCCGCATCGTTTCTTTCAAAGGGAATGCAAAGCACTCGGAATCGAAATCGGCGGCGAGAGAAGCTATGGTGTCGGTATGTTTTTCTTCCCGCAGCAGGAGCTAAAGCGTTCGCAGGCAAAGAAGATGTTCGAGGTGATTGTAAAAAAAGAAGGACTTTCTTTCCTTGGATGGAGAGAGGTCCCGGTGAAGAAAGAGGTATTAGGAGCTAATGCGCTGGAATCCTGTCCGGTGATTTACCAGGCATTTATCAAGCGTCCGGCTTGCATTGCAGACGATCTGGCATTTGACAGAAAGCTTTATGTAATACGACGCGTGTTTGAACAAAGTAATGAGGAAACGTATGTGCCGTCCTTATCCTGCAGAACAATCGTATATAAGGGAATGTTCCTTGTCGGTCAGCTGAGATTATTTTTTGATGATCTTCGGGATGCTTCATATGAATCGGCAGTTGCGCTTGTGCATTCCCGCTTTTCAACGAATACAAATCCAAGCTGGCACAGAGCACATCCGAATCGCTTTGTTGTTCACAACGGAGAAATCAATACAATTAAGGGAAATGTCGACAAAATGCTTGCCAGAGAAGAGACAATCTACACGGACTGTTTCTCAGATGAGGATCTTGCAAAGGTACTGCCGATTATTTCGGCAGAGGGTTCCGATTCTGCAATGCTTGACAATGCGCTTGAATTTATGGTTATGGGCGGTATGGACCCGGCACTGGCGGCAATGATATTGATACCGGAGCCATGGGAACACAACGATACAATTTCACAGACAGAAAGAGATTTCTATCAATACTATGCGACCATGATGGAGCCGTGGGACGGTCCTGCGTCCATCTTGTTCTCAGATGGTGATACGATGGGGGCGATTCTTGATCGAAACGGCCTGCGCCCATCCAGATATTATGTAATGGATGACGGACGATTGATTTTATCGTCAGAGGTTGGCGTGCTGCCGCTTGATGAGGCACATATATTGAAAAAGGAACGACTTCATCCGGGTAAGATGCTTCTCGTAGATATGAAGGAAGGCAAGATTGTTTCCGACGAAGAGTTAAAAGCAGTTTATGCAGCAAGGGAACCGTATGGAGAGTGGTTGGACAGCAATCTTGTGACATTACATGATATAAAAATTCCGAATGAAAAGGTTCCTGCCTATTCCCATGAGGAGCTTATCAGATTACAGAAGGCATTTGGATATACATATGAGGATTATAAGGATGAGATTTGTACAATGGCATTAAATGGTGCAGAACATATTGGTGCCATGGGTGTTGATACGCCAATCGCCGTTTTATCGAAGGAATATCAGCCGTTGTTTTACTATTTTAAGCAATTGTTTGCGCAGGTTACAAATCCGCCGATTGATGCGGCAAGAGAAAAAATTGTGACTGCGACGACAATTTATCTTGGCAAAAACGGAAACCTTCTGTCGGAAAAACCTGAAAATTGTCATATGTTAAAAATTAAGAATCCGATTTTGACGGACCTTGATCTTATGAAAATATCGCATATGAACAGTAATGGCTTTAAGGTTGAGAAGGTTTCGATGCTGTATTATAAAAGTACACCGCTTGACCGTGCAATCGATCAATTGTTTGTTGCGGTTGATCGTGCATATAAAAACGGTGCTAATATTTTAATCTTGTCTGATCGAGGCGTAGATGAAAATCATGTGGCAATCCCGTCACTGCTGGCGGTTGCGGCCGTTCACAGACATCTTGTTCAGACAAAAAAATGTACGGCAATGTCTCTTGTGCTGGAATCGGCAGAGCCGAGGGAGGTACATCATTTTGCTACACTTATGGGCTATGGTGCCTGTGCAATTAATCCGTATTTGGCGCATGCGACGATTAAGCAGTTGATTGACGAGGAATTGCTTTCAAAGGATTACTATGCAGCGGTTGATGATTATGATCACGCAATTATTCAGGGAATTGTAAAAATTGCGTCGAAGATGGGTATTTCCACCATCCAGTCTTATATGGGCAGCCGAATCTTTGAGGCGCTTGGCGTTTCGGAGGAGGTTATCGATAAATACTTCACGGGAACAGTGTCAAGAATCGGCGGAATTACCTTAAAGGATATTGCGGAAAAAACCGACCATCAGCATTCACTTGCGTTTGATCCGCTCGGACTTGCAAGTGACCTTACAATTGATTCTGTGGGTCGTCATAAGATGCGGGCGCAAGGGGAACAGCATCGCTATAATCCGCAGACCATCCATATGCTACAGATGTCAACGCGCGAGGGTGATTATGAGAAGTTTAAGCAATATACGGAAATGGCGGACAATGAGGATACCGGCTATCTGCGAAACCTGATTGATTTTAATTATAGTGATACACCGATTCCGATCGAAGATGTTGAACCGGTGGAGGAAATTGTAAAGCGATTTAAAACGGGGGCAATGTCGTATGGTTCCATATCTGAGGAGGCACATGAGGCACTCGCAATTGCAATGAATCATTTACACGGAAAGTCAAATAGCGGAGAAGGCGGAGAAAGTGATGAGCGTCTGGAATCTGCCGGTACAAAAAATGACAGAAGCTCAGCAATTAAGCAGGTTGCAAGCGGTAGATTCGGAGTAACAAGCCGTTATCTTTGCAGTGCAAAGGAAATTCAGATAAAGATGGCGCAGGGTGCAAAGCCGGGAGAAGGCGGTCATTTGCCGGGCAAAAAGGTATATCCTTGGATTGCGAAGACAAGACATTCTACACCGGGTGTCAGCCTGATATCGCCACCTCCTCATCATGATATATATTCCATTGAGGATTTGGCACAGTTGATTTACGATTTGAAAAATTCCAACAAGGATGCACGCATTTCCGTAAAGCTTGTATCGGAAACCGGTGTTGGTACAATTGCAGCCGGTGTTGCAAAGGCCGGTGCGGGTGTTATCTTAATTTCCGGCTATGACGGAGGTACGGGTGCTGCACCGATTAGTTCCATTCATAATGCGGGACTTCCGTGGGAGCTCGGACTTGCGGAGACACATCAGACACTTCTTATGAACGGTCTTCGTAAGCAGGTTGTCATTGAGACGGACGGAAAACTGATGAGTGGTCGTGATGTTGCAATCGCGGCAATTTTAGGTGCGGAGGAATACGGATTTGCCACAGCGCCGCTTGTAACACTTGGATGTGTCATGATGCGTGTGTGTAATCTGGATACCTGCCCGATGGGAGTAGCAACTCAAAATCCGGAGCTTCGGAAGCGTTTTATCGGCAAGCCGGAGTATGTGGAAAACTTTATGTTGTTTATCGCACAGGAACTTCGGGAATATATGGCAAAGCTCGGGGTAAGAAAGGTTGAGGAGCTTGTTGGCCGTACGGATTTGCTTCGCAAGAAAGAAAACCTTTCCGGCAATCAGGGTAAGCTTACGCTTGACCGCATTTTGCTTGAAAGTCCGAAGGAGGATTGTACGTTCCACCCGGAGGATGTCTATGACTTTAAGCTTGAAAAGGAGCTGGACGAGACGCTGCTTGCAAATACAAAGGGCTTGAAGGAAGCAATCAAAAAGGGTAATAAAACAGAGCTTGATGTTCATGTGACAAATATTAATCGAACCTTTGGTACGTTGATTGGTTCTGAAATCACGAAACAGCACCATGAGGGACTTTCAGAGGATACAATAACAATTCATTGTCATGGATCCGGAGGACAAAGCTTTGGGGCATTTATCCCGGCGGGGCTTCGGATGGATTTGGAAGGCGACAGCAACGATTATTTCGGAAAGGGATTATCCGGAGGAAAGCTTGTATTAAAGGCACCGAAGGAAGCTTCCTATGCGGCTGAGGACAATATCATCGTCGGAAATGTTGCACTTTATGGGGCAACCTCGGGAGAAGCGTATATTGCGGGTATGGCAGGTGAACGATTCTGTGTACGTAATTCCGGTGCAAAAACGGTTGTGGAAGGTGTCGGCGAGCATGGCTGTGAATACATGACAGGCGGAGTTGCGGTAATTTTGGGACCAACCGGCAAAAACTTTGCGGCAGGTATGAGCGGAGGTATTGCATATGTTTTGGACGAAAACAATTGTCTCTATAAAAATTTAAATAAAGAAATGGTTCTTATGGAAAAGGTTGAGAATAAGGTTGATAGAGAAATTTTGAGAGAATTGCTGGAACGACATCTTGCATATACGGATTCCAAAAAGGCAAAAGTGATTCTTGATGATTACGAAACATATCTTCCGAAATTCAAAAAGATTATTCCGGAGGATTATAAGAGGATGGTTCAGATGACAGCAATGTATGAGGAACAGGGTATGGACCATGAGAAGGCGCAGATTGAGGCATTTTATGAAAGCTTCAAGTAGGAAGGAGGATTATTATGGGTAAAGCAACCGGATTTATGGAATATGAAAGGAAGGAACCTGTAACGATTCCGCCTATGGAGAGAATTAAGAGCTTTGAGGAGTTTCACGAAAGCTTGTCGTTTGAAGAGCAGCAGTGTCAGGCGGGAAGGTGTATGTCCTGTGGAGTTCCGTTTTGTCAGGCCGGCATGATGATTGGCGGTATGGCGTCGGGATGCCCGTTAAATAATCTTGTACCGGAGACAAACGATCTCGTGTACAGAGGTAATTTGGAGCAGGCATACATTCGACTGGCTAAGACGCACAGTTTTCCGGAATTTACATCAAGGGTTTGCCCGGCACTTTGTGAGGCGGCATGTACGTGCGGACTTCTCGGAGCTCCGGTCTCGACAAAGGAAAATGAAAAGACAATTATTGAATATGCATACGCGCACGATTTGGTCAAGGAGACAAAACCGGAAAACCGGACAGGGAAGCGTGTGGCGATTATTGGCAGCGGTCCGGCGGGACTTGCCGCTGCACAGCTTTTAAACAAAAGAGGACATGAGGTAACCGTATTTGAGAGGAAAGACCGTGTCGGGGGCTTGCTTCGCTACGGAATCCCAAATATGAAGCTTGACAAGCGGGTCATCGATCGTCGTGTGAAGCTTATGGAGGATGCCGGAATTACATTTCAGACAAATACGGATGTCGGAAGGGATATTTCTGCACAGGAAATTATGGACGCATTCGATCGGGTGATACTATGCTGCGGTGCGTCGATGCCAAGAGATATCAGCATTCCGGGAAGAGATGCCAAGGGTATTTATTTTGCGGTTGATTTTCTGTCTGAAGTCAGCAAAAAGCTGATGGACTATGACTATGACTCAGAAAAGCTGATTGGCGCGAAGGATTATTCGTTCCGTTCCCTTCAGGGAAAGTCGATCGTTGTAATCGGAGGCGGTGATACCGGAAATGACTGTGTAGGAACAAGCATACGACTTGGTGCAAAAAATGTAATACAGCTTGAAATGATGCCGTGTCCGAGCAAGGAGCGTCTTGTCGGTAATCCATGGCCGGAGTGGCCGAAGGTCTTGAAAACGGATTACGGTCAGGAGGAGGCAATTGCCGTATACGGAAAAGATCCTCGTATATTCAGCACGACGGCGACCGAGTTTGTTCAGGATAAAAAAGGAAATCTAACGGCAGTTAAGACTGTTTCGCTGGAATCAAAAAGAGATAAGGCAACCGGAAGGATGAATATGGTACCGATTGCCGGTACGGAACAGGAGATCAAAGCGGATATTGTATTAATTGCAGCAGGATTTTTGGGAAGTGAGCTTTACGTACCGGGTAGTTTTGGGGTAAAATGTAATGAGAGAAATACGATATTAACCGGCACCGGTAAGTATCAGACTACCAACGAGAGGATTTTTACGGCAGGTGACATGCACCGTGGGCAGTCTCTGGTTGTTTGGGCAATCAAAGAAGGTCGTGAGGCTGCAAAGGCTGTCGACGAATCATTGATGGGGTATACAAATCTATAATATAGGTGCCGCATCGAAAGGAGCAAATTGGATGAAAACAAGAGAAGATATTTTGCAAATGATAGAGGAAGAGGATGTAGAATTTATTCGTTTGCAGTTTGTGGATGCATTTGGAAATCTTAAAAATATTGCCGTGACACCGGGGCAGCTTGATCGGGCGATCAACAACGAGTATTCGGTTTATGGTTCTGCATTGTTTGACGAGCAGTATGTGTATGAGGAGGAACTATATTTACATCCGGATTTGGACTCCTTTGTGATTTTGCCGTGGAGACCACAGCAGGGAAAAGTTGGTAAATTTATTTGTGATATTTGTAAAGAGGACGGGATATTGTTAGAACTTAGTCCGAGAACAATTCTGAAAAAGATATTGAAAAAAGGTCAGGAGCTTGGATATACATCTATGGTTGACGCGGAATGTGAGTTTTTCTTATTCCATACAGATGAGAATGGAATCCCGACGATTGTGACACATGAACGAGCCGGATATATGGATGTAGGGCCGGTCGATCTCGGCGAGAATGCCAGAAGAGATATGGTGCTTAATTTAGAGGAAATGGGATTTGAAATCGAATCCTCACATCATGAAAAGGCACCTGCGCAACATGAAATTGATTTCAGACAGGGAGAAGGCTTGAAAACGGCAGATGCCCTTACAACCTTTAAATTTGCTGTGCGTTCCATTGCAAAGCGATTTGGACTTTATGCGACATTTATGCCAAAGCCGAAGACGGATGTGGCAGGCTCCGGTATGCACCTTAATTTCTCTTTATATAAGGATGGCAAAAATGTTTTTGATAACAGACAGGATGCAAAATACTTTATCGGTGGTATTATGAAGCATGCAGGGGAGCTCTGTGCGATTACGAATCCGATTGTCAATTCATACAAGCGTATCTTATCCGGCTTTGAGGCACCGGGAGAGATCAACTGGTCGACAAAGGGTGAAAATGCACTTGTCAAATTAAAGAGAACATTTGGAGAGACAAAGGTCGAGCTCCGATTCCCGGATCCATCCGCCAATCCTTATCTTGCGCTTGCAGTATGTCTTGCTGCCGGTTTGCAGGGAATTATGGAAAAAATAGATCCGGATGCGATTCTTGCTGACGGAGAAGGTGCAAAGAAGCTGCCTGAAAATTTGAAGGATGCAGTTGAAATATTAAATGAGAGTACATTTATGCGTGAGATATTAGGCGATGAGTTTGTGGATATCTACGTTACTGTAAAGCGAAAAGAATGGAAGGAATATATGCTCCAGGTTTGTGACTGGGAGGTTGACAGATATCTGATAAAAATGTAGGAAGGTGGAGCTTGTATGGGCAGTATTATCATTGCACTGTCCAAGACAGAGAACACTAATACAATTGCAGGCATTATAAGAGGGAGCGGATTGCCTTACGATATCAGTATTTGTGACACGGGAGCACAGGTTCTGCAGGTGGCAAATAACCGGGATTTCGGTGTGGTGATTTGTTCCAAAAGGCTGCGAGATATGAGTTATATTGAGCTGGCTGATATGTTGCCGGAATGCTTTGGTACAGTGATATTTACAAAGGATGCGTCCGTAGAGTGCGTCCGACATAATATGGTGAAGCTCATGATGCCGTTTCACAAATCGGATCTTCTGGATACCATCGAGATGGTTACTGCAAACTTCGTTCGTAAACCAAAGAAAAAACGGGAATTGCCACCGAAGCGGAGCGATGATGAAAAGAAACTGATTGACAAGGCGAAGCTTGTATTGATTAACCGAAATGGTATGAGCGAACCGGAAGCGTTTCGCTATATTCAGAAAAACAGTATGGATTGCGGTCGAAAGTTCGTGGAGACGGCACAGATGATTTTGACATTATACAGTGACTCATAATAAGTGGATTTGTTTTGGGCACACAATAACCCCATGCCAAAGGTCGAAAAAGGGACTATGGTGTGGGGCTTTTTTTCGTTTATATTCACATTATCGTTTTGAAAGTTGTTTTCGTCGTGAATAAAATTTTTGCAACTGCTCATAGTGTATGTGATGCAAAATCTTCTTGCTATAATATATGCCATATTTTATTATTTGAGACAGTAGATAGTTAAGGGGGATGTTTATGCAATACAGAAAACCGTATAATTACAATGAATTTCAATGTATCGCGGATAAATGTCCGGCCACCTGTTGTGATGGATGGGCAATTGTGATTGATGAGAAAACCATGTGCAAATATCATACACTTCCCGGGGAGCATCGGAACTTTGTACTTTCGCATGTGGATGTCAAGGAAGGTGTGTTTCGGCAATGCGGGAGCAGATGTGCCTTTTTAAATGACAGAAATCTTTGTGATTTGTATATGCGGCTTGGTGAGGCGGGTTTTTGTAATACATGCAGAAGATATCCGAGACATTTTGAGGAATATGGAAATCTGATAGAGGCGGCACTTTCGATGTCGTGTCCTGTTGCGGCAAGGATGATTGTGGCGAATCCAAAGCGTGACAGATTTGTTGGTTATTGCAATGATAAAGAGTCCGCGCACAGTGCGGAGGTGGACCCGGTATTGTTGGGAGGGTTGCTTGCGGCGAGAGGGCATATGTTTGATATAATAAATGACAGAAGCCTGTCTGTTCAATATAGGATAAAAAGAGCATATTATTACTCGGCAAAGGTTCAAAAACTCATTTATAATTACGAGAAGCTTGGCCATAAGGTAAAAAAGAAAAAATGTGTGGCGGAATTTTTGCTCAAAATGGATATGCTGACAAAGAAGGAAATCAGTTTTGCTGAAAGCATGAGGGCAAGGAAAATTGTATTGTCAAATGAAAATACTGCAGGCGCCCGGCGTCAGGAGAACATGAGAGAACTCATAGATATCTTATCTGTTCTGGAAAATATCAACTCTGACTGGCCAAAGCTGGTTGAAGAATTAAGAAGCAGCCTGTATATAAATATGCGCGACGAAGAATACAGAAGTCTTAGCAGAGAGTTTGCGGACTATATGAGGGATAGAAGCTTTGAATATGAGCATATTTTTAATTATTTCATATATACTTATTATTTGGGTGGCGTATATGATTTTAATGTGCACGCGATGACAAAGTTTGCTGTGATATCATATGCGGTTATACGTGATTTGGGGTTACTGACATATATAAAAAACAAGAAGACTTTTTCCGTGGATGATCAGATAAAGATATGCTACACCTATTCAAGACAAATTGAGCATTCGGATGAGAATCTCGTGGCACTTGAGGGGTTGTTAAATGCGCATCCGAAGCTTTCGGATGCGAAAATATTATCACAGATATAGATGTTGCACTTGCATTTATATGATCTTAAATATGAAAGAGAATATATGTGTATAAATTTGCCGATTTTCCACATACTAACTCCATATCCAAAGATTATAATTATTAATCGATGCAAAGAAGATGGAAATGGAGGAAAAAGATTTGAAAGCAACCGGTGCTCAAGTTATACTAATGTTAGGTTAGAAGAAAGCCAGTATTTAAACGGGTT
>JAUNJN010000050.1 GCA_030533235.1 Eubacteriales bacterium | reverse complement strand
GCACCAGTTTCATGACGCATTGGTGCCTTTCGCAGAAAGGCGGATTATACATATGAAAAACATTGTGGTTGGTGTTCTTGCACATGTGGATGCAGGAAAAACAACATTATCGGAAGCAATTTTATATGAGACCGGCGTACGGAAGATGCTCGGACGTGTTGATAACAAAAACACGTTATTTGATCATGATGAGTTTGAACGAAGTCGTGGGATTACTATTTTTTCTAAACAGGCACAGTTTGACACAGCGAATTATCATATTACATGGTTGGATACACCGGGTCATGTTGATTTTTCAGCTGAAATGGAGCGGACGTTACAAGTACTCGACTATGCAATCTTGTTAATTAGTGCATCCGATGGTGTGACAGGGCATACCAGAACTTTGTGGTCTATGTTAAAACAATACAATATTCCAACATTTATCTTTGTGAATAAAATTGATCAGCCGGATTGTTATGTGGATAGCATTCTTTTGCAATTGCAAAAAGAATTGTCAGAAGGTTGTATATGTTTTTCCGACGGAAAAAATGAAACATTTCAGAATTATTATGAAGAATTGTGCATGCTGACACAAAATGAGCAAGTGTTAGAACGATATCTTGTTTCCGGTAGTGTTGATAATCATATTATTTGTGAGAATATAAAATGTCGTCATGTTTTTCCGTGTTATTTTGGCTCTGCATTAAGAAATGAAGGAATTCGTTTATTGATTAATGGTTTAAATCAGTTTTTGGTTCCTACGAATTATTCCGATCAATTCGGTGCAAAAATATATAAAATAACCAGAGATGAAGTCGGAACTCGGTTAACACACCTGAAAATAACCGGAGGACGATTGTTGGTAAAGGAGCTTGTGTCAGCGGATGAAAAAGTCAATGAAATACGTATTTATGCCGGAGATTCCTATCAAACAGTTCAAAGCGTATGTGCCGGTCAAATCTGCGCAATAACAGGACCAAAAAAAACATATAGCGGACAAGGTCTTGGAATCGACTCGGATAATAAGTTATGTTTGTCAGAGCCGGTGCTTACATATCAGATGCTGTTACCGGATGGCATGTCAGCAAGGCAAATATATCCTGAAATGAAGCAAATTGCAGAAGAAATGCCTGAACTTCGAATTGAATGGAATGATGTTTCTGAATCCATACATGTTCGTTTGATGGGACAGATGCAGATTGATGTTTTAACCGGACTTGTGAATCGTCGTTTTGGATTCACACCTTCCTTTGATATGGGGACGATTACCTATATGGAAACTATTACAGATACTGTGATTGGGGTTGGGCATTACGAGCCGCTTAAGCATTATGCAGAGGTACATTTAAGAATGGAACCGGGAGAACGTGGCTCGGGTATCACTGTTTTATCAGATTGTAGTGTGGATGTGCTTGAAAAAAACTGGCAAAGACTTATTATGACGCATTTGCTTGAGAAAAGCTATGCAGGCGTTCTGACAGGAGCAAAGCTTACGGATGTTAAGATAACTGTAATAAACGGTAGAGCGCATCAAAAACATACGGAAGGCGGTGATTTCAGACAGGCAACTTATCGTGCTGTTCGTCAGGGACTTATGCAGGCAACTTGTATTCTGTTAGAACCGTATTATGATTTTGTGTTAGACATTCCGTCGGAGCTGATCGGAAAAGCAATGACAGATATTGATGCCATGCATGGTAAGGTACTGACTCCGTCTATCAATGGAGAAAGGGCAACCTTAAGAGGTTACGGACCGGTTTCTACAATGCGTGATTATCAAAAACAGCTTGCTGCTTTTACGCATGGGACGGGTTCAATGTATGTTACTTTACGCGGTTATGAAAGATGCCATAATGAAGAAGAAATCATCGGACAAATTGGATATCATCCGGATGAAGATATCAACAATCCGTCGTCGTCGGTGTTTTGTTCCCATGGTTCAGGGTATCTGGTGCCATGGTACGAAGTTTTTCAAAATATGCATGTTGTTGATGAACAATCAAAAGACGGTTATGTGAATAATAAACCGATTGTTAAATCCGGTTTTAATTATACGATTGATTTGGAGGAAATCGACCAAATACTTTCCAGAACATTTCAGGCAAATCGAAAGGATTCAAAGCATCCTTATACGAAGAAAAAAATGCCGATTGAAACACAGTTTTATCATAAGAATATAAAAAAGCGCAACAAGCTTTTAATTGTAGATGGTTATAATGTAATTTTTGCATGGGAAGATTTACGCGAACTGTCAAAGGCGAACATCGATTCTGCAAAGGATCGTTTGATACATGTTTTATCAAATTATCAGGGAATATGCGAACAGAAAATCATGTTAGTATTTGACGGATATAAACGTAAAGGAAATATAGGAAGCATGGTATCATTGGAAAATATAACCGTAATTCATACAAAAGAAGATATGACGGCAGATCATTTTATTGAAAAGTTTAATCATGAACATGCAGAGGAATACGAGATTACTGTTGCAAGCTCGGATGGTATGATACAACAAATTGTGCGTGGTGCAAACGGATGGGTAATATCTTCAAGAGATTTATTGCAAAAAATAGAAGATGCATTTCGACAGCTACGTGAAACATATGATATAGAGACAATATAACATATGTCGTAAAAAAATGAAATAATAAAATTGATAAAATTCATTCATATTAAATACAAAAAGGAGGAAATTATATGGCAGTATTAGAAGTAAAAAAAGAAACGTTTGAGAATGAGGTATTAAAAGCAACAACACCATGCCTTGTGGATTTTTATGCAGATTGGTGCGGACCTTGTAAAATGCTTGCGCCGATTGTAGAGGAGGTATCTTCAATAAATCCGGATGTAAAGTTTTGCAAGCTGAATATTGACCAGTGTCCGGAACTGGCAATGGAGTATCATATCATGACAATTCCGGCACTTGTCCTTTTTAAAAACGGAGAAGTTGCAGATCGTACGATTGGCGTAATCAGTAAAAGTGAAATGATTGAATTTGCGAATCAATAAATTCAATCAGAAACATGAGAAAGAACTTATCTTAAATGGAAGGATAGGTTCTTTTTTGTATCAGATTGTTTTAGCAGATGGAATTTTGATTCTTTTGTTGATCATAAAAAAGTGGCAAGAAATTGCAAATATTCGGATGTGTGATACAAAATGGAGAGACGTACGGATGTGAAAGTCGTTTGATAAAATGACAGGGGGTGTTTTTTGAACGATAACTTTGACAAATAATTTGGAATATGGGAGAATGATATGATGAATGTAAATGCGGAACAGGTAAGAGGTGAAATCATGAATGTAATTAGCTCATATTTAATTCGACCAAATAGAAATTTGTTTTATATGTATACGACGCCGGAGGATATAGACAATTATTACAACGGAATAATTCCTGAAAAAATATTAAAATATAAGGGTGCCTTCGGAACATATGCGAATCCGGGTATATTTATCATAAAAAAACAAAATATGGATTTAAAGGTTATCGGAATTGAATATAGGCCGGATGATAGTAATATATCTTATCCGGAAGGACTTGAAGAAGTTTTTCTTCCTGCTGCATTTTTTCGTTTGGAGTTACTCGTTGATGATGACTGCAATGTTATTTGTGATAAAATCGTAAGTAATCATATCGATCATTTATGTAAATATGAAAAAAACCGCATTATCATATGGACGGAGAAATCATGATTAAGAAGAACCCTGAGATTATTCAGATTTTTGTGAATAATGGTCATAATCAGGTGTTTATTGAGTCTTCCTACACCCAAAATGACAGATCTTCGAAATCTCCTGAGGAGAAGGTAATCATTTTTAAGGATTTATTTTATCATGACACGATTACGGGATATTATAATTGGAATTACATATGGCCGCGCATTGCATTTTTTGACCAATACGGAATTCAGGATTATTCTTTCGTCTATTTTGATATCAAGGATTTTAAAGCAGTCAATGTAATATATGGTCACTTAACAGCCAATAACTTACTTAAGAATATAACCAGACATATGGAAGAAATGGATTGGGTATATTGTAGTGCAAGGTGCGACAATGATAACTTTGCAATGATGATAAAAGACATGCCGGAAGAGGAAACAAGGGAAAAACTTGAACAGTTTTTTGAGGGTATTTCTTATCTTGAAGAAGATCGAAATTACAGAGTTTATTATCGATGTGGTGTTGTACCTATGAGAATTTCTGTTGAAATGGGAAATCTTGTGGCAGATGCGGGGAAGCAGGCGAAGGCATTTGGAACAAAACCGTTTACGACGGAAATCATTTTCTTTACGGATGAAATGCGCGAAGAACAAAATCGGGCAATTCAATTAAGAACATACCTTGATTGTGCGATAGAACGTGATGAATTTCTCGTTTATCTGCAACCAAAATATGATATACAAACCGAAAAAATAAAGGGTGCCGAAGCATTGATACGATGGGCATATAAAGGGAAAACCATGCTTAGTCCCGGTTTGTTTGTTCCTTTGTTTGAGAGTGGCGGACTGATTGGAAAGATCGATGATATTGTTCTTAAAAAGGTTTGTATGAAGCTAAAGGAATGGGACAGGCAGGGAAAACCTTTATATCCGATTTCTGTAAATATTTCCAGAAAAAGTGTCGGTGCTCCGGGACTTGTCGACCATCTTACTGAAATTGTAGATTCCTATGGGGTTGACCATTCCCTGATTGATTTTGAACTCACGGAAAGTGCAGCGAATGACAATCAGGATAATATGATAAAGGTAATTGAAGCGCTATATAATCAAGGCTTTAAGATTTCGATGGATGACTTCGGAACCGGATATTCCTCGTTGTCCTTATTACCGATCATGCATTTTGATACATTAAAGATTGATAAGTCATTTGTTGACGGAATCGGAAAACCTGCAGAATGTGCGAAAAACTGTGCGGTTGTAAAGCAGATAGTCGCTTTGGCGAAGGATTTGAATCTGATTTGTCTTGCAGAAGGAGCGGAAAGTAAGGAGCAGGTTGAGCTTCTTAGAGATTTTGGTTGTGAGGTTGTTCAAGGATATTACTACAGTAAGCCGCTTCCTGTTGAGGATTATGAAAAATTATTGTAGTGCATTATCGTGTTTGCAAATCGAAAAGAGAAGAGGAATTTTATATGATAAAGGCTGTTATTTTTGACATGTACGAAACATTGATTACACTTTATGAGAGTCCGTTGTATTTCGGGGAACAAATTGCCAAAGATGCCGATATTCCTGTTTCGACGTTTCAGGCATTATGGCGTCCGACTGAGACGGGGCGTGCAATCGGACAGTACACATTTGAGGGATTAATAAAGCAAATATTAAAGGAATGTGATTGCTATACGGAAGAAAAGCATAGATTGATTGTCAAAAAACGCATTGCATGTAAAGAAGAGGCATTTAAGCATCTTCATCATGAGATTATTCCTCTGCTTCAGGCTTTGAAAAACAGAGGGATTAAAATCGGTTTGATTAGCAACTGTTTTTCTGAGGAAGCAATGGTAATTCGAAAGAGTGTATTGTTTCCGTATTTTGATGCGGTATGTCTTTCTTATGAGGAGAAAATTCAAAAACCGGATCAGGAGATATTTCGTCGTTGTTTAGATAAACTTTCTCTTTCGGCGGATGAATGTTTATATGTTGGCGATGGCGGAAGTAATGAGCTTGAGGCGGCTTCGAGAGCAGGTATGCATGCGGCACAAGCAGTTTGGTATTTAAAGGACGGTACAATGCAACCGGCTAAGAGAAAAGCGGAATACACCAATTTGGAAACTCCGCTTGATTTGTTAAATCATTTGGAAGATTAGTCGCGAGTAATAATTGTTCGTACTTTTCTATACATAAATCACTGCATAAATTATTATGTGTTTTGTTGTTTTTTCTTGTATTTTGTGGTATCGTTTTATATGAATAACTATATGGAGGTTCATTATGGATAATTATGCAACACAGATGGAGGCAGCCAGAAAACATATTGTAACAAATGAACTTCGCAGGGTTGCCGAAAAGGAACACATGACAGTGGAGGAGTTGATGCCACTTGTTGCTTCCGGTAAGGTTGTAATTTGTGCAAATAAAAATCATAAGTGCATCGATCCGCAAGGTGTGGGTTCTATGCTTACCACTAAAATAAACGTTAATCTCGGAGTTTCAAGAGACTGCAAGGATTATGATATAGAAATGAAAAAGGTCATGCAGGCAGTTTCGCTCGGAGCACATGCAATTATGGATTTGTCATCTCATGGCAATACGATTCCGTTTCGAAGAAAACTTACTTCAGAATGTCCTGCGATGATTGGAACTGTTCCGGTTTATGATTCTGTAATTCATTACCAAAGAGATTTGGCGACACTTACAGCAAAGGATTTTATTGATGTGGTAAGGCTTCATGCAGAAGATGGAGTCGATTTTGTAACCTTACACTGTGGGATTACACAAAAAACAATCGATCAGATTCGAAATCATAAGCGTAAAATGAACATTGTTTCACGCGGTGGTTCACTTGTTTTTGCATGGATGTGTATGACCGGCAACGAAAATCCGTTTTATGAGTATTACGATGAGATTTTGGATATATGCAGAGAATATGATGTGACAATTTCGCTTGGGGATGCTTGCAGACCGGGATGTCTGGCAGATGCATCCGATGTATGTCAGATCGAAGAATTGGTTCGCCTTGGTGAACTTACAAAGCGGGCATGGGAAAAGGATGTTCAGGTTATGGTGGAAGGTCCCGGACATATGCCGATGGATCAGATTGAAGCCAATATGAAAATCCAGCAGACAATTTGTATGGGGGCTCCGTTTTATGTTTTAGGTCCTCTTGTTACGGATATTGCACCGGGGTATGATCATATTACGGCTGCAATCGGCGGAGCAATTGCCGCAAAAGCAGGTGCGGCATTTCTTTGTTACGTTACGCCGGCAGAACATTTGGCATTACCGAATGTGGATGATGTTAAACAAGGTATTATTGCATCGAAGATTGCAGCACATGCAGCTGATATCGCTAAGGGTGTTCGCGGTGCAAGAGACATTGATGATAAGATGGCGGATGCCAGAAGAAACCTTGACTGGGAAGGTCAATGGGCATGTGCAATTGATCCGGAGACTGCAAAGGGAATACGAGACGACCGCAGTCCGGAACATGAGGATACGTGTTCCATGTGTGGAAAGTTTTGTGCAGTTCGCAGTATGAATAAAGCCTTAAACGGAGAATACATAGATATTTTATAATGAGGCACAAAAGGGGGTTGTAACATGGATTTCAAAAGATGGTGGTATCGAACTTGTAAGAATGTTCGAAAAACCTTCAAAAAGGTAAAAAGATGGTTTAAGCGATACATACGTCTGTTGGTACGTCATACCAAGGCAAAGGATTACAGTGTATTGATTTATACGGTTGGGGCTGTTATCGGTATTGTGTTGGCCTTTATTCTTGTAGGAAAGTTATTTTCGGCAGTGACGCATATAGGGAAGAGTAAGAACCAAACGACAGAAATCAGCACACCGCTTGATGCCATGCAACCGTCTACAGAGGATCCAAAGATGATTATGGCAAATGAATGTCGTGCTGTTTATGACAAAAACAAGGACATTATGATGCTTGTTAACAGGACGCATTCAATTCCTTCAGGATATTCCTTTGAGCATCATACCTTAAATTGCGGGTTGGATGTGGATGAACGTTGTTATAATGATTTGAAAGACATGTTATCGGCACTCAATTCGGAAGAAATGTATTATTCCATTATCTCGGCATATCGTTCGAGTGAGACACAACAATCTATTATTGACAGTAAAACAGCTTCCTATATTGGGCAGGGTATGTCTGAGGCCGATGCATATAATAAGACGCTTGAGTCGGTTGCCCCGGTTGGATGTAGTGAACATGAGTCAGGTCTTTCACTTGATATTGCACCGGAAGGTGTTTATTCTTTGGATGAATCCGTCGAAAATGATCCGTCTAATATATGGCTTAGAGAACATTGCTATGAATATGGATTTATACTTCGTTATCCAAAAGATAAGGAAGCAATTACCGGGTTTGCGTATGAACCATGGCATTTCCGATATGTCGGAAAGGATGCAGCCAAATTTATTCATGATAATAATTTGACATTGGAAGAATTTTTTGATTATTTGGAATACTAGGAGATAACATAAATGGCTACGCAATTAAAAAGAAAACCATACATAAAAAATCGACGTGCTTATCGAAGAGCGATGATGTATATTAATATATTTTTTGTATGCTTTATTGCTGTTTTTATTGTAGTCGGATTCTTTTTTACGTTCACCGGAAAACGTAGCGAGCATGATAAAGGCGTTGTAAATTACTATGCCGGCGAATACGAGGATGCGATTTATCATTTTCGTAAATCGGTTGAACGTGAGCAATGGTTTTCTGACAAACTGGATATCGATTCCTATATGTATTGTGCTGATTGCTATATGCAGCTTGGAGATTTTTTATCTGCAAAACAAATGTATTTAATTATTGATGATCAGTTTTCAAAAAAGAAATATGATGAGGTTGAATTACAAAAGTGCATACGTATGACAGATGCGCTTATTGCGTTTTCGGATGGTGATTATTCAGTAGTAAATGAACTTAATAAGGCAATTGCAAACGGGCATCCGGAGATTAACTTATATGCAGCGGTTTGTTATGAAAAAGCAGGAGATTATGCATCTATGTATTCCTGCTATAAAGCTTACGAAAAAGAATTTGGCAAAAATGCGTATTTATGCAACCGATATGCTACATACTATATGTCACAAAGAGATTATAAATGGGCACTTGAATACATAAATGAGGGAATTTCCTATAATGAAGAAGCATATATGGATGAATTACTTCGTGCACGTATTGATTGTCTTTCAAAGCTTGGAAATTATGATGAGGCTTATTCCTATTCCGTCGAATATGTTGAAACACATCCCGATGATGAGGAAAGTAAAGAATTAATGAAGTTCCTTGCAACACGTGTTGTGGTTGATGAGACAACAGTATATGATTTGTATTACGGTGTGCCCGGATCAAACAACGAAAATAAAGGAAATGTAAGTGAAGAATGATATCAAATAATCCAGAAATTGAAAAAGTAATTTTATTTGCTGTAGATTTAGATGATGGACAGTGTGTGGAAGATAATTTAGATGAGCTTGAGGAGCTTGTAAAAACAGCAGGTGCAATTGTTGCCGGTCGTTTGATTCAAAAAAAAGAACGAATTGATAATGCGACTTATCTCGGTTCCGGAAAGGTTATGGAACTTCAAATGCTTGTTGCGGAATATGAGGCAACAGGCATTGTTTGTGATGATGAGCTAAGTCCCATGCAGTTAACGAATCTCGGTCAGGCGATTGATGCAAAAGTTTTAGATCGAACAATGATCATTCTCGACATTTTTGCAGGACGCGCCAATACAAGAGAGGGAAAAATTCAGGTTGAGCTTGCTCAACTTAGATATCGTTCATCGCATCTTATCGGAATGCGAAGCTCGATGTCGAGACTTGGTGGTGGTATTGGCACCAGAGGTCCGGGCGAAAAGAAACTTGAGATTGACCGTCGAGTGATTCGAGATCGAATATCGCAGCTTTCCCACGAACTGGACGATGTAAAACAACATCGTGATGTTATGCGAAAACAACGTATGCAGGGGAATATTCCGATTGTATCGATTGTTGGATATACCAATGCAGGCAAATCTACATTATTAAATCATTTGACGGATGCAGGTGTACTTGAAGAGGACAAGCTGTTTGCAACCCTGGACCCGACTTCGAGAAATTATAAATTGAGTAATGGTCAGGAAATTATTATTACAGATACGGTCGGTTTTATTAAAAAACTCCCGCATCATCTGATTAACGCATTTCGTTCGACATTAGAGGAAGCAAAATATGCAGATATTATTTTGCATGTTGTAGATATTTCCAATCCTCATGCTGACGAGCAAATGATAGTTGTTTACGATACATTACGTAGTCTTGGTGTTACAGATAAACCGATTGTAACAGCATTTAATAAAATTGATAAGCTTGCAGATGTGCCGGTTATTAAAGATTTATCAGCTGATTGTGTTGTACAGATTTCAGCTAAACATGAAATTGGTTTTACGGATTTGTCGGAGGCTTTGGCAGATATTATCAATAAAGGTCAAACCTATATTGAACGAGTGATTCCTTATTCAGAAGCAAATTTATTAAATCGCATTCATAAATTTGGTACTCTGCTTGAGGAAGAGTACAGAGATAACGGAATCTTTGTGCGTGCATATGTAGATGCTAGTATTGGAATTGATAATTAATAGAGGATTTTCTTATGGAAC
>JAUNJN010000018.1 GCA_030533235.1 Eubacteriales bacterium | reverse complement strand
CTTGATTAGCGACAGCTTTTATAAGATACCACTTTCGGGATATCTTGTCAACAGCTTTTTACATTTTTTTATGTTATTTTACAAAACACGTTCAAGCTGTTGTCTGTCACTTTTTGCGACAGCTTTGTCATAATATCACTCTCAACATTCCTTGTCAACCACTTTTTGAAAGAAATTTTTATTAAAAATCATATCTGCGAATATCACAATTTTTAATTCCGAATGCAGCATACTCTTCATTCGTCATATCACGAAAATATGATTCCACTGCTCTGGAAATACCATTGTGCGCAACAAGTAAATATACTCTGTTCGGTTCTTTCTTTATATCATCAATCAAATTATAAATTCTTTGACATAAACGAAGCATAGATTCGCCACCTTCATATGAGATTGCAAAATTCGCTTTATCCTTTTTGAATTCTTCTCCGTCTCTGGCTGTTGATTCCCATTTGCCGAAATTTTGTTCATATAATCTCACTTCTTCATCGGCAGGTACTCCAATCAGTTCTGATATGTGCAAAGCGGTATCCTTTGCTCTTTGAAGCGGCGAATACAGGATTTTATCAACATGTATTTGTTCTTGAATAATTTTTTGAGCAAGTTCCACAGCCTGCTTATGTCCAAGTTCCGTCAACGGACTATCTGTTGCACCGCATATTTTATTTTCAACATTCCATACAGTCTGTCCATGACGTACAAAATAGAAATGTCCCATAAATTCTCCTTTACATATATTATAATAATGTAAGTGCTTCCGTTAAAGAAGACACGGCATATACCTTTATCGATAACTTTTCCATTGTTTTGTCGTAATTCGACTTTGGAATCATACAACAGGTAAATCCCATTTTGTCAGCCTCCCGAATGCGTTGCATCACATTCGATACTCCACGGATTTCCCCGGCAAGTCCAATCTCACCGATAATCATCAACGAGTCAGAAAGCGGTTTGTTATTCATGCTTGAATAAATGGCACATGCGATTCCCAAATCAATTGCAGGATCATTGATTTTCATTCCTCCGGCCACACTGACATATGCATCATATCCCCACAAATTCAGACCGGCTCTTTTTTCAAGTACTGCCATAATTAAATTCACACGATTATAATCCACACCTACGGATGTACGTCTTGGCATATTAAAGTTTGTTTGACACACGAGAGCTTGCAATTCTACTAATATAGAACGAGTTCCTTCTAAAGATGAAACAACTACGGAACCGGACACGCCCGTTGGTCTTCCGTTCAACATAACGCCGGATGGATTGTCAACCTCCGAAAGTCCGCTTTCCGTCATTGAAAACACACCGATTTCGTTTGTAGAACCAAATCGGTTTTTAACTCCGCGCAAAATGCGGAATCCATGATTGCCGTCTCCTTCAAAATATAGCACCGAATCCACCATGTGCTCTAATGTTCTGGGACCTGCAACCGTTCCTTCTTTTGTCACATGACCAACAATAAATACAGCAACATTTAATTGCTTTGCAAGCTGCATCAAACGAGCCGTCACCTCACGCACTTGCGTAACTGTTCCCGGTGCCGTACCAAGCGAATCCACAACCATCGTCTGAATTGAATCAATGACAACTACCTCAGCCTGACATTTTCCGATTGCCGATGCAACATTATCCATATCATTATCACAGAGAAGCAGCATATCTTGTTCGAAAGCTCCGATTCGCTCTGCTCGCATCTTTATTTGGGACAAGGATTCTTCTCCCGACACATAAAGTACGGATGTATTATCATGTACAAGCCTTCTGCACATCTGAAGCAGCAAGGTTGACTTTCCGATTCCGGGATCTCCTCCGACCAAAACGAGTGAACCTCTCACAATGCCACCACCAAGTACACGATCCAATTCAATAATACCTGTATGAATACGGCTCTCATCTGCCGTGGTTACCTTCAAAATACTTGTAGGTGCAACAGCATCCCTCCTTGCGGCGGAATTTCTCTGTGCACCTACAGTGATCCTCTCTTCAACAAACGTATTCCAGGAATGACATCCCGGACACTGTCCTAACCATTTTGCAGATTCGTAGCCACATTCTTTACAGAAAAAAACCTGTTTTTCCTTTGCCACGAAATACTCCTGTTCCGGATTGAATATCCTAAATCTTCTCTACAAAAATATCAACAAGCTTCCCCGGCTCAAGTTCCACGCTGATATTAAGCTTTCCACCAAGATTTGTTTTCATCTTACCTACATAAACCTTATCTACGTGAATCTTATATTCTTTCTCTGCCTCAAGCTCAAGTGTAACCTGAGAATCCTCTGTTCCTTCAACAACAAGATTCACAGCCTTATCAGTTGCTCTGAAATCATGTACTGCAGTCCCAGGTACTGACTCGTAAACGAACATACCATTTCTCTCAAGCTTTGTAATCTCTTTGAAGGTTTTAATCTTATATAAATCTCCGTTATAACGAAAACCATCCTTCTTTGTCTTTGCATTCAACTCATAATTACCAAAGCTGAGTGCACCTGTCTCCTCCTCGCGAATCAACTCTTCAATCACTGCCATTTTACGTTCCTCCATTGTGCTGTAATGCGAAGCAACCCCCTGCTTCCTATCCAATCTGCTAATACCATCAGTATACAATAAATCAGTTTCTTTTTCTACAATTATTTGATAGAAAATGTCTTATTCTGCTCGCTTTTTAAATACAACCTTAGAATCCGTAACCGATATGCTGACTTTATCCCCGGAAGAAACTGTTCCGGACAAAATCTGTTCAGCAAGTGCATCCTCAATTTCATTTTGAATTGCACGCTTCAATGGTCTTGCACCGTATTTTTTATCATATCCTTTTTCAAAAATATAATTTTTGATTGTGTCTCCGTAAGTCAGTACGATGTTCATCTGCTTTTTAACACGATTCTTAAGTTCTTTAAGCATGAGTCCGCAAATTTCCTTTACGTCGGACTTTGACAATGCACGGAATACAATAATATCATCAATACGATTAATAAATTCCGGCTTAAATACGCGTTTTACCTCATCCATGACATTTTTCTTCATATCGTCATGATCACGCTGTTCATCCGTTCCGCTCGAAAATCCAAGCTTCTTTGGATCAATAATACGCTCTGCACCGGCATTACTTGTCATGATTAAAATTGTATTTTTGAAATCAATTTTTCGCCCTTGGGAATCCGTAATATGACCGTCATCCAGTACCTGAAGTAAAATATTAAACACATCAGGATGCGCTTTCTCAATCTCATCAAATAAGACTACCGAATACGGATTTTTACGAACCTTTTCCGCAAGCTGCCCACCTTCATCAAATCCAACATAGCCGGGTGGCGAACCAATCATCTTTGACACACTGTGTTTTTCCATGTATTCGGACATATCCACACGAATGAGCGCTTTCTCATCCCCAAACATCGCCTCAGCAAGTGCCTTTGACAATTCCGTCTTACCAACACCCGTCGGACCAAGAAACAGGAACGAACCAATCGGACGTTTCGGATCTTTTAATCCAACACGCCCACGCCGGATTGCTTTTGCTACAGCAGTAACAGCCTCCTCCTGCCCAACGACTCGCTCATGCAAGATTGCCTCAAGCTTCATCAGACGCTCCGATTCAGACTGTGTAATACGACTAACCGGAACCTTTGTCCATACAGAAACCACATCCGCAATATCTTCCTCATCAACTAC
Organism: Eubacteriales bacterium; assembly: GCA_030533235.1. Lineage (GTDB taxonomy): Bacteria > Bacillota > Clostridia > Lachnospirales > Lachnospiraceae > Coprococcus_C. The sequence continues at coordinate 39,283 of JAUNJN010000018.1, read as the reverse complement.
CATACCACCACTTTCTTTTGCACGCAGTTTCTCCTGCGCCTTCGTAACTTTGTTTTGCAATTTTTGAATTTGCTTTCGATACATGGTGGCTGCTTCAATATCCGCATCGACTAAAGACTGCTCCACCTTTTCTTCGAGCTCTTTAATCGTGTTTTCATCCCTTTGCATTGCCCCGCTTTTTGTGAAAAGTCCAAGTTTCTTGCGAGATGCCGCCTCATCAATTAAGTCAATGGCTTTATCCGGAAGGAACCGGTCATTGATATATCTTACCGCATACTGTGCCGCCATCCGAATGGCATCATCCGTAATCGTAACGCCATGGTGCTGTTCATACTTGCCGCTAAGTCCATGTAATATATCGATTGTTTCCAAAATCGTCGGTTCTTCCACATAAACCGGCTGAAAGCGTCGCTCCAATGCCGCATCCTTTTCAATATATTTGCGATACTCTGTACGTGTTGTCGCACCAATCATTTGAATTTCACCGCGCGACAAAGCAGGCTTCAAAATATTTGAAGCGTCAATCGCGCCCTCTGCACCACCGGCACCGATAATTGTATGAAGCTCATCCACAAATAAAATAATATTACCCGCTGCTCGAACCTCAGCAATGACACGTTTTATGCGCTCCTCAAATTCTCCACGATACTTTGAGCCGGCAACCATGGCAGATAAATCAAGAGACAAAATGCGCTTGTCTGCCAAAATCTCAGGTACATTTCCGGACGCAATCAACTGTGCCAATCCTTCTACAACTGCAGTTTTACCGACACCCGGCTCGCCAACCAGACATGGGTTGTTTTTCATACGCCGACATAAAATCTGCATTACACGTTGTATTTCAGCATGACGACCTATTACCGGATCCATCTTATCTTCTGCGGCTATTTTGGTCATGTCACGACTAAATTGCTCCAACGTTGCCATAGGAGATTTTTTCTTGCCGGATGCTTTATTTTTCAATGCATCAAATTCTTTTTTTGCCTGCGTTCCATCTAATCCGCAAGCAACCAAAGTATCTACAAACAATTTTTGCAAAGGAACAGATAAGGAGCCGAGCAAACGTACCGCAACCGATTCACTTGCACGTAAAATACCAAGAAGTAAATGTTCGGTTCCTATTTTTTCGCATTGCTGACGTCTTGCTTCCTTTTCAGCGAAATCAAACACCGACAGCAGTTTCTCAGAATAATTTGTTTTTTTCCCAATGTTTACGTTTCCCAGAACTTGGGATTTTACCAAATAATCACGAATCGCCTGCTCAGATACACCATTTTCTTCCAATATCTTACCGGCAGCACACGCCTTGTAATTAACGAGTGCATACAATAGATGTTCTGTTCCAACAAAATTATGCTTCATGGATTTTGCCGTCTGGTTCGCAATATCTAACACATCCTGTGCCTGGGCTGTATATTCCATTTTCATAAATTCCCTCCATTTTGGATTGCATCAAATTCATTATACATGTCCGTGATAATCTGATGCATCTCCGAAAGACTGATATCTTTACATATTGCTTCCGCAACCATCATGCGCATACTTGGATTTAAGGCCTTAAGATGTCCCTGTTTTTCCTCAACCGACACACACACGACTGCACCTTTTCTTCGGTCCAATTGCAAATATCCATCGCTACGAAGCAACGCATATGCCTTATTGACAGTATGCATATTTACCCCCAGCTCATCTGCAAGCTGGCGAACGGATGGCAAAGATTCCCCATCTTGAATCATATTCTGAGCAATTCCAATGATAATTTGATTTCGAAGCTGCATATAAATTGCTTCTGTACTGTTAAAATCAATTTCAAAAAACATAGAATCCTCTTTTCTATTGCTCGTCGATAGCCTTTCCAATATCATGTCTCATATATTTATTTTCAAAAGAAATCCACTCGGTTGCCTTATATGCGTTTGCTCGAGCCTCCACGAGGTCCTTGCCCTTTGCTGTCACTCCGAGTACACGACCACCGTTTGTTACGATGCCCGCGTCTGTCTGTTTACTTCCTGCATGGAATACATAGTATCCGTCTTTATCCTTAAATGTATCCAAGCCTTCAATCACAAATCCCTTGTCGTAATGTTCCGGATATCCGTCCGAAGCAAGCACAACGCAAACAGCTGCCTGATCCTCAAATGAAAGTTCAATCTCATCCAGCCGTCCGTCAACGCATGCTTCCATAACTTCGATCAAATCATTTTTCATACGCGGCAAAACAACCTGTGTTTCCGGATCTCCGAATCTTGCATTGTACTCCAATACCTTTGGTCCGTCCGGTGTAAGCATGAGCCCGCAAAACAATACACCAACAAAATCTCTGCCTTCCTGTTTCATGGCATCCATTGTCTTCTGATATACATGTTCCTTACAGAAAGCATCCACCTCTTTCGTATAGAACGGACTCGGCGAAAATGTACCCATGCCACCTGTGTTAAGTCCCTGATCGCCATCCTTCGCCCGCTTATGATCTTGTGCGGATGCCATTGGCTTAATATGTGTTCCGTCACAGAAGCAAAGTACAGAAACCTCTCTTCCTGTCATAAACTCCTCGATAACAATTTTGTCCCCTGCGGAACCAAACTGTTTATCAAGCATCAATGTCTTAACGCCTTGTTTTGCCTCTTCAAGTGTATTGCAAATTAATACACCTTTTCCGAGTGCAAGACCATCTGCCTTTAAAACAATTGGCATCTTTGCAGTTTCCAGATACGCAATTGCAGCCTCTGCATTATCAAATGTCTCATAAGCAGCAGAAGGTATTCCGTACTTCTTCATGAGATCCTTTGAAAATGCTTTGGACCCTTCAATAATCGCCGCTTTTTTAGACGGTCCGAACACACGCATTCCGGCCTTGGTAAATGCATCTGCAACACCTGCCACAAGCGGATCATCCGGCCCTACAATTACAAAATCAATTTCCTTTTCCTTTGCAAATTCAACAAGCTTTGGAGCATCCATAACTGAAATATCCACACACTCGGCATATTCTGCAATTCCTGCATTCCCCGGTGCTGCATAAAGCTTAGTTACATGTTTACTCTGACTGACCTTCCAGGCAATAGCGTGTTCTCTTCCTCCGCCACCTACTAATAAAACTTTCATTAAATATACCTCCTTGTATGTCTGCCCATACTACTTAATCCATCGTCTGCTGATTTGCTATCATCGATATTGCAGCCGGAAGCAGCTGCCATTCAGCCTCTTCCATAACACGCTGCTGCAACGTTTTCGGTGTATCATTTTCTTGTACAGAAACAGCCTTTTGCATAATAATTGGGCCTGTATCTGTACCTTTATCTACATAATGAACCGTTGCGCCTGTTACCTTAACACCTCTTGCAAGCGCAGCCTCATGTACCTTTAATCCATAATATCCGGTTCCGCAGAAAGACGGGATCAAAGATGGATGAATATTAATAATGCGATTTTCGTATGCATCAATCATGATTTCCGGAATTACAACTAAAAATCCGGCCAATACAATAAGATCCGGCTCAAATGACTGAACAGCGGCAAGCAATGCCTCGTTAAACAAATCGCGATTTTCATAATCCTTCGGCGAAACAACCTTTGCAGGAATGCCTGCAACCTTAGCGCGCTCTAATGCGTATGCACCCTGATTGTTGCTGATAACACCAACAAGCTCTGTATTTGTAATCTTGCCGCTTGCAACGCCGTCAATGATCGCCTGAAGGTTTGTACCTCCTCCGGATACCATAATAAGTACCTTTAGCATAACTCTACTCCCTTATCTCCGGACTTTGTAGTACCAACAACAAAAGCCTTTTCTCCGACAGCCTCAATTGCTGCAATTGTCTTGTCAGCATCTGCTGCATCTACAGCAAGAACCATTCCAAGTCCCATGTTGAATGTGTTATACATCATCTGCTCTTCAATATCTCCAACCTTTGCCATAAGCTTGAAAATTGCAGGAACTTCATAAGAATCCTTCTTTACGGATGCCAAGATACCCTCCGGCAGCATACGAGGAATATTCTCATAGAATCCACCACCCGTAATATGGCTGCAGCCCTTAATTGTAACGCCTGCCTGCTTCACAGAACGAAGTGCCCTCACATAAATCTTTGTAGGTGCAAGCAACGCCTCTCCAAGTGTTTTTCCAAGTTCATCGTAATACGTATCAAGAGACTCTTTTGTAATTTCAAATACTTTACGTACAAGTGAGAATCCATTGCTGTGAACGCCACTTGATGCAATACCGATCAATATATCACCCGGCTTAATATTTTCTCCGGTAATCAAATCTTTTTTCTCAACAACACCTACCGCAAAACCTGCGAGGTCATAATCATCCTCAGGCATAAGTCCCGGATGCTCTGCTGTTTCACCACCGATTAATGCAGCATCAGACTGAATACAGCCCTCCGCAACACCACTTACAATTGTCGCAATCTTTTCCGGGTAATTCTTACCACATGCAATATAATCAAGGAAAAATAATGGTTCCCCTCCGGCACATGCAATATCGTTCACACACATAGCCACAGCATCAATACCGATTGTATCATGTTTATCCATAACCATTGCAAGCTTAACCTTTGTACCGCATCCGTCTGTACCGGAAAGTAATACCGGCTCTTCCATATCCTTTATCTTCTTTAAGGAAAATGCACCTGAGAAACCGCCAATTCCTCCAAGGACCTCCTCACGCATTGTCTTCTTAATGTGTTCCTTCATAAGCTCCACTGATTTGTAACCTGCTTCGATATCAACACCGGCATTTTTATAATCCATTTCCTTATCCTCCTGCATTCCTTTTATGGTATTTTAACTTCATAATTATAGTTGATGTAGAACAGTTTGTAAACCTGCAAATTAGATTCACCCAATCACATCTTCATGTTCGGATGACTCAAAAGCCTCTGAATCTGTTTCGGGCTCAGTCGAAACTTCATAGCCTCTTGCCTTCATCCGTTCGGCATACAATTCATTTGACAGCAATTGACCCAGCTCCAAAATCTGCGCGTAACGATCTTCCTTCGAAAGCTCATGCAGACTATTCATAAGCTCCGCTTTGTTTTCCTCAATCAACTTTGTTTTTTCCTTCAACGTCTCAAAGATTCGCTCATACTGCGACTGCATAATATCATATGCATTTGCTATAACATCATTTGCCTCCGTTAACATTTCATCCGTATAGATAAGCGATGCCGCATAGATATCTCCGGCGGTTTTTAGTGCCTCTTTTTCATCTGCTGCAAGCTTCTCTGTCTGATATGCCGCTTCCACCGAAGAAATACGCTTTGTTACGCGAATACGACTGGCTGATTGCTCCGCCTCCATGATTATTTCTTCCGCCTCCTTTCGGGCATCCGTAATAATCTTTCCTCTTCGATCAGTAACTTCACGGTACATCCGAAGTTCACTTTCCATGATACTGCTAAGTTCCTTTAACATAAGAACCGCTTCTTCCTTGTTGACCATAACCTTTCCTGTTGAAAGCGGAACACTCTGACCATTTTCAATCATGTCTGTCAATCGCTCCAGTATCTGTTCTGTTCTTCCCTGTTCCATTTTGTGTCTCCTTATGCTTGTCCTTTCGTTTCGTTTGATTCTTCTATCGGAATCGAAATATAGCTTGTAAACATCTTATTCTCTTCATAACATTGATAAATACCATCCATACGTTTTACAAGCTTTTTTATACTCCCAACGCCCAGACCATGTGTCATTTTATCACTCTTGGTTGTAGATAATTTGGGATTTGTCTTCAATACAGAATCTGATATATGATTTCTTACGGTTAGCGAATACATTCCCTTATGCTGTACAAGTTCAACCCAAATTTGCTTTTGTGTTTCATTTTTTTCAAACTCAATTGCATTATCAATCAAATTAGCCGTGATAATTGCCAGATTCAGTTCACTCTGTTTGGGAACCTCACCACTGACAACCAGTTCCATAGAAATACCGTTTTCGTTACATCGATTCAGCTTTTCGTTCAGCACGGCATTAATCACATTACTCCCCATATATCTAACATAGCTGCCTCGAAAATCATTTCCGACAACATCGATAATCAGATGCTTCGCATCCTCGTACTCCTCATTAATAATAAGCCCGAGTAACACGGTAAGATAATGCTTTACGTCGTGTCGCATAATCCGACAATCCTCATATATATCATTGATTCTTTTATATAGATTTTGTTCTTCTCTCATGGAAATCTCCATGATTTTCTGCTCCATTTCCTGTCGGACCAGCTTGCGTTTTATCAAAATAAGAAAGAACACATCGAGAATAATCAGGATCCCGATTGCAATGCTAATATATACCACGTACAAACCTCCTTACAAAGCTTGCATGCGCCTGTTTTACCATATCGACCTTTGTTCGACTGATTGGTAGTTCTTCTTTATTATCTAATACAATCTTTTGAGATGTAATTGAATAAACAAATCTTATATTGACCAAATAACCAACATGAATTCTGATAAATCCGATATTACATAGTTTATCCTCATAATCCGATATTTTTCCGCGGATGATTGTGATATCCCCCTGCTTTGTATGAATCGCAATATAGTGTTTCTGACTTTCCAAATACATAACATCACAAATCGGTATTTTAAAATCATCCGTGCCCGAACCAAAACGGTACAACAAAGTTTCCTCGCTGATCTTCGCAATGGCTGCTGTGATCGCTTCCGGCAATTCTTTGTGTAAATGCTCCTTGCGAATAAACCGAAACGGACTGTAATGAATCGCCTCAAATACCAAATCATCCCGATTTGTCACAAAAATAACATTCACTTGGTGTTGTCTTTTCATGATTGTCTCTGCGATTTGAATTCCGTCCACCCCGGGCATGTCTATATCAAGTAGTAACAGGTCATAAGTCAGAATCGACTCAATGTCATGCATTAAGACATTCCCACTCTTAAATAACCGGATATCATAATCCTTGCACACATCCCGAAGTGCTCTATGTACTTCCGATTCCATCAAAGTTAAATCATATTCATTATCATCACATATCCCAACTTGTATTTTCATACCTTAAATATAGCTAACAAGCTCTCCTACTTCCTTACGCGGGGTTGCATCCGGAACAAACTTCGGTCTTCCGATCGGAATCAAAGCAGCAACAGTCTGCCCCTTTGGAAGTTCTACAAGAGAAGCAACCTTTTCGTCATCAAAAATACCAAGAATAACACTGCCAATCCCCTTTTCATTCGCTGCAAGGCAAAATGTCTGTGCTGCAATTCCTGCGTCAAACATCTCCCAACCGGAGCCCTTACTTGTCGTAAAGCTTCCATCTTTTTCATATCCGCATCTTCCGTTTACCTGTGCTAAAACAACGAGGTTATTGCATGCGGCGATTGTCTTCGCATTATACTCAAAATCTAACACCGCTTCCTTGGCAATTTTTTCAATAATTGTTTTATCCTGAACAAGAACGTAACGAACTGTTTGCGTATTTTTCCAAGACGGAGCCATTCTTGCGACATCAATTATTTCCTCAAACTCTTCATGTGACAAAACATCCTCTGTAAAACGACGAATGCTTCTTCTTGTTTTCATGCATTCCAAAGTTTCCATATACCATCATCCTTTCTTTTCTGTTTTTATTTATTTTGTTGCCTGCGTGTGTAAAATATGTTACTCTAGTCCTTGTGTAAGTCAGATAAGTGATTGCGGCTGCCATCAGGCAGGTGAGGAAAGTCCGGGCTTCATAGGGCAGGATGCCGGATAACGTCCGGTGGAGGTGACTCCCAGGCTAGTGCAACAGAAATATACCGCCACCATTTGGTGGTAAGGGTGGAAAGGCGAGGTAAGAGCTCACCGCTGTCTTGGTAACAAGGCAGGCTCTGTAAACCCCATCCGAAGCAAGACCAAACAGTAAAGACAATGCAGTTGCCCGCTGGGTCTTTCGGTAGGTCGCTTGAACCTTGTGGTAACACAAGGTCTAGATAGATAATCACTCTCGACATAACCCGGCTTACAGTCTGGCTTGCACATTTTCTTATAAATCAAAGCATCCTCCGCCTACAAACTCCCTTAGGATGGAGTTTTTCGCTACGTTCGTAACCTCAAGTCCAAGAAAATAATCCAAGAACTTTAGTAAACGCTTTGCCTCATAATATTCGTAGCTATCCTTTGGGACGGCGAACAAAAGAGGTTCCGCATACTGCTTAATTACACTAAGCTCATAAATAAGCGCAGAGTTAAACATAACATCTGCTTCCTCTTGAAACGGAAAAATATTTTTTTCTTCCCCTCTTCGCACAGACGGCCACATAGCAATTGTGTCCTTTGCGTTATTCCCTCTTGTACGTGCATCTCTTACAATCCTTCGAATAAGTCTGCCATCTGTGGTCGGAATACGATTATGCTCATCAATATTTAACTGTGTCAATGCACTGATATAAATCTTAAACTTACTCTCATCCGGAAGCCCGATTGTCATCTTGGGATTTAATGCATGAATTCCTTCTGCTACCAAAACATCCCCTTCATTTAATCGTAGTTTTTTTCCTTTATACTCCTTCTTTCCCAATGTGAAATTGAATGTCGGAAGCTCGATTTCTTCTCCGGCTAGCAGCTTTGCCATATCCGAGCGAAACAGAGCCAAATCCATCGCCTCTAAACACTCAAAGTCATAATTTCCATTCTCATCCTTCGGTGTCTCCTCCCGATTCACAAAATAATTATCCAAAGCAAGCGGATACGGACGAAGACCATGTGCCCGAAGCTGCACACTAAGTCTGTGTGAAAATGTTGTTTTGCCGGAAGAACTTGGTCCTGCAATGAGAACTATTTTCTTTTCGCCGGCTTCAATCATATCAGCAATATGAGCAATCTGTTTTTCCTGCAATGCCTCCTGAACAAGCATAAGCTCGCCGATATCACCATTTGTAATTGCCTCATTCAAATCACCTACATGGTTGATACCAAGCATTTCTCCCCATGCATCTGACGTCTTTAATACTGTAAACAGCTTTTCCTGCGGCACGAACACAGGCAATTCATCCGGGTTGTTTTTATGCGGTGCCATAAGAACAAATCCTTCGTCATAACAAAACAGATCAAAGCAGGAAATATATCCTGTCGACGGAGCCATATATCCATAGAAGTAATCCTCGTAATCTTCTAATTTATATAAATTTGTCTTTGATACCCGACGGTAATTAAACAACTTTTCTTTTCCGTCAAGTCCTTCCTTTGAAAAACGACGTATCGCTTCCTCTGTACTTACTGATTCTTTAATAATGCGTACATCTGCGTCAATCAGCTCCTGCATGCGATTTTTTACTTTCGTAATCAGCGCTCCATCAACCGATACCGTATCGCAATCCAACTTGCAATAATATCCATTGCCCATGGAATACATAACCTGCACGGTATGATTTGTACGACTTCCCAATACATCTGCAAAAGCCTTAAGCATAATGAGTGTTAAGCTTCTTCGATACGTATCAATTCCCATAACCGTATTTTTTTCAATTAATGTAATTGTACAGTCGCAGTCTAAGCTTACATTTAATTCACACAGCTTTTGATCCTTCATGCCCAACATAAATGAATATTTCTTTTCAGGAAAAACTTTTGAAATAAGTTCCTCAAACGTCGTATTTTTTTGACAATGATATGTTTCATCCCCTAATACAATTGATATTTCTTCCATAAAATACCTCCTTCATTTTCTTATACGATCACAAACGGAGCACCTGTATCTGCAATAATAATTTCCACATCCGGACAAAAATCCTTCAGATATTGATACATGAACTGCAAAAATATTTTTTCCAGGCCGTAATGCGAGGCATCGATCACACATAATCCCATCTCTACCGCATCAATTCCCTCGTGATGCCCGATATCACCCGTAATAAGGCATTCTGCCTGTTTTGAAACGCTCACATCAATTACGCTTTTTCCCGAACCCGGAGATATTGCAATCTTTTCAACCAATCGGTCAATATCTCCGTACACCACCACATTTTGAAGTTCAAACGTACGCTTAACGCATTCAGCAAGCTGCCTCACAGTCATGGCCCTGCTTAATATCCCAAGTCGTCCAACACCTTCTCCTGACATTGTCTCGTCTAAAACTTCCGTGTTTTTCAAATCCAGCATACGCGCTGCTTCCTTCGCCATCCCTCCGATAGTGTCAAAATTCGTGTGCATGGCAAAACAGGCGATACCGGCCTCTGCCAAAGATAATATTTTATTTCCCAACACCGTATCATCGTTGATTTTTCGAAGCTTCGAGAAAATCATCGGATGATGCGTCACGATCATATCAATCTCATTGTCGATTGCATACTGACATACAGGTGCTGTTGCATCTACCGCAAGCAACAATCTTTTCACCTGCTTTTCTCTTCGTCCGACCAGCAACCCTACATTGTCCCACTCCAATGCATACGCTTCCGGTGATTGTCGGTTCAATATTTGTATTATTTCCTTACATTTCATCGTCCTGCCTCCTCAACAAAAATATGCAGGCTTTCTCGTATCAAGCACCACTCTGCCTCGATTTGATTCAGGCGCTCCTTGGCCTTATCCGTATCAATATGTAATAAACGTTCTCTTAACTCCCGTAATTTAGCATCCTGGCGGATCAGATATGTGTGTAACACTTCATTCCTGTTCCTAAGCAGACATGGTCCAAAGCACAGTTCTGCCTTGGTATACCGTACACTTTGTCCTTTTGCCGGAACTGCTTTTATCACAGTATAGAATTTATCCTCATCAATCAGCATTTGTTCGGCAACAATCATATACCCCTGCTCTACAAGAAACGATCGCAGTTGATCTGCTTCTGACTGCGGTTGTAATACCAGATGTATCCCTGCCGAAAGGTGTTCTTTAGCCTGTTGCAAAATTCGAACCATAAGAAGACCACCCATTCCGGCAATAATTGCGCAATCAACTTCCCCTACGGCCAGTGCCGAAAAGCCATCCGACAAACGCACAGAAATTTTATTTTGCAAGCCATAGCTTCGAATGTTTTTCTCTGCAATCGCAAGCGGTCCCTTGCGTACATCCATTGCAATCACCGTTTCTGCCTTGTTTGACAAAAGCAGATTAACGGAAACAAATGCATGGTCGCAACCGATATCGGCAACCCGTCTTTCATCAACCATTTGAACCAGTGCTTGCATACGCTTTGACAAGCTTGGCTGTCCATTAACTGTTTTCTTCAAGATAGTCTCTCAACTTTCTGCTTCTGCTTGGATGTCTTAACTTACGAAGTGCTTTTGCTTCAATCTGACGAATACGTTCTCTTGTAACGTTGAATTCCTTACCAACCTCCTCAAGAGTTCTTGCTCTGCCATCATCGAGTCCGAAACGTAAACGAAGAACCTTTTGTTCTCTCTCCGTAAGCGTACTAAGCACCTCAACCAATTGTTCTTTTAGCAATGTAAATGCTGCTGCCTCCGCAGGTACAGGGACATTCTCATCCTGAATAAAATCACCTAAATGGCTGTCTTCCTCCTCGCCGATTGGGGTTTCCAAGGACACCGGTTCCTGAGAAATCTTTAAGATTTCACGTACACGTTCTACAGGAATCCCCATTTCTTCTGCAATTTCCTCCGGAAGAGGCTCACGTCCGAGCTCCTGGAGTAACTGCCGAGATACACGAATCAATTTATTGATTGTCTCAACCATATGAACCGGTATCCGAATTGTACGCGCCTGATCTGCAATTGCACGTGTAATCGCCTGACGAATCCACCATGTAGCATACGTACTAAACTTGAATCCCTTTCCATAATCAAACTTTTCAACAGCCTTAATAAGACCAAGGTTACCTTCCTGAATCAGATCAAGAAACAGCATGCCTCGACCAACATAACGCTTTGCAATACTAACAACAAGACGAAGGTTTGCTTCCGCAAGCTTTTTCTTTGCCTCTTCATCACCTTCCTCCATGCGTTTTGCAAGCGCAATCTCTTCCTCAGCCGAAAGAAGCGGAACCTTGCCGATTTCCTTCAGATACATACGAACAGGATCCTCAATACTTACTCCGTCCGGTACGGAAAGATCGATATGCTCCACATCCACATCTACCTCATCCTCTGCATCAAGAAGCAGATCTGCCGGTTCATCGTCATCATCATCCGTAATTGTAAGCACATCAACTCCATGCTCATCCAAAAATTCAAAAATAGCTACCATACGTTCTGTATTGAGTTCAATTTCCTTACAATCATTAAAATGATTGATGATTTCCGTGTCTTCAATGACATTTTTCTTTTTCTTTGCAATCTCAAGCAAATCGTTAAGCTTTGCAAGAAATTTTTCTTCCAACGCCTGGTTCTTCTCTAAATTGTTTTCATCCATCTTTCTTCCATCCTCCATCGTGATAAATATTTTATCCATTTTTTAATGATATATGCAATTTTGAAACGCCGGCTTTCTTTTGAATCAACTCCTGAAACCGAACCATATCTGACCCGCACTGCGTAAGCTCATAATCGATTTTTGCAAGTTTCGTCTTACGTATGACGTCGTTAATTGCACGTTCTTTATCTTCATCGGAAATATCAAACGGCAGTTCTGTTTGCATAATTGTCGCAAGAACCCTCTGCTGTTCAATATCATCCGAACCATTAATGATTGCCGCCGGTTGAATCGTATGCGTCTGCTCATACTGTAACATAAGCTGTTCGGCAACGGCCCGACAATTGACATCCCGAAAATCATCGGGTGTAACAATTTGGTCCAAATTTGAAAACAATATCGGTTCGTTAATCATCCAAGTAAGTAATAAGCTCTCTGTCTTATTTATTTCTTCATTCTCCTTCGATACACTTCGCGCCTTTTGCTCCGTCTGCGACTGTATATCGATGTCCCCCGTCTGAATCGTACCATACTGTGTAACCAATTGTTTTAATCCATCTCGGTCAAGCTTATATTGCTCGGCAACCGCATCAATATAACTATGTCTTGCAACGACCTCTTCAATTGACGAAAGTCGTTTTGCAACATCTTTGGTAAATCGGACCTTTTCCTCCGGATCCTTAAGGTTATAATCGTTTGCAATTGTGCACACCTCAAACATAATACCCGTAACCGCATCGGACAATCGCTTTTCAAAAGCCTCTGCACCGTTTGCCCGAATAAACTCGTCCGGATCCTTATGCGGATGCAAATCCACGACACGTGTCACAAGTCCCACATTTCGCAGAATCCCTATATTTTTCAAGGTTGCTTTTGTGCCTGCACCGTCGCTGTCATACGCAAGATATACCTCATCCGTATAACGCTTAATCAAAGATGCTTGTCCGATTGTAAGTGCTGTACCTAACGAAGCGACCGCATTATCGAACCCGGCCTGATGCATCGCTATGACATCCATATATCCCTCGCATATGATAATGCCCCGACGCTTTGAACGCCTTGCAATGTGCATGGCAAACAGATTGTGCCCTTTATCAAACACCGCGGTCTCCTGCGTGTTAATATATTTCGGCAATCCATCTCCAATGACGCGACCGCCAAACCCGATGACCTTCCCATTGATATCCGCTATTGGCACCATAACCCGATTCCAAAACATATCACACGGTCCGTGCTTTTCATCGAATCGCACGAGTCCTGCATCCTTCATAAGCGAATCGGAATACCCTTTGCTTTTCAGGTATTTGTACAAATCATCCTGAAAAATATCCGAATATCCCATACCAAATGTCTGAATTGTTTTATCTGTAAGTCCTCGTCCATGATAATATTCAAGACCTTTTTTTCCATGCTCTGTATGTAACAGCAGATAATGAAAATATGCTGCTGCCGCCTTGTTGGTCTCTTTGATCATGGTCTTGTGATTTTCTTTTTTCTTTTGTTCTTCGGTAAGCTCTTGTTCCGGTAAACTAATTCCGCTTCGTTCTGCCAAAAAACGAACCGCTTCCGGAAAACTGAAATTCTCGTATTCCATTACGAAAGTGTATACATTTCCGCCTACTCCGCACCCGAAACAGTGATACATCTGTTTATCACGATTTACATGAAACGACGGTGTCTTCTCATGATGAAACGGACAACATGCCGTATAGCTGTTTCCTTTGTGCCGCAACGTTACATATCCGCCTATCACATCGACAATGTCATTTCGACTCCTGACTTCTTCTATGATTTCATCTGAATAATATGCCATAGCATCCTCCAACAATTGAAATCTACCATGATTTCGGTATAAATAGTTTGCCTGCCATTTCCACCGCATAATTGTCTGTCATTCCCGCAATATAATCACAAACTACCGTTTCTTTTTCCTCTCCTTCGCCAATGAGCATCAAAAACTCTTCCGGCAAAAGCTCGATATGTTCAATATATTCCTCATAAAGCATCCCTATTACCCGTTCAGCTTTTACTTCCTCACTTTTTGCAACCGGATTTGTATACAAATCACGAAACATATACTTTCGAAGCTCTGAAAGTGCCTGCTCATAATCTTTTGGCAATCCGATACAGTCTCTTTCCATACTATATGTAAGCATCGCATGAATCAGATTGTTAATACGGTCTCTTGTACTATGTCCAAGCAAATCTGTGCAGTCTGACGGAAGCATGCTTTCAGACAAAATTCCCGCGCGAATCCCGTCATCAATATCATGATTAACATAGGCTATCTTATCCGATACTCTTACAATTGCACCTTCAAGCGTCGACGGCTTTCCGCTCGTCTTATGATTGCGAATTCCGTCTCGAACCTCCCATGTAAGATTGAGTCCTCTCCCATCCTTTTCCAAGCGTTCCACAACTCTTACACTCTGCTCATTGTGACAAAACGGCTTGGACGTATACTTTGACAGTGCACGTTCTCCCGCATGTCCAAACGGAGTATGTCCCAGATCATGACCAAGCGCAATTGCTTCCGTAAGATCTTCATTTAATTGAAGTGCCCGCGCAATCGTTCGTGCAATTTGAGCAACCTCAAGTGTGTGTGTCAGACGTGTACGATAATGATCTCCACCCGGAGCTAAAAACACCTGTGTCTTATGCTTCATTCTTCGAAATGCCTTACAATGAATAATGCGGTCCCGATCTCTTTGGTAATCCGTACGAATATCACACTTTTCTTCCGCATGATCTCTGCCTCTTGTCTGATCACTAAAGGATGCACAGGCACGAAACAATTGATGTTCTCTTTTCTCAAATTGCTCTCTTAATGTCAAAAGACGGTCACCTCCGAAAATAACGAAACTACGTTCCCATATCTAATTATTCTACATCGTTTCAAAAAAGCCTTTATTTTTTTACATAAAAAAATATATTTTTGTTAAAAACACTTTAAAACCAACAAAAAAAGGAATCGGCACCGAAAGGAAACCGACTCCTGCTCATATATTTATTATCTATTCATATCCGGATACTTCATCGACGCCTTCCTCTACACGTTTCCGAAGACTCTCGATTGCATCCTCAAGCGTTGATTTATTACCTGTATTATATGTATGTGACACAGCTAAAAAATACTCCTCAATTTCAGTGTCATACTCTGTTGCGTTGCTTCGATCCAATTGCTTTGCAATCACATCAAACGTTTCAAGCGGAGCCTGTCCGTTTAAATATACATCTCCCATTGTCACACCGTCGGCAATCAATCTTGAAACTGCTGCCTGATTATTCGGAAAATCATCATCTGTCTCACACAAATCATACATGGCATCTTCATCACATGTCATCGTATACAAGAGTAATGCAAGCAATTCGTTATTTGGACAGTCTTTCCCGATAAATATATACGCTCCGCCCAAGTGATATACAAAAGGACCTGCGCACACACGATATTTTTGCTCTTTTGGTACAAACACCGAATTCTTTGATAGCCAAACAGAAGAGCCAAAGAAACAAAATACTTTTCCGTTCGACATATTATTGGACCATTTTGCAGTACCACGTGCCTGATTCATGGAGTAATTGTTTGCATAGATTTCCTTTGCACCCTCCAAATAATCGGTTACAACCGTATCTACCGTAAGTGTTCCGTCCACAACCCAAGGAGTCTGTTTCATATCAAGCCACGGCTGCATCAAATCCTCCGGTGAAGAGGTCATATAATAACCGGCCTCCTTCATCTTTGCTGCAACTTCCATAAAGCCATCAAAATCCGATACCATCGCTTGAACGGATGATGCATCGGAGACTCCAAGAACCTCTTCCGCAATTTTCGTATTGTAGAACATCACCCCCGGTGTAGCCTGCCAGGTAAGTGCTTTTAGATTTCCGTCAGCATCCGTTCCAAAATCGACCGTATACGGATATGCTTCTTTTGTGTACAGCGTTGTATCAAGCCCGCAATCAGCAATCGGCGCCGCATACTCCCATTCCAGAAAACGCTTCACCTGATTATCAGGAACAATAAACACGGATGGCTTTTCCCTTCCTTCCGTAGCCTCCTTTAACGCATCCATATATGCAGGATCCGTCACCTGATAGTTTAAGTCTCTATACTCTACAAGATCAGAAAACTCCGGGTAGCGACTTCGAAATTCGGAATCCATACGATTTCCAAATACACTGTCATAGGAGTAAACATATATTTTTTCACCGCCAAGTGTCGGCAATTCCATCGGCAACGGATTTGGCGTAACTACTACCGATTCATCAAACAGACTTTCGGATGTCGCGTCCTGCGGTGTTGCCTGCTGCTCAGTTGTCTGGTTTTCTTCCTGCTTTTTTCCACATGCAGACAATCCGAAGCACATACATACAATGAGAATCAAACTGATGACTCTTCGATAATTGTTCACAGAAATTCCTCCTCTCCAAAAAATGTATTATCTAGGCATTTCTGTAAAGCCAATTTTTTTCTTTACCTTACGAAGTGTCTTATTCGCATAATATGATGCCTGTTCTGCATTGTCCTTAATCACGCGATCCATATACTCTTTATTTTTTGCAAGCTCCTCGTATCTTGCCTGCAATGGGGCAAGCTCGTTTGCAACCGCCTCACCGACACATTCCTTTAAGCTTCCGTATCCCATACCACGGAAGGACGCAACTGCTTCGTCCGTAGTTTTTCCTGTTACGGCACAATAGATATCGATGAGATTACGGATTCCCGGCTTATCCTCACTGTACGCAATTACGCCATCGGAATCTGTAACAGCCTTTTTAAACTTACGCATAATTGTATCCTTGTCATCCAACAAATAGATGCTTGCATTCGGATTTTCATCCGACTTTGACATTTTCTTCGTCGGATCAGCAAGGCTCATGATACGTGCACCCTGTTTACCCATATAGCCTTCCGGAATTGTAAATACATCGCCATAAATACCATTAAAACGGTTAGCAATATCTCTTGTTATCTCAAGATGCTGCATTTGATCCTTTCCAACCGGTACCAGATCAGCCTGATATAACAAAATATCAGCCGCCATCAATACCGGATATGTGAACAAACCTGTATTAATATTATCCGCATGCTTTGCCGATTTATCCTTAAACTGTGTCATACGATTCATCTCACCCATGTAGGTAAAGCAATTCAAAATCCATGCAAGCTCGGAATGTGCAGGAACATGTGACTGAAAGAAAATGCAATTTTTTTCCGGATCCAGTCCTGCCGCTACATATAAATTTAATAATCTTCTTGCGTTCTGACGGAATTCAGCCGGATTCTGACGTACCGTAATGGAATGCAGATCCATAATTCCGTAAAAACATTTAATGTCTTCTTCATCACTTAAATTGACCCAATTTTTTAGTGCCCCCAAATAATTACCAAGTGTAATCATACCGGTTGCCTGCATACCGGACAACATCGTCTTTTTTCCATCTATCATGTCTTTTTCCTCACTTTTATGTTCTGTATCATTTATGTCAAACGACGGAATGTTATACATCCTCTTCCTCGATCGGCATGTTCATAATCTGACGTTTTCTTGCAAGCTCATCATTTGCAAGGTACTCATCGTAGGTTGTCTGCTTATCAATCAAGCCTGTGTTGGTAATCTCCATAATACGATTTGCAGTTGTCTGAACAAACTGATGATCCTGACACGAGAAAAGTACAACCCCTGTAAATTTCATAAGTCCGTTATTTAACGCCGTAATTGACTCCATATCAAGGTGGTTTGTCGGCTCATCCATAATAAGTACATTCGAAGCCATAATCATAAGCTTTGAAAGAAGGCATCGTACCTTCTCACCACCGGATAATACTTTGACTTTCTTTACACCGTCTTCCCCTGCAAAGAGCATTCTTCCAAGGAAGCCACGTACATAGGTTGCATCCTTTTCTTCCGAATACTGCGCAAGCCAATCTGCAATTACCAAATCATTGTCAAATTCTTTTGTGTAGTCCTTTGGAAAATATCCCTGGGATGTCGTAACTCCCCATTTAAAGCTACCTTCATCCGGCTCAAGTTCTCCTGCAAGAATGCGGAACAAGGTAGTTGTTGCAATCGTGTTTGGTCCGACAAAGGCAATTTTGTCATCATGACCAACGGTAAAGGAAATATTGTCAAGAACCTTTACACCATCAATTGTCTTTGAAATATTTGAAACCGTGAGAACTTCATTTCCAATCTCTCTCTTTGGACGAAAGTCGATATAAGGATATTTACGACTGGAAGGTTTGATTTCATCAAGCTCAATTTTTTCTAATGCACGCTTTCTTGAAGTTGCCTGCTTTGACTTTGATGCATTTGCAGAGAATCTCTGAATAAATTCCTGCAGCTCCTTGATTTTCTCTTCCTTCTTCTTATTGGCTTCCTTCATCTGCTTAATCATAAGCTGACTGGATTCATACCAAAAATCATAATTACCTGCATAGAGCTGAATCTTTGCATAATCAATATCTGCAATATGTGTACATACTTTATTAAGGAAATAACGGTCATGGGATACAACGATCACAGTATTGTCAAAATTAATTAGAAATTCCTCAAGCCATGCAATCGCATCCAAATCCAAATGGTTTGTCGGCTCATCCAGCAAAAGGACATCCGGATTTCCAAACAAAGCCTGTGCCAAAAGTACCTTAACTTTTAAATTACCGTCAAGTTCGCTCATCTGCTTATAATGAAACTCTGTCTCAACACCAAGACCATTTAACAATGTCGCCGCATCAGCCTCTGCATTCCAACCATCCATCTCGGCAAATTCCGCCTCGAGTTCGGATGCGCGAATACCATCTTCATCCGAAAAATCTTCCTTCATATAGATGGCATCTTTCTCCTTCATAATCTCATACAGACGTTTATTTCCCATAATAACCGTATCCATAACCGCGTATGCATCATACTTGAAGTGATCCTGTTGTAACACGGAAAGACGCTCACCGTCATTCATGATAACATCACCATTGGTTGGCTCCAATTCACCGGATAATATCTTAAGGAATGTAGACTTGCCTGCACCGTTTGCACCGATCAAGCCATAGCAGTTTCCCTCTGTAAACTTGATATTCACATCTTCAAACAAAGCCTTTTTTCCAAGACGCAAAGTCACATTATTTGCACTAATCATTTTTTCTGTTTCCTTTCTACATACGCATGTACCTACTAAATCACTCTAGAGTATACCAACAGCTCTCTATCGTGTCAAGATGGGCTTACACCATAGGTATGGAGCTTATGCATACAAAAAGGACCTTGGCATTAACCAAGGTCCTCATCACATGTTTATAAATCCTTTACAATCGGATCATAAAGATCCAGTCTGCAGTGCTCATCCTCTGCAAAATGTCTGCAATTCAAACAGCTCTTTGTATCTGTCTCAACATTGCAAAAACAATCCTTGTGATCCTTTTTGTCATAAGCACTACATCTTTGCGCAACCTCTTTGTAGATCTCAGCTGTACTACGCATAGCATACTCCTCCTTTATTTTTCCGATATTCGGATTCTACAAAAGTAGTATGCATAACTCGTCATTTATTTATTCAAACATCAAAGATTGACAAGCAAAGTCATACAAGTAATATGATGCGCACCGGTGTGCGTCCAGGGAATATACCGACATGTGTCATGCCATCCATCCGCAACCTTTAAGAGTACATAGCTTTTGCCTGTGGTCCGATCCGTGCACGTTACATATCCATACACCGTAACCGTATGATCAAAATAATATCCACTCCCTATGGACAACAGCAACGGTTGTCCTGCATCAAGTACCTTTATCACACGTTTTTTAGAAGGAAAATATCGGCTTTTCGCCTTAAAGAATCCTTTTTTACAAAACGCATGAATTACTCGATTTACAAGCTTTCTGTTTTTGAATACCGAAACTCCGTGTATTCCATCATATCCACAAGCCACTGCCTGTTCGTGTACGACTTTATACCGCTCATCCATATCCGACGGAATAAAGTCATACATGCCGGCATAATGTTCCAAAACATTACACACTGCAACAAGTGTACAGTTGTTTTTGTCCTGCCACTTTTTACACACCGTCATCGATACATTTGATATTTCTGTTTCAGATATCACGCATGTATCTTCCAAAACATCGACATACTCTTTTAGATATTCAGTTGGCGATTTTACCTCTTTCGCACTCCGTCTAAACAACATACACTTCCAATTACATCGTTACCGTAACAAACTTACAGATAAACAATGCTGCAATAATTGTTACCACAATATCCTTCTTTGTGTACTTCTTTGTGCAAAGCGCGATAACAACATAAGCGATTGCACCGATACCGATACCATTTGAAATCGAATAAGTAAGCGGCATCATAATCATAGCAAGGAATGCAGGAACTGCAGAAAGCATGTCATCCATATCAACCTTAGCAAAGTTCTTAACCATTAGAACACCTACGAAGATTAATGCAGGAGCTGTTGCACAACCCGGAACGATACTTGCAAGCGGGCTAAGGAATAAGCAGATTGCAAAGCAGATTGCCGTAACAACACTTGACAAACCTGTTCTTCCGCCGGCACTTACACCGGATGCAGACTCTACGAAGGTTGTACACGTAGAAGTACCAAGTAATGCACCTGAAACTGTACCAATAGAATCACAAAGCATAGACTTGTTCATGTTAATCGGATCGCCATTTTCGTCCATCATATCAGCCTGAGCTGCTGTACCGTAAATCGTACCGATTGTATCAAACATATCTACAAGACAGAATGCAATAATTAACATGATTGCCGCAAACACACCACCAACATAGCTGCTGTTGAATGCTGCATCCCATGCTTCACCATTAAATACGCCTAAGAAACCAATCTCACCAAAGTCCTTAAATGACTGACCGATTCCGCTTACATCAAAGTTTGGTGTCTCACCCATCATTACCCAGTAAAGAATTGTAGAAATAACAATTCCTAAAATAACACTTGCCTTGATACCGTATTTTGACAAAATCGCAATGATAAGCACACCGATAATTGCAACCAAAACCGGTACAATTGTATGCCATGCTTCTGTCGATGTCATAAGACCATCATCAACTGCTTTAATTCTTCCGTGGAAATCGAAGAACTGTACAAAGGTATATGGATTGTCCTCAATAATACCTGCATTCTTAAATCCAATCAATGCAATAAACAAACCTATACCTGCTGAAATTGATTTCTTCAGACAGTCAGGCATCGACTTTGCAATGTACTCACGCAAGCCTGTAATGGAAAGAATCAGGAATACGAGACCTGAAATAAGGATAATTACAAGACCTGCCTGATATCCTGTTGTAACGTTCTCCTCTGCGACAAATGCGCCTGAAACAAAAATGGTACAGAAAAATGAGTTAAGACCCATACCGCAAGCCTGTGCAAAAGGCATATTTGCAACAAATGCCATAAGCAATGTACCAATAATTGCAACCAAGATGGATGCAATATATACTGAATTCCAGATTTTACTCATCTCTGCCGCATCAGCGCCAAGTCCTACAAGCCAGCCGTTTGCACCCTCGGCCGCCACCTGGTTTGGATTAACGAAAATGATATAAGCCATTGCAAAGAATGTTGTAATTCCGGCAAAGATTTCTGTCTTAATCGTTGATCCTCTTTCTTTGATTTTGAACATGTTATCCACGCTCTCTCTCCTCCTTTGAAATTAATTTTATTCACTCTTTGTTCTTGGAACAAAGACCCGTGACGTTACAGTATCTGCATCAACAGGACTGTTTGACATTGCCTGTTTACAGAAATAGCTTTGTGCGGAAAGCTTTTGTCTACCGCGAAGATCCTGCTTGGCATAGCTGCCGTCCGGCTGCATGATATGTGCCTTTAATGTATCTGCAAGCTGGATATTTAGTATTTCAATAACTCTTTTCTTTAAATCATCATCCTCAACCGGGAATGTGATTTCCACACGCTTATCCAAATTTCGCGGCATCCAATCAGCACTACCCATATATACGTCTTCAAAGCCCTCATTATAGAAATAAAAGATTCTGGCATGCTCAAGAAAATTGCCTACAATCGAACGGACCGTAATATTCTCCGATAATCCCTTAACACCCGCTCGAAGACAACATATACCTCGAATAATAAGCTCTATCTGTACCCCTGCTGCCGAAGCCTCATACAAAGCCTTAATTATCATAGGGTCACAGAGTGAATTCATCTTTGCGATAATCTTTGCCGGCTTTCCGGCCTTCGCATTTTCGGTCTCACGTCTTATCATGCCCAAGAAACGATCCTTCATCCAAATCGGTGCAACAACAAGCTTGTTCCATGCCGGCGGCTCCGAATATCCTGACAGCATGTTAAACACTGCAGTTGCATCCTCGCCAATCGAATCCGATGCAGTAAGCAAACCTGTATCTGTATATAATCTTGCCGTAATGTCATTATAGTTTCCTGTCCCCAAATGAACATAACGTTTGATTCCGTCCTCTTCGCGACGAACAATCAGCGCAATCTTGGAATGTGTTTTCAAGCCAACAAGACCATAAATAACATGGCATCCTGCCTTCTCAAGCTTTCTTGCCCAGTTGATATTATTTTCCTCATCAAAACGTGCTTTTAACTCTACAAGTACGGTAACCTGCTTTCCCTTTTCTGCCGCAAGGGCAAGTGCCGCAATAATCGGAGAATTTCCGCTGACACGATAGAGGGTCTGTTTAATTGCAAGTACATTCGGATCAATTGCAGCCTGCTTAATAAGTTCAATTACAGGGATAAACTCATCATACGGATGATGAAGCAAAATATCTTTTCTTCGAATCTGATCAAACAGATTCTCCTCCATATTCAGCCCCTTAACAGGCTGTGGAATGTATTTTTTATTTTTTAAATGATCAAAGCCGTCTAAACTGCGTACCTTTGATAAGAATGTCAAATCAAGCGGTCCGTTTACCGGATATACAGATTCCGAAGAAACCTGCAGTTGTTTCTTAAGTTCTTTTAACAGATGCTTATCCATATCCGCATCAACTTCAAGCTTAATTACTTCGCCCCATGCACGCTTTTTGATTTGCTTTTCGATTTCCTTAAGCAAATCCGCCGCGTCATCCTCATCAATTGTAAGGTCCGCATTTCGCATAATACGATACGCATGTGCACAGACAATTTCATAATTAAGGAATAGCTTGCCGAGGTTCTTTTTGATAATTTCTTCAAGCAGAATGATCTCACGCGTATCCCCCTCTGCAGGAAGCTCAACAACTCTTGCGAGTACAGACGGTACCTGAACCGTTGCAATATCGACAACATCCTTTTTCTTATCATGAATCAATGCTCCGATATTTAAGGATTTGTTACTGATTAACGGAAACGGTCTGGATGAATCCACCGCCATCGGCGTAAGTACCGGATACACTTCCCTTTCAAAAAATTTATCGACAAACTTTTCCTGTGTTTCCGTCAAATCCTTATAGCTTTGAACAAGCTTTAATCCTTCCTTTTCCATTGCAGGAAGTAATGAACGATTCAACGTCGCATACTGTGCATTCAGCATATTTTTTGTTTCTGGAATAATAAGATCTAGCTGCTCCCTCGGAGTAAGTCCCGCGATATCTTTTTTCTTTACATCTGCATGCACCAGATCAATCAAGGATGCAACACGCACCATAAAAAATTCCGACAAATTTGATTCTGTAATACTGAGGAAATTCAAGCGCTCAAACAAAGGAATTGTCTTATCCTTTGCCTCGTTTAAAATCCGATAATTGAACTGAAGCCAGCTCAGCTCACGATTTATATAGTTTTCTGTTTTTTCAAGAAACTTTTTATCCATACCGGCTTACACACTCCTTTTTTGTCTTAATACCGGTCGTAATCCATACACCTTTTCGAAGAAATCCGCACCTGTTTCAAACAAACCTGCCTCCAGCGAAATATCTTCATAGGTGTTAGCAAAAATAATCATTTGACTATCCTTAATGGAAACCGATATATCCTCTATTTTTTGCAAGTGACTTTTATCTAATATATTTGCAATTCGTAATATTGCTGCAAGTTTTGCGACTGTCAGATAATCCGCACCATCTAACTCTGATGAAATGCGTGCATAATCCGGTAGATACAGCATGTTATATTTCACAATATTGGCAACTTCCATTCGCTCTTTGTGTGATAATCCCAAAATTTCTGTATTGGCGACAATATAATATGAATTTTCAGCACCGTTATGCATATTAATATAATTTCCGCATTCATGTAAAATTGCTGCAATTTGAAGCTGAAGTCGTTCAATTTTTCCCATGCCGTGAATTTTTTTCACACTGTCAAAAATCTTAAGCGCTATATCGGATGTACGCTCCACATGACTGCGATTGCACTTATAACGTTTGCTGATACTGTATGCTGATGCAAGAATATCTTCTGTAAAATCATGTTCAAATACAACACGGCTTCCTTCATCCATATAGGCTGCCGTAATTCCGTCACAGAAATCCACCTTTGGAATATAAATTTCATCTGCCTTACAATTGTTAAGAAATGACTTATAAATCAATATCGTCGGTAACACTAAGGTTGCACGCTCATACGGAATGCCGTATCGTTCTGCAAGAGCCTGTGGATTCATCGTGACTACGCGATTATATATCGCGGTAAACTGATCCTTGGAAATCTGCTCATCAATATCAAAATCAGCCATCATACGTTTGATTGTTTCCACAACCTCACCGACCACAATAATATTTTTGATTTCTTTGTCATTTAGATAGAGATTTCGGAATGTGACAATGTCACTCTCAACATACTCTGCAATAATCTGATCAAGTCTTCCGCTTTGCCTTCCGACAATCGAAAGATAATCTCTGATTCGAACTGCACCAATCGGAATATTTTCCGTAACAGATAAATTATTCTTATCAAACAGGGATATCTGAACACTGCCTGCTCCAACATCAACGAATGCGGTATTTTTGCTCACAACCTGATGGAAGTTTTTATACTTTGCCACCAGTCCCTTGAAGTTCATATAACGCTGTTCGGAATTACTCAAAACCTGCACCAAAAGATGTACATTTCTTTTGATGGAATCCAGAATAAATTCGGTGTTTTCAGCTTCACGAATCGCGCTTGTAGCATATGCACGATAATCCGTAATCTGATACTCATGCATCTTTTTCTTGAATTCATTTAGAATCTCACATACCTGTCTGATAGATGTTGTACTAAGACTCCCCTTGCGGTAAGTATCCTTGCCAAGTTCGATAATCTTAGTTACACCATCAATTTGTCGGAAGGATTTTCTGCCG
This sequence comes from Eubacteriales bacterium, assembly GCA_030533235.1. Classification (GTDB taxonomy): domain Bacteria; phylum Bacillota; class Clostridia; order Lachnospirales; family Lachnospiraceae; genus Coprococcus_C. Next base: position 13,684 of record JAUNJN010000018.1, on the reverse strand, counting down.
TTTATCTCATAAATCTTCATAGAAATCTCACTGGATCCCACATAGATTGCGGCAAAAAGTTTGTACGCCATGATTGCCACCCCCATAAAATAATCATACCTGTTTCAATAACTCAAGCAACTCCAGAACTGTCCGGGTATACCCCGGATGATATGCATAAGGTGCAATCTCGCAAAGCGGCTCTAACACAAACGCACGCTTAGCCATCTCAATATGCGGCACCTTTAAATCCTCTTCCATAATGATTTCCCGATCATACAACAAAATATCGATATCGAGTGTTCGCGGACCCCAATGAATCAGTCTCTTTCGTCCTGCACCGGACTCTATATCATGAATCAGCGCAAGAAGCTCCTCGGGAGAATACAACGTCTCAATCTCAAGGCATCCGTTCAGAAAATCATCCTGTTCAACATCTCCGTACGGTTCCGTCACAATATAGGACGACACCTTATTTACCGTCACATAATCGTCCTTTCCAAGCTGGTCAACCGCATAATCAAGGTATGCTTCCTTGTCTCCGAGATTTGAACCAATTCCAAGATATGCAATATGCTTTTTTCGAACTATATCCACACACACCGTATCAAATGTCATCGGAATCGGTGCATGCGGCTTGCTGATTGTCACATGAATCATTTTTATTTTATCATATTTCAGTAAAATTGTTCCGGCAATATTTTCCGCAACAGCTTCGATTAAATTGTATTTATCTTCTGTCATCACCAAGCGGATATCCTCGCAAATTTCCGCATAATTGATAGTATTATTCAAATCATCGGCGAGTCCCGCTTCCCGCAAATCCATAAACAACTCTGTCGTCACATAAAATGTCTGGCCGTTTTTCTTTTCGGCATCCATCACGCCATGATATGCAAAAATTTCCAAATCCTTTATAATTATTTTATCCATGCAATCACCATCCTCGCGTAAATCACAATTTACCCAAAAGCATTGCCGCAGTCATCTTTAATGCACGAACATTTGCCTTTACATTATGTACTCGAAAGAAGCTGCATCCCTTCATAAGTCCAAGCACAGAGGTAGCTATCGTTCCCTCTTCACGCTCCGAAACCGGAAGATTTAACACGTTGCCGATCATGGACTTTCTGGATGTTCCGAGCAATACCGGATATCCAAGCTTCGTTAAAAGTTCCAAATGATTCATTAATAAAAGATTCTGGTTTGTATCCTTTGCAAATCCGATTCCCGGATCTGTCATAATCCGCTCGGGTCTTATTCCTGCTGCCTCTGCAATCGAAATACTCTCCTTTAAATCCGCAATCACATCCGGTAAATAATCAGCATACTCCGTCACCTTGCGATTATGCATCAGACAACATGGTACATCATGCTCCGCAATAAGTGCCGCCATACGATCATCCCACTTTAGCCCCCAGATATCATTAATCATATCCGCTCCGGCGGCAAGTCCTGTCTTTGCCACCTCATATTTATATGTATCAAGTGATACAGGCACAGAAAAACGTTCCTTGATTGCCTCGATCACAAAACAAGTTCTTTCAATTTCCTCCTGCACAGACACAGGTACATGTCCCGGTCTTGTCGATTCACCCCCAACATCGATGATATCTGCACCTTCTTCAATCATAGTCTGAACATGAAACAACGCACGATCCATATCCGTATAGTTTCCTCCGTCCGAAAACGAATCCGGTGTGACATTTAATATCCCCATCACATAGGGTTTTCTCCCGATATGAAATTCTTTGTTTCCAATAATCATTTTCTCTATCATAATTCTTACACCATAATTGTTTTATTTTTTTTCGTTTCCGCCCAATAACATGTATTATATGCCTTGCAATTAAAACAATTGCGGGATAATTTGTCTGCACGATAAAGTAAACTGCAAAGAACATTTTGTTCCGTGTTTATTAATTCACTCTTATGACACGTAATCGCACGGCAAATCATATCCGTTTCGGTCTGCAAATATCCGCAGTCAAGTAATATCTGTCCTGCCAGACTTGCACCCGCAACATGATGTGACTGTCCCTGCAAATACTCTTTTGAACGGCCGATATCATGTAACAAAGCCATTCCGTATATAATATCCTTAGGAATATTTAACTGTTCTTCCAAATTAATAATATAACTAATACGTGCAACATCCAAACTATGTTCCAACCCATGCAGGCAGTATTCACGTTTAAGCTCTGCCTTTTGAATCTCCTCCATGGATTTTCTAAACAAAGTGTGCTGCAAAATCTGATTCAAACGTTCCATAGCAAATGCCTCGAATTCTATCAGTCAATATCGGTCAGATATTCTGACAAAAAGGATAGAGAGCCACACACCAAAATCACAGGATCCGGTCTGTTATTTTCCGTATCTGCAAACAGTTTTGCCTGACTGTTTGCAAGCATAATCGCCTGCCTATGATTTTCTGCCGTACAACAACTTACACCGTTCGCTGAGAGACTGCTTGCAAGTATATCCTTATCAAGCCCGCGTGGTGTCGGAGGTGTAATAACAACCGCATAATCCATCGTGTCAGCTAAAAGCTCTACCATACAATCGTACGCCTTATCCTTTAACACTCCTATTATATAAATAATCCTGCGATTTGTAAAATATTTATTCACCATTTTTCGCAAGTATTTCCACGCAGCCTCATTATGTGCCCCGTCTACGTACATAAGCGGCTGTTCTCGTACTTTTGTCATGCGTCCGACCCACTTTGTTTTTCGCAATCCATTCTTAATATGCTCAATTGTTACATTCGGAATCCGGTTTGCAACTTCGATTGCCGTAATGGCATTTTGAAGCTGATGTTCCCCAAGCAAGGTGATTTCATATTGTTCATTCTCATACTCGAAAATTGATCGTTCAAGATTCATCTGAATAATTGTCAATTGTCCGGCATCCGCACAACAAAGTTTTGAATGCCGCATCCGACAAGTATCCTCTAATACATGCAGCACCTCCGGTTGCTGTGGCGCAGAGATACACAAGCTGTTTTCCTTAATAATTCCCGCCTTTTGTGCAGCAATCTTTTCCAATGTGTCGCCCAGATATGAAATATGATCCATACTGATTGATGCAAACACACAACATACCGGATGACGAATGACATTGGTTGCGTCCAGTAATCCTCCCATCCCGCATTCAATCAAAGCATAATCTGCGTGTTGCTCCTTAAAATATAAAAAAGCAATCGCTGTTTCAATCTCAAACGAAGTCGGACAATATGCAGTCTCCGCTTCCATAACCTCACAACAGTCCGAAACACGGGTGAGCAATCTCGAAAACGTATCTTCATCCATATTACACCGGTCAATCTGAAAGCGCTCCAGATAATCAAGAATTGTCGGTGAAACATATCGACCGACCTTATATCCTGCCTCCATAAGAATTTCCTGCACATACGAAAAAACAGAGCCTTTTCCATTCGTTCCCGCGATGTGCAAACATCTGCATGCATCCTGCGGATTACCCAACCTTTTTAGAAGCTCCGTTATAGTATCTAAGCCCGGCATGGTGCCGAGCTTATTTTTACGATTAATATATTGCATTGCATTTTTAAAATTCATGTTATCTTCCTGCCTTATTCCCTTTCAGGCGTAGCCGCTTTTACGTGCTGTATCGGTATTGTATCGGTGTCAATCGGACAAATCTCATAGCCCTCGGTCTTAAGCATCGTAATTAGGTCCTGCAAGCCTTCAATCGTTGCAGGATTTTGCTGAAGATCATGTAACAAAACAATGGAATCGCCCGCATTGTTTCGGACGTAACCCATAACCGTATCATTTAATGCCTGTGAACTAAGTGTACCATCAACGGCGTCTCCGGACAAGGCATTCCAATCATAATATGTAATCCCCTCACTATTTAGATATTCAATCAGTACCTGCATGTTCACATTGCTGACCGTATTCGAGCTGCCACCCGGGAATCGATAAAAGTTACTGTCGTAGCCTGTCTGCTCGTACAGAAAATCATGAATTGCCGTTACATCCTCGATAAATGCGTCCTTTCCCGCATAAATCGAACTATAAATATGTGTATAGGAATGCATCCCTAATGTATGTCCTTCATCAACAATTCGCTTATACGCAGGCCATACTGTTTCATCCGGATTATACACGCAGAAAAAGGTTGCCTTCACATCATTATCAGCAAGAATGTCAAGCAACTCATCCGTATAAGTCGTTGGTCCGTCATCAAAGGTCAGATATACCTTCTTCCCGTTGGAGAATGTCTTTGTAAGCGAACCGCTCTCCTCAGTCGTAATATTCTCTGCATCAAGCTCCGTCGCCATGTCATCGGATAATGTCAGAGTCTGTTCCTGTGCTGTCGTGCTTATTCCTAAGTTATCATATGCATCATAGTCAAGCGATGCAAGATCCTCCGTCGTATCCGTCATAATCGGATTTGAAACGACTTTTGCATCCTGAATCAAATCCGATAGTTCATCCAGTTTCCGTTCCATGCTGTTCATACGAAGCAACAGATACATACAAAATAAAACCGGAACCGCAAACATAACCAGAAACAAAACGAACAAAAAACGCTTTATGCTGTCTACTTTTTTTCGATTGTAATTTTTTTCTTCGCTCATAATATTTCCCTTTACAAATCCACATATTGTGGTACAATAGCCATATAATACAAATTGTCCGTTACAGCCTTTATTTATTTCTTAAAAAAAGGCTGTATTTTTCATTGTATAAATTTTATAACTCTTTGTCAAGCTTTTACGGACCTGTTTGACGTAATGCTTTTGTCACACTTTAATATATGGTAACATCCTGACAATCATTCCTTTCACAAATACATTTATGGATAAAATGTAATCTTTTCCAACGGATTTTATTTGATTTTATAATAATCTTTTTCTTTACGACACATACTACAAATACATCGATTAAATGAAAAGGAGAGTCTATCATGAAACGAATAAAATCAGTTTTTTTGCTTGCAACCGTTTTCGTTGTAATGTCCGTTTGTCTGACTGCATGTGGTAATGACGAAACAAGTCGGGATAATGGGAGTACTAGTACAACAACAGAAAATACAAACACAACCGAAAACAATGTTGGCAATAACCAAAACGACAATCACACATCCACAGACGGATCATCAAATAACAACGTTGGTAACGACATAGGAAATGCTGTCGATGATGTAGGAAACGGTGTTGAAGATGCTGTCGATGGTGTTACAAACGGTGTTGAAGATTTACTGGATGACAACAACTCCGGAAACAGCAAGGAACGTTCCGCAAATCCAAATCATACAACAAAGAAATAAAAAAAAACGACGGTTGCCTAAGCGTAAACTTAAGCAACCGCCGTTTTATATTATATATGAAAGCTCTTTTCGATTTTATTTTGCATGGCATCATACTGTACATACATCTTCTGCACACTGTTTTCCAACAGATAATAATGCATAATATAAGGTACAAGTAAAATAAAAAATGCACCTGCAAGGAGGAGAATCACCGGTTCACTCGTAAATACAAAATACAGCATACTAAGAAGGGTACACAGTGCAAACAGCACCATAACAATCAAGTGGACCGTACGTTCATGCGCAAAAAAGCCAATCTGTATAAGATGTTTTTTTCGTTCCTTTTCCCAATCAGCATCCCCTGTCTCCAAAAGTTGATCAATATATGCAAGATATGCCGTGATTCTTTTTTTCATATCATACACTCCCATCCATATTTATGTAAATAATTTTACCGCTTTCGACTTTTGTTTTCAACCGGTTCGTGCTATAATCTTTTTATTATTTTATTCGGAGGATAAATATGTCTGATATAAACAATAACAACAATACAAATGAAACAGAGGATGAATATGAAAAGTATTGCTACCTGTGCCGCAGACCGGAGTCCACAGCAGGACCTTTCATATCGCTTCCAAACAATATACATATCTGTAATGAATGTATGCAAAAAAGCTTTGACTCTTTTAACAACGGGTCCATGCAATTTATTGACCTTTCCAAGATGCCGAATATCAACATGTCACAATTTATGCCATTTGATGATATTCCAAAATCCCAAAAGGTAAAAAAGAGAAAGAAAAAGGAAGAGAAACCCGAAGAAATTCCTTTAACCCTGGAAACGATTCCGGCACCGCACAAAATTAAAGCTATGCTCGACGAATATGTTGTCGGTCAGGAGTATGCAAAAAAAGCGATTTCCGTTGCGGTATACAATCATTACAAGCGAGTAATCACAAACTCGATGGATGATATCGAAATTGAAAAATCTAATATGCTCATGCTCGGTCCGACAGGATGTGGTAAAACATATCTGGTTAAAACAATTGCAAGATTGTTAAATGTTCCGCTTGCCATTACCGACGCAACAACTCTCACGGAAGCCGGTTATATCGGTGACGATGTAGAAAGTATATTATCAAAGCTTCTGGCTGTTGCTGACAATGATGTTGAAAAAGCAGAACGCGGCATTGTATTTATTGATGAGATTGACAAAATCGCAAAAAAGAAAGAAACTCACAGCCGTGATGTCAGCGGCGAGTCTGTACAGCAGGGGCTTCTCAAAATATTAGAAGGTGCTGATGTGGAGGTTCCGGTCGGATCCGGAAGTAAAAATGCCATGACTCCTATGACAACAATGAACACTCGAAATATCCTGTTTATCTGTGGCGGAGCCTTTCCTGAAATTGAAACCATCATAAAACAACGCTTAAACAAGCAAAGTTCCATGGGCTTTTTGGCAGACCTCAAGGATAAATACGACAATGAGTCCAACATCATCAAAGAAGTTACCACCGATGATCTCCGTGAATTTGGTATGATTCCTGAGTTTATCGGTCGTCTGCCTGTCCTGTTTACACTTGATGCATTAGATAAGGATATGTACATCAAAATCCTAAAGGAGCCGAAAAATGCAATTCTGAAGCAATACCAAAAGCTCCTTGCACTCGATGAGGTTGATTTGAAATTTGATGACAGTGCTTATGCTGCAATTGCCGATTTAGCCATGCAAAAGAAAACAGGTGCGCGTGCCCTGCGTGCGATTATCGAGAAATTTATGCTTGACATTATGTATGAAATTCCAAGAGATGATAGCATCGGACGTGTTACCATCACCGGAGATTATATTAACGGAACCGGTGCACCGATTATAGAACTTCGAGGTGCCGATTTATAGGAGTGTTTACTATGAATCCTGCAATTATCGCCCACAGAGGGGCATCCTTTCTCGCCAAGCACGAGAACACATTAGAATCATTTCAGCTTGCAATTGATATTGGTGCCGACTATGTAGAATTTGATATCAGGCAAACCAGAGATCGGTGTCTGATTGTTTTTCATGACAATACTCTGGACGGCATTAAACTTTCGGACATGACCTACGAGGAGCTCTGTCGTAAAACAGAAATACTAGGTTATAAGCCACCGCTTCTCGTCGATGTTCTAAAGCTGTGTCGAGGTAAAATAAAGCTTGATATTGAACTGAAGGAATCCGGATACGAAAGTAGTATCATATCCATCGTAAAAGAATTTTTCGACTATGACGATTTCATGATGAAGTCCTTTCTTGATACTTCTGTCGCACGAATCAAGGTCCTGGACCAGCACATTACAACCGGCTTACTTCTCGGCATGTACAAGGGAGATTTCAAACGTCGTATTCATGAGTATTTTCCGGAGAGACGCTTAAAATCCTGCCACGCAGATTTTGTTTCTCCGAATTACCAGCTTGCAACAAGGGAATTCATTCACCGTATGCACGCAAAGCATAAAAAGGTTTATGTTTGGACAATCAACGACGCTTCCTTAATCGGTAAATTTATTAATCGTAACGTAGACGGCATCATTACCGACAAACCCGATGCAGGATTATTTATCCGGAAAGGATTTTTATTATAAGGATATGAAAGGATGAAAAAAATGAAATACAAAGTTGGATTTATCGGCTGTGGCAACATGGCCTCCGCAATTATAGGAGGACTAATCAAGAATACTCCGGTACAGGCAAACGAGATTCTGGCATCCGATGCCTTCGAAGATGCTATCGAAAAAGCAAAAACAACGCATGGTATTGACATAACATGCAACAATTTAGAAGTTTCTTCCAATTGTGAGGTTATATTCTTATCCGTAAAACCTCAATATTATGAAGTCGTAACAGCGCAAATCAAAGATACGCTTACAGAACATCAGATTATTGTTACAATCGCTCCGGGAAAAACGCTCGGATGGCTTGAGGAACATCTTGGCAAAAACATAAAGATTGTACGTACAATGCCAAACACACCCGCACTTGTCGGTGAAGGCATTACGGGTGTTTGTAAAAACGAACTCGTAACAGACGAGGAATTTCAAATGATTATGAATCTTTTGTCCGGCTTTGGTCTCGCTGAAGCAATTCCGGAATCTCTCATGGATGTATGCGTATCGGTTAGCGGCAGCTCCCCGGCATATGTCTTCATGTTTATAGAAGCAATGGCGGATGCCGCTGTATTAGATGGTATGCCTCGTGCGCAGGCTTACCGCTTTGCAGCTCAGGCAGTACTCGGCAGTGCAAAAATGGTTTTAGAAACCGGCAAGCATCCGGGCGAACTGAAAGATATGGTATGCTCTCCGGGAGGAACTACAATCGAAGCAGTTCGAGTATTAGAAGAAAAAGGTATGCGAAGCTCCATCATCGAAGCGATGCGCACATGTACAAAAAAAGCAAAGGGCTTGTAAAGGCCCTTTCTTTTTATGCTTTGGACACACATTTGACAAACATATTTCAGAGTGCTAACATAACTCGGATGATACTAACAATCATTTCATAAAATACACTGTAAAGATACATTATATTATAAAAAAGAGGTCTTATTTTTATGAAAAACATTTTTAAATTTTTATCCAGGCATAAGCTTGCAGTCTTCACAATTCTCTTGCTGCTCATTGCACAGGCGTATTGCGATCTCGCATTACCGACTTACACAAGCGATTTGTTAAATGTCGGACTCCAACAAGGCGGAATCGAAAATGCGGTACTAAAATCCGCACGTGCAGAAAGTATTGATGCTCTTTCTCTGTTTATGACAGCCGAAGAGGCTGCATTTGTCGGGGACTGCTACGATTTACCGGATGAAGACGGTATTCGCCATTTGAAAAAAAATGTCGATACCGATAAATTAAACCGGATTCTACTGTTACCCGAATGCATCCTATTTCAAGCACAAAGCATGATGGAATCCGGTAATATCACCCACGAGGGTAATCCGGAACAAATGCAAAACGCACTTTCTGAAATGAAAGAATTATCGGATATGTATCTCAACCAGATTGCGGTTAATTATGTTTCATCCGAATATTCTGCCCAAGGTCTTAGCCTCAACAAAATCCGAAATCATTACCTTTTATCTGTAGGGGCAAAAATGCTTGCAATGTCACTCTTTATGACACTTACATCTGTCATAGCAGGGCTAATTTCAGCCAAGGTTTCAGCAAAAATCGGCAAAACCTTACGTCAGTCTCTTTATGAAAAGGTAATGCGTTTTACAAATGCGGAGATGGAAAACTTTTCTACCGCATCACTTATTACAAGAGCAACGAATGATATCCAGCAAATCCAAATGGTGACCGTCGTGCTTCTTCGGATGGTTGCTTACGCTCCTATTTTGGCAATTGGCGGTGTCATCCATGTCATCGGAACAAAATCCGGAATGAGTTGGATTATCGTTGTTGCAGTTGCTATCCTTATTTCTTGCATTGCTATCGTTCTTGCGGTTTCCTTACCGAAATTCAAGAAAATGCAAACCCTTGTGGATCGCTTAAATCTCGTATCCAGAGAAATGCTTAGCGGCATTATGCCAATCCGTGCATTTAGCAGGGAAAAGCATGAAGAGAAAAGATTTGATGTAGCAAACAAAGATTTATATAACACACAGCTCTTTACAAACCGTGCCATGACCTTCATGTCGCCGGTTATGATGTTTGTTATGAACGGGCTTTCTGTATTGATTGTATGGGTTGGCGCAAGAAAAATAGATAACGGTATTCTTCAGGTAGGAAACCTTACAGCATTTATTGCGTATTCCATGGTGATTGTCATGGGCTTTTTAATGCTGTCTATGATATTTGTATTCCTTCCGCGAGCCGGTATTGCTGCCGATCGTATTGTTGAAGTATTAGATACCGACATTCTTCTTAAGGACTGCGATAACCCTCGTGACGCAGAGCTCTCTGCCCCAAAAGGAATTGTACGTTTCAGCGATGTAAGCTTCCGCTATCCGGGTGCTGAGGAAAACGCTCTGGAAAACATTTCCTTTACCGCAGAGCCCGGAAAAACAACCGCAATTATCGGTTCCACAGGATGTGGAAAATCAACTCTAATCAAGCTGATTCCAAGATTTTTTGACGTATCGGACGGATCAATTGCGATTGATGGTATTGATATCCGTGAGCTTACCCAGCATAAACTTCGTGATATGCTTGGATATGTACCTCAAAAAGGTATGTTGTTCTCCGGAACAATCGAAAGCAATTTAAAATTCGGCGGTGACGAAATCACCGATGATGACATTATACAGGCTGCTGAAATCGCACAGGCAACAGACTTTATTGAGAGTAAACCTGACAAATACGAAACCGCAATTGCTCAAGAAGGTTCAAATGTTTCCGGCGGTCAAAGACAAAGACTTTCCATTGCCAGAGCAATTGCAAAGCATCCAAAAATATTTTTGTTCGATGACTCCTTTTCAGCCCTTGATTACAAAACCGATTTGGCCTTAAGAAAAGTGCTTGCGGAAAAGATTAGTGATGCAACCGTCATTATCGTGGCTCAACGTATATCCACAATTCTTCACGCAGATCAGATTATTGTTTTGGATGATGGTAAAATCGCGGGAATCGGAACACACGAGCAATTGTTATCCGTTTGCAAAACCTATCAGGAAATTGCAAAAAGCCAGCTCTCAGAGGCTGAACTTCGTAACACGAATGTACTTTTGGAAGGAGGGAATTGCTAATGGCTCAACAAAGAAAACGCCCGAGTGGCGGTCATGGCGGTCATGGTCCGGGAATGCCTGTGGAAAAAGCAAAGAATTTTAAAGGCACTATGAAAAAACTCCTGCAATACATGGGCAAATTCAAGATTGCGATTTTCTTCGTAATGCTGTTTGCCGCTGCCGCAACCATATTTACGGTAGTCGGACCAAAGCTTTTAGGAAATGCCACAACCGAGTTATTTGAAGGACTCATGCTAAAGCTTTCCGGTCAAGGAAAAATACGCTACGACAAAATCGGAAGCATCCTTCTTGTATTACTCGGAATATACATTTTAAGTTCTGTATTTGCGTTTGTTCAGGGATGGATTATGACGAGCATTTCTCAAAAAATGTGTTTCCGTCTTCGTAAGGACATCAGCGAAAAAATCAACCGTATGCCACTTGGCTATTTTGAATCCAACAAAATCGGTGATGTGCTCTCTCGTATCACAAATGATGTCGATACACTCGGTCAATCATTAAATCAATCGATCACACAGTTAATTACCTCTGTTTGCACGGTCGTCGGCATTGTGTTCATTATGCTGACAATGTCTGTAAAAATGACTTTAATAACATTGGTAATTCTTCCGGTTTCTGCGATTCTTGTGATGATTGTCGTATCGAAATCACAGAAATATTTTATTGCCCAACAAAATTCCTTAGGTGAAATTGACGGTCAGATTGAAGAAACCTTTTCCGGTCATAATATCATTAAAGCATTTAACCGTGAACAGTCCGAGCTTGATACATTTAACCGTACAAACGAAGTCTTATATGAATCTGCCTGGAAATCGCAATTTCTATCCGGACTTATGATGCCGGTTATGAATTTTGTAAGTAATCTCGGTTATGTAGCCGTTGCAATTTCAGGAGCCATGTTTGCTGCTGCAGGAACGATTCAGATTGGCGATATCGTAGCCTTCATCCAATATGTAAAGCGTTTTACACAGCCAATTTCCCAGCTTGCTCAAGTTTCCAATATGCTTCAGTCCATGGCGGCTGCTGCAGAACGAATCTTCGAATTTCTTGACGAGGAGGAAGAAGATCAGACAGAAACGTCAAGCATTCAGGCAGAAGATATCACAGGAAAGGTAACCTTTTCCCATGTTCGATTTGGTTACAACCCTGATAAAATCGTTATCAACGATTTTAACTGTGATGTACAGCCCGGACAAATGGTTGCCATAGTCGGACCTACCGGTGCCGGTAAGACAACTATGATAAAGCTTTTGATGCGCTTCTATGATATCAACTCCGGGTCCATCAAAATTGACGGATATGATATCCGAGACTTCAACCGAAGCGACTTACGTCATAACTTCGGTATGGTCCTTCAGGACACATGGCTGTATAAAGGAACCATTATGGAAAACATCCGTTACGGCAGACTCGATGCCACAGACGAAGAAGTCATTGCAGCGGCCAAAGCAGCACGTGCAGATCGATTTATTCGTACGCTCCCGGGCGGATACCAGATGGAGCTTAACGAAGAAGCCTCCAACATATCCCAAGGACAAAAGCAGCTGCTCACAATCGCAAGAGCCCTACTTGCCGATAATCCGATTTTAATTTTGGACGAAGCAACCTCATCCGTAGATACACGTACGGAGCAGCTAATCCAAAAAGCAATGGCAACCCTTATGAAGGGACGAACCAGCTTCGTAATCGCACACCGATTATCTACTATCAAAGATGCTGATTTGATTCTTGTAATGAAAGACGGCGATATTATTGAGCAGGGTAATCATAACACCTTAATTGAGCAAAATGGTTTCTATGCAAGTCTTTACAATTCGCAGTTTGAGGCTGCCGTATAACAAAGGAGGTATGTAATGGGTACCAAAAAAACAAATCATTTTAAATCCGAAATCGAATCTGCCAGTCCCAGAGAGCTTCCTGACTCAATCAAGAAAAAGACTGCCTTCGCCTACAATCAAAATCAAATGGCGATTGAACGGACGAATCTCTCCAAATACCGCACGGATCTGGCATTTACAAACAGTAAGCTTGCCGTTGAGCAGACCCATCTTTCATATTTAAGAACAATTGTCTCTTTAATCGGTACAGGGGCAACCATCCTAAAGGCGCTCCCACTTATCGGGATATCCCGGACATTTTCGACGATATTAGCGATATTTTTATTTGTCTGCTCTGCATACTTTATATACAAAGATCTTACCACATATCCAACGACCAAGAGGCACATAGAGGAATTGGAACGTAAGGCCAATCAATGCGCCCTTGATGCTGAACGACGAATCTATGCGATCTCCTCCAATCAAGACGAACCTTAAAGCATGCAACATATACTTTGCGCGCAAGTGCGCATCCTGACACGAAGTGTCTTTTTTATTGCATAGGATGTGCAAAGCACTTTCCTATGCAACAAAAAAAGCCCGCAACCATCAAACAACGATAATTGCGGGCTTAAATTCATAAATACCGAATATGCAAGCTTTATGTATTACAAATTAGAATGCGAAAGAGCCTTCCTCGCCATCTGCAGTAAAGTATACCATACCTGTCTCAGGCTGATAGTATACATTAAGCTCTTTGATTGACTTCTTGCCACTTACTTCTGTAGCCTTTGCAACGATATCTGCTGTATTTACCTGACCACCGGCAAACTCGATAACTACCTTTGTTGTAGTTGTCTTTGGAGCTGCTTTCTTTGCAGGAGCTGCTTT
>JAUNJN010000017.1 GCA_030533235.1 Eubacteriales bacterium | reverse complement strand
CAATCCTTCGCACAATATGCAATGTATATGGTCTTGGGGTTAAATTTTATATATAGTTCTATTATATATTTTTCTATATTTATTGAGTCACATACAACGGTATCCGCATGCTTTATCATATATTTTTCTGACAATTTCCAATATTTTTTTATGATCCCATTCCATTTTGCCCGCCGCCATTCATGTCCATCCGGATTGACAAATACTTTAACATTTCGATTTCGTATTTTTCTTTTAAGCCTGCCAAAAAACGGTCCTATCCTACATGCTAATATATAAATAATCGCGTACTCACAATCATGCTCTTTAATATAATCAACGCAATATTGAAACGCTTTGATATCATAGTATATAGCCTTTGCCGCACCTATATTGGGAACTTTAACAGAAAAACATGTTGCATTCTGATAAACATATTCTTTTTGCTTAGCATTCATACATGCAACATGATATCTTATATCCTCTTTACTGCTGTTCGTTACCAAATCATCTACAAAAGTCTCAAATCCACCGTAATGAGCCGGTATCCCTTTCGATCCAATAATAAATACATCTACCATAGTTTCCTCTTTTCGTTTAACAACATATCAATAATATCGAAAGACGCCCATCAATGAAAAACTGACGATCCACCCTATCTTCCGCCGGAACAAAAACACATTCACCCTTTTGTACCGGCACACTGCCCGAATCAGAATGCAACATTCCTGTTCCATCAATGCAAAGCAGTACCTGAAAACTTTCTTTCAATAAATTCAGACAAAATCTACGAACAATCGAAATCTTTGTTACACGAAAGTATTTACAACAACACAGTTCCTCACTCGAATATCCCGGATTGCATCGGACAATCCGACTATTTCTTTTATGACTAACCATATTCATATCCATCACTTCACACGCCTTATCAAAGTGTAACTCTCTTTTATTCCCGTCCTTATCCACACGGTCGTAATCATACACCCGATAAGTGACATTTGAACTTTCCTGAATTTCGGCAACCATAGTTCCGGCTCCGATTCCATGAACCGTTCCTGCCGGCACATAGTACACATCGCCCTTTTGAACCTTCACCTTGTGAAGATGTTTTCCTAATGTCCCATCCTGAACTGCATTTCTCAATATCTGTTCCGTCACAGGATGCTCGAAGCCATATATAAGACTTGCATCCTCGTCCGCATCCAGTACATACCACATCTCTGTCTTGCCATTTTGGTTCTCGTATTTTCTGGCATACGCATCGTTGGGATGCACCTGTACAGACAAGTCACATTTAGCATCAATAAATTTTACTAAAATCGGGAATTCTGAACCGCTCGGATACTTGCTTCCCATATATTCCGGATGAAGCATCAGAACCTCTCGGAGTGTCATCTCTGCAAACTCACCATTCACAATGACACTTTCTCCGTCCGGGTGCACAGAGCACTCCCATGTCTCAGCCAGCGGGGTTAAAGGAATTTCCTTGCCATACTCCTCCCGAAGTCTCGTACCACCCCATAAATAATCTTTTCCAACCGGTCTTAATTTTAGCGCTTTCACTTCATATTCTCCACTTAGTCCATCGCATGCTTATGCTTATCCGACGCACAAATTTCTTTTCCCAACTGAACCTCTATAATACTCATATTGGTAATCGCTTTTAACATGTGTTTGCATCCTGCAGCAATCGTAATCACATCCCCAACCGACAGGTGTTGCTCCATGCCATCCACGATAGCTACGCCCTCCCCTTCGATGACCGTCCATACCTCAGAACGTATATCATGGCTATGATAGCTCATACTGTCTCCGGCATGCATGGATACCTTCACCGTCATAGATCCCTTCTGCGCATCCATAACCGCATAGGATCCCCATGATTTTTCCGCATACATCGGGTCGAGATTTACCCTCTCAACATATGGTTTCATGGCTCCACTGCGTTCCTTATCCGAAACGAGGATACCATCTCCACTCGCTGCAACAATCATGTCCTTGCATCCCATGCATATAATCGGTATATCAAGCTCATTCACAACCTGTGTATTGACACACGTATCGTCGAGTGTGACATTACCCTTTGTTGCCTCTGCCATAACCTCTGTCATCATGTTCCAGGTTCCGACATCTCTCCAATCACCGCCGTAGCGTACAACCTGTATACTCGGTTCTTTTTCAACCACCGCATAATCAAAGCTTATCTTCTCAAGGCTTTCATACTTTGAAAACAAATCCCTGTAATCTGTAAAATCAACCAGACTATGTGCTTTATCAAGCAAATAGCCTAGACGAAACGCAAAGACACCGCCATTCCACAAGGCATTCTGTCCCAAATACTTCTTCGCTGTCTCGACATCCGGTTTTTCCTTAAATTCCTTTACACGACTTACTTCATCGCCAGACTCCGGAATGATGTATCCGTATTTGTCACTTGGACAGGTCGGTTCGATTCCCATAAGCGTGAGGTTTGCATCACTCTGCAACGCAAGCTCACCCATCTGCTTTACGATTTCATAATATTCCTTTTCCACATATGGGTCTACCGGACAGACTGCAACACTCTCATCCTCCCCCACACCGAGCTCATCATGCAGATATGCTGCAGCAAGGAGAATTGCCGGAAATGTATCGCGTCTGCACGGCTCCACGCAGATAGATGCCTTTTCGCCGAGCTGATTCTTGATTGCACTCGCCTGTGATTTACTCGTTGCGATTGTAACCTTAGAATCTGCATCCACACTCATAATCTGGCGATACACTCTCTGCACCATCGACTCATATTGACCTGACTCATCTTTAAATAATTTGATAAACTGCTTGCTTCTGATATCATTGGACAACGGCCACAATCGTTTTCCGCTGCCGCCCGAAAGTAAAATAATATTCATACAAATCTCCTTTTTGCTTATCTTTTTATTTTATCTTATTCACCCTAATACTTCAACCTTTTCCAACCTTTTTCAACTGCTATTCAGCAGTTTTCACCTGATACAGACAATATCCTTCCATCCATCCGACAAAATCATAGCCGTATTGCCCGATTTCGGAAAACGTGTGACTGTCCGGCAGTACAATAAATTCGGCATTGTGTTCCTTTGCAAGCTCGCACAATTCCTTGCTCGTCCCGGTATTATCTTCTATCATCGCATGAAGCTGTATCAAATCGGTATCCTGCAACGGCAATATATAGGTTTCTGCATCTCTTCCGTATAACAGCTTTATGTCCCCGCTATATTGGCGAAGATAGCAATACAAGCCGGACGGAGCCAGCACCACCGGTTGCTCATCGAGCCCAAGTATCGTCTGTGCAACAATCACACTCGCATACGGTAATTTATAGACATTGTTTCCTTTTTGATACCACGTAGTATTTTGATACACATTTGTACCAAAAACAACCATGCACACCACAAATATGCTTACCGTCACCAAGGCTCCCCATTTCTTGTGCAGTATTGTGCCAAGCTCAATGACTGCGCACCCAATGACCGGAATGACCGGAATCATCCAAAGCATGCGCCAGAACGCATACTCAATCAACCGAATCCATATATACCCATAACAAATCGGATTCATAACAACGACTGTGAGTATCATGGACGGATACACAACCATCCTCCGAATCCGTTTCCCCCGAAACAACAAAAAGAGCAATGCGGCGATATATAGATATAGCAGAGGACTATGATTGAAGTATCTGCGAATATATTCAATTATTTCATTCATCCAAGCACTCATTTAATTCCTCTACTTAATCAAAACGTATGATAAACCGTATACGACTGTCGGCATACATGCGATTGCAATATATAGAATATGCTTCCATCTTTTATTCAAAAGTGTAAACCACACTCCGTACACACCAATCATAATTCCGCTGAAGAATATTCCCATTCCCGACATGAGACACATGCTAAGTCCTGCAAAAAACAACAGCACATAGCTTCCTTTATCCTGTTTGTCATAATATAGCTGCAACAACAGGTACAACAAAAACGGAATCATCACCCCTGCCACTGTAGCCTTTCCCTGCCAGATACGATTGAGGGTAAACACCGATTGATTGTACAAAGACGTGCCAAAGGACATATGAACAACCGCTGCGATAAGCACCATCAACCAGCTCTTTGTAACCTCCCCATAAAACATTGTATTTCCGATGAAATAAAATGCAACATATCCCATAACGAGCAAAAATGCGGGATAGACCGTATGTGCAAAAATTGTCGGATAGATTCCAATGAGCTTGGAAATCATGGCAAGGTAGATTGCCCACGGCGATGAGACATCCTTTACCATTTCTCCTACCCACGTGCCGACATAATTTCCGTTTGCCGGATTTGTAAGAAACAGTGTGCCTCTCTCATAGGCATCCACCGCATTCACGACAAATCGTGCATCGTCCTCGTCCAGATGCATGCAAAAGATATAATGATAACACTGATAGCCCACTATGACAGCAACCGCCAATACAGCAAGCAGAAGTCCAAGCTTTGCTTTAATTTCGGATTTATATTTTTCTATTTTAAGTATTCGAGGCAGCTTTCTTCGTACAATAAGACCGATTGTGATCGCAAATATTGCAGCAATACTCATGCCCCAAAGAATCATCACCAACGAGAGCTTTCCCTTCGCCAGTATGACCGGGACTGCCAGAATCTGAAAACATCCCCACATAACAAGCTGACCGACGATATATTGAAATCCAAAGGCGCAACAGTAATCCGTGAATTTCTTTTCAAACACTCTTGACATCAAATAGCCAAGCGCCATCGGTACTATCACAAGCCATACTATTATTAGTCCAACCGTTACTATATACATGCTAATCTCCTGTTAATTAAAGGCCTTTACATGGAACCGTCTCTTCCGAGTACCACCTTAATGGTCTTAAACATGATTTCAAGATCAAGTCGCAGACAAAACTGGTCCACATATTGCTTGTCCAGCTCTACCACCTGCTCAAAGTCTGTTATCTTATTTCTACCGCTAATCTGCCACATACCGGTAAGTCCGGGTTTCATTGCAAGCCTTCCCTTGTGGTGCAAATCATATTTTTCATACTCCTCGACCGTCGGCGGTCTCGTACCGACGACGCTCATGCTGCCTTCGAGGATATTAAAGGACTGTGGCAGTTCATCAATGGAAAACTTCCGTAAAAACGCGCCAAGCTTAAACTTTTTTCCATAGCCGATGATTCTCGGATCATCCTCCATCTTAAACATAAGACCATTCATCTCGTTTTGTTCAAGCAACTCCGCCTTTCTTGCCTCCGCATCCTTATACATCGTACGGAATTTCCATATTTTAAACTTTCGCCCATTCTGTCCGACGCGCTCCTGACGGAAAAATACAGGTCCCGGATCTGCAATCCAGATCATCGGTGCGATAAAAATAGTAAGTACAATTGTCACAACGGACCCAATCAGTCCAAGGATAACATCAACAAGTCGTTTAATAACAATCTGCCTTGCGGTCATCATCATGACTCCGGTTGTAATAACCGGAATTCCATATACATTGTTAACCTCACCTTTTTTGATACGGAAATATTTCTCAATATTAATATGTGTAACGATACCCATGCTCGTAAGGGTATCCACAACACGCTTGGTTTTCTCGCCGCTCATACAGAGCATAACTTCATCCACAACATTGGTTCTGGCATATTCGTACATTGCATCCGCATCCCCAAGAACCGGTATCCCCATATAATCCTGCTTCATATCCGGCGTGATTACCGGGTCAGTCAATGCAATACCGACAATTCGTATCGTCTGAATCGGATTTTGGGTAAGATGTTGGATGATACCTTCCAACTCCTCGTATGCGGCAAACACAATCATACAGCTCTGATGTGACTCCTTGTTCAGCCTTTTTCGGATAATTTTTTTGTTCACATGTCTGCATACAAACATCAAAGGTGTATTTATGACCGGATATAAAAAGATTACTATTCTGGAATACAGACTCGATGATTTTACTACAAACAACGCAACAATCATACCTGTAAATAGAAAAATGTTATAGATAAGAACTTTTTTAAATTCATCCGCAGCATTTCTATGGATGATACCGGCATACGGTATGGCGATTATAATGTAAACCACATGGAGCACAACCAAAAAGAGCAACATTGTGCCATATATTTCAGAATTTCTGAACGCAAAAAACAAGGATTTAATATCTAAATCCTTGCAAAATCGAATCGCAAACGCAAGCAAAAAACTAAGCTCAATGCAAAGCAAATCAAGCACGACAAAATCAAAATGTTTATACCATTGTTCTTCATTTCGTCTGTACATTTTTTCGACTCTCCTACGCGTATAGTATCCATTTCATGATACTATACGCATATAGAAAAGTCAATTTTCTTGTCTAATTTTGCATCACTCAGTTACTTTACTACCTCATTATAATAATCATTTCGAAGATACAGTATGGCATCCGGGTTGTAACGCGTATATGTGTTGTTTATATACTCAACCAACTCCGGTGCATAGTCATCAATGCAATATCCCCATACATTCAGACCTTCGGAATATATCAACGCTCTCGGTGGATTCGCCTGTATGTCCTCCATCACGGATTCATGAAGTCCTTCCCACATCCAAGGAACAGCCCCCGCAGCCAACACCGGTGTTCGATCCGCAATCATAAAGACCTCATTATTAAGTGCAATATGCCATATCGGCTCATCGGACTCTGTAAATTCCTCCAGCAACATCGCCGTTAAGTTTGGTGTTTTACTTGTGTCAACATTCCCAATCGTTGAAAACCCCGAAATAAACGGTGCAATATAAACAAGTGCCAAGATCGGAACCACTGTTTGGTATCGCTCCGCTCCTTCCTTAAAACATTTTTTCTCTTTTACGTAATATTCAATCATATAATAGGCGATGATTGCTGCTGCAACCGCAAGGAACTGAGTTCCATGAAAATGATAGTACTCTCTTGTCCCCAAAGACAAAAGCAACAATGTAATGACAACACCCTGATACCATCCCTTTGTTCGGTATATAAATATGACCGCTTTGATTATAAACACAGTAAATATAAGTATTACAATACTGTTGATATTAATCGACGTAATGTCAAAGCATTTTGAAATCGTACTTCCAATATAATCAACACTCTTTAACAAGGATGCAATAATACTGCTGCCATAGCCTAAATATTTCGGGTAAATTTGGCGATTAAGCGTATATGCCGAAAAGATAAATGTTTTCAAAATATGTTTCTTTGCATATACTACCACAAGTATAATCCAAGGTACGGAAACAACGGCTAATAACTTACCGTATTTTTTTATCGACTCAACGAAAAACACCTTCATAGACTGATTGTTTTCCCTTTTCCACATGAGTTCTTTACCCATGACCGCAAGTCCAATAACTGCAAGTCCAAAGATAGATACAAACGTTGTCCCAAATGTCAAAAGAACCGATATCATAATAATCAGGCAACTTAACAATGATATTTTTCGATTGATGCAGAAGATATAGTATTCTAACAGGAGTGCAACAAATCCGATTCCGACCAAATGTTCCGATAAAATAACTGTTCCGTATTCGTGTGTCGGCAAAATACACATAAATATAATCGGATATATCAATAAAATTCGATGATCAAGATATGCTTTTCCGCGAACATAAATCAACACCCAGCATAGTGAAAACAATGCATAATAGCAAATTCGCTGAGCAACCACCGTATGTGCACCCAGCAATTCAAACACATAGCTTACATAATAGCTGATTGGCATGTGCTGCGACAGAAACTCACTATACAAATCAAAGCCACGTGCAAGTGCTTTTCCACCTAACATGACATCAAACTCATCGGAAGGAAACCAATTGTCATTTGCAAATCTTAACTGCAAGATAAAGTATAGGAGAAATAACCCTATACTCGTCAATATCATCTTCCTGTTTTCTTTGTTCATATGTGATCCTTGATTCCTTTCCACAGCTTGTCCTTGTCGGAAATCGTGAGTTCCTCTCTGGTCATCCCTTCCGGCATCGGCCACTCGACACCAATTTCCGGATCACTCCATAAAAGCCCGCCTTCATCGTTCGGATGGTAAAAATCCGTACATTTATAACAAAACTCCGCACTATCAGAAAGCACAATAAATCCATGCGCAAAATTTTTCGGAATAAAGAACTGTTTTTTATTTTCGGCAGAGAGTCTTACTCCATACCACTTACCATATGTCTTAGAGCCCTTACGAAGATCCACAGCCACATCAAACACTTCGCCGCTTACCACGCGCACCAGCTTATCCTGCGGGAAATTTATCTGAAAATGAAGTCCGCGCAACACACCCTTTTTCGAGCTTGACTGATTATCCTGCACAAACTTACAATCAATTCCTGCTGCCGCAAAATCGTTATAATTGTAAGTCTCCATAAAATATCCACGCTCATCGCCAAACACGGATGGTGTAATCACCTTAAGACCCTCGATAACCTGTCCATCCACCTCGCAACTTTCAACTGTAATTTTCCCAAATTTTTCTGCCATATTTAAAACCTCTCTTATAATCCGTTTGCAACATCTACCAGATACTGCCCATATGCTGTCTTAAGGAGCGGTTCAGCAAGCTTAAGCAGCTGCTCCCGATCAATAAAGCCTCTCTTGTAAGCAATCTCTTCGATACAGGAAATATAAAGTCCCTGCCTCTTCTGGAAAGCAGCTACAAAATCTGCCGCATCCAACAGCATATCATGATTACCCGTATCAAGCCATGCAAACCCGCGACCAAGCGTCTCTACCATAAGGTCTCCTCTGCGAAGGTACTCGTTGTTAATGGATGTAATCTCGATTTCCCCTCTGGCTGATGGCTTAACATTCTTAGCAATCTCAATAACATCATTATCATAGAAGTAAAGTCCAGGCACCGCATAATTTGACTTCGGATGCTCCGGCTTTTCCTCGATGGAAAGTGCCTTGCCATTCTCATCAAACTCAACAACGCCATACTCTCTCGGGTCCTTAACATAGTATCCGAAGATCGTCGCGCCTTTTTCTCTTGTTGCAGCATTCTTTAACACCTTGGAGAAGCTCTGTCCATAGAAAATATTATCTCCAAGTACAAGTGCTACATTGTCATCACCGATAAACTCTTCACCGATGATAAATGCGTCCGCAAGTCCTCTCGGTACCTCCTGGACAGCATAGCTGAACTTCATACCAAGCTGCTCCCCTGTGCCAAACAACTCCTGGAACACAGGCAGATCACGTGGTGTCGAAATAATCAAAACCTCACGGATACCTGCAAGCATCAGTGTAGAGAGCGGATAATATATCATCGGCTTGTCATACACCGGCATAATCTGCTTAGAAACCGCCTTGGTAAGCGGATATAAACGTGTACCGGATCCACCGGCAAGAATAATACCTTTCATAGTTATACTCCTCCTAATCTGTATTCAAACAATTTTGTGATAAGTTTTCATTCTGTGATGCATATGCATGTATGAAAGAAAACCGTTGGAACACGTCGGTACTTAACGAGGTATTGTCGAGTTTAGTACCGCTACGTGTGGAACCGAGCGAAAGCGTGTTTTCTGCAATATATGCATATCATCACAGAACGAAAAGAACTATATTATTTGTTTGAATACATGTCCTCATAATACTTCTGATAATCACCGCTTGTTACATTCTTCATCCACTCTTCGTTTTCAAAGAACCAGGCGATTGTCTTTTTGATACCCTCAGCGAACATCGTCTCAGGCTCCCAACCAATCTCCGCCTTAATCTTATCCGGAGCGATGGCATATCTTCTGTCGTGACCCTTGCGATCCTCCACATAAGTAATCAAATCCTTTGATACAAGTGCCTTACGAGGATCTCCTTCCGGAAGCATTTCCTGTAAGGTCTCAATAATGATATTGATAATCTCGATATTCTGTTTCTCATTGTGTCCGCCGATATTATAAGTCTCGAATAATCTTCCCTGCTCCTGTACCATATCGATTGCCTTTGCATGATCCTCAACATAGAGCCAGTCACGGACATTCTTACCGTCACCGTATACAGGCAGCTTCTTTCCCTGCAATGCATTGTTGATGATAAGCGGAATCAGCTTCTCCGGGAACTGGAACGGTCCATAATTGTTACTGCAGTTTGTAATATTGGCAGGGAACTTATATGTGTCCATATATGCCTTTACCAACATATCCGAAGATGCCTTGCTGGCAGAATATGGACTGTGAGGTTCATACGGAGATGTCTCATAGAAAAATGCATTGTCATCATCCGGAAGAGAACCATAAACCTCATCCGTTGATACGTGGAGGAACTTCTTTCCCTCCATAAATCCTCCATCCGGAAGCTCCCAAGCAGCCTTTGCACAGTTTAACATAACAGCTGTACCGAGTACGTTTGTCTCCACAAAGACCTCAGGATTCTTGATGCTTCGGTCCACATGACTCTCTGCTGCAAAATGTACGACACGATCAATATCATTTTCAGCAAAAATCTGTGCAATTGCTTCCTTGTCACAAATATCTGCCTTTACAAATGTATAGTTCTCACGATTCTCGATATCCTTTAAATTCTCAAGATTACCTGCATAGGTAAGCTTATCTACATTAATGATACGAATTTCATCACCGTATTTCTTAAACATGTAATGAATGTAATTTGATCCGATAAATCCTGCTCCGCCTGTTACCAAATAAGTTCTCATTATGATACCTCCATTTATTATATAAATTAATTTATTTTTCATTACCTTAACACAAACAATATACCATGATTGCTCACAAGTCGCAACATTCTATGCAATTTGACAAAATATCATATTTTCAATAAATAACAACCCGACAATCACGCAGACATTGATTACAAACTGAAACACACTCCGAAGTGCTCGCGTGTGCTTGAAACACCAATTTGCAATCAAAGCACAGACTACGCATAAAACGATATATATTATAACCTCCAAATATATGCGCGGTGTTATCACACAGACAGGCATTGATACAATGCACAAGATTGGATATACATACATTCGCTTGCTCAATTTCTTGTAGATAAACATAACGCTGTACATCAATGCCGCAAACAACAAACACAGCATTGCATGCGATATCGTCCATTTTAATGAATATACAGATATGAATCCAACCGTAAGTAGTATCGGTACCATCAGATTGCTGCTAAAATCAATCGCCCGGTCTGATAAATGCTTATTCACTAAACCAAGCAAAACAATCGCGGGAAGCGTCAGCATCACACACTGTGCAATATGTTTCAACAACACGTTATCATTGGCAAGCTCAAGGAAGAACTTGTCGATACACTTTGCAATTATAGTTTGTTTCTCATAATAAATACTCGTTTCACGTGCACCCACATAGATTGCTGCAAATGCTGCTAAAATAACCAATGCACCCGTTACAAGCAAATCCTTTTTACCAATTTGATGAATATAGTTTACAATGCCGCAACGATACAGCAGCACTGCAACAAAAATGCCGAGTAATACAAGGAGTCCGATTCCAAAGAAAAAACATTCACTCATGACTTACCTCTCCTCATTCATATTGTCCACTATGTATTCATAGTAGCGATTGATTCCCTGTTCGATTCGTATTAATTCGAAATCATCAACTTCCTTCATGCGCGAATTGTCAAGCATAATTGTATGCGCATCGACATTTCTTGCCGGCAAGTACCGAATCTCCACATGCGGAACAAGCTGTTCAATAATCCTAAGAACATCCTTCTGCGAGGTTGCAGTATTGGAGCTTACATTGAACACCTCATACGGTCCGTGGTAATACACGAGCGCATGCAACATACGACACACATCCTCAATGTAGATATAATCACGAACAATACTGCCATCGCCCCACACTTCAATCGGTTCTCCGTGTAGTGCCCTCTTCAAGGCTGCATCGATAAATCCAACACCCTTTAGGTAATCCTGTCCCGGGCCATACGGATTGGATATTCTGGCAACCAGCATATGACGTTTTGATTGAAAATTAAAGGTTCGGATTGTATTTTCGATACAGAGCTTTAAGTTTCCATAATGATTAATCGGAACCGGCACTGCATCTTCCGAAATCGGTTGATGCTCCTGATTGCCATAGACCGTTCCACCGGATGACAAAAAGATCAGCCGGCAATTCTTGTCCTTAATATAATTACACAGCTTTGCCGTTTGCACAAAATCTCTTTCATAACCGAGAATACACTTTTCATTGGAATTCCCCGGATTAAGTGTACAGATTGCATGAAAGATGATATCCATACCTTCAATCATTTCACGAAGCGTATAGTCATCAAAAAAATCCCCTTCCAAATAGTGGATTCCCTTGTCCTGCTCCTTTGGATACGACATATCAAAGCTGTACACATCCTCGCCGGCACCCCTTAGATATCTGCATAGATTTCGTCCGATAAAGCCGTTACCGCCCAGCACTAATATTTTTTTCATCCTCATATACTCCTTTTTCAATCGCCGCCTTTACCTTTTTGGCCTCTTGCTCCCAGGATGTTGCATTCGCAAACACTTTTCCCTTTTCTCGAATCGTAGCCAGCTCATGCGGATGATTTAAATAGTATGCCAACGTCTCTGCAATCACATCCGGATCAAAATCTACCATGATTGAATTTTCTTCATTTACAAGCCAGCTGCTGTTTGCACCCTTGGAACACATCGCAACGGAATTGGATGCCATAACCTCCAAAGGTAACAATGACAAATTCGTATTCGACAACACAAGACATACGTCACATTGTCCATAAATATCCGACAGTTTCGCCACATCAACAATTCCAAGATTTTGATAGTTGAAGTCGATTTTATACTGACTGACATCCCAACCTGCAAACACGACCTCCACATCCGGAATATATTCGGCAAGCTTTGTAAGTGCCATTAATCCAAGCTCAAAATCCCGACGCGGCGTAACCGGTCTCGCATAGAAAAATACTCTTTTTACATCATCACGTTTTTCTACCGGTTTATAAATCTCATTATCATATGAGAACCCAAAGCTGTCGGTTTGCATCCCATATTCTTCGTGCAGCTTATCCTTCAGCCAATCGCCTGCCGTAATTCCACGGAAGCCTAACTTATAAGTATTTTCCGCAAATACATATTCCGAACCCATCGCATAAAAATACGGCTCAAAATCCTGTACAAAATAGAATTTACTGATCGTATTGTCAAAATCTCTTACACAATACGCGGTTTGCCAAGAGGTGGCAATCGTCGCATGCGCAAATTTCATCTCCCAGGCATTTACATGAATCTCAATATCCGGATAATGGAAATCAAAGTACTTTTCCATAAAATCTCTTGCCATCTGATCCGTTGTCAGGCGAACAGGATCCATAATATAAATTCGATGCCGAAGTCCCATCCTATAAAGATTTGTCACGAATCGGAAAATATTGATGTGTCCACCCGAGCCCGGCCCCATCTCCGGAATCACCCAATTGACGGTAATCGCATCCTCCTTATATGCAAGATAATCCTCCTTTGAAAAAGGAGTTTTCTCCCCCTTCATTACAAAATTGTAAAATCCACATACATCATTTCTGCTGTCAAATGTCGAATCATCGAGTTTCACATCGACACTACTTTGTGGGTCCGGCTTGCTTGCATATAGATCCGGATTTAAAAATACCCACTTCCAAAACTCTTTATCAAGCTTTGACTTATCTGTCCTTTTACGATTTCCATGAATCTGTTTGTATTGCTGTGACTTGTGTCGATCCAAATATTCCTGTACTGACTCAGGCAACAAATGGTACATACCGGCAAGATATCCGGCCTTATATCGATAACGATCTCTGCGAAATGCATAATACGACCAATACAACCATTTCTTAACAGGATAATTTCGAACAATATGAGCAACATCTCTCAAAATCTGTCGAACCATTTCCCGTCTCATCTCTTTCAACGTCCTTGTCATTCGATATCCATGCAACACATATAAGCTCTTATACTCGTCATAATAACGTCCATAGTATGATTTCAGAGAATAATTATGCGAATGATATACCATGGCATCATTGCAATACAGCTTCTTGTAGCCTCGCTCAATCATCTTCCGAGCCCATATTTGATCTTCGGCAAAATCGACATCGTCATATGGATATTTTTCCCATATATCCCTTCGCATACAGGAGTTATTATCCGAATAAAACGCAAGAAAATGACGATATCCTTCATCAACAAGATATCTAGGCTTATCTGCAAGTGTAACAACCGTATTTTCTTTCCCAAATCCGTCGAAATGAGCTGTAATATCACGTTTGTCCAAGAGATTACAATCCGGATACGGCAAATGTCTGCCGAAACCACCGGCAATCTCCTTATCCTGTTTCATTGCCGTAATAAAGTTCTGCAGCCACATATCATTTACCGGCAATGCATCCTGCGTAATAAATATAATAAACTCGCCGGTTCCCTTCGATGCACCGAAATTTCTTGTTTTTCCGTGTCCAAACTCCTCCGGAGCAATTTCATACAACGAATAATTATGTTTTTTAACATATTCCTTCGTTTGATCCGTAGACCCGGAATCAACACAGATTACTTCATATGAATACTCCGTCTTTTGATTCTCAATAGCATCAAGTACTTTATTAAATAATTCTCCACCGTTTTTGGTCGGTATTACGATTGTAACGTCCATCATTTTCCCCTTAAAGTTTGTTTATTTTGGCATAAATTTTCCAGAATCTGGCATCCTTTATCCTTGATAATTCTTCTCCTTGTGCATCACACATCTCATTCATTTTCGACAACTCTGCACTCCTCGCACACAATTCTTCATTTGTTTTCAGGTATTTATCCCTGAACTCATCTGCAGCTTCCTGATATACCTTCTTATCATTTGCCAAACCCATAGACTCCAGTTCATATTTATGGGCATCCTTTAACGCAATCGCATAGTTCGGCAAAAAAGAGTTGTCTTTTTCCAATATTTGAAACCAAATCTCTATTTTATTTACATTCTTAACCGGAAAAACAAATTCCGGTCGGTCACCAAAATAGTAATCGTCTACAATTTGCAAAACTGTATTGCTGCTCACATCCTCTTTGTAGTCTTCCCCATCAACAATTATTTTTCGAAGTTTTATTACACATCGTTTTTCACAAGGATGTAAAATGATCACATCAACAGAGGATACATCGAGCAAAACCTTATTCTCATAATGGATCGTCTTGTCTTCAAATAGTACCTTTCCATCTGTAGACAACACCTCAATATGATTCATACTATGTGACATCATTGCATCATTGATATAGTATAGGGGTTCTCCCATGCTGACATAGAGTTGATCAAGGGATATCTGCTTCTGAAATGTTTTTTCCATTTCATAAAACATTTCAAAGTCGTTGCGATTCAGATGAAAAATATCAATAATATGCTCCTTATCTTTTTCGGTAAGACTCTGAAATACCACATTGAAATATAGCACCCGAAATAAAATATAATCGAGCGGAACGAAAAACGGCATTACCCATTCATAGTCAATCTCATAATAACAATCATTGCTGCAAATAATATTTTCGGCAATAATATCTATATTTCGATTACAGACCGCAGGTCTTCCGTAAAGTGCATCCTGCTTGCCAAACATCAAAACAAAGTCATCCGTCTCGCCAAACGGTTCCGTCGTTACCGACTCCGTAATCAGCATGTACAGCGTCTCAAAATCCAAAATCAGAGCTTCCCGGTTAGAGGCTTCGTAATGTTCCTGCATTATGGACTGTATAGTTTTTCCCTCAATATACTCAAAGTCAAGCTGTCCGCTTTCTATCATTTTACATGGTGCCGGCAACAATTTGTATCCTCTGCCGCACTGCGCCTTGTAATATTCAAACATCCGATTGATATGCAAGACCGCATCCTTTGTAGCGGCCTTCTTTCGAACATGACGTTTCCCGTCCGTCTCAAGGATGCTTGTTATGATCTTATATTCTTTTTTTCGTTCCAAAGAACATTTTGTGTATAGTATTTTGTCCATTCTACTATTTCCCCGATGCAACAATTAAAAACGAATTTGAAAACTCATCAAACAGCCCTGCATCTAATATCGAATCAAACGCGCGCTGTTCATCAAACAACATCAATCTATGTGTGTCATAATTCCGAAGATTGTTCTTCAATTCACCCTTTTGAGGTAAACGTTCATCCGAAAAGATGACATTCGGCAGCTTATAATCCGGATACGGATAATAAAACTTACTTTCCGAAAATCCATTGTTTGAAAGTAACGTTGAAATCTCCTTTTTGGAATAGGTTCGAATTCCTTTTGTATTTGGATATCCTTCAATACCTTCAAACATTCTTCCGACATGATCCTCTGCACATCCGGCGAAATATTTCATCCCCAATCGATTTTCGATTGCAATGATTATTTTCCCTTCCGGCTTTAACAAGCTTTTTATTCTCTGCAAAAATAAATCGGCGGCATTTGCATCCTGAATATAGCACCCTGCATATTCCAATACACCAATCAAGGTAATATAGTCATATTTCTCTTCAAGTTTTGCAGATATCACATTGAAATCGCCTACGATAATCGACAGATTGTCACACTCTGCATTTTTGTATGCATTAATTAAGCTTCTTCGCTTAGACAAATCGACCGCCGTTACACATCCGACACTGCGCGCCAGCACTCCTGAAATAGCCCCGCAGCCGGCACCGATTTCCAATACGCTTGCATCCTTCTCAAAAGGAAACCAGTTGAGAATATTCTCTCGAATGTCTGACAAATGATAAAGAATCGGCCATGATTTCTTTTCTTTTATTATGGTATCATACTCTTCTTTTGTATGATTCTTTACAATGTCCAAAAGCTCATCCTCGATACTTCCGTCACTATAAGCATCATTTCCCGAATAGTATTGATAATTAAGCGTTACTTTTCCAACCGTTTCCATGCATTAATCTACCTCATATAATACTGTCGAATTCGTATCAAAAAATCCGATTGTATTTCGGTCAGAGACAACCTGCAAATTAAACACATCATACAATCGATTATAGACTACAAAATCTTCTGCCTCATACCCTGTACATCCAAGAGAAACCAAATACTGTCCTCCTTGAATATCTAATTTTTGTTTAAAAGACACAATTACCTCTTCACCCTTTTT
The DNA here is from genome assembly GCA_030533235.1 of Eubacteriales bacterium. Lineage (GTDB taxonomy): Bacteria > Bacillota > Clostridia > Lachnospirales > Lachnospiraceae > Coprococcus_C. Next base: position 26,603 of record JAUNJN010000017.1, on the reverse strand, counting down.
CTTCGATCCGCACAATTTATCTTCAAGCATCGTATTGGTTCCGGTAATCTCTGTTCCCTTCAAATCCTTAATCGTAAAGGCAAAAATCGGTTCCTCCACATCCTCGTTAAATACAATCTTCATTTTAAGAGTGCATTCCCTGCCCTTATACACGACGGAGTTTATTTTTCCCTCATTATCAAACATCGCAAAATCGACAATTCTCGCCTGTCCGTTTCCATAATCCAGATAGTTTGGGTTCTCCATCATCTGACATTTCCAAGTATTTTCCGATTCCTCATCATTGTGCGTTTCCATATTTCCTTGTTCATTTTCCTGTTCTGCTTCAACAACTGACACGGTTGTCTCCAATTCAGGCTCTTCCTTTTGTTTGGCATCACTCTGATTTTCGGTTTCGTTGGTTTCATCATACTGATTTACCAAGATTTTACGATATACGTCAACAACTTCCGATGTCTTTCCCAGTGCTATCTGCTTACCATGATGAATGAGCAATGCGCGATCACAATATTTTATAATACTACCCATATCATGCGATACAAAAAGGATTGTTTTTCCCGCATCCTTAAACTCGTTGAACTTACGGAAACACTTCGATTGGAAGAAAATATCTCCGACACTAAGTGCCTCATCGACAATCAATATCTCCGGATCGACATTAATTGCAACCGCAAATGCAAGTCTTGCAAACATACCACTCGAATACGTCTTAACCGGTTGATAGATAAACTCGCCAATCTCTGCAAACTTGACAATCTCATCAACCTTTTTTTCCATTTCTTCTCGTGGAATTCCATTCATTATTCCACTTAAAAATATATTTTCCATACCGGAATATTCCGGATTAAATCCGGTACCAAGCTCAAGCAGTGCACTGATTTTTCCGTTTACATTTACAGAGCCCTCCGTCGGATTCAGGACACCTGTAACAATCTTCAACAACGTAGATTTTCCGGAACCGTTTGTTCCGATAATTCCCACACATTCACCGGCATATACATCCAGGTTAATGCTATCCAATGCAAAATGATCCGTATGATAGCTTTTCTTTGTCAATGACAAAACCTCTTTCATACGATGGATCGGTTTTTCATATAACTGATAGGTTTTCCTAACATTTTTTATTTCTATAATTTTATCTTGCATTTTCTTGAACTCCTATAACACGTCCGCAAAATGTACCTTTAACTTCTGGAAGACTCTGTATCCGATTACAAATAAGCCTGCAACTACAATCCAAAAATATAATGTCATTTTCATATCATTCCAAAACCACTCGCCGTGCATAAAACAATCTCGATACCCTGTGACTACATAATACAACGGATTAAAACGTAATATTCGCATAATGCCCTCACCGATGATCCCTTCATCATACATAATCGGAATTGTCCACATACCAAGCTGTGTCAAAATGTTTATTATCTGTGAAATATCCTTGAAAAACGGGGTAATTGCCGCAGACAAATAAGATAGTGCCAATGTAATCGCAAATGTACAAAACATATAATAAGGAATTTGCAAAAACGTAAGTCCCGGCATGCGTCCGTTAACCAAATATACCAAAACTGATATTCCTATAAAGAATATGTGTACAAACATAGATGAAATAATCTTCACAATCGGTAAAATATCAATCTTGAACACAACCTTCTTTACAAGGTAATTGTATTCAATCAGACAATTTGTGGCGCAACCCCATCCCTCTGCAAAAAAGAACCATGGGATAATACCGGCAACAAGATATAACAAAAAAGGATATCCACCTACTGTGTTTCCGGCCTTGAATCCAACCTGAAATACAAAGGTATAAATTGCAATCGTGACAACCGGTTGTACAAACGCCCAAAATATTCCAAAATAAGACCCGGAATACTTTGCTTTAAAATCTGTCTTTGACAATGAAAGGATCTGTCGTTTATCATCATATAATGCATTGAGAAGCATAACAATTTTGTTGCGAGAAAGAACAACCAAAATAAATAAGACAAGCACTACAAGTAATGCAATATGATGAATTTTTTTGAATTCCGGACGCGAATGATCTTGTGCCAAATCATCAATCTGATAGTCTCGGACATCCCAAGCAATAAAAGGATCCTTGCCACTTGTCGAAATTTGAACCATCGCATCTTCATCGACAAAGCATGCGTCGATTCCCTGAAAGCTTGCAGCAATCGCAATAGCATCTGACTTCATTTGAATACTATTATTATCATAATCAAAGCGAATTCCTTTAATAACATAATTATCAGCATTATTAAAGTGGAAACGAATATAGGTCGAATTGCTCGGCACCTGATATGTGAAAATATTTCCCTCTGCTCCTATACACTCTGCTTCACGCCCCGCTGAAAAATTCTCTAAATTTGCTGTTGCGTCAAATGTGTAATACATTTGCGGAGCTTTTTTCACATCTCCATCTATCTCAATCTGCACATCCACCATATCATGCATTGTTGGATAATAGTTTAATATCGCCACTACTGCAGCCACAAAAACAGCCACAATAATAAAATACAATGCATATTTTCTCTTGGAACTAATTTCCTTTTCCATATCCGAATAGACCTCTCACAATAAAAATAGCTATAATCTATGAAATTATACTACACATTGTAATAAAAATCAAACCATCCAATATTTCTTGTTTTATGTTCTATTCTTTTTCATCTCCGCTTTTCATCCCACACAAAAAGGGTGCATACCCTCCAGACCAAACCTTATCGTTCCATCCAAAAGACATACACCCTAAAAATATTATCTTATCCACGCTCCCGATTGACTAAACGTGTAAGTCTGTCCGTCAATCGTCACAGTTCCCGTTACCATCTCTCCGGAAGACTTCATGTAGTACCATGTGCCATTGATCTGTCTCCAGCCGGTTGCCATCGCTCCGCTCGATTTCAGATAGTACCAATTACCTCCGTTCCATAGCCAGCCGGTCCGCATTGCTCCGCTTGACTCCAAATAATACCACTTGTCTCCGTTTAGCAGCCAACCAGTCGCCATCGCTCCGCTTGACTCCAGAAAATACCATTTACCGCCATCCCATAGCCAGCCGGTTCGCATCGCTCCGTCGCCGCCGAGGTAATACCAGCTGCCGCCGTCACGTTGCCAGCCCGTAAGCATCCATCCGTCGCTGTCAAACAGATACCAGACTGAATCAATCTTTGCCCATCCGGTAGGGTAGCTGCCATCTTCGTTCTTGTACCACCATCTGCCGCCGGACTGCATCCACGTTCCATTCGTAAGACTGCTGTCGTCGGATTCAGACGGATTTGCCACATCAAAGAAATTGACATCATAATTGACGCTGAAGCTTGAGCCGGAAGTATAACTACCGGTTATGCTTACATGATATGTATATCCGGCCGTACAGTCGGTTCCTTCGGTTGGCCGGAATATGATACAGCCCTTTTGCCCGTATCCGCCGTTTTCTACATAGAAATCTCCGTCTGCACTTGATGAGCTAAACTGATAGGTCGTTCCGTTATTTGCGCACTCCAATGTTACCTGAACCGTACCTGCATCCACAGATGAGCCCATCGAGATGGACCATGGGGTATATTTATAAAACAATGTTGTCGGCGTATTCTGTGCCGGCCATGCAACACCCGAATAAGATGCCCCTGCCGAATTTCCCGAATCAAAGCAATACATACTCGTGTATCGATAGGTAGATGTTGCGCTCTTTACCTCTCCAAAACCGGTTTTACTCATCTTAGGATTTAAGCACCATCTGCGGTGACCAAGTCTGTCAATGTTGTATGCATCACCATCATACATCCATCCGTTTTTTATTGCTCCACACAGGTTAAATCCCATTGCGAGATTGGAGCTGCTACAGCCTTTATAGCCCATGTCATACATATCTGTGCTCATCCCTGAAGGCTGGGTCGGGAAATGACTCAATACATTATTTGATGCATTAACAAGCGCGCCTGTCTGCGCATACCTTGTATAGTCCGCATCAACTGTGACATTATATGGGATACCTGCCACATAACGATAGATATTAAGTAAGCTGGCTGCATTGTTTAAGGTTTCTTCTGACAACGCTCCCGCAGAATATGGCGACTGTGCACTCGGTTCTTCCGCATACGTTGTGGTAAAATTGAGTGCCTCACTATGCTCGTTAATGTATGCAGCAATTTCCTCCTGCGTGTGGTACTCCACATTAAGTCCTGTTCCCTCTGCCGCCTTTACCTCCATCACACCGGTTTGGTTCATCTGCTCCGGCAAAGCAATATACGCTCCGGCAATTCCCATTGCCACAACCGTAGTCAGTGCAATTACTTTTTGTTTGAGTTTTCGCATAAGATTCCTCCTGCTTATTACAACTAAATTGCTCCTCTTTTCTTCAAATAAAACTAAAAGTAAGTAGCTCCTAAATCAAACGGATCCATCCAGTACCATAGTATATTGTAATGAACATCCAATCCATCACCCAATCCGAGATCTGCAACAACCCCACTTTCAGCCATACCTTGTAAGAAATCATTATCAATGCCAAGAGATTGTAAATCGGTTGCGAAATAATATCCTAGTGCATGCGCATATATTTCTTTTGCCATTCGCCGAACTGTCATCCCATTACACTTTCCATCTTGACCATGTTCTTCCATTATTCTTTCAGCCATAGCCATACAATTTTCTTTATCTAAAAATTCTATAGATATAGGAACTTGAATGTTATCATCCGAATATGTATATTGGCATCCATTTACAAAATCATCTTCAGACGAAGTATCCTCATCTCCCGGCGTAGCATCTGTCGGCTCCGAAACAGGTATTTCGTTAGCTCCAACCGAACTTCCAACTGTAAGTTCCGCATTTTTATACATTTTTGCAGACACTTCTGCCACTTGTCCCATTACCACAAGTTCTTTTTCTCTATTCCTCAGATTTTGTACTATGGAATCCAAACTCCCATCAACATTAATTGATACCGACTTTAATTCACATTTGATTGACTCAATATCTTTTATTACGGATAATACAACTTTTCCGATGTTCTGAATCTGATGTCCCTTTTCCTTCAAAATGCTAGTGTTTACGTAAAAATCACTCATATCTTACCCCCATCTCTTATTACTTTCCCATATTTGAAATCACCTGTTGCTTTATTTGGATACGTTTGCGTTTCTTTAAGACTCGCACCATAATAATGACCAATACAACGACAACTACACCGGCAATCACATTAATCAGCTTCCACTTAAATGCCTTTGTCTTTAACTTCTTACGCGCGGATTTTAGTGCCGCGATATTGTCATCATATTGCTTTGCAGTTGATTTTGCACTCATGCATACGTCATCTGCCTTGGAAATAGCTTCGTAGAGTGTATTCCAGGTTGTGCTCGTATAAAAATTACGATTAATCGAGCTTATGTACTCCTTGTTATCGATGACCAGCCGCTTAAGCTCTGCCTTTTGCTCGTCAGTAGGTATATCGTAAGTAATATCATCCTCTGCAACCATGTAGTTGATTGCAAGTGCATCCAATATCTGACGCAGATTGTCAACCGACATCGCCATAAGCTTTGGCGATCCGTTCTCATAAATAAACATACCGATTACACAACCATCCGCATCAAGCACCGGCGCGCCTGCCATACCTTCATCAATCGGCTCTCCAACATAAAAATATGTGATAGCGTCGTTGTAGTAATCCTCTGTATAGACATCTGTAATCGTCGTATCGTACACATTAATATTACGCTCGGTGACCGATGAATTGGTAAAGATGCTTCGCAGACCACTGTAGCCCTCGATATGGATACGTGCCTCTGTCTCGATACTTGCCCCACTGCCAAGTCTAAGCACCTGCTTGTCCGCAAGCTCTGTCGACGGCTCTAAAACAACATATCTTGTCTCATTGCTATAAGATATAATCTTAAGCTCTGACAACACACCCATATCTCCAATCGCATAGCTCATAAGAGATAATTTGCTATCCTCCGGCAAACCATATCTGCGCTTGATCTCGTTGACAAGTGCAATCTCGCCTTCCACGATTCCATAATCCGATAGTATGTATTTTTTACCGCTGTTTTCGGAAGCTCCGTTGCTGACTCCGATCACAAATCCCGTACCCTGCTTCACATAATACAGATTGCCGTCCTCATCGGAATACACTGTCACAATCTTAACAATGCTACTTGAGCAATCCATCTGTGATTCGCCCTTCGAAGCGCCCTCCTCCGTCCGGTTTTCATCTGTTTCGCTCCCTGCATGCGCCACTCTCGTGTCAAGACACAACAGCATCACTCCTACACATACAAGCAGCTGCAGTACTTTCATAAAACGTTTCATCTTAACCCCCGCATAAAATAAATTTTGCGAAACCTTTCGCAACAGAAATACCTCTTTTATTTTCTCTTATTTTGACAAGAATTTCAAGTTCTTATTCTTCCACAAGCTTCTCTACCTTCTGAATAATTTGGTCGAACCTGTCTTCATAGTCATTATCTCTTTTCGGCACATTTCCCATATACCGAATCACATCATATTTGCCCATAATCAGGAATAAATCCCAGAGATAATCACCGTCTTCGTAGGCATATACAATATTTCGATTCCATGTAACCAGCTTCATGTCATCGATAACTGCCATCACAGATTTTAATGTCTCCTTATCCATCTGAATCTGCTTCTCGCAATTATTAATATTACTCAAATTACAATTATAGAACATCGTCTGTTTTTCAACATCAATTGCAACATCATAGGTGTCTACTAAACCATCTCCTACATTTTTTGTTATCTCATAAGCGAGATATCTTACGTTTTGTAAATCATCTGCTTCTGTAAGTGTTCGCACCTCTCCACGAATGATTCGATTAAGGTTTTTGCCGTACTGTATGCCAAGTCTTGCATCGTTTTTAAGCTTTCTGTACCAATCTCTTGCAGGTAAGTCAGCCTCCTCGATCTCATAATCGTCAATCATCCCCTGCAGATCATAGGACGCGATATCATCAACAGTTATTCCATAGAAATCGACAAACCGGTTTACTGATATTGTACTCATATTTGCGAATCCTCTCCCATTAATTTTTCTTATATAATGATACTACACAAACTATCGAATGTCATCAATCATCGATACCACATAATCACGTCCGGTATCCAAACGACCATCAATGCCATTTAATTCGGTTTGATTTCCGGTCATCTGTGCTGAGAAGTTTTCCGCCCAGAACTCAGACTCCTGTTTACCTGTATATGCATAATCTCCGGACGGCACAAATGAGCTTTCTGTACTTCCACCGGATCCTTGTACCCAATAATTTGTAGTCACAAAAGTCCCATCACTTTGTTCACTTAAGCTTACTGCCTGGTGGTAACTCAACGGCCTTCCACTTGAATTCCTGTCGGTCAATAAATTGCCGGAATATCCGCCCATAATATCCGATGATGGTCCACTGTTATCAGTCTGTATCGATGTTACGGTGTAGTCGAGAATATCCTGCATATCGGATGCCGGAAGTATCTCTCGACCCATAATTGTCAAATCGTTCATAACCGGATAATCATAGCGATAATCGTAGCAGGTCATAATCTCACGCGTAATAGCAGCGGTTACAAGCTTCTCCTCAAGTGGACCTAATTCCATACCTTGTGTGTAGTCTTCTACGTAATGTTCAATTGAATTGCGTACATCTGTCTGAAGCGCATCCGTCAACCGGTCTCCATTTGCATCTTCATATGTACGACTGAGGAAATCTCCTCCCGCATGTCCGTCGGCTAACAAATCATCGATTGCATGTCCGGATTCATGAAAAAATGTATTATATCTTGTTCGAGGATCAGAGCTCCATCTTTCATCGATATTGAAACGAATACCGCCATCTGCTACGCCATCGCCGTCTACATCAATACCACTTTTATAGTTCTGTGATTTATTTTTGTCATAATGTAAATCTACAATGTTGATATCCCCAACATTCTCAAGATATATTGAACGGTACGGCTCCGGTGCAGTATATGCAATTGCCTTAATATATGTTATATCATCATTGTATCCTTCATCTGCCAAGGGCTGTAAACATGTATCCATGTTACGAGCATCACCCGGGTGCAGCTGCTCATATAGCTCAACAAGCTGCTCGCGTTCGTCCGGTGACATACTGTACACATCAACTCTTGTTACACCATATGTATCTGTATATGTATAAGATGCAAGCAACTGATCAATCTCCGCCTGAATCTCGGCTCGCTCCTCCGGAGTAAGGAACAAATCATCAAACCACTGTGCGATACGATCAAATACAGTATTCCCCGAGATAACATCTTCTGCCCATCGGAATCTTCGCAATATCATCCTACCTGCCAGCTGAATCGAACGAACCCTTACAATATCTCGCCCCGCTTGCAGAATAATCTTGTCTAAAGCAGCCTGAACCTTCAAATCGGATAATAATCCAATCTGTATCTTCATGTTAACCATCGTTCTTACTGCTCCGGACAATGCATCCTTTACCCCATCTAATCGTTCAATTTCATTTCTCAAGCCTTCCTCATTCAGATAAAACTCTGCCATACGCTTCTCCTTCTCCTCTAATTATCTACATTATCAAAAAAGTGTATCTACTCTGTTTTTTATTTGTTCAAACCCGTCTTCGTAAGAATTTGCATTCCCCGGTATATTCCCGGTATATCGGATTACATCATCCTCCGACATAATAATGTGTAAATCCCACCAATAGGCATTTCCTTCACATGCATACAAAATGTTATTTTCCCATTCCGGTAATTTCATATCATTGAAATCCGAAATAATCGAGCGGATAAATGTCTCATCAACATCAATCGACTTCTCACATTTTGTGTAATCGTTGTAGTCAAATCCACAATAAACCTTCTGATTAGGAATATCTATTATGACATTCTCAATCCTTCCAATCCCCTCGTCCTCATATATCTGTGTTTCATATACAATATACTGCGCCTCTGCAAAGTCATCATCGTATGTTGCCATACGTGTCTTTGCACTCGTAACCTGCCTGTATATGTTGTGTCGATAGCTGATTCCTGCCGTTTCATCCTTTTCTAATATTGACATCCAATCTCGCGTTTCTAATCGATTGGACGTAATCTCATGATACATAATGAAACCTTCAATATCATGCGCTTCCAAATCCTCTGCTGTTAATTTGTAATAATTTGCAAAATCATCTACTGTGACTAATTCACCATCCTCTGACTCTGCCATCTCTGTTTTGCCCGATTCGGTTCGTCCGTTTGATTCATCCGGCTTATGCTCCGATTGGCATCCAACCAACATAACCCCAATAACAAACGAAAGCAAACCACATATTACATTTCTTTTCATTATTTTTTATAGTCTCCTTATACATATTACAGTAATCCTCACCTTTGACAATGCTATTCAAATCTGTCATCCCTTGATAACGATGAGTCCTCTTAGGAAGTTTTATGAAGCGTAAAATGTCAAAAACCGGTATTTTATTTCTCAAGCAAAGCAATAAAATCATCCCAGTAATCCGGTGTATAGGGATGGTTGGAAAGGCTTTCAAGCTGAACCCACTCCCCATCCTCGAAATATACTCGTACCTTCCAGAGCACTGCTTGTTCATCTGTTGAGCTATTGTTGGCTTTGTTCTTTTTTTCCTTCAACTGATCATCTTTCAGCACTTTATCTCGAAGCATTTGTTCCATATCATCTGCGTACATATATGTATCTTCAGATTTTATTACCTCTGTCAGATACAATGAAGCAGAACGACTTTTATTTGTAAAATCAATTCTAACGCAACATGGAACCTCCTCTTTTTTGTAATCAACAACAAGCCTTGTTATTTTCTTGTCCATGTAATCCTTCCTATCATTTTTACATCCACACATCAAAATCATTATAAAAGATATAACTGAAACAACAAATATATTCCTTTTTATTTTCATAGTTACTCTCCAAATAATCTATAATCATGTATGTCGATCCATTTTCTTCCATACATTTCTTGTTCTAAACTCAATGTTTTGTATTAACTAATCCTATATTATTATTTTACAATATCTATTTCTTCTTGTGTAAAACATCCGACGAATGACCAGTTTTCTAGGACAAACGACCAGTTTTTCATTTTATTGCATAGGAAGTGCGAAGTACTTTCTATGCAACAAAATGGGTACAATCGCTAACCCCCTTAACGACTGTACCCTCTGCATATCTTATGTAATTTGATATCTTAGAAAATATCTGCTGCAAGTGAACTTGCTGCCTGTGCATTTGCTTCCTCAGCCTTCTGATACTGATCTGCAATCTGAATCAACTGATCACCTGTCTCGTTGAGATAATCCTTCATACGGGTTGCATCATCCTGCAACTCTGCGAAACGTCCCTTGTATGCTGTTGCTGCATCGCCTGACCAACCTGCTCCGCCGATTGCATCAACGACTGAAATCATCTCTGTTACCTTTGATGATAATGTCTCTCCCTGCAGCTGAAGCTTTCCTGCTTCTGCTCTCAAATGTTCCGGTGTTGTTTTTAAAATATTCATTCGATTATACCGCCTTTCCCAATATCATTTTATGATCCGAATTACTTTCCTGCAAGCGCTGTATTTGCTGCCTCTGTCTGAATATACGCCTCGATAATCTTTCCGAGTACTGTGATGTATGCGCGAATGCCCTCTGCCGCCTGTCTGAGTCTGGCTGCCTTTGCCTTGTAGCTCTGCTGGAATGCATCGGATGCATCACCTTCCCACTCGTTCTTAAGATTTGCTACGAGCTGATCGGTATTACCGATTTCATCCTCGAACTGTGTCAAAAGCGATGTAAGCTGCGCCTTCTTGTCCTCCATCTCCGCAACTGTTACCTGAATCTGTGCCATAATTGCAATTCCTCCTTATATTTTCTCTGCTAATTTCATAGCTTCTTTCTTGATGTTTTTATCTTACTACAGTTCTATATCTATGTGTGATTTTTCCGACGAACAACCAGTTTTTTCGGACGAATGACCAGTTTTAACTATTTTACGGCAAAGTAATAGGGCGCGACCGCTAACCTAACAGCCTACGCCCCTGTATATCTTATTATGTAATATGATATCCTAGAAAATATCTACTGCAAGTGAACTTGCTGCCTGTGCATTTGCTTCCTCAGCCTTCTGATACTGATCTGCAATCTGAATCAACTGATCACCTGTCTCGTTGAGATAATCCTTCATACGGGTTGCATCATCCTGCAACTCTGCGAAACGTCCCTTGTATGCTGTTGCTGCATCGCCTGACCAACCTGCTCCGCCGATTGCATCAACGACTGAAATCATCTCTGTTACCTTTGATGATAATGTCTCTCCCTGCAGCTGAAGCTTTCCTGCTTCTGCTCTCAAATGTTCCGGTGTTGTTTTTAAAATATTCATTCGATTATACCGCCTTTCCCAATATCATTTTATGATCCGAATTACTTTCCTGCAAGCGCTGTATTTGCTGCCTCTGTCTGAATATACGCCTCGATAATCTTTCCGAGTACTGTGATGTATGCGCGAATGCCCTCTGCCGCCTGTCTGAGTCTGGCTGCCTTTGCCTTGTAGCTCTGCTGGAATGCATCGGATGCATCACCTTCCCACTCGTTCTTAAGATTTGCTACGAGCTGATCGGTATTACCGATTTCATCCTCGAACTGTGTCAAAAGCGATGTAAGCTGCGCCTTCTTGTCCTCCATCTCCGCAACTGTTACCTGAATCTGTCCCATAAAAATATCCTCCTCTGATTAAAAATTTAATAATTGAAAATTTTGATATATGTACAAAATATCTGTTTTACAATTTCATCTTTCTACTTCGCTGCGCGCCCGGCCGCAGCTTCCTCTGCTGCTTTTCTGGCAGCTTCCTCTGCCTGTGCAATCCGAAGTGCCCGCATCTCGGCAGCCTTAATATTTTCCGCCATCGTGCGAATCGTTGATGCTACAGTGCGAATACTTTCTACGATAGTCGCAATGTTCGTCTGTTCCGTTTTGCATTTTGTTCTGTAAGCGTTCGCATTATCCCCGGTCCAATTACGATTAATCGCTAAAAGAATCGAATCCATCTCTGTAACCGCATCTGTCTCAAGCTTTGTTGCTGCAGTCTCTAATTCCTGTGCCTTTGATATCGCCTGATTATAATTAAAATTAATCTGAAATTCTGAAAGTGCCATGACTACCTCCTATTTAAAATATGTCTTCCGGAAGCTGTGCCGCTACCTGCTGAAGTTCTTGTTCTGTTTCTTCATACAATCCTGCAATCTTCAACAAATCAGCCGGCGCCGTGTTCAAATTTTTGATTAAGGTGTCACCCGTTGGCAAGAGCTCATCGTTGATGCTTGTGTGTTTGTCACTGGCATCTCCTCTCCAATAAGCCTGCATCCCTGACACAATATGTCTCAAATGTCCCAAGTTGTTATTAATTGTCTGAATCTCTGTCCTCATTTCTCCTGCAAGAGTTTTCATCTCCTCCGGAGTTACCTTCAATACTACTGCCATCTCTTTTCACCCCCGCACTATACAGAAATTGAGGAAATAATTCCATCTACATCACGAATACACTGGTTGTACTCATTAACAGCCTTTTTCTCATACCCGGACACACCCTTTAACGCTTCGCAATATGCGTCAAGTTCTCCAAGTTGCCTTTTAAAACGAATCTTAAATTGCTCACTGGCATCTCCATCCCACATAGCATCGAGTCTGTCGAGTATGCTCTTAAGATTGTCTCTGCTCGTTTCGATATTTTTGATTGCGGTATCAACATCCCCGTTTTCGGTAGCGAGTGTCGATGTATTGCATCTAATTTCTTCAGCCACGCTCCATTACCTCCCATTAATTAAAAAACTTTATATTCAACGACTCCATGTTTGCAATCAGTTCGTCAAAGCTGTGAATCGGAACGCCCTTTGATATATTTCCCTTCTCATCGGATAATTCATAATCACCGCTTACAAGTCCCTGTATCGCGCTCACACTCTTCACTCCGTTCGGACTCCCCTGAAGAAGTGCATCGTTGCTGTTGCCTGATGTGTCATCAGGTAGTATGGAATTATTTGTATCTGAAATACTCATCTGAACCACCTATCCCTTATTACCTAATCACAATGTTACAATAACATAAACTGATCATTCTGCGTCAAAATACTGACGAATGACCAGTTTTTTAGGATGAACGACCAGTTTTTGATATATTTTATACTAATAATAACTTCGTGCCGTTCGTTATGTTATTTTCCCAAAGTGTCTGATTGTTGTCTAATACCTTTTTTTGATCGTATGAACAGAGCATAAACTCCCCAATTGGTTTATTCAACGTCGTTCTGTATTTTACAGTCAGCATCTCACTAATCTCGCTCAAAACCTTTATTATCTTCGCTGTCTCATCAACACGAAAGTCAAAGCTTTCTCCGAGCGAAGCTACATATATGTCAATCAATATCATCGCATTAATCCTCCGTAGGCATTATTGCCTCATACTGTTTTAACAAAAGGCTCTTTTTTTCTGCCCCGTCTGCCTGCTCCGCCAGTCGCTCACTGCATATCACACGTCCGTTCGCACAGGACATCGTATTGACTACCATCGGACTGCCTGAAGTTTCCTTCACGAGCATATTAAGCACCCGGTCGATTTCATCCATATATAAGATTACCTTATTGGCGTTCGCCGCATTTTCCTCCACCACAACACACACGTCACCCGGATACAGACAAAATGTGCAGTCGTGACTGCCAATCTTACTCTCTGTCTGTACCATAAAATGCGCAGATTTGATTCGTCGCATAATCGTCGTCAGGTTCGCATCTGCAACAAACTGCTTGGAATTATCGTTCTCAATCAGATTATTGATGTACATATTGTGCAGTGCAACGCATATTTCCTTGCTGTCAAGTCTTCCGTCAATCTGTTTTAATCCGTATACCATCGATAAACCAAAGCCTGCAGCAATCACGGAAAATTCGTTCGGACTCAAAAAATATTTTGTTTCGTTCATCCTTTCATCATCTCCTTAAAATTCTGTTTGTACGTGCGCGACATTGGTACTTGTTCGCCGTTTTTTAATCGGATATAGTTTTCCGAAAATCGAATTTTGTCTATAAATCTTGTATTGACAATCATGCTGCGATGACAACGTGCAAACGTCGCCGGCAGCTTTTTTTCAAACTGCTCAAGACTGCCATATACACTGTATTCCACAGTTTCCAGTCTGATATTCAACATCTTTTGTGAGGCTTCTACATACAAGATGTTATTATACGAAATCTTTACCTTTCCGTCATAACCATCCACCCAGATAGCATCGTCATTGTCATCGAGTCTTTTGCTGATAAAATCCGTAAGCACGCTGTCTAGCTCTGAATCACTATACGGGCAAATGACAAGTGAAATCGGGCGAATGACCGGATTTAGATATTGCATCGGCGAGATGCTCGTGTCCGACACGAGCATAATCGCCACATCCTTATATCGTTCTCTCACCTGATACGCCAGATCAAGTCCGCCATCTGCGCAAATATTGACAATCGCAAGATTCGGTTCATGCTCCATGTCAAGCGAACTCCCAACCACAAGCTTTTCATCCGAAAGTCTTGCAACGAGATCGGCCGACTTTTTCTGCATAATATCAAATTCCTTCTGCTTACATCCGTATATAAGCAACGTAACCATTTCTCCTACCTCCTGGCAAGCGGAACCACAATCGTATTACCGGCCACCCCCATAGCATTGGCAGTCATACCAAGACCCGCCTTAAGTACCTTTGACTGCTCCTTATATGGGATACCATCAAAGCTAAATATACGGTTACCTGCAACATTTCCGCCAAAGTGGATTCCGACCTTGTCTCTAACAAATAATTTAAACGCTTTTTGATAATCGTACTCCTGGCTGCCCTCTATACCGGATACGCCAAAGAAGTAGATATTGTGAAGTCGACCTCTGTCGAGCATATTCTCCATAAATCCACCCATCTTATGCTCTCCCGTATAGATCTGCTTCATAAACCAAGCCATATCGGAAATAAAGATAAAGATTGGCTGTTCCCCACTCATCTTTTCGTAAATCTCGCTCTCCTCTAAATCCTGTGCCAGCAGCTCTCGCTTCATAGCAACTCTGCGCTTGAACTCCGGAGTAATGTCCATAAAGTACTGGAACAACGTCTCCTCCGTATTGATATATGTAACCTTTTCTTCCTCTTCGTAGATCTTCATCATGCCTGCTTCGTTATCGATGACACATATCTGCGCGTCCTTCTTTAATGCAGACTGTATCAGTACACGCAAGAAGTTTTTCTTGCCGCTGCGTGCAAAACCTGTGATAAGGTAGCAGAACATCTGGCGCAGATCAACACTGCAAATCGTCGCATTGACAGAATCATATCCTGCCGGAATCATATCCTTATCCTCGATATTTTTATCAAATTCTTCAAGCTGTGAAAACTCCGACCATACAGGCTTTTCAGGAATCTCAGGTACCGGTCTTGCCTTACGTCCGGTCCATGCCAAGGCCATCTCCTCACACATCGTACCGATGCGATCCAAACGGCTGTAATCATCCGCTGTCTCAAACGCAAGTGCTGTCTGATATTCAAGCGCACGTTTTCCGTACATTGCAAGTCCTCGTCCCTTGACACCTGCCTCCGGAATCACGTCAAGACCGGTTGCACGTGTCACCTCTGCATACGCAAACTTGTCTGCCATCTCAGTTGTGATAACAGTCTTAATGTTTTCTGCAATACGGTTTGGTATGCCTGAACTTCCAAAGCCTGCCGCCGTAAGCAATAAGTAAATACCATGGCTGACGCCTTCCTTCGAAAGTGTAATCAAATCCTGCAAATACTGCTCGGATGTCTTTTCGTTAAATGCATTTACATTATCGATGACAATCAAAATCATAGGAAGCTTTACGCCGTTTACCTGTACATACTGGCTATAGTTACCACCGCGAAACAGCTTCTTACGCTCTGCAAGAATCTGGTTGATCATCATAAAGAACTTCGCGATTTTCTCATCATCACCTTCATACATCACGCCACCGACATGCGGAGCCTTCTCAAAGGCAGACATCATCTTCGCACTGAAATCAAGTGCATAAATATTGATATACGACGGCGAATATTTGTTAATCAACGCATATGTAATCGTCTGAAGTGATGTACTCTTACCGGATACGACCATACCACATACTGCATGGTGTCCGTTTTCAGAGAAATTCAAGCGAAGCGGCATCTGCGCCTGATTGTGCGGATCGTCAAACTTACCGACAATAACATCGATGGACCATGCCTCATCAGGCTGTGGCCAGGTCGTACCGTCGTATTTTACCTGACGGAACTCCTCAAAGCTATCCAAATACAAATGTGTTGGCAGTACCGGCATCCAGAGACGAAGCTCATGTGTATAGCCGTTTTCCTTTGCGACTACCGCCAGGTAATCCTTAACCGCATCAAGCTGTGTTTTTTCTTTGTCCTGTGGCAGCTTAACCTTCCTTTGGTTTGCAAAGTACATGAGATTTTGAATTACATCGCCCTCGTACTGCGCTGCCTCCGCATATAAATCGATATAGTCATTAAGTCTTGCAAGGTTGTATGTGCTGTTCGGATAATCAATTGCCTTTTGCTCGAATACCACACACATATTTTCTGTGACGAGCTGACGTTTTACTGACACATTCACGCAATCCTCATACGATACACCTGTGTTTTGCAGTGCAGTAGCCATAACCTCTGCAATCTGTGTATACCATTTGTATTTTGCACGTTCCTTTTGCTCAGTCTTTGCGTAGTTACCGTTTAACTCCACACGACCGGTGAGTGACACAAGATTTGCGATATCAACAGCACCGGCATCATCCTCGTTGTAGGTTGCTCCGCTATATCCCGACTGGAACAACTCATATACCTCATCACTGCCGACCTGCAAATAGCATCGTCCCGACTGTGTGATATATGCTGCGTCCGGCTTATGAAGCATATCGTTACTATCCTGCTTATCCGCAACTCTAAGACATAGTCTGAACTTTGAGTTACTCCAAATGTTATCATCAACCGTACCACTCGGCTTCTGTGTCGCAAGAATCAGATGCACACCAAGGCTTCGACCTACCTGTGCAACGCTTATCAGCTCACGCATGAAGTCAGGTTCCTCACGCTTTAACTCCGCAAACTCATCGATGATGATGAACAAATGCGGTACCGGCAAGGTCGCTTCATTGTTCTTGTAAAGCTTTGTATATAAGTTAATGTTGTTTACACCATTTTCATTGAAGATACGCTGTCTTCTGCGGTTCTCACTCTTGATGGAAACCATCGCTCTTCGAACCTGATTTCCGGACAGGTTCGAAATCTGTCCGATCATGTGCGGCAAGCCGTTAAATAAGTTCGCCATACCACCGCCCTTGTAGTCAATGATAAAGAAACCGATATCATCCGGACTGTAGTTTACCGCAAGTGACAGCATATAAGTCTGCAGAGTCTCACTCTTACCGGAACCTGTCGTACCTGCAACAAGTCCGTGCGGTCCGTGATACTTCTCATGGACATCCAGATAGCTGCTTGCACCGCCGGCCTTTTGTCCGAGCAGACCCTTGATATTTTCATAGGTACGGTTCTTTCTCCAACGGTCGAGTACATTTAATTCCTTGAGACTCTTTACCCCATACATATCAAAGAACGTAATAGAAGACGGGATATCTCCGCCGGTTCCTGTCTCTGTGACATAGATGTTGGACAAACGTCTCGCAAATCTATCCAAAGCCTCGTCCGAGATAGAATCAAACTGAATCGGTACAAGTGCTTCCTTTTCCTCCGAAACTGCATACTTTCCTTGGAAGATATCATCGTTTTCCACGATGTAATCACATTCATTCGGAATGTTTGCATACGAATCTGCCACAATCACAGTTGACAAGCCGTATCTCGGATCTGCACTGTACACATACTTCGATATAAGCTCACCCTCGATAAGCTCCGGATTCATCAAAAACATAATATAGTATGGACGTGGAACGCTCTCATCCATGCCGTTTGATTCCTCGTCTCTCTGGCGGAACACCTTAACAAGCTCATAGAATATATCACTCATCTCACGCTTATCGGATGCCATGTAACGCACTTTTTTGTCCTCAGACCATACGTGTGGGAACCATTTTGCAAACTGCCATGTATCCTCATAGTTATATGCTTCCCTGTCATAGACAAACACCATCTTGACATCGGTATAGCATGTATTAGCAGCTATCTGTGTCGCGAGCAGCTTGATAATATCAATCGCGCCCTTTAATCGCTCACCGCCAATCAAGCCAACAAGCTTATGTGTCATCAAATCTACGCGAATCGGAACATCATAAAGCATTTCGAAATTCTTCCTTAACATCTCCGGCTTTTGCTTCAGGCTGTCTTCATCCATTGAAAATGACTGCTTCTGTACGACAATCGGAGCCTGAAACGGTACATTACCGATACCGACACGGAATGATAAGAAATCTGCATGTCTTGCATTACGATTCCACAAAAGACCGGAATCAACATCATATGTCGTACAGTCTTCCGCACTCTTATACATCGTATTAAGCGCATACATGTTATTCGAATACTTTGTCTTGATCTCTTCTGTCTTTTCAAGCAAATATTTGCTGTAGGTATCAAAACGTTTTAAGTTCTTTTCTTTTACCTCCTTGCCCTGTTTCCCGGAGCCGAGCAATGTATTGATTATCGTCATGACAACGGAGGACAGCGCCATAATAAGACCCATATACATCATAGGTCCTCGTGCGGATCCGCCGTTTTTCTTACTCGAATAAATCATTAGAAAGCTGCAAATAAGCATTGGTATCGCCATGGTAAATGACGGCAAAATCTTAGCAAGCAGAGACTGTGTCTTTTCCTCGCTTTCTTTTTCCGGCGGCGATTCAATATCAATGGGATCGCGTTCAATCTTGATGATATTTCTCGGTGCACGGTGCAACAGAATACGACTGTCTTTAAATAACAGCTCCTCCTCTGCGACCGGTGTTTCTTCTCTTTGGTAAGGAACCAATACGTTTGTGTTAACGGCTACATTGCCCTGTGACGTATCAACTGCCAAAATATCTCCCAGGTACATGAAGTTAAGACCGATCACACGAATGCAGTCTCCGAACTGAAGTACATAGTCTTCCTGTATTTGATTTTCATTCACATACACACCGTTTTGACCACGGTTTGATATACACCACTTGGAATTAGAGTTATAGAATACAAGATGTTCTCTTGAAACAAGACCAAGAAAATCATAACAGATATCATTGTCCTCACGTTTACCGACTGTAATCTGCGTACAATAACGAAGGTCATATTTGTCAAATACAGCGACCGGATACAAGACCTCGCGCACGATAACCGCAAGTGTATCTTTATCTTCTGTATACAGATGGAACATGTCGTTGTTAACAAGTGCATAATCTGCATGACGACGTCCATCCTTAAGCACATAATAACGGTTGGATTCCTTAATACTCCATGCCCCGTTAATTACCTCAAGCTCAAGCTTTACATCCGACGAAATACCAAATGTCTCGCGATAAAGCATAACCGAATAATCCGAATCGTTAATTACCGGCAAACGGATTTCTTTGTAAACTGTATTAATATATACCGATAATACAAACACGTTTCTACACCCCCACCCACTACAATAACGTAATCATCACGCGCGATGAATCAAATAACAGCTCGTCTCCGTCGTTTAACTGAACATACGATTCCGTAAGCTCATATTTAACATCCTTACG
Organism: Eubacteriales bacterium; assembly: GCA_030533235.1. Taxonomy (GTDB): domain Bacteria; phylum Bacillota; class Clostridia; order Lachnospirales; family Lachnospiraceae; genus Coprococcus_C. The sequence goes on along the minus strand of JAUNJN010000017.1, from coordinate 6,844 downwards.
CACGAAAATAGCCGGCATGCTCTCTGACACATTTTGAACGAACAAATTGCCGTCCTTACGCAGAAAATGTATATGCTTCTGGTCGACATCCTGTTCCTCAAACACAACCCCATTCGTCTTGGCACGTCCAAGATACAACTCATCCGTAACATTGATTATGTACTTGCGTGTAGCAACCCTGCTTATACACGCCAGATGGACACAAATCGCATCTAACGTCCGTACATCCTTCTCATCCTCATAAATCGTTTCATAAGGAATATTCTTAAAGTCGCTCTCAAACTTGTTCTGCGGATAGTATTCGTTACGCATCTTTTCGTCCAATTCATCCTCCCGCAGCTTATCCATGTAGTTGCCAAGCATTTTATTGTTGGCTTTGTTTTTCTTATTAAGCTTCACGTTAAGAGCAATTAAAAATACGATAATCGCCGCTTCAACAAGCATAATCAGTATATAAAGTAACTGTCCTTCCATATAATCCCCCACAACTAACTGTTCTTCATAAATACAAATTTCTCATCAGCCATGTAAATTTCATCATTTGTTGTAAGCAACTGCTTGCGATTCGGCACAAGCTTGATTCCATTTACAAACGTATAATTTGTAGAACCAAGATCCTCAATATAATAGTCATCCTGACTTCTCGTAATCATCGCATGCATACGGCTGACATTGGTATTGCCGTCGATACGATACTCAACACCTTCCATACCCTTACCCATGCGGAAGATCTCGCTCGAAATCGCAATGCTCTCTCCGGTCGACGCGCGATATAAATATGCATTAATCGGCGCCTGAACATAAGAACTCAGTACGGTTGTTCCTTCATCCATCTGTAATATCGTCGTGCCCGGTTCCATAGAAACCGTTGTCTCAGCACGGTTGTTATTGTTTCTGTTCTTTGCATCAAACTGTTCATACAGCTGCGCACTCGGAAGTCCGACATTGCGCGATGCAAGTGTCCCTGAATTGTTTATGCCCGCAGCCACTTCACGGCCGGCGCTGCGCACTCCGTTTCCGTCAATTGTACGAATACGCTCCGCATCCTTCTTTGCTTCCTTTTTACGAGCATGCTTTCCGATTAGGATTACGATAACTGCCGTGATAAATATAAGGAACAATCCGCCGGATACGAGAATGATAATAAACAATGTCTTATTTTGCTTCTTCACCTTCTCAAGACTATCAATTGCATCACGCAACAGCTTGGTTTCCTCATCAACCTCAACCTGTGATGCCATAATATCTCCCTCTACCTGCTTTGCCTCATTGTATTGAACCTGAAGTGCTCGATAGCTTTCTTCTGTATATTTGTCATCATTACCTTCATTTAAAATGAGTTCTGCCTCATATACCACTCTTGTCAGATCAGACTTTACGACAACGTGTTCCGGATCAAGAGCCGCATCGGTGTCGGTCGCAATCGGCTCCACATAATCGTAATCATTCAGATCGTCACGATAGCTTACACTGTCTCTCTCAAGATAAACCTTGATCTGATTGACCGGCAACGCGGAATATACATTCTCCTCGCCCGGTACATATGTAATAATTGCGACGACACGTCCATACTTATCCGCAATCGCACCACCGACACATCCCATGTGATAATTTGCCGTATGCTTGATCACACCGTTTTCCCAACGGTCACATACGCCTTCGTACTGACACAGCTCTGCGGAACTAAAGGATTTTGGCTCTGTACAGGACATATTCGGAAATCCGATTGTCACAAGGGAGTCACCCTTTTTCACAAGATCACTGTCACCTAACATCGCCGGCTGCTTGTTGGTCGGAATCGAGAGGGAAAGCACCGCAACATCCCAGTCAGCACTCTGGAAGGATACAACCGCATTACTGTAAATATCTGCCTCAACGACAACTGCAAGCTGCGCAGTCGCCTCCTCAACCTCTTTATCCTCTGTCGGATAAAATGATATCGAGCGGCCAAGCAGACCGGACAAATACTCGCCTGCCGCTGTCTTGCTCTCATCGGTAAGTGTCGTCGTGTAGCGTGTCGTAAGTACAGTCATATCATCAAGCAACACACCGCTACCACTTTGAATAATATGGTTTAAATTGTTTTGTTCATCATAGTAATAATAGATAACCTGAACAACACTCGACGCCGCATCATAATGAGGTGCCTCCTGCGCATCCTCTGCATGAACGCCCATCGGTGTACTTCCGAAGCATAAGAACATAAATATAAACGAAATAATAAACGCAACGCCGCGATGCGCCTTGCGAACCGTAACCCTATCCATTGTTTTCTTCATTAAATCCTCCAGCCCCAAAATCTTTGTAACCTACAATTACAAAATTTTCCTTTTATGTAATAATATAGAATAATCTGCTTTTATTATAATGTTGAAAATGACCTGTGTCAATTTTGTTTCTTGCTACCTATACAACAAAAAAGAAGCCCTGCAAAGCAAGACTCCTTTTTAGCGATTGCAACTTCATTTATTTGCATCCGGTATCTACTGTGCACCCGTAACTGCTGCCGCCTGTGCACTCTGATTTTCAACCTTCTCAATCGTATCTGCAACCTTTGTGATAAACTGTGCAGACTCTTCATTGTTGTAACCGAGATAGTACAGGCTTTCAATCATGCTGTGATCAAAAATCATCGTCTTATCGCCGCCTACAAAACCCTCCGGAAAATAACACCCGATATAATCATATACGTGCGATGTATCGCCTTCTTTGAATCTGGCATAGCCAAGCACCATAACTCTATGATCAACGCCTTTGATGGATACAACCGTTCCAAGTGGTAATAATGTCTTCATTAGTCCGTCACCTCGCTGCTTTGGCCTGCCTGGCCTTTTATCTCGTCTGCTTTCCCCATAACTGCACGGATAAACTGCATCTGAAGCTCATCCTGATATCCCATAACGATAATCTTTTCTATCGCCTCACCGTCAAACTGAACAATCTTATCGTTGTCAATCATACCTTCCGGATAAGGGAACGCGGAATAATCCCACACATGTCCGTTGTTTGCCTCGCTCCTTGGAAAATATCCGGCAATCATCGTTAGTTTATCAACATTTTTCAGCTTGACAACCGTACCAATCGGTAAATATTTTCTCATATCTGATACCTATACCTTTTCCTAATTAGTCCCAAAATGTAATCCAATCTACGAATTCTGCGCCTGCATCTGTAACATCATCCCATGTATCACTTGCCCAATCACAGAAGTCATCTGCACGATCACATACCCAATCTGAAGCATCGTCCCATGCATTTACTATTGTATCATAAGTATCATTAAAATCAATATCAAATCCAACCGTCGCACCGACACCAAGGTATGCACCAACCTCAAAAGAAAGTACACCATCCTGAAGTCCGATATTGGCATGTGCGCCTGCTCCAACTCCTACAGAGCCTGTCACACCTATATCTGTGCCGAGAACAGTACCGCCGACCGAGCCTTCTGCTTGTGCTAAAATAGCTTCTGCTGATACACCTGCCCCAAGCGATGGATCGAATTTACCTTCTGAATTATATAAGCCTGCTGATATGCTTCCCTCAAGACTGGCGCTGCATACTTCAACATTGCCATTTACATATGCGCCCAAATACTGATTGCCGAGTCTTGCCTCTCCCTCAGCTGTAAACAAAGAAACGGAAGCACCTGCCTCAACACCGACACCCGGTGCAAATTTGCCGTCTGCTGTAAACAAACCGGCATATGCGGTTGCACTCGCCTCAGCATTTAAGAAATTCACTTCCCCATTCAAGCTGCCATACGGTCCTTCAAGACTTCCGTCTAAATGGTACAGTGATATGCCTTCCGATACGCCATATTCAACCATATGTAACGTCTCAGCCTGATCAAAATATGGATTATCCATCGAAAACAGTTCCTTCCAGTCTGTCTCTCCTGCAAGAGTGATAGACTCCGGCATGATGCCGATGCCCTGCTCCGATGTGCGATATGCATTATTGTATACTTCCATTCCAAATTCGATTGCTTCGCCAACTGTAAACGGCATTCCCGGAATGAGCTCAATCTCGTAATTTGCTATCGTACCAACCAAACTTTGAATATTGTTCTGTGCATCCACTGACAAATATTGATAGAAGTCAGGATTAGCAAATAGCGGAATACCCATAATGTTTGATTCTGCCTCAATATACTTAAGCACGATACGACTCAAGGTGCTTGACAAATTCTCCACCTTACCTGCATGAATTGTAAGATACGACTCAATTGCTGTAAGCGCAGGACCCACATCTGCGATTCCAATGCCTGACAGCCCATTATTTACACCGGAAACCATAGCCTTCACACTCTTAATTGTATTACCAACCTCGACCAGAGGTGATGACTGTGCTAATGTGCCTTGCTTGTTCATATAAAATTGTGCCATCGACTCATTCCTTTCTATATACGTTCCAATCGTTTTTGGCTCCCCATAACGATTTTATACACAATATTCTTCACTGTTGCTATCATATCATCGAATACTTCTTTGTGGTAACTTTTTCGACGAACGACCAGTTTTTTGGTATGAATGACCAGTTTTGGGGATTAATATACAAAAAAGGCACTAAAAAAAGCAGGATACGGGAGTCGAACCCGCCTATCCAGCTTGGGAAGCTGGCGCCCTACCGATAGACTAATCCTGCACTGTCTATTACAGTATACATCTTCTTATTCAAAATATCCACAATTATTTTCCCCGGTATATATCAATATATATTGCCCTGGAGGAACATATCGTGTTGAATGGGAAAATCCATACCATAAATTTTTTCTCATATCTCATAAAGTTGATTTTTTCCCCTCCTTTGGATATAATAACTTCTATGTCATTTTTGAATAACATTGGGAGGATAAATCGAATGTTCAATTTGAAACAAAAAAGGAAAACCATTTGCTCGGCCATCTTAGTCGGCACTATGATGCTTTCGCTCGTAGGTTGCGGTAAAAAAGAACCCCCTGCAAGTATCAACACGCCGGATGAGCCACTCACAACAGAAGAAATCGGTCCGGACACAGAGGAGCCGTCCGTTGATACTCTCGCTGACCCAAACTCGCCGGAGGCGATCGCGGAGCAGGAGCGCTTTGACACATATGTCATGGACAGCTTCCGTGACGCAATCAGCTCGGATTCCATCAGCATTCATTATTATTTGTGTCATCCGGAAAACTACGGCATTGACGCATCGGTTGCAACACTCGGTGATGCATATTGCTTAACTGATGAAGATGTCGAAGCGGAACGTGCAGAAACGACAGCAGAGGATGATGATTTCTATTCCATAAATTATGATCTGTTAACTGCATCCCAGAAGTTTGACTACGACGTATACAAGCGTGTAATTGACGCAAACAATACGTATTACGACTTGTATTTCTTACAGGAGCCGTTTGCTTATACGAGCGGACTCCACTCCAACATGCCGATTAACTATTCGGAATATACCTTCCGCTCTGCAGAGGATGTTCCAATGTATCTTGAGCTGCTTGATCAGCTTCCTGATTATATTGACAATGCCATTGAATTTGAAAAGGTTCGTATCGAAAAGGGATACTTTATGAATCGTCACAACGCCAATGAAGTCATTCGCCAGTGTTCGGAATTCATCGCCGATCCGGAGAGCAACCTTCTGCTTGAGACCTTCAATGCAAAAATAGATGCCCTGACCGATCTCGATACAAATCTTGCTGAAGAGTACAAGCAGCAAAACTACGACATCGTCAAAAATCACATTATCCCGGCCTACGAAAGAATCATTAACTTCTTTAAGGATAATAAATCAGCTTGCAAAAACGACTTCGGTATCTGCTATCTCGACGGTGGAAAAGAATATTATGAATACCTGCTTGCAAACCAGACCGGGACCGACCGTACTCCGGAGGAAATCATTGCTCTGTATGATTCTTATATGGACGAATATATGGGCGAGCTTTCTTCCGTTGCAATGCTTCATTATACAGAATATATGTCGTTTATCGAAAATTACGACACCCTTTACGGCGACATTGATCCGGATGAGACACTTCGTTTCTTCGAGGATACATTTAAGGACCGCTTCCCTGAAATGCCGCGGTTTGAGTACACGATTTCCCCTGTACACGAATCGCTTAAGAATATTGTAAGTCCGGCGTTTTATATGCTCTGCCCGGTTGACAACACCTCTGAAAACACAATTCGTTTGAACATCGAATCTGACGGTGCCGGTGATTTATGGAGCACTCTCGCTCACGAAGGAATACCGGGACATATGTATCAGCGCAATTACTTCTTACAAACAAACCCGGCTCCTCTGCGTGCTGTTTTAAATCACATGGGCTACACAGAAGGCTGGGCAACCTATGTGGAATTTATCAGCTATGAATATTATGACGGTTATGCAGAACCGGTTTATGCAGATCTTGCCCGTCTTAACACACAGATTTCACTCGTGCTTCAGGCACGTATCGATATCGGTGTCAACTACGAGGGATGGAAAACCGCAGACGTTGAAAACTACCTTACTACCTCCGGCTTTGATGCAAGTGTTGCTGAGGATGTCATAAACTACGTTGCCGCCGAGCCTGCAAATTATCAGGCATATGTTCTTGGCTGGCTTGAGTTTGAGGAACTTCGTAAATCCGCTTCAACACAGCTTGGAGACAAGTTTGACGAAAAAGAATTCCACAAGACGCTTCTTGATGCCGGTCCATGTGCGTTCCCTCAGCTTGAAGAGCGCGTAAATGCTTATATTAAGGAGAACAAATAGTTTTTCATTTTTTCGTATTTTTTCCATAAAAATGGTCGAAAAATGTATATTAGTCAATGATGTGATACCTGATTCTTAAAAATAAAAGAACCGGTAT
>JAUNJN010000016.1 GCA_030533235.1 Eubacteriales bacterium | reverse complement strand
TGTGGCTGCGCCTGATACTGTGGGCCCGCCTGGTACTGTGGTACTCCGCCATTCATTGGCAATGCACGCATTTCTTTTTTTCCCTTAACAGCTCCAACGATAGAGAAAATCACCATAGCAAGTGTTGCTACTGCAAAAATATAAAAACCGATTCCAAGGTTTGCGGATCCTCCCACATCGGCTACTGCAATCACACAGATTGCAATCGTTATCCCATTTGGAATGAGTAACAGAAATGAACACAATATACATGCCCAGTTGATTCTCAGAGCTGAAAAAAATGCAATGACTACCGCTCCGATTAATGAGCAATAAAAGAATATCGAGAATAATTCTTCATCAATTAAATCATTGATATCAACATAGTTATACGACCTATAGCGATCAGCCACAAACGGCAAAAAGCTTGCTATTAACATCAATATTGCCGAAATGACTGTTACAAGATTTCCTGTGTTAAAACTCTTTTTTATTTTCTGCATGATTATCCTCCTTTATAGTGCGTATCCGACCTTTTTTATGTATTATATTTTACAACTATATCCTATTTATGTAAATAAATACCAAGATAAAGAAAAGCACCTTTCATACACTTTATAGTAACCTTTACAGTGACAAAATTTTTATCAAAGAAATTCTTATTATTACATCGATTCCAACCAGAATACTGTAATAAATGATTGGCAACGATACTTTCTCATTCGGCATATCAATCTGTTTGTTTAATACATAATCCGGTAATACTTCTCCCGTGATTTTAGCGATTTCCTTCTTATCGATTAAGTCTTCAACTTCCAATCTATAAATATCTAATTCATATGCTTTATTACGTTTCACACAACATGAATCCTTCACATATAAGCCGACCAAAATAATAATTGAAATAATCCATATTATATTTACTAATATAACATTTGCTCTGTCTATTGCATTTCCTAAATTCTTTGCACCAAGACAATAGCAACCGGAAGAAAACAAACAAACTCCGGCTACTACCTTCAATTGTTTTGATAATTTTTTATTATTTTCAATCTTTTGTTGTAGCCCCAATATTCTTAAATTATTTTCGTTCATCTTTTGGCCCTCCGATCATAAGTAAGTTAGTATGTTCCTCTCATCCGGCTTACTTCAGATTCCACCTCACGATGGACACCCTTGCTGTGCAGCTATATAATTCCTATTCTACTACTACAAACATATCTCCTCCAACATATTCATAGTTTGAACCACATACGGATACTCCAACTGTTAAGGTACAGCTACCTTCCTTCGGCTTTGATAGGATCGTAATCGTGTGATGTTTCTCATCAAACTCTATGCCATCAAACGAATCATCTTCCCAATGTGCGGATATATACCAATCCTTCATATTGTCTGATACTTCTGCAACATCATCGATGGTAATCGTGTCTCCGACTTTTGCATGCACGCCTTTTTTTAGATTATACTTCGGTATCTTGGAACGATAATTTATTATACCACACGCAAGACAAATTCCACATACAGCGAATATGCACACAATCACAACTAAAATTAGACTTTTTTTCTTTTTCATACAAAGACTCCTGCAACTTATCTGTATGTTACATCTGATAACACACCTAAATCCCAAATTGTTTCATACGCTGCCTCAAATACAAAGCCATCACCTAAATTTATATCCGCAACTCCGGCATGTTCTGAAATTACATTATCACCAACCCATGATGTATCATAGTACATCACAACATGCGCATACATTTCCTTTGCAATTCTCGTCCGACTCATGCCACCAAATTCACCATTTTGACCGTGATCCAAGATTGCACGCTCTGCCAACAATACACATGTATTTCGATCAAGTAAGTCAATATGCGCTGGTACATGAATGGCTCCATCTGTACACATATATGTATATTGTTCCGGCTCATAACTATATGGATTTGCACCTGTTCCTGTTTCATCCGGCATTCTTATTACAAAATTCAAATCTGAATCTGTCGTACGAATTCGTTCCCATCGGTAATTGCTCGCAGTTAAATCTTCAATACTTCGATTTGTCGGCTCAATTGTTACATCCGGTAAGTAGTCATAATCCGTCGTGATTGTACATCTTCCGTCATCATCAATCGAAATCGAGAAATCCGTAACTGTATCGCACTCTCTTCCAAAAACAAAGAATACATCCTGTTAAAAAAACGCTATGATAACATTTCGAATAAATGTTGGTAGGGAATCATATTTTTTTCATTAAAATTACTGAAACTAAAATTGCTTTTAATAACATCTTTTTCTACTACTTTTACTAAGCCGTTTTATTGCACCTTTTAGTTCTTCCATCTTCATGTCACTAACCTCCTTTTTTGTTTTCTGAGGCTACATTAAGCTATAAACATGGTTTTCTGTCAATACTTTCTTTGATATTTTTTGTTATTTTTGAAATTTCTATAGAATAAAGCCACTTTAAAGTTGATTTTATTTTAGACATACTCTATCGGTAATGCGACCAGGTTCTCTCTTAGATAAGTCTTTTTATCTACAAGACAGAGTATCACTCCCATGCCTCTTGACTTTTCTTTAATCTTATCAAGTACCGGGTTTGTTGCCCCCATATTGGCTTTTGGATTTCCGGACATTTTTATTTCTATCGGATATAGAATACCATCTTCTTCTATGATAAGGTCAATCTCATTTTCACCGGAAGAACCTTTATCTTTGCCCCGGTAATAGAATATGCTAAACTTGTAATCCTTTCCCTCATTTATATAAGACTTTAATACCTCAGATACCATAAACGTTTCAAACATATTCCCTGCTACGGCTGAACATTTTAATGCATCCGCAGTCAGCCACCTTGTGAGATAACAGGCTAAACCGGTATCCCTGAAATAAAGCTTTGGAGTTTTTATAGCTCTGCTCAATGCACTCGCACTATATGGTTGCAACAGAAATACGATTCCCGTTCTCTCCAGAATAGAAATCCATTTCTTAATAGTAGGCTCACTAACTCCAACTTCGCCTGCAATATTTGCATAATTCAATAATTCCCCCGTTCTGGCAGCAACAGCTGTAAGAAACTTGGTAAATGTAATGCTGTCTGCAGAAATCAATTCGTTTATGTCTCTCTCAAGATATGTGGACACATAGGAAGAATAATATTCCTGCCAATCGCGTTCCACATCATACAGCTCAGGATATGAGCCCTTGTGTATTATCTCCCACAAATTGTCGTATGGCTTTATTTCCTTTTCACGACTTTCAAGATAATCATTTGTTGGAACAAAATGCCTGTTATATTTAACTCCATGTATTTCACGCAATGATAGACCCGATAACTCATTTATAGATACTCTTCCGGCAAGAGACTCACTCATTCCCTTCATAAGCTCAAGCTTCTGTGAACCGGACATAATAAACATCCCTCTTTTATCTGACTCATCAACTATCATCTTAACCCCTTCTAATATGCTGTTTTCTTTCTGAACCTCATCAATGAACAGCGGACACGGATTATTCAGAAAAAAAAGCTTTGGCTCTTCTTTCGCCTGAAGCCTTGTGAGTCTGTCATCAAAATTCACTCTATTGTAATCTTTAAACTCATTCTTAACCAGAGTTGACTTTCCTACCTGTCTTGCACCCGTAATAAGAGTACATTTACTTTCCTGTACTCTTTTCTTCAATATATGTGTAATTGCTCTTTCTATATATGCCATATCAACCTCTCCTCCGACTAATCTAAAGTGTAATTTTATATTAGTCGCAATAATTGATTTTGTCAATAAAAAAACTGACTCAATCTCTTGAATCAGTTTCTTATCCTTAGAGGCGCCAACCAGATTTGAACTGGTGATAGCGGTGTTGCAGACCGATGCCTTACCACTTGGCTATGGCGCCAAAGCTCCCCGAGTAGGGCTCGAACCTACAACAACTCGGTTAACAGCCGAGTGCTCTACCATTGAGCTATCGAGGAATATGAAGCGATTATCAAAACCGCATGTTTGATTATATTGAAAAAATGCTGATAAGTCAACACTATTTTTCAAAAACGGAGATGGAGGGATTTGAACCCTCGCGCCGCGCAAACGACCTACACCCTTAGCAGGGGCGCCTCTTCAGCCACTTGAGTACATCTCCAGTGCCTAAATCCTACCAAAAATGGTTGTATTAGGTTGTGTAGTTAACACGCTTGACTATAATAGCAAATATCAAACCATTTGTCAAGGGACTTTGAAGTCTCATTTCTACTCTTTCTTTCGTGCTTTTACAACTTTTTTCGTGTTGCCAACGATAAAGCATATGAAGCTCCATAAACTACCGTTGTTGCGATTCCGGCAATGAGGATTCCCTTCTTTGCCGTCGGTCCGTTTAGTCCCTCACCGATCAAACGCAACGTCCAATCAATTATTTTGTCCTGATTTTCCATGCTAAAGAGTTTAATATTACCGTACAATCCGTAAATTATGATTCCGAATATAACTGCAAACATTAAAATGATCTTTATGTATCCGCCATATACCGTTCCAAATCGAAGCATACACGGAAGCTCGAGAGCCGCCTGAAATACAAAAAAAATCACAAACAAAAGGATGAAAGATTTGCTGACACAAACGCCGTTAATTTGATACGCAACTTCATTGACAAACCATGCATATGCACCGGTAATGAAATAGAATACCATCGATAAAATGTATTTTTGTGCAATATAGCCTTTTCTGCCTGTTATTGTTGTTGCCAAATACATCTGCCAGATTGTCTGCTCATTTTCTTTTATTATACTATTAATCAGTGTTCCCATAATTATAAACATAATAAATGAAATGAAGAAATATCCCGCATTTAACAGTAACAAAGTAACACTATCCTCTAATACGGATGCAGATACTTTCAAATAAAAAGGAATCGAAATTCCAAGCAGAAGAAGGATTGTGGTCCGGAACATTTTGGTATTTGTATAATAATCATTTTTTAAGATGCCCCACATATACGTTCCCTCCTTTTTACCTGACGAAGTGTTGCAAAGTATGCCCACGCAAGAAACAAAACATGTACAATCAAAATGATAGATACAAGCCAAACCCAGTTATTTGATAGCCATGGTTTAAACCCACCTGCTTTTGTAATCGGCGCAACAAGCTTCGAAATAAACCTCTCAAGACCATCCTCTCCTCCGAAAAGCGCTACCGGAATGCCGATGGCATAAAATCCACCAATCAAAACAGCGACAGGCGTTGATATTGCCCGCGCCGCATTTTTATGCTTGTATGCAAGAGGAACGCTGATGCATGCCATACAATTAATAACGACACTTATTCCGATGCCGATAAGAATACCGATTCCAACATCCGAAAAACCATATAATATTCCAAAAATCAAACCATATATCACAGTTGCAAGACTGCAAACAACAAACGCTGTTAATAGTTCATATACCTTAACCTTTGTCTTATCCTGATCAGAAACAGGACCCGAATATGCATACATTACAAATTTGCTTTTTATATCCATCTCAATCGTATTTACTGTAAAAAAAGCACTTTCACATCCAAGCAACAATGCAACGAGAAACGGAAATGTCTTCTCACTTGAACGCTTTCCATATTCCAAATCCTCCGGCGGAAAGCTTGCGAGATTTCCATAATCATATGCCGATCTCCAAAGAATTCCGAATACAAGAAGAAGTACAAATGTGGAAATCATAATGAAAAGCATCTTTTTGCTAAGATAGAGATCCTTCTTGTATAAACCGATCATATACGCCACTCCCTTCCTGTAAGTCCACGTACATAGAAAAGTAAAATGTCATCAAGCGATGCAGAATCGACAACCGCTCCGGCATATTTTGACCCGGTTTGCGTGCGATTTTTAATCATGACCGAAGCACCAAAATCATTGCGGCGAATGCTTACTATATCTGCTTCATCAATTTCCTTGATATACGCCTCTTCACACTGTATAATTCCATGATTTTCTATAATCTCATCCTTATAACCGGACAGAAGAAGTTGTCCGTTATGAATAAATGTCACACAATCAGCGATTTTTTCAAGATCGCTTGTAATGTGGGAGGACATAAGAATTGTATGCTCCTCATCCTGCATATATTCCATAAAAACGTCTAACATCTCGCTACGAACAACCGGGTCGAGTCCGGAAGTTGCCTCATCCATGATTAGAAGCTTTGCATCATGCGAAAGCGCAGTCGCAATCTGGAATTTCATCTTCATGCCCTTTGAAAAATCACCAAGCTTCTTTTTCTCCGGCAGGTTAAAGCGCTTTAAATAATGAAAAAACACTTCACTGTTCCATTTTTTGTAGATTGATTTTAATATTCGGTCAACCTTGCGGGCATTTAATCCTTCATGAAACGGAAGACTGTCAAAAACGACCGCAATATCATCCTTGTACTGTTTTTCTTCCGTGACACTGTCAAACCCTAAAACCTTTATGTCTCCGGAATTTGGCTTGATTACATTCAAAATGGCTTTGATTGTTGTACTTTTTCCTGCACCATTCTGACCGACAAAGCCCATTACGCAGCCCTTTGGTACTGTGAAGCTAAGCGCACCTAATGTAAAACCATCGTATACCTTTTTTATTTGATTAATTTCAATTGCATTTGTGTAATCCATTTGCACCCTCCATGCTATTCTTCATACAAAAGCGAAATCATTTCCTGTAATTCTTCTACAGAAATTCCTCCCTGCTTTGCTTCTGTGACCGCCGCCTGTAAATGTTGCTCTGTTATACGAAGACAATTTTCACGAATCGCTTCGGTATTCTGCTTTCCAACGAAGCAGCCCTTTCCGGCTACTGTTACAACAAGACCGGCCTTCTCAAGCTCCTCATATGCACGCTTCGTCGTAATAATACTGATTCGAAGCTGTGCTGCCAGTACACGCATAGACGGAAGAGCGTCCCCTTCCTTTAATTCTCCACGTAAAATGCACCCTCTGATTTGCGAAACGATCTGCTCGTAAATCGGTTCGCCTGACGAGTTACTAATAATAATATTCATGAATAATTCCTTTCTTTTCGGTAGAATCCGTCGACAGATTCTATCAATTATCGCTTTTTTATTGCATAGGATGTGCGAAGCACTTTCCTATACAGATTCGGGTGTCAAAAGCCCCTGTTGATACAGTGCCTCGGCAGATTGTACAAATAAAAATGTCTTCATTCCGTTGTGCAAACCATTCCGATGAGCCACTTGATGCAAAGAAGTGTGTTCAACAAAAGCTTCCACACTTCTTTATGTCTCATCTCCATAGCACAAAAAGTCATTCAGACATTTTTATTTGTACAATCTGCCGAGACAAAATTGAACACGAGGCTTTTGACACCCGAATCCTATGCAACAAAAAAGACAACTGCGCATATATACCGTATATATCTGATATGCACAGTATATACGGTATATACACAGTTGTCAATAAATTTTTTAAAGAGTTTTTCGATTCCTACAACAATTCAAATGAAATCAATGTTTTAATATTATTATCCTCTTCGGTATAGAACACCTTTAGCTTTGATCCTTCCTCGATAAAGATGGCAGTCTCATCATCCGCAAAGTTCTGTTTATATACATTCTTATTTGTATCCGTAATATATACATACGTCGCATTATCCATTGTAATATAACGGATTTCCTTTACCTCGATAGTCTTACTTGGAGTATCATCAGACACGGATGCACTCCCCTCTATGATTCCATTTTCGGCTAGCAGCTTACGATAGCTTGCAAGCGCCTCCTTCTGCGTTGCAGCGGTTGCAACAATGTTGTATTTCTCAACATTCACCATCGCATACATTTTGACAAGTCCGGCATTATCCTTCATAACCATAATGTACGTCGGTACTCCATCCACATTAATCAGAGACGGGAACGATGCCACATAGCCAAGATGCTGGACCTGACCTTGTGCAGAAGACATCGCTGAATGCTCCTCTGCACCCGCGATAGCAAAATATTTACTCTCCGCTGTTCTTGAATTCATAAGGATAAATCCGATATTAGACTGGTCTCCGTTTACGGATGTAACACCGGTATACACCCAAACATCACCATCCATAACCTTATAACCAAAGTCGTCGGTTGTCACCTTACAACCCTTATTTCCAATTACACTGTTGACAAAACCTCCGGAAAGCATTCCGCTCCAATTAAATTTCTGACAAGCAAGATTTCCGTCATACACACGGTCCACCCAATTCGGTACATCCTCTACATCATAGGAAGTGCAATCACCGGTACACGGATCACATATAACAACGCGGTAAACATCCTTTGCTCCAAACAAGCCTGCATTCGGCTTAAGCGCCGGGCATACATAATACGGATTTCCCTCATTATCAAGCTCAAAATAATAACCGTTAAATTCATAGGTTGGATAGGCCATTTGCACATGTCTGCGCAGGTTATGATTAAAGTATGCGGATGGCGTATATTTGATCGGCTTGCTAAGCTCTACATACTTTGCTTCATTTTTTACAGGATCGACTAACACATAACCGGGAATTCCGCGTGATTTGTTGTTCATGTACTTAAAAAATCCTGCATATTCCAGTGAAGCAACCTTCATCGGAACTCCATTGTAATCGATTGTGCTGTAGTTATCACTAACCTCATACTGGCTTACAACATCCGACAAGGAACCGATTGCACGCTCACCTAAAATACGTGCACTGTCTGTATCCATCAATGCGATGTTACTTACATTTTCACTCATCGGGACATCAACGTTGAAATCTCCATCCTCGATCTTAATTACATTCGCATATTTGGAAGCCATAAAAACCCTTGAAGAAATAATACCTCCAATTACCATGATTACAACACATGCAATTGCCGCAAAAAAAGAATATTTTGCAACCGGTGTAATATTGTCGTTCTTTTGATGTCTTGTTAATAAAATGATTTCCTTTTCGGAAAGATCAAGCGAACATATACAGATTGCGACAAGTGTTACGGCAAGCCACATCCAAAAACCCGGTCGGTGTATATTGATGGATGGCACCGCAAAATAATAATATATTGCCTCAACCACAAGTAAAATCACATAATGAATAATATTTCGCTTTCCGATTCGTGACATATTGTTGCCGCGCTTCTTTTTTTCTTTTTTGTCTTTGACATCATATTCGACCTTCACCTTTTTCGGTTTCTTGATCGATTCATTCATAATTCCCATTCACATTCTCCTTAGTTTTTTTCTTTTTTATAGTCCTCAACTGCTGTCTCATACAAATTATTCCCCTCGGAATCTGCAACTACGATACATGGGAAATTTTCCACACGCATCCTTCTGATGGCCTCTGTCCCTAAATCATCATATGCGATTACGGTTGATTCCTTAATACACTTGGAAAGAAGTGCACCGGCACCACCGACAGCTGCAAAATATACAGCCTTATTTTCTACAATCGCATCCAGAACTGCCTGACTGCGCTTTCCTTTTCCAATCATGCCTGTTAACCCCTTCGACAAAAGAAGCGGTGTGTACTTATCCATACGACTGCTTGTTGTAGGTCCTGCAGAACCAATCACCTGACCTTCCTTTGCAGGTGTCGGTCCTAAATAATAAATAACCTGATCTGTAATATTAAGTGGCAAAACACCCTTTTCAAAAAGTGTTGCCGCATCTGCTGTTTCATTTACCTTTCCATCTTCTTCTGCCTGCAAAATCGCATCATACATACGCTTGTGTGCAGCATCTCTGGCACTATATAATATTCCTGTCAAATAAACATAATCCCCGGCATGAAGATTTGCCAATTCGTCCTTTTGAAATGGTACATTAATATGCTTTTCCATCTTCGACCTCCTACAATACAACCGTCTTATGACGATTTACATGACAACACATATTCACAGCAAGCGGCATACCCGCAATGTGCGTTGCATAGCTTTCGATGTGAACGGCGAGTGCCGTTGTCCTGCCGCCCAAACCACCCGGTCCGATACCGGTTTCATTGACCATAGAAAGGATTTCATCCTCGATTCTTGCGATATGCTCTGCCTTGTTATGAGAACCAGTCTCCCTCGTAAGTGCCTTCTTTGCCATCTTAGCCGCAAGCTCAAAATCGCCGCCAAGACCTACACCAACTACGACCGGAGGACATGCGTTCGGACCGGCATCCTTTACTGCCTGAACAACTGCTGCCTTTACGCCTTCCTCACCGTCTGCCGGCTTTAACATAAATACGCGGCTCATATTCTCACTGCCAAATCCCTTTGGTGCAATTGTTATTTCTAACTGATCTCCTGGTACAATATCATAGTGAATGATTGCCGGTGTATTATCTTTTGTATTCACGCGAAGTAAAGGATCTGCAACTACGGATTTTCTTAAATATCCCTCTGTATAGCCTTGACGAACACCTTCGTTAATTGCATCTGTAAGATTCATTCCCTCAATATGAAGGTCTTGTCCGACATTTACAAAAAAGACTGCCATGCCTGTATCCTGACAAATCGGAATTTTATCTTCTTTCGCAATCTCAAGGTTTTCAATCAGTTGATTTAATATCTGCTTTCCGAGTTCTCCATCCTCCTCGGTCGCTGCCTCTCTCATTTTTGCATCCATATCCGGTGCAAGATACAAATTAGCTGATATACACATTTCTTTTACTGTATCGATAATTAAATCTGTATGTAATGTACGCATAGTTTCCTCCGTTATTCATGCATTTCACTCAACAATAAACATATATACGATTATAAACAATTGAATCAAAAACGCAAGTTAATATTCGGCATTTCTCATTTCCCACTCTAACATTACAAAAAGGAGCTAAATATATTTCATAAACATGAAAATATATTTAACTCCCTTTTTTAATTATTACAGCGAAATAACTCTAATCATCTAAGAAATCGTCCTCATCTGAACGTCTTACTCCGGTCTTTCTGCGAATTACGAAGCACCGTACCGCAAAAAAGATATATACAACAAATAAGATTACAAAGATGACTGCAACCCAATAAATTGCATTGAATAACACATCTGTAAATCCTTCAATTTTGCTAAGACCTTCCAGTCCGTCTTTTATACTTTCACCTGACATAAAACTACCTCCGGATTATTCTTCCGTTGATTCCTCTTCCCCGGCGATTGGCTCCTCGATGTTGCATTCTTCGTTGTCTGCATCCTCCATCTCCTGCTCCATTGCTACAAGAGACTCTGATTCGTCTGCAGATTTCTGACGTACCTTTGCGATACTTGCAACACTGATATCGTTCTGGATATCCATGTTAATAAGCTTAACACCCGTTGTAATTCTACCGAGCATTGAGATGTCCTTACAAAGAAGACGTATTACAATGCCTTGATTTGTAATAAGCATAATCTCACTGTCATCGTTAACTGCCTTAAAGCCGACTACACATCCGGATTTTTCGTTAATCTTATAACACTTAACACCCTTACCGCCACGTCTTTGTGGAGTAAACTCTTCGATTGCTGTACGCTTACCAAGACCGTTTTCGGAAACAATCAATGCTGCCTCTCCCTGTGTATCAAGCTGCATACCAACAATCTCATCATCATCCGCAACATTCATACCGATGACACCCATCGATGTACGACCGGTCGAACGAACGTCCGACTCATTAAAGCGGATACACATACCCTGCTTTGTTACAAGAATAATATCCTTCTTGTTGTTCGTTGCCTTAACCTCAATTAATTCATCATTTTCCTTTAGGGTAATCGCTGCAAGACCGGTACGACGTACATTTGCATACTCTGTAATCTTTGTCTTCTTAACAATACCGTTCTTTGTACACATGAAGAGATATCTTCCTTCATGATACTCACGAATCGGAATAACTGCTGTAATCGTTTCATCCGGTAACAACTGTAATAAGTTTACAATTGCGGTTCCTCTCGCTGTACGGCTTGATTCCGGAATTTCGTATGCCTTTAAGCGATATACACGTCCCTGATTCGTAAAGAACATAATGTAGTGGTGCGTCGTTGTCATAAACAGATTCTCGATGAAATCCTCCTCGATTGTCTGCATACCCTTGATACCCTTACCACCACGGTTCTGACTCTTGAAGTTGTTGATTGTCATACGCTTGATATAACCAAGCTTTGTCATGGCAATTACGATATTCTCCCTCGGAATCAAATCTTCAACCGTAATATCATCCTCCAGGTCAAGACCGATGGATGTTCTTCTGTCATCTCCGTACTTTGTAGCGATTATCAATATCTCTTCCTTGATAACACCAAGAAGCTTTTTATTATCTGCAAGAATCGCACGAAGCTCTGCAATACGAGCCATAAGCTCTCTGTACTCCTGTTCAAGTTTCTCGCGCTCCAAACCGGTAAGTGCACGAAGACGCATATCCACAATAGCCTGTGCCTGTGTATCCGTAAGACCGAAACGCTCCATCAAAGAAAGCTTTGCATCTGCAACCGCCTTTGAACCACGAATAATTTTGATAACCTCATCAATGTTATCAAGTGCAATCAATAAGCCCTCAACAATATGTGCACGTTCTTCTGCTTTATTTAAATCATATTTTGTACGACGTGTAACAACCTCTTCCTGATGCTTTAAATAGTAACCTAACATCTCAAGGATATTAAGTACCATTGGCTGTCCGTCCACAAGAGCAAGCATAATTACACCAAAAGTATCCTGCATCTGTGTATGCTTATAGAGTTGGTTCATAACAATATTGGCATTGCAATCCTTACGGAGTTCAATCACAATTCGCATACCTTCTCTGGAAGACTCATCACGTAGAGCTGTGATACCTTCGATTTTCTTATCCTTTACAAGCTCAGCAATTTTCTGAATCAGCTTTGCTTTGTTTACCATGTACGGAAGTTCAGTCACTACAATACGCTGCTTACCACCTGACATCGGTTCAATCTCAGATACGGCACGTACCTTAATCTTTCCACGACCGGTTCGATATGCTTCGTTGATTCCCGCAGTACCGAGAATCTGCGCTCCCGTTGGAAAATCCGGTCCCTTTACGATATCAAGAATCTCCTCAATCTCTGTCTCACGATCCTCCATGACACGGTTATCAATAATTTTAACAACCGCCTGGATGATTTCTCTTAAGTTATGCGGTGGAATATTGGTAGCCATACCTACCGCAATACCGGTTGTACCGTTTACCAAAAGGTTTGGATAACGAGACGGAAGAACCGTCGGTTCTTTTTCTGTCTCATCAAAGTTTGGTACAAAATCTACCGTGTTTTTATTAATGTCCGCAATCATTTCCATTGAAATTTTGGAAAGTCTTGCTTCTGTATATCGCATAGCAGCGGCACCGTCACCATCGACAGAACCAAAATTTCCGTGACCGTCAACAAGCGGATATCTTGTATTCCACTCCTGTGCAAGCTTAACCATTGCCTCATAGATAGAGCTGTCTCCGTGAGGATGATACTTACCCATCGTATCACCGACAATACGCGCACATTTTCTGTGTGGTTTGTCCGGATAATTGTTAAGCTCAACCATGGAATGTAAAATTCTACGCTGTACCGGTTTTAATCCATCTCTTACATCAGGGAGGGCTCTGGCAGCAATAACGCTCATGGCATAATCAATATATGATTCTTCCATGGTTTTCTTAAGATCCACATCATGGATTTTGTCAAAAATTGTACTATCGTCCATTTTTTTCCTCCTATTAGATGTCGAGATTCTTTACGAATTTCGCATTTGATTCGATAAACTCACGTCTCGGCTCAACACGTTCACCCATCAAAGTATCAAACGTAATGTCAAGCTCTGACTCACTGTCTTCATCGATAGACACACGAAGCAATACACGCTTTTCAGGATCCATGGTTGTATCCCAAAGCTGTTCTGCATCCATCTCTCCAAGACCCTTATATCGCTGAATTTTATTACTCTGGTCTCTTCCGACCTCATCCAAAATCTTTGAAAGTTCTTCATCGCTGTATGCATACCAAACCTTACGGTTTTTCTCTAACTTATAAAGTGGTGGCTGTGCCAGATATACATGACCCTGACGAATCAAATCCGGCATAAAGCGGAAGAAAAACGTAAGCATTAACGTTGCAATATGTGCACCGTCTACATCGGCATCGGTCATGATAATAATCTTATCATAACGAAGCTTTTCGATATTGAAATTTTCTCTGACGCCGGTACCGAAGGCGGTAATCATTGCCTTGATTTCCTCGTTACCAAGTATCTTATCAATACGGGCTTTTTCTACATTCAAAATCTTACCGCGCAAAGGTAAAATTGCCTGAGTTGCTCTGGATCTTGCTGTCTTTGCAGATCCACCGGCGGAATCTCCCTCTACGATGTAAATCTCACAATTTTTTGGATTTGTATCCGAACAATCTGCAAGCTTACCCGGAAGTGCCATATTTCCTTCAAGATTGGTCTTTCGTGCAACATCTCTTGCCTTTCTGGCGGCCATACGTGCACGCTGCGCAACAACTGCCTTTCCGACAATTGCCTTTGCAATCTGAGGATTTTGCTCAAGGAAATATGTAAGCTTTTCCGTTACAAGTCCTTCTACAGCTGTTCTTGCCTCTGCATTACCGAGTTTCTGCTTTGTCTGACCCTCAAACTGAGGTTCCGGAATCTTGATACTTACAATTGCAGTCAATCCTTCTCTTAAATCATCACCGGAAAGATTTTCCTCTTTGTCTCTTAAAATCTTGTTTGTTCTTGCATAATCATTAAATACCTTTGTAAGAGCACTCTTAAATCCGGTCAGGTGCATACCACCCTCCGGTGTATTAATGTTATTTACAAAGCTGAGTGTAACCTCATTATAGGAATCATTATGTTGAAGTGCTACTTCAACTACAATATCATCCTTTGCACCTTCACAATAAATAACTTTGTCGTAAAGTGCTGTCTTATGACGATTCAAATAAGTAACAAACTCTCGAATACCGCCTTCATAGTGGAAATCTTCTGCCTTTTCATTACCCTCTCTCAAATCTTCAAGATGAATCTTAAGTCCCTTTGTAAGAAATGCCATCTCACGAAGTCTTGTACGAAGCGTCGCATAATCAAAAATAACATCATCAAAAATCGTATCATCCGGCATAAAGGTAACCTTTGTTCCTACCTTATCGGTCTTTCCGATTTCTTTCAGCTTGTACATAACATGACCACGCTCATAGCGCTGCTTATATACTTTACCATCTCTGGATATTTCAACCTCTAACCAGTTGGAAAGCGCGTTTACAACCGATGCACCAACACCGTGCAAACCACCGGATACCTTGTATCCTCCACCACCGAACTTACCGCCTGCATGCAGGATTGTAAATACAACTTCTACAGCAGGAATTCCGGCCTTTTCATGAATACCGATTGGAATACCTCTACCGTTATCAATAACCGTAATGGAGTTATCCGGATTAATAAACACCTGAATTTCCGTACAAAATCCTGCAAGTGCTTCATCTACCGCATTATCCACAATCTCATACACCAAATGGTGCAATCCCCTTGTGGAAGTACTGCCGATATACATACCCGGTCTCTTTCGAACCGCTTCTAATCCTTCCAAAATCTGAATTTGATCTGCACCGTAATTTTCATTACTGCCCATTTATATCCTCCTAACTTTACATGAACCTCTTTACATTAACTGACCGGATACAACCTTGTATATCTTATCAATTGAAAGACGTTCCTTTATGAAATCATCATACCCTGTACAAGTAATAATCGTCTGAATATCACTAATTGATGCAAGCAGAGCATCTCTTCTTGTAGAATCAAGCTCTGACATGACATCATCCAACAGTAATATGGGATTATCATGAATTGTTTGTTTTACTAATTCAATTTCTGCAAGCTTTAATGATAGTGCAACGGTTCGCTGCTGTCCCTGAGAACCGTATTTTTTTACATCCATGCTTCCTACCATAAATGATATATCATCACGATGCGGACCAATTTGTGTACTTTGATATCTTAGATCCGTATCTGTCTTTGCACTTAGCTCTTCCTCAAACCTATCTTCCTCCACACTTCTTTCATACACAAGCGTCAAAGCTTCTTTTCCTGCAGACAGTTTTTTGTGAATATCAAAAATAATTTCATTGATACGTCCAATATAATTTTTTCTTTCTTTTATTATTCTTTGTCCGTAATCAACAAGCTGTTTATCCCAAACGGATAGTATATCCATATCCGCATGATGTATCGATATTTGCTTGAGTAGGTTATTTCTTTGGTTCAAAACCTTGTTATAATTTGATAAATCACTAAAATAGATGCGATTTAACTGACAAAGTTCCATATCTATAAATCTTCTTCTTTCGGCAGGACTTTCTTTTATAATTGTCAAATCCTCCGGAGAAAACAATACGATATTTACAAGTCCCAACAGCTCAGCACTCCGTCTTATAGGGACAAGATCAACAGCAACCCCTTTATTTTTATTTTTTCGCAAATGCATATCTATACGATGACTGATATCATGTTTTTGTATATCTGCACGTATATGACTTTCCTCATATGAAAAACCTATCATTTCCCGATCCTTGTTTCCGCGGTGAGACTTGGTCGTTGCCAACATATAAATGGCTTCCAGAATATTGGTTTTTCCCTGGGCATTATCTCCGTATAAAATATTAATACCATGTGAAAATGATATTTCCGCACTTTCATAATTGCGAAATTGTTGAAGTGCCAATGAATCTATATACATATCTTAAATTCCTGTATATTTAAAATAATTTAAAGAATTACAAATCTATTTTTGGATGCTGATTTTATCACCGTCATATTCAACCTCGGCACCATCATAAAGCTTACGTCCGCGACGTGTTTCTATCTCACAGTCTACCAAAACAAGCCCCTGCATAATAATTTCTTTGGCTTCGATGCCGCTGTCTGCCATACCGCATGCCTTTAGTGCCTGACCTAATTTAATAAAATCTTCTCCGTCTCTTAATTTTAAAATATGCATCTTAGTAAGCTCCTGCATTAATATTTACCGGAAGTATTACATAAATAAAGCTTTCGGCATCATCCTTAATAATACATGGTGACTTAGCATCACGCATATACAAGTAAATATCCTCATCGTCGATTACACGAAGAACATCCATCAAAAATCTTGGATTAAAACCAATTATTATTTCCTCGCCTTCTTTTGATATCTCAATTTCTTCGTTCATGGAACCCATCATTGTATCAACCTTAAGATACATATTATTGTCATCCTTGATATTTACAATAATCGGTTTTTTATCAGATTCTTTAATCAAGAGTGAAGCACGATCAATACAATCCAAAAATTCACGATTGTTTGCTCGAACCTTAATCTTATGATCCATGGAAAGCATCTGAACAATCTTAAAGTATTCTCCTTCAAGCAAACGAGATACAACAACTGTCTGATCAAACTTAAATACGATGTGACGCTCAGAAAAATAGATATCTACCATATCTTCCGCACCGCCGCTTATAATCTTTGATACATCATTTAAGGTTTTTCCCGGAACTACTACCCGCATATTTTCTGTCGTTTCTTTAAGCTCGATATTACGAAGTGAAATTCGATGTCCGTCCAAGGAAACAACCGTAAGCTTACCATCCTTTACTTCAAATAATTCACCTGTCATAAGCTTATTGTTTTCATTATCTGAAATGGAAAATATGGTCTGACGAATAACTTCCTTAAGAGCAAACTGTGAAATAGAAATTTTCTTGTTCATTTCTATTTCAGGAAGCTCTGTAAAATCTTCTCCTGACTTTGAAGAAATTACAAACTTTGCTTTTTCACAACGGATAATGGTTTTGTAATCCTCTGTAGATTCAATAAAAATATCACTATCAGGAAGCTTTCTTACGATATCCGTAAAAATTTTAGCCTCAATCGCTATTCTTCCCATTTCAATAACCTTGCCCTCAAGAACCGTTTCTATACCCAGTTCCAGGTCATTTGCTACGAGCTTAACGGAATCCGCATATACTTCAATTAATACACATTCCAAAATAGGCATCGTCGTTTTCGTAGAAACTGCTTTTGAAACAATATTTAGTGCTGACAGCAGGTTGGATTTTAAACATTGAATTTTCATCTGTTGATATCTCCTTTCGCGCATGCGCAATACAATCTATATATGAAATAATTAGTAGTAATAGTAGTAGGGGCTGTTGATATGTTCAAACACCTTACAAATGGCTCTGTTACTTAAAATATTAATATTAAAACTATGTTGGTAAATGAAAAAAATGATGTGTGTAAAATGTGAGAACTTTAAGAGGCATCTTTTCAGTTATAAAAATATCCACAAAGAAAAGATATAGTATAAACAGCTTATCCACATTTTAATTTAATTTATATTAAATTTAAGAAGGAATCATTTTCTTAACTATTGTATCAATCATAGATTTAAAGGAAGCATCTTCATTCATACGTGTTTCCACACGTTTGATACCATTCATAACGGTAGCATGATCCTTTCCTCCGACGGCTGCTCCGATTGTTTGAAGTGATAATACCGTATGAATTCTGCATAAATACATAACGATTTGTCTTGCAGTTGCAATATCCTGACTTCTTTTTTTTGAACGAATATCTTCAGCAGAAATATTGAGATGCTCGGATACTGTCTTAATAATAAGTTCAGGAGTAATTGTCTGAGAAGTATCTTTATTTATAATGTCCTTTAAAGAATCAATTGCAATTTCCAATGTAACTTCTTTTTTCAAGAGCTTGGAATAAATGGAAATTTTATTTAAGGCTCCTTCAAGATCACGAATATTTTTTGTAACATTTTCGGCAATATATTGGAAAACCTCATCCGGAATACCGGTAATATGAGAAATTTCCGCTTTATTTCTAAGAATTGCCATACGTGTCTCGTAATCAGGCTCATGAATATCAATCGGAACGCCGCATTCAAATCTGGAACGAATACGTTCATCCAGAGATTTCAGCTCCTTTGGAGGGCGGTCTGATGATAATATAATCTGTTTATTATCGTTATAAAGTTCATTAAATGTGTTGAAAAATTCTGTCTGTGTACTTTCTTTATTGATAATAAATTGAATATCGTCAATCAAAAGAACATCAACCTTTCGATATTTATCACGAAATTCATTGGTTGTGTGATTACGAATCGCATCGATAATTTCAGTTGTAAATGTCTCAGATGAAACATATAAAACATTTGTTTTTTCATTGCGTTGCAAAATATAATGAGCAATAGACTGCATAAGATGCGTCTTTCCGAGTCCTGCATTTCCATATAAGAAAAGAGGATTAAAATTATCCTGGCCGGGTAAATCCGCAACAGCAAGACATGTCGCATGAGCATGGCGATTACCATCTCCTACAATAAATGTTTCAAATGTGTATTTTGGATTTAAATTACTTCTGCTGATTGCTTCTTTAAAAGAAGAAGACTCGTCTTTTTGTTTAGTTTCATCGTCTGATATGTAATTTTTCTTTTCGTCAATTACGATTTCAACATTAATGTCATTTAAGGTTTCTCGAATAGAAGAAAGAAGAAATAAATCAAACTCTTTACGATATAAAAATTTGACAGCATTTTCTCCCAGCTTTTCATCGACATAAAAATAAACAGTATTATCCTTCACTTCATAGATTTTGAGAGAACGAATCCATGTGTTAATCATAATACCGGAAATATCATATTGTGTTTCCAAAAGGGAAAGTATTTCTTCCCATTTGCTTTCAATTAATTTTTTCATAACTTCCTCCATGCAGGAAAACAATGCAAAAATAAGAGTAATCGGTGCATAAGCGCACACATATATAATATAATATAAATTCAGTTATTTTTCAAGAAAATAACGTGAAAACGGAGAAAAAACATATAGGGTGTTAGAAAGGTTACTTTTCATTATGTGATGTGATTTATGTCAAGTGAATAAATATTCATGAAAAGTTATCCACAACGTAAAAAGTGTTGAAAAACGTAAAATAGTAAATAAATCCACATGAAATTGACTAGTTATCCACAGGTTAATAACAATTTGTGGATAACATTATGTAAATTGATTATGGTTTACTGTGGATAATTATAGAGGAAACGAAAAGAAATGCTTGACGATAAGCCGTTTTTTCAATATAATATGGACTGGTGTCTTTTCGGATAAAGACAACTAATGAAAGAAGGAGGATTATCATTATGAAAATGACATTTCAGCCGAAGAAGAGACAGCGTTCAAAGGTTCACGGTTTCAGAAGCAGAATGAGCACAGCAAATGGAAGAAAAGTTTTGGCCGCAAGAAGAGCTAAGGGTAGAAAGCAGTTATCAGCGTAGGTCACAAGTCATTGTGACCTTTTTAAGTGGTGAATAAGATGAAAAACATTGTTTCACTCAAAAACAGCAGAGAGTTTGGCATGGTATATAACCACAAAGAATCGTATGCCAATAAATATTTAGTGATGTATCTAAGGGCCAACAGCTTAGAATACAGTAGAATCGGAATCTCTGTCAGTAAAAAAGTTGGCAATAGTGTGGTCAGACATCGGATTACCAGATTAATCAGAGAAAGTTATAGGTTAAATCTCGGTAAAATAAAAAAAGGATATGACATCGTAATTGTTGCAAGACCTGCAGCAAAGGGTAAGAATTATTGGGAAATTAACGATGCTTTTTTGCATTTGGCAAGGCATCATCATTTGATGAATCTTACGGAGGAAAAGTAGACAATGAAACGCGTGTGTATGGCTATGATTCGTTTTTATCGAAAAAATATTTCTCCTCTGAAAAAACATGGTTGTTGCAAATACGTACCGACCTGTTCCGAATATGCACTTCAGGCATATGAAAAATATGGATTTTTCAAAGGTACAGCACTTACGGTTTGGAGAATTCTAAGATGTAATCCTTTTTCAAAGGGTGGATTTGATCCGCTACCATAATAAGGAACAGTTTAGTTTGGAGGAAAGTATGTTTTTAACAAAACAGGGCGGTTTTATTATGAAACCGATATCAATTCTCTTAGGAGCCCTCATGAACTTCATTTATGAATTGTTTGAAAATTTTGGAGTTTTAAGTGTAGGATTTTCCATTATTTTAATTACATTCATAATTCGTTTGTTTATGGTGCCGAATATGTATAAACAGAAGCGGACATCAGAAATCATCAAAACGATTCAGCCTGAACTTAATAAGATAGCAAAAAAATACAGAGGCAAAAAAGATCAGGAATCGATGATGGCTCAGCAAAGAGAGACAAGCGAGCTTCAGCAAAAGTATGGAGCAAGCATGACAGGAGGTTGTCTGGGATCATTAATTCAGCTTCCGATCTTTATGGCGATGTACAATGTTATTAGAAACATCCCGGCGTATATTGACAATATTAAAGCATTATATAATCCAATCGCCAATGCAATTGCAAAAAATCCGGATGCATTTAACAAGTTGCAGGAATTTCAGGCCGGAGAAAAGGCTTTAAGCGGAGTTAAGTTGACAGTGGAAAATCCGGATACAATTATTGACGTCTTGGCAAAGTTTTCTGAGTCTGCTTGGGATAAGTTTGCAGAATTGTTCAATAATCAGGGTCCGATTGTTGATGCTATTAATCAATATGTTCCACAAATAAATGAACGTTATGATTTCTTTGGAATTAATTTGACTACAGCTCCGGGCTTTGCATTTACAATTGCAATGATTATTCCGGTATTATCATTTATATTCCAGTTTTTGAGTATGCATGCTACACCGCAGCAGGAACCTTCCGATCCGCAACAGGCAGCGACTATGAAGTCCATGAAAACATTCATGAATATCATGCCGATATTCTCTTTCTTCATCAGTGTAACTGCACCGGCAGGTATCGGTTTATACTGGGCAATGGGTTCCCTTGTTTCTTTCTTAACATCCATCAGTATTGCTGCTTACTTTAAGAGAGCAGATATGGATAAGATTGTTGAAAAGAGCAAAGCAAAGGCAGCGAAAAAGATTGCAAAGCGTAAGGCAAAGGGTAAGAAGACCTTTATGGAGCGTATGCAGGAATCAGCAGCAAATCAAAATAATTCTTCAGCACATGTAAACGGTAATGTTGCATCTGCAAACCTTAAGAATTATTCATCAAGTACAATGAACAATTCAAACGGAACAACAAGATATAAGGCAGGAAGTCTTGCTGCGAAGGCAAATGCTATGCAACGATATAATAACGACAAAAAGTAATGGAGGTAAGGGCTAATGGAATTCAGGGAATTCAAGGCTAAGACAGTTGAAGAAGCAATTACAACAGCATCAATGGAGCTTGGCGTTGCAAGTACAGAATTAGAATATGAAGTAATCGATAAAGGCAGTACAGGATTCTTGGGAATTGGCTCAAAGCCGGCTGTTATTAAGGCTAAGAAAAAAGAGTCTTTCTTAGATGATATTCAGGAATATTTGGATAATTTATTCCGAGCAATGGATATCGAAGCAAAGGTTACGATTGAATTTGATGAAGAAAAATCTGCAATGGATATAGACGTGGCAGGTCCTGATATGGGTATCTTGATCGGTAAGCGCGGACAGACATTGGATGCACTTCAGTATTTGATCAGCCTATTTGTAAATAAAAAGAGCGAGTCCTATATTCGTGTAAAGCTTGATACGGAAAATTATCGTGCAAGAAGAAAGGATACGCTTGAGAATCTTGCAAAGAATATTGCATTCAAGGTTAAGAGAACAAGACGTCCGTTTACTCTCGAGCCGATGAATCCGTATGAAAGAAGAATTATTCATTCGACACTTCAAAATGATGCATATGTATCAACAAGAAGTGAGGGTGAGGAGCCTTATCGTAAGGTTATCGTATACTTAAAGAAAAATTCCTAATCAGAATTTTTAGTTATAAAAACCACTTAGATTCATGCAATCTAAGTGGTTTTTATTATTTACCCATACAAAATTCAGAGAAAATTTTATTGACCAAATCATCTTCTAATTCTTCGCCGATAATTTTACCGAGACTGACATACGCAGACATTAAATCGATGGTAAAGAAATCTTCTCCCATTTCAAGATCAATGCTTTCAAGAACTTTGTTTAAACTGTCTTTAGCTTCATACAAAAGTGATTTGTGACGCATATTGGAGATGTAAATTTGATTATTGTAGGATAACTCATTGTCAAAAAACATCTTTTTCAATAATTCTCCAATTGCATCTTTTCCAACCCCTTCTTTGGCTGAAATTTCTAGTATTTCGGTCGTAATTCTTGAAGTTATTAACAACTTATCCACAATCAATGGTTGATCGTTTTTGTTAATGAGGGTAATTACTTTTTTTTCCTTAATTTTGTCCATAACGTGGAAATCATTTTCATCAAGATTTGTTGTACCGTCAACAATATATAAAATCAAATCTGCATCGTCTATGGAATCGATTGCTTTGTCCACACCAATCCGCTCGATAATGTCTTCTGTTTCGCGAATTCCCGCGGTATCTATGATATTTAGTGATATTTGATCAATATTAATATGCTCCTCTAACGTATCTCTTGTAGTACCTGCAATGTCGGTTACAATCGCACGATTTTCGCCTAATAACATATTAAGAACCGAGGATTTACCTGCGTTTGGGCGACCTACGATAACGGTTCGGATACCTTCATGAATCAAGCGACCGTTATTGCTTGATTTTATGAGGTTTTCAATAGTTATCAACAAGTTATCCACAGTGTTTTGTAATTCCTGTGAAAAACTATCTAAAGAGTAGTTTTCAGGGTCGTCTAACGCAGATTCAATGTATGCTATTTTATATAAAAGCTGTTCCCGCATGGAGGTAATGATCGTTTTGAGACCACCTGTTAATTGTAAAACGGAAGATTTTGCAGCAAGCTCGTTTTGGGAATGTATCAGATCCATAACCGATTCTGCCTGAGACATATCAATGCGCCCGTTTAGAAATGCGCGTTTGGTAAATTCACCCGGTTCGGCCGGTCTTGCACCAAGCTTTATGACTAAATCAAGAATACGCTTTAAGGCTATGATACCTCCGTGACAGTCAAGTTCAACAACATCCTCAGCGGTGTACGTATGAGGAGCACGCATGACAAGTGCAATTGCTTCATCGTAGATTTCGTCTTCATAAGAAATTACACCGAAGGCCGCGGTATAGCTTTCCATGGAAGCGATGGATTTGTTTTTATTTTTTGGTACAAATATTTTGTCAGCAATTGAAATTGCAAGATCTCCACTGATTCGGATAATTCCGATTCCGGAATTTCCCATGCCGGTTGCAATTGCTGTAATCGTATCGTTCATAAGAACCTCCGCATAATCATTTCTGCTTTGGATTATAGCAAATCTGATTGAAAAGAACAATTTATTTTGTGTGTAAATCCGAAATTAAGGTTGAGTATCAAGAAATTAAAGTATATAATAGTATCGTTTCGTGATTGTTTCGACAGATGCGAAAGAAATCAGGATAGGATATAAAATGATGAGTGAAAAAATTTGTATCGAAGAATATTATGATGTTGTCGTTGTAGGTGCAGGTCATGCCGGATGTGAGGCTGCACTTGCTTCAGCGCGTCTTGGCATGAAGACAATTCTGTTTACAATCAGTATGGACAGTGTCGCTATGATGCCTTGCAATCCGAATATTGGCGGAAGTTCAAAGGGTCATCTTGTAAGAGAAATCGATGCATTGGGCGGCGAGATGGGCAAGAATATCGATAAAACCTATATTCAATCTAAAATGTTAAATGTATCTAAGGGCCCTGCCGTACATTCCCTTCGTGCACAGGCTGATAAGGTCGAATATACAAAGCAGATGCGGCTTACGCTTCAAAATACAGAGAACCTCATATTACGTCAGGCAGAAGTATCGGAGATTATTGTTGAAGAAGTCTCCGATGCAACAGAAGGTGTGCATACATCAACAAAACGAATAATTAGAGGTGTTCGCACGTATTCCGGTGCAACTTACTATGCAAAGGCGGTTGTGCTTTGTACCGGAACATACTTAAAGGCAAGATGTATTTACGGAGATGTCGTTAATCATACCGGACCAAACGGACTTATGGCAGCAAATCATTTGTCGGATTCTATGAGGGATGCAGGTATCTTTATCCGTAGATTTAAGACAGGTACGCCGGCACGTCTAGATAAAAAAACAATCGATTTTTCAAAAATGGAAGAACAAAAGGGAGATGAACATATTGTTCCTTTTTCCTTCACAAACAAAGAAGAAGATATCAAGCGTGAACAGATTTCATGCTGGTTAACGTATACAAATGAAGAGACTCACAAAATTATTAAGGACAACATTGACAGATCACCGCTGTTTTCCGGATTTATCGAAGGAACGGGACCTAGATATTGTCCATCCATTGAAGATAAGGTCATGAAGTTTCCGGATAAAAATCGTCATCAGCTGTTTATTGAGCCGGAAGGCGAATTTACAAATGAGATGTATATGGGAGGTATGTCATCTTCGTTACCGGAGGATGTTCAATATGCGATGATACGTACGGTTCCGGGACTTGAACATGTTGCGATTGTGCGTAACGCCTATGCAATCGAATATGATTGTATTGATGCAACAAACCTAAAGGAAAATTTGGAATTGCGCGATATCAATGGTTTGTTTTTTGCAGGACAGATCAATGGAAGCTCCGGCTATGAGGAGGCTGCAGCACAGGGTATTATTGCCGGTATTAATGCTGCGCGTAAGCTGCAGGAAAAACCTGCACTAGTGTTAGACCGATCACAGGCATATATCGGTGTGCTGATTGATGACCTTGTGACAAAGGAGACAAACGAGCCATATCGTATGATGACTTCGCGGGCCGAATATCGATTATTGTTACGTCAGGACAACGCGGATCTTCGTTTGACGGAAATTGGTCATGAGATTGGACTCATTGACGATGAAAGGTACGCATGTTTTTGTGAGAAGCGCAGTCAGATTGAAGCAGAGGTTGCACGTATGAACGAGGTTGTTGTCGGAGGAGGAAAGGTTGTTCAGGATTTTTTAATTGCTCATAACAGTTCTCCCCTCGGAACTGCTGCAACTCTTGCAGAATTGATACGAAGACCCGAGCTTGATTATGAAATGATTGCCGAGCTGGATTCTAAACGTCCGGATACAAAGCTTTCACCGGAGGTGATCGAGCAGATTAATATTTCGATTAAATATGATGGATATATCAGCAGACAAAAACAGCAGGTAGAACAATTTCGAAAAATGGAAAAGAAACGTATACCGGATGATTTGAATTATGAGGATGTTCCGAATTTGCGCAAAGAGGCAAGACAAAAGCTGTCTGCGATTCGTCCAACTTCCATCGGTCAGGCTTCCCGTATTTCCGGGGTATCGCCGGCAGATGTTTCAGTACTGTTAATTTATTTGACTGCTAAAAATCAAAGAGAAGGTTAAAAGATTTGAATGGAAAAAATAAGAGAATATGTAACAAGTATCACAGATGGTAAGGTGATATTAACAGAAAATCAGCTTGCACAGTTCGATACGTATTTTCATTTGTTGGTTGAAAAAAACAAAGTGATGAATCTTACGGCGATTACGGAGCGTGAGGACGTCATATTAAAGCATTTTATTGACAGCCTTGCAGTTGCGATATATTTTCCGGATATTTATGAGAAGGAATTGTCGGTAATTGATGTCGGAACAGGTGCCGGGTTTCCGGGATTTCCTCTTAAGATTGCATTTCCAAATCTAAAGGTGACATTATTTGATTCCTTAAATAAACGTGTAAGATTTTTACAGGAAACAGCGGAGACACTAAAAATTCCGGTTGAATGTATTCATGGACGGGCCGAGGAAGGCGGAAGAAATGCGAAACTTCGTGAAGGCTTTGATGTTGTCGTATCGCGGGCGGTTGCAAATATGGCGGTACTTGCAGAATATTGTATGCCGTTTGCTAAGGTCGGAGGATATTTTATCCCTTATAAAACGGACAAAATCGAGGAAGAGCTTGCGCAAGGAAAAAAAGCAGTTTCGATACTTGGCGGAAGCATAAAGGAAACAAAGCATTTGATACTTCCGGGTTCTGATATTCACCGTAGCTTTGTATTTATAAAAAAAGTTAAACCAACACCAAAGAGCTATCCGAGAAAACCCGGAACAGCAAGCAAACAGCCCCTTTCATAAAAAGGGGCTGTTTGCTTTATATTACGGACTAATTCGGATATGTAATCTTTTTGTTGTGACGTTTTTCCTGACGTCGTACCCGGAGCTCATTTTGTCTTGCCTTGACCTGCTCCATGCCTTTTTTGTCGGTTGGCTGCATTGTTTTTATAACAAAAACATTGCCGTCTTTGGCTTGCTTAAATTTAATTTTTCCGCTTACTAAACCGTGTGACCAGCACTTTCCTACACAGACATACGAGTTTGGAGAGCTTGAAAACCATTTGATTTTCTTGGATAGTTTTTTATTACATTTGTAGCAGTAGGTCGAGACTAAATCTCGGTCATCCATCGCCTGTATTTTATCCGGAAATTCTCTGGAAATATGTTCCATGTAGCGCTTATGATAAGCGATTATTTCAGTTTCTTTGTCCTTTGGGTTGTTGTAGATATCGTAGGTGTAACGATCCTCTAAGTCCTTTGGATGCTTTGCCGCAAGTACAAGTCCGGTATAGTATGCATCATTTACGGCACTGTGGAACGGTCGGTCAATCGGAATTTGTAAAAATTCGACAGCGCGTTCAAGCTTGACAATGGAACCTTCTTTGTCTACCGTATCTGCGTAAATCTGTTGGATATTGTAATATTTGAGCGGGGATGGTAGCTTGCGCATGTAGTAAAAATCCATATTGTTTTGCAGATAGTACAAATCCATGGATCCCCAGGTACAAAATATATAATCCTCGCCGCACCATTTAAGAAATTCTCTGCAAACCATATCAAATGGGCGACCTTTGCGTAAGGTAGCTTCATCATAGTTTAGCATTTCCCGGACATGTTGCTGTAAGCGTTTGTATATGCGGGGCTTAACAATACTGGAATACGTATCAATAATATTAAAATTGCTGTCCATCTTGACAGCACCGATCTCAATTATCTCGAAGGGAAGTTTGGGGTTTGGTTCATATCCACTGCCTGCCTGATTCCATTCAAGATCAAAAACGATGTAATTCATCAGGGTCCTCTCTTACCCGGCTTATGATTTCATGACACGTAAATGTGAAAAATCGTTTGTAGTGTCTAAATTGCCGTTTCGTGATTCGAGCTCTTTGCAAATATCATTTAGAATTTCTAATGCTTCTTTCTGTGATTTTGCGTTGGCGGTTGCCATCTGTGCAAGTAATACAGCCATGCGTTCATTGCTGTTTACAACCTTGGTCGTATTGTCCATATCTTTTTTGATTGTAAGCTTGGTCATAACCTTATCTTGGTCAATCAGCTCATTCATCAAGGCTGCATTTTCGTTTTTCATTTCCAAAATCAAATCAACAAGTCCGGACATACTTTGCCCACGAGCAATTTCCTCTCGTTTGGCTACCGAGTAAATTCCCTTTTCAACCTTTGTCAATTCGTTTTGTTTGTCAAGATTTAGGGATACAACTTCATCGACCTTCGCAAGAATTGCATCTACCATAAAATAAGTATCCACAATCACGATAAGCGAAACAGCAACAATTAATTCGATGGAAGACGGATATACGAGCATCAAATAAATATCTGCTAAAAGCGATGCAATAAATGCAACAGCACTGATTGTAAGCGTTGATCCGGATCGATGTTTCATGGATGCAAAACCTCCTTAAGTCATTTGTATTATCATAGCATAATTCCAAAATATTGACAACTGTAGCGTTTGCGGTGTTTCTGTCAAGGAATTGTTGGCAATACTCTTATCCGCCTATCCGTACGCCATATTCACATATGATATAACGCAAGACACGCTTCGTTTTCTATTCGGTTCGCGCGCTTATTTACCGGCAGTCGCCCAAACTCGCCCTTTCGGGCTCAGACAGTGGGCTTGGTGCCGGTAGCTAGCGCAAACCTCATTACGAAAGCCTTGCTATCGTCTTTGCTTTTATATCATTATGAGAATCATGGCTGTTGCTATCCCATAAATAATATTCCAGACAGATATTCGTTTCCGTCAAGGAATTGTTGGCATGGTTTTTACACGGACACTTTCTCCACGGTGATGGATTCCATGCAGGGACATTTGCGACCGTCAGTACTTAATGAGTGCAACGCACGAATTTAGTACTGCTACGCGGAGCAACTAAGCGGAAGCGGTCCCGGAATGGAACCATCACCGTGGAGAAAGCTGATTGTGTAAGAATTTCACATTTTTTCACAACCGGCTATATGTTACTCTATGGGTTCCGGTTATGCCTGTGCTGCATTCATTATTTTTGGAATAACCTGCTTTTTTCGGGAGACAACCTGTGGAAGTAAGACACTCGTCTCAGATATTTCGGCTTTTGGAAATGCCTGTGCCATAAGTTTGTCTGCGTCTTTTCCATAAAACAAAAGCTCTGTCGTCTCCGTAAAGATATTCGTCAGCATGAAGAACAGCATATCAACCTCTTTTTCGGGGAAAACCTGTTTCATATAGGATAGAATACGAGGCTTAATGTCATCTAAAATGTCATTCGTAAATGCAGAAATCTGTCCGATTCCGAATGTAAAACTGTCTGTGGAGAATACCTTGTAATCCTGATGGAAGATTTCCTCGTCGGTTTTGTCGCGAAGCTTACTGCCGGCATGAAACATTTTTACGGCATATGCTTCGATGTCAATTCCCGCGATGCCTGCCAGGGTTTTACAAGCTTCCTTGTCAATTGCCGTGCAAGTCGGAGACCGAAACATCAGAGTGTCGGACAGAATGGCAGAACAGAGAAGTCCTGCAATATCCTTTGGAATCGCAACACCGGATTCCTGAAACATCTGATAGATTATGGTTGCCGTACAGCCAAGCGGTTGATTGCGGAAGTATACCGGATTCATTGTCTGCAAGCCGCCGATACGGTGATGGTCGATGATTTCCAAAAGAGTGACCTCATCAATGCCATCTACTGTTTGTGCATGCTCGTTGTGATCAACTAAGATAACCTTTTTCGGATTAGCATTCAAGTAATTACGTTGGGAAATCAGACCTACATAGCGTCCGAATTCGTTTAACACCGGATAATACTGATGTCGTTTGCTTGCCAAAACCCCACGTATATCCGTGATATAATCTTCGGTAGAAAAGGTTATCAGATTCTCCTTTTTCATGAAATGACGAATCGGAATACTCTGGTTAATTAAGCGGGCAACCGTGTACGTATCATATGGCGTACTGATGATGGAACAACCACGTTCCTCCGCGAGCTTTGTGATTGTCTTGGATGCAACGGCACCATCACAGATAATAATGCATTGTGCTTCCATCTCGATTGCGCATAGCTGAGATTCATAACGGTTTCCGAGAATAACAATATCGCCTTTGGAAATATAATTTTCCATCATGTCCGGATTGGCTGCGGCAATTAACACTTTACCTGTTTGTACCGTGTTGTTTTTATTTCCGACAAGAAGTGATGCGGACAATGTATCAATAATATTGGAATAAGGTGTTTTTGCGGTTGCAATAATCTCATTGTCATAGACCTCCATATAAGTCATGGCGATATCACGAACCGTAATAAGACCTTCCAAATGGCCGGAGCTGTCGACGGAAGGAAGCGTCGTTGCGCCGGATGCACTTAAGATTTCCCATGCTTTTTTGATGGAAATATCATCCGGAACGCCGTCTAAATGACGATACTCCACATCCTTTACCTGTGTATAGACATTTTCGACGTATTCCGGAGGATCCATATGAAATGTATTTATAACAAAGGTTGTTTCTGCGTTGATTTCACCGGCACGCATCGGAACATAGTTTTGTCCGGTCAGCTCGCGCTTTAGATATGCATAGCATATTGCCGAACAGATGGAATCGGTATCAGGATTTTTATGACCAATGACATAAATTTTGTCAGTTGATTTATTGTGTGGCATAGTTGTCCTCCTTTTTTATGAAAAAACCATCTCCGACCGAGATGGCTTTGCGTGTTCCCGAGGCGATTCGAACGCCCGACCTACCGCTTAGGAGGCGGTTGCTCTATCCTGCTGAGCTACGGAAACCTATATAAAATTTATAACCTTTAACATTGTAATTTATTCTAACAAAAAAGTAAAGAAGATTTACATTTCAAAGCGTTTGTACTATACTTTTTCCGGTGAGGTGTGACTTATGAATAAAGATTTAACAATTGGCGATCCCAAAAAGGTATTATGGAAATTTTGTCTTCCGTTGTTTGGAAGTATTATATTTCAGCAGCTGTATAACATTGCGGACAGCTTTGTGGCGGGTAAGTTTATCGGTGAAGATGCTCTCGCAGCGGTTGGAAACAGCTATGAAATTACTTTGATTTTCATTGCCTTTGCATTCGGCTGTAATATAGGCTGTTCGGTCATTGTTGCCAAATTGTTTGGTGCAAAGGATACAAGAAATCTGAAAACCGCAGTATCTACGGCGCTTATTTCAAGTGCGGTATTATGTGCGGTATTGATGCTTGTTGGAATTTTATGCTCCGGGTTGATGCTGGAGGCAATACGGACACCAAAGAAGCTGCTTTCTGCATCAAAGCTTTATCTGGATATTTACATATTGGGTCTTCCTTTTGTGTTTTTTTATAATATGTCGACCGGCATTTTTTCTGCGCTCGGCGACTCAAAGACACCATTTTATTTTCTGGCAGCTTCATCAACGGCAAATATTGCTGTAGATATTTTGTTTGTAAAGGGCTTTCACATGGGAGTATCCGGAGTCGCATGGGCGACGTTTTTGTGTCAGGGAGTAAGCTGTGTGCTCGCGGTTACGTTTGTATTCAGGCGGATGGATGCATTTAAGACAAAGGAGAAGGCGCCGGTTTTTTCGTGGAGTCTTTTACGTGACTTTGCGAAGATTGCAATTCCGAGTATTCTGCAGCAAAGCTTTGTGTCGGTCGGTAATATTTTAATACAGAGTATTATTAACGGATATGGTGCCGGAACAATTGCAGGATATGCTTCCGCAATCAAGCTTAACAATCTGGTTATTACATCGTTTACAACACTCGGAAACGGAATGTCAAACTTTGCGGCGCAAAACTTAGGTGCAGGATTGAAGGAACGAATCAGACAGGGATTTCGCGGAGGTCTGTATATGGTTTGGACAATTTCGGCTCCGATTGTGTTTGCATATCTTGTATTTGGCAGAGCGCTTGTGCATGTGTTTATCCATGCTCCGTCTGTTCAGGCTTTGGATACGGGCATTATGTTTTTGCGGATAGTAGCGCCGTTTTATTTCGTGATTTCCGTGAAACTTATCGCGGACGGTGTGCTCCGCGGTGCAGGACGGATGGTTCCTTTTATGATTGGAACATTCAGTGATTTAATTCTTCGAGTGGTGCTTGCGTTTATATTTTCGAAGATGTTTGGAAGCGTCGGTATATGGTGTGCATGGCCGGTCGGCTGGTTTATCGGAGCGGTGCTCTCCTTCGCATTTTACAGAACCTTTATGAAATCAGAGCGGTAAGTCGTTGCGCAACCGGAGAAATCATAGTAAAATTAACGAAAAGATGGTTATTACGGAGATTTCAATCATATTATAGGAGGGCGTAGCATGTATCTGGTATTTGATGTCGGCGGAACATTTGTGAAATATGCGTGCATGACCGGAGAAGGTGAGATTCGCGAGAAAGGCAAATTCGAGTCAAAACGTGCGAAGGAAACAAAACCGGAAGAATTTATCGAAGCAATTGGGAAGGTTTATGACGAATACAAAGAGAAGGAAACAATAGAAGGTATCGCTATGGATTTGCCCGGTCGTGTAGATGTGGAGAACGGAATTGTCTACGGCGGCGGTGCTTTGACTTATCTCGATCAGGTGCCGGTTGGTGATTTGCTTTCGAAGCGTTGCGACGGTATTCGTGTAGCCTTGGAAAACGACGGAAAGTGTGCTGCTTTGGCAGAGGTATGGCTTGGAAATGCCAAGGACGTTCAAAATGCAGTCGTTATGGTTTTTGGAACAGGGGTCGGCGGTGGTGTTATCATAGACCGGAAGGTGTATCGCGGAAATCGTATGATTGCCGGTGAGCTTTCGTATATGATGGGAAATATGGACCGCAAGGATATGGACAAAATGAAACAGCTGCCGAAATGTACAAACTTGTATGAGGCATATGATCATTCCTTCTTTTTATCTGCAACCGCGTCGACGTCTGCTAACTGTGTGATGGCGGCAAAAAAGCTTCAAATGAATCCGGCCGAGGTAAACGGCGAGCTTATTTACAAGCTTGCAAGAGAAGGGAACAAGGATATGCAGGAGCTGTTGGAGGATTTTTATTTTTCCATTGCAAAAGGCTGTTGTACACTTTATGCTATTTTAGATCCGGATGTTATATTAATCGGAGGCGGTATCAGTGCGGAACCTGCATTTTTCGAAGGAATTATGCGATATGTAAATGAAATAAAACAGACAGATCCGATATTAAATGAGATTCGTCTGGATGTTTGCAAATATCGAAACGATTCCAACTTGTTTGGAGCGTTATATAACTTTAAACAAAAATACGAAGACGCTTTATGACAACAAAGCCCTGCGATATCGCGGGGCTTTGTTTGTATCTTCATTTCGTTTTATATTCTTACAGTACCCTGGAGCCAAATCTCACCACGGAAGCGACGACCTTCTTGGGGTTCACCCTGAAGATCCTGTTCATTAATCGCAACGTTGAGAATGATGTCATTTGACTCAAGCAGCAGAATAAATATTGTTTCGTTGGATAAATGATTGGTAACAGCGGTAACCTTCAGAATGTTACCGACAATCATATAGTGGTCGCATTCAACACCGCATGGCATAAAGCTCGTATCCACGATGGATAATATATCTTCCTTTTGGACACGACCTGTTAAGGTTGTATACGTATCCATTTCCTCGATGGTTAAGTTTTCAATTGCTTCGGTATCTCCGTTTTTTGCAGCGGAAAGAAGATCGTAACGGGCCGTCTTCATTTGTTCAAGATAACGGCGGCTGCTTTTGTTTTGATAGACACCAAGCAAAATCGTTCCGCTTACCGAAAGTGCAGAGAACTTTACAGAGGATAAATGCCGATTGGAATAATTAAACCATTTGGATTTGGCATAATCTGCAATGTTTTGCACATAAAAGATGAGTGTCATACCCAGGCGAAAATCATCGCACACACCGGCATAGGATTCTTTGTCAGTCTGCTTCTCAATCGTAATATTCTCGTATTCCATAAAGGCCTCACCCTTTAGGTAAGGGTAGTAATGTTCGATAGATAATGCACCGTTTGCATCATATTCTCCAATCAGTGCAAGACCTATGGAAGGGCCGAAGTCTTTTTCAAATTGTATGAGAGAAGTATCCACGCTGATGGTCGTGGCTATCTTTCTGTTTGGTTCCCGTAAGGTATGGCGATAAATTTGTTCTAACTGCTTGCGGGATTTTATTTTGCTAAATCCAATGGCTCTTAAATATGAATGCATGAAAGCCTCCTAACAGATCTTCTCCTTACCACCCATGTAAGGCTGAAGTACCTTTGGAATATTAATACTACCATCTTCGTTCAAATTATTCTCGAGGAATGCAATTAACATACGAGGTGGAGCAACAACTGTATTATTTAATGTGTGAGCAAAGTATTTGCCGTCCTTACCCTTTACGCGAATCTTAAGTCTGCGTGCCTGTGCGTCACCGAGGTTTGAACAGCTGCCAACTTCAAAATACTTTTGCTGACGAGGAGACCAAGCCTCGACATCATAGGATTTTACCTTAAGATCTGCCAAATCGCCTGAGCAGCATTCGATTGTACGAACAGGGATGTCCATAGAACGGAATAAATCGACGGTATTTTTCCAGAGCTTGTCAAACCACATCGGGCTTTCTTCCGGCTTGCAGACAACAATCATTTCCTGCTTTTCAAACTGGTGAATACGATAAACACCTCGTTCCTCAATACCGTGTGCACCTTTTTCCTTACGGAAGCAAGGAGAATAGCTTGTAAGTGTCTGTGGCAAGGATTCTTCAGCAATCATTGTGTCAATAAATTTACCAATCATGGAATGCTCGCTTGTGCCAATGAGATATAGATCCTCACCTTCGATTTTGTACATCATTGCATCCATTTCTGCGAAGCTCATAACTCCGGTTACAACGTTGCTTCGAATCATGAACGGAGGAATACAATAAGTAAATCCTCGGTCAATCATGAAATCTCTTGCATAAGAAATAATTGCAGAATGTAATCTGGCAATATCACCCATTAAATAGTAGAAACCGTTTCCGGCAACCTTGCGGGCACTGTCCAAATCAATACCGTTTAATTTTTCCATGATTTCTGTGTGATATGGAATTTCAAACGGAGGAGTTACCGGCTCGCCAAATTTCTCGAGCTCAACATTTTCGGAATCGTCCTTACCGATTGGAACTGTTGGATCAATAATATTCGGAATAACCATCATGATTTTGTTCAACTGCTCTCTTACTTCCGGCTCCTGTTTTTCTAATTCGGCAAGGCGAGCTGCATTTGCGGCAACCTCCTTCTTAACTTCTTCGGCTTCTTCCTTTTTGCCCTGTGCCATGAGTACACCGATTTGTTTGGCAATTGCATTTTTCTTTGCACGAAGCTCGTCGGCTTCCTGTTGAAGTAATCTTGCCTTTTGGTCAAGCTCAATTGCCTCGTCTACGAGAGGAAGCTTGTTGTCCTGAAATTTCTTTTTTATATTTTCTTTTACAATATCCGGGTTTTCTCTCACAAATTTGATGTCTAACATAATCTTTGTCCTTTCTACTATAAATCAAAGTTGATATCGTCTTCCGTTTCAGCTTCTTTGGTTAAGTCGTTAATTTCCTCTTCTACGGTTTTGGCTTGTTCTAAGGCTTGCTTTTCTTCATCGGAAAGTGGGATAAAGGATTCGCCTTTGATGATTTCCTTTGCATAAGTAAAACAACCTTCACGTGAATGCATTGCATTTAGAACAATTCCTGAATTTTCGTCATTTAGAAGTGCAATAACAAAGCTTAGCTTACCGGCCATTTCGTTAAATGCATCGTATTTTACGAGGCCGTATTTATTAATACACGAGGAAAGATGTCCTTTAATCTCTTTGTGTTCCTTTGTAACGCGTTTGGCGTTTGCCTTGACCTGATCCATTTCCTTAAAACGTATACGGATGATTTTTTCGAGGTCGGCGCCTTTTTTACCGCTCATCAGAGCGCTGTATTTTCTGCTCATGATATTCATTTTACGAATCATGAGAAATATTAATACGAGAAGAAATATTACAAGGAGCACCAAAATGGTTGTTACAAATTTTATGTTCATACCAAGTACGGTAATCTCGTTCATTGTGGGTTCCTCTTTTCTATTTTGCGTTGTAAAGAAGCTGTGTGATACGATCTAAGTCAGCTTCTGAATAATATTCAATTTCGATTTTGCCTTTATCTTTATTTTTTGCCTTGATTGTGGCTTTTGTTCCAAGGATTGTTTTTAAATGCTCCTCAATTTCCTTGTATAGGAAGGAATAATCGGTTGTAGCGGCCTCTTCCTGTTTTGCCGGTTTTTCAGATAAAAGTTTTTTGACATATTTCTCTGTTTCGCGAACAGAAAGCTTTTTGTCAAACACAAACATGGCAGTCTCGTATTGAAGATCCGGATTTTCAATGCTGATTAATGCACGAACATGTCCGGTCGAAAGCATATCATCAATCAACATCTGTTGAACCGGTTCAGTAAGCTTTAACAAACGCAGCGCATTTGTTATTGCGGTACGACTCTTGGAAACACGTTCAGCAACTTCATCCTGCTTTAAGTGGAATTCCTGGATTAATCTTTCGTATGCGTGTGCTTCTTCAATTGGATTTAAATCCTCACGCTGAATGTTTTCAATCAGGGCAATTTCAACAACCTCCTGATCGGAGTAATCCTTAATTACAACCGGAACCTCCTTAAGACCGGCAAGACGTGCAGCTCTCCAGCGTCGCTCACCTGCAATCAGCTCATAGAAGCCCTTACGTTTGACAACAACAAGCGGTTCGATAATACCAAATTGTTTGATGGAATCAGCCAGTTCAGAAAGTG
This sequence comes from Eubacteriales bacterium, assembly GCA_030533235.1. GTDB lineage: Bacteria > Bacillota > Clostridia > Lachnospirales > Lachnospiraceae > Coprococcus_C. The sequence continues at coordinate 7,910 of JAUNJN010000016.1, read as the reverse complement.
CGTCTTCATCGAAATGTTTTCTTGGCTGATTTTTGTTTGGTTCAATTCTATTGATGTTCAAGGTCTGCTCTACCTTTTTGATGACTTCCTTAACCTCTGTTTTTACAACCGGTTTTACGGTTGTATCCTTCTTATTTGATATCGGTTCGTCAGTCGGTATCAGGTTGTCAAGACCTCTGCCTAATCCTCTGCGTGTTGCCATGGATGTGCCTCCCCTTTGTAAATAAAGATAGTATAATGTGTTATATCTATAGATTAAACTACGTTGATTTATAAGTTTGCATATAATTTGTTTTTGATGACCTCTGTTGCAAGATCCCGGTATCCTTGAGCCCCGGCAGAACGACTATCATATAAATTAATTGGTAATCCGAAGCTTGGAGCCTCTGCCAGTCTTACGTTTCTTGGGATAATTGTTTTGTAGATGAATTGATCCAGATTCTCTTTCACATTTTCTACTACTTCTAATGAAAGGTTTGTCCTTGCATCGTACATTGTAAAGACAACACCCTCGATTTCAAGCTCTCGGTTTAGCTTCTTCTTAATTAAGTCAATCGTGTATATAAGCTGGGATAGTCCGTCCAAAGCAAAAAATTCACATTGAATCGGAACAAGTACTGTGTCAGCAGCTGTCATGGAGTTGACTGTAAGCATACCCAATGCGGGTGGACAATCAATGATTATGAAATCATATTTGTCTCGAACCTTGGCCAGAAGTTCCTTCAATATGTATTGTGGACGTTCTCTGTCCATAAAATCAACTTCTGCACCGGCAAGCTCTCGGCTTGATGGGAGAACACTTAAATTCAATTTACTGCCGAGTGGGTGGACAACCATGCATTCGCCAATGTTGCATTCGCCGCACATCGCATCATAGATTGTGAGGGAAAGTGTATTTTTATCAATACCAAGGCCGCTTGTCAGGTTTCCCTGTGGATCCATATCAACTGCCAGTACCTTCTTTTTCTTCTCCGCAAGACATGCGGCAAGATTGATTGATGTTGTTGTCTTTCCTACACCGCCCTTTTGGTTGGCGATGGCTATTATTCTTCCCATACTCAAACCTCCATACGTAAACAGTATTATAACACTTTTCACTCTTTTGTGCTATATCTAAATATAGGTACTTGTGTTTAGAGGGTACAATATATAGATTTTTATCTGCGTTGAGATTTCACTGTTTCACTTGGCTGGATGGAATTTGTTTTGAAAAGTTTTTTGTAAAGTGATTTATAATGTTTCACGTGAAACATGTCTTGTAATTGAATAACGTGTTGCGTAAAACACTTTTTGTATAGAAACAATTTACTCATTTACGTGATGATTGTAAAATGTATTCGCTGCATATATTAGATGTTGTTTTGACTCTTTAAAAAACATTAATGTTATATATTATATTACGATTACGTATAGAATGTTTCACGTGAAACATTCGTGATAATGTATTAGTAATTAATTACAATTATTATACTTTGACAATATTCAAAGAATGAATAATAGAGATAGGAAATCAAAATGAAAAATCATCAATACTAATATTGTCAGTATCAAAATTGATATTAATATGGATATATAAATCGTAATTAATATAGAGACAATAAATTGTGAAATCAAAATATTAAATAGAATTAATATGTCATAATAGTTGTTTACTATTAAAAATATACCTAACATAGTTATGTAAACCAGATGTGGAAAGACATACAATTAAATAGTTGTACAAATCTAAAGTGTGTCACATAAATAAACAAGGTAAGATTAAATATATCTTCATACATATAGATGTTTTGGAATATAAATTAATATATAATTGTTAGATAGTATTTATTGATGAATATATAAATATGTGATATAAGGATGCGTTCATATGTATTATATGATAGTTTCATTACAAATTAATATATCTGTCAGTACTTCATAACAAAGAATGTTTCACGTGAAACATTATATAAAGAAAATATAAACATTGTATCATTGAATATATCATAGAGAGTATCATAGAATAATTACATTAATACAAAATGATAATAGATGTGATGTTCAAGCGCATATTCGTAATTATACTCCATTCGACTGATGAATTACTAGATTGTAAAGAGAATATTATTGTATGTTTCACGTGAAACATAGTGACTGGGTAAATGCATATAACCATATGTGAATAACTTTTTAAAAAATGGAGGAAAATGTGGATAACTATGTGGAAAAGTGTATTTGGGAACGAAAATACATAGATTATAAAGGAAAGTTAATCACAAGGAGAAAAAACTATATATTGTAGTAGCAATAAATAGTCCACAAAATAAACATATTTATCCACAGTAATTCATATAATAAAAAAGCCACAGATATATTAAAAATAATAACTGTGGCTTTGTGGATAACTTATGTTAATAACTATACAATGGATCGGTGGTCATAAAAAATAATACGAAAAACAAATTCATTTTGTAAGTAAATAAGAACTACATTTGTTCCGGACATTCGATTCCAAGGAGAAGTAATGCATCCTTAATTGTTTTCTTTGTAAGATATACAAGCATTACTCGTGCATTTCGTGTGGAGGTATCTTCCACATTAATTCTGCAGGCGTTGTAGAATTTGTTGAAGGATTGCGCAACATCAACTGCGAAACGCGCGATAACAGAAGGCTCATATTTTTCGGAGGCATCCAAAATAACCTTCGGGAATCGGGTGATTTCCTTTAACAAATCCATCGCTTCCGGATTTGTAATTTGAGAATAATCAATCGGAGCACTTGGGTCGAAATCGTCAATCTTTCTCAAAATACTTGCGCAGCGTGCGTAGGTATATTGTACATACGGACCGGTTTCACCGTCAAAGTTGAGGAGTTTTTCCCATTTGAAGGAAACATCCTTAATTCTCTGATTGTACAAGTCATTAAATAATACTGCACCGACACCGATTTTTTTTGCAGTTTCATCCTTATCCGGAATGTTTGGATTTTTTTCCTCGATGATTTCACGGATTTTGGAGATGGCTTCCAATAAAATGTCTTCTGCATAAATGACATTTCCGTTTCTGGTAGAAAGCTTTGCACCCTCCAAACTTACAAGACCGTATGGAATATGAACAAGCTGATCCTTTGCCCAGTCGTTTCCGAGTAATTCAACGACCTTAAATACCTGTGCAAAATGAAGCTTTTGTTCCTGGCCGGTTACATATAAGCACTTTGAAAAATTGTAGGTTTCTTTACGATAGAAGATGGCTGCTAAGTCACGGGTTGCATAAATGGAGCTTCCGTCGTTTTTTAGAATAAGACACGGTGCCATATCATATGCTTCAAGATCTACAATTTTTGCGCCTTGACTTTCTGATAACAGGTTTGCAGAAGTGAGACGTTTTACAACATCTTCGGTTTTATCGCAGTAAAAACTTTCACCAAGATAATAATCAAAATCAACACCAAGCAGTTCGTATGTGCGTTTGTATTCAATTAGACTGATATCTTTAAACCATTGCCAGATACGAAGAGCTTCTTCATCGCCGTGTTCCATTTTTGTAAACCAGGCACGCGCTTCATCGTTTAATGATGGATTCTTTTCAGCTTCATCATGGAAACGGACATATAAACGCATAAGCTCTGCAACGCCATCTTTTTTTACGGCTTCTTCGTTGCCCCAAGCTTTATAGGCAACAATGAGCTTGCCGAACTGGGTGCCCCAGTCACCTAAATGATTGATACGGACAACCTTGTATCCAAGCTTTGAAAATATTTTATATAATGAATTTCCGATAATCGTTGTACGAAGATGACCAACGTGGAAATTCTTTGCAACATTTGGTGAAGAATAGTCGATACAGATGGTTTGTCCTGCTCCGACGTCGGAGGAACCGAAATCTTCCGCGGATGCAGATTCTACCATAGACTTTACAAAGGTATCTTTATTAATATAAAAATTCAAGTATGCGCCCTGAACCTTAATTTCATCAATATCATCTACGGTGCCGATTGCATCACAAAGCTCCTGGGCAATGATCTGTGGAGCTTTGCGCATTGTTTTGGCGAGTGAAAAGCAAGGAAAAGCAAAATCTCCGAGCTCTGATTTTGGCGGAATTTCAATGAGAGAGGCAATAGCATCCCTTGAAAGACCTTCTACATTAGCATGAACTAAATCAATAATCTTATTTTTCATAGTGTCCTCCGATATAGTTAACCTTTTACAGGAAAATGAAACTTCACATGTGTTCCGGCATTCGGCTCGCCGGTTACAAGAAGCGTACCATTTAATAGGTAAATTATTTCATGTGCCTTGTGTAGACTACTGTACCAAGGACTGCTTGTCAAGTAGTCTTTTGAAATTCCGGTTCCGTTATCCATGATGGATGCATCCACTTCTTCGTCGGAAATCTTCATCACAAGAGAAATACTGTTTGCATTTGCATGCTTAAATACGTTATCAAAGAAGATAGAAAGAAGTGTAATAATGTTAATTGTGAAAACAGGATGCAGACTTGTTTCATAGCTTGCGCATGAAATATCCGTATCAATCAAATACTCCGGATGTTGATCGCGCTCGTTCATAATAAACTCATCCAGGCAGTTCCAGATTGGCTTGGAACTGTCTACATGGCTGTTTATATGGTCGCAAATATCGGTTACCGTATTGGATAGCTTGTTCGACGCAAGAATGATTTCCTGCAACGTAAGCTTGGCGCGGGAAACATCCGTGCTAAGCAGATAAGAAAGCATTTCCATTTTGTGCGACAGGTTGTCGATTTCAACCTTAACATCTTTGTCGATCATTGCAGACAGATATGTTTTCTCAAATGCAGACAGCATTAAGATATTGTAACCATGTGCGGAACAATCGTTTGTCGTTTTTTCATCGTATGAATAATCGTCGGCTTTACCGACCGATGAGGCGGTTGTGTTTAGGGATGGATAATATTCCATTAATTCGTTGATGGAATCCTCTGCATCGGTCAGAAGCTTAAGCCTTCGCTTTAAGCTTTCGAGAGAACGCTCCGTACTCCTGATTTTGAATCCGAGCGTTTCTTTGACACCCAGCAAATCTTCAATCTGATTGTCGATAATACGACTGCGTTCCGTTTCGATGTTGTCATTAGTCTTTGGAGAAAAGACACTTTTCTTTGAGGTGGATTTGAAGGCATAAAGATCCTTTGTTTTCTCCAGCTCCTCTATTTTGATATCAATTTCAAATGCCTGGGTTTTTAATTCCTGAAGCTCCTCCAAAGAGTTTAAAAAGGAATCATTAAAATAGTCCAGCATCTCTTTGTTGGCAACGCGAATTTGTTCAAAATTTGTCTTCGGTTGTTTATCCATAGTTGTCCCCCTAACCGGTACGAAAAATGTACGCACCATCACAAACTAATTATGCTATAAAACATCTCAAAAAACAAGCAAGAAAATGGGGATTCCAATGAAAAATAAGAAACAATGGTATCGGATGTTGCCAATCGATGATTTATGGTATATTGTATAACAAGATTCAGATATAAAACTACAAAAGTTCGGAGGTCATCATGAGACTTAGAAACGTGAAAGGATCAAGAGAAACAATTGCAGCAAGTGAATATGTTGTGCTAGAGGAGCAAATTTCCGAGATGAAAGGACGTTGGCATGAACGATTTGGAAATAATCATCCGATTCATATTGAGATTGGTATGGGGAAGGGAAGATTTATTATGGATATGGCAAGACTCCATCCGGAAATCAATTATATCGGGGTGGAAAAGTTTTCCAGTGTGCTTGTTCGTGCACTTGAAAAGCAGGCGGAGCACAAGCTGCCAAACCTATGCTTTATTCGTATGGATGCAGAGCTTATTGAAGATGCATTCGAAAAGGGAGAAATTGACTACATTTATTTAAATTTCTCAGATCCGTGGCCAAAGGATCGACATGCAAAGCGCCGTCTGACATCGGACCGATTCCTTGCGAGATATACAAATATAATGTCAGATGAGGCAGGAATCACATTTAAGACGGATAATCGACCGTTGTTTGATTTTTCGGTCGAGTCTGCAAAGGAAGCAGGCTGGCAGATAGATAATATTACATATGATTTGCATAATTCGCCTTATGCAGAGGGAAATGTGATGACAGAATATGAACAGCGCTTTTCGGAACAGGGAAATCCGATTTGCAGAATGGTATATCGACGCAGAAATTAGCACATACGCACAGTGTTTGTATATAGTATTAGTAAGAAGTGTTAAGGAATTAATATGAGAAGTCGGCGTATATTATACCGGATACATTCCTGTGTGTATTCACATGGCACGTTGAAAAGGACTGTGCGTGCAATCGGGTGCAATTTGGAGCAGATTAAACAACTGGAATGTATTCGGCAAAGGGTGCAATTGGTTCGGTGTATAAAAAAGAATACATCCGGGGATAATAAGCTTTAGACTGCAAGATAATATATGATATGCATGTCAGAACATTGAACGCTGAAAAAAATACAAAAAAATACAAAAAAGTACTTGCTTTTCTTAAAAGCATGTATTATAATATTCCTTGTTCGGTTGAGAAATCAAACAAATTAAATACGGGCCGCTAGCTCATTTGGTAGAGCACCTGACTCTTAATCAGGGTGTGCGGGGTTCGAGCCCCCGGCGGCCCACTTAAAGAAAGCATCGGTTTTGCAGATAGTACTGCGGGGTCGGTGTTTTTGTTTTATAAAAAAATATAAATGGATGGAACCGTTAGATGACATATGAACAGATGATACAGACAGAATGCACGGATAATCAGTATGATGCATGGACAGATTACCGGAGAGAAATTACTGATTATATCATAGACAGTGTGCAAAATTATTATCGGAGACGAAAAATCGTTTCAGAAAAAATCCTTCGTATATCGAAGGAGTATGGGATGAAGCAGGTTATCGATGAGAATTTAAAAAAACCTGTTCTTGCAATTTGGGGAGCGGGCGGTGGAAATGATATGGATCTGCCGAGACTTGCAAAGTACTTTCGTCTTGTTTTGATTGATAGGGATACGGAACTGCTAAAACGCACAGTAAAACGATTTGGACTTGATGAAAAAATGTGTGCCTGTGTGGATCTTTCATTTTGGGACATTTCGCATGATGATTACAAAATGATTGAGGCGATGTTGAAGGATGATGTGCCGGATGCGGGAATTATGAAATATATTGAGGAGCTTGTTCAATCCATGCATAGACCGGATTATTCCAAACTTCCGCATTTTGATTTCAGTGTTTGTGTGGGGGTTGCGAGTCAGCTTAACGTAAGACTTAGTATGCTTATGACATTTTACGGACGCACCAATCAGCTTGCGGAATATATGCATATATTAAATAAGAAAGCAGTGGAACAGCTTTGGCGGACCGTTGATGTGCTGACAAATAATATGATTATTTACGGATATGAGATAAGAGATATCGGTACCGACAATATGATGCAGACGGAAATGACGGTGCGAGACGAAATATATGAAATTAATCAGGACTATGAGGATTGGTTAGAGCAGCCTGTTTGGCCACCATATGATTTATATACCACGATTGCGGGAAATGAACATTTGACGGAGAAGCTGACAAAAGCGATCGCGGCAGAACAAGTTGCCGCAAGACAGTTTAAAACCTTTTTTTGGCCGTTTACGGATTTAAAAGCTTACGTTATGGTTTTCGGATCATTTGAAATGCTTAAGAACCAGTAGAAAAGGAAACAATTTATCGAAAAATCCCTTGATATAAAAGGGGGGTATGTGTTATTATTTTATCAAATGTACATATTGTGTGTGCAAATTATTAATTTGTATTTAAACAGGAGGATTTGTTATGAATTGTTCAGTTTGCGGAGCTATGATTCCGGACGGACAGGCAACTTGTCCGGTATGCGGAGCTATGCAGCAGCCACAGGGACAGCCAATGTACCAGCAGCCACAGGGACAGCCA